>JAJXWP010000043.1 GCA_021781575.1 Pseudomonadota bacterium
GCCGCTGGCATCGGCGCAGCTATCGCTGGCGCTCTGATATACCGATCCAAAGAGCCGGATGCGTGATCCGCACGTCCGGTTCTGTGAGAGGCGCGGGAGAGCAATCTCCCGTGCCTACTCGACGCGCTGGAGGCTCTGCTGGCGGGGATCCTGAGAAACCAGGAAGCGTTGTCCGAGGCGATAAGCGCCGATTTCGGCAACCGCTCCCCCGTTGAGACGAGGCTGTTGGAGATATTTCCGCTGGTCGATGAAATCCGCCACATCAAGCGGCGGCTGAAGCGATGGATGCGCCCCCGGTTTGCCGCGGCGAATTGGCAGTTCCTGCCCAGCCGCGCCCGGATCCTCTATCAGCCGCTGGGGGTGGTCGGTGTCGTCGGAGCATGGAACTACCCCGTCCTGCTGACCCTGTCGCCGCTGGCCAATGCGTTGGCCGCGGGCAATCGAGTGATGATCAAGCCATCCGAGGCCGCCCCGCGCACCGCCGAGACGCTCCGGCGCATGATCGGCGAGATCTTCGGCGAAGATCATGTGAGGGTGCTGACCGGTGGAGCCGATTTGTCGCAGGCCTTCGCCGCCCTTCCGTTCGATCACCTGATCTTCACCGGGTCGGGAAAGGTCGGCAGACTGGTAATGAAGGCGGCGGCTGACAACTTGACGCCGGTCACCCTGGAACTGGGCGGCAAGTCGCCGGCGCTGATCCACGCCTCCTATCCGCTGGATCTTGCCGCCGACCGCATCTGTTCGGCCAAGCTATGGAATGGTGGCCAGACATGCGTCGCACCCGACTATGTCCTGGTTCCTTCGGACAAGGTGGGCGAATTCGTCACCCATGCCGTCAAGATCATCGCCAGGCGGTATCCGCGCCTATGCTCCGCCGACTATACCCGGCTGATCGACCGGCGGGCCTGGCATCGCATGCGCATGCTGGTGGAGGACGCACAGGCCAAGGGCGCCCGGGTACAGTCCGTCGACCCGGCGGGGGAAACCCCGGGCGATGACGACCGCGCCTTCCCTCCGACGCTGATCACCGGTGTCGATGACTCGATGCTGGTCATGCAGGAGGAAATATTCGGCCCCATTCTTCCCGTCTTGGGCTATTCCACACTGGACGAAGCCATTGCGATGGTGAACGCCCGGCCAAGGCCGCTTGCCTTGTACTATTTCGACCAGGATCGGGGGCGGATCGACCAGGTGTTGGCCCGCACGGTCTCGGGTGGCGTCACCGTCAATGACTGCGTTTTCCATCTGGTCCAGCACAGGCTTCCGTTCGGTGGTGTCGGCCCGAGCGGCATGGGCGCCTATCATGGTTTCGACGGCTTTCGGACATTTTCCAAAAAGAAAGGGGTGCTGTTGCAAAGCCGGCTGGCCGCGACGGTTCTCGGTCTGCTGAAACCGCCCTACGGCTTTTGGGCGCGCCGCATAGCGTCCCTGCTCATCGGGCGTCGGTGACCGCCAGGGAAGTGCAGTGAACCTTTTGAATAAGTCACTGCACTAGCGTTCAAATTTGGTGGTCAGCAGCAGCGACGTGACCGTCCGGCGAACGCCGGGGATGCCCCCGATCCAGTCCAGTGTTTCGTCGAGACGGGCCGTCGACGACGCCTCGACCTCCACCAGGAGATCGAACTGACCGCTGGCGGTGCAGCAGCGGCGAATTTCCGGCCGGTTGCGCAAGGCATTGACCGCACGTGCCAGTTCGCGGGCGCCAACCTCAATGAGGACATGAGCCTGCAGTTTTCCGTTCGGTGACGCCTTTTCGCCAAGCAGCACGGTATAGCCGGCGATGATCCCATCGCGCTCCAGGCGCTTGAGACGCTGCTGCAGGGTGCTGCGCGATACGCCCAAACGCTGGGCGAGTGTGGAAATGGGCTGGCGGGCGTTGGTCCGCAGCAGGGCCAGCAGTTCACCATCCTTGGCGTTGTCGACAGGCCGGTTCATCGCGGTTCAATCCCCGGGGTTGGGAACGGGCTGGCCCAGTTTACCGGCATAACGTCGGCTTACCAGCCCGATCAGCGCATATCGCCGGTTTTTCCCGCCATTGGGCAGCCCCACATGCAGAACATCCTGATGGAGACCGGCGGTCATGCGAAAGATCATCATCCTCGGATGCGGGCGGATCGGCCTGCGTATCGCGGAATTGCTGGCGGGCACCGGCGATTATGCCGTCACCGTCGCCGACCGCACCGAGTCGCAGCCGGACGGCGGGATCGTCGGACCGGTGGCGCGGCGGCAGGTCGATGTGCGCGATCCATCGGCGCTTCGGCAGGCCCTTGCCGGGCAGGAGATGGTGGTCAGCGCCTGTCCTTATTTCCTCAACATCGGCATCGCGGAAGCGGCGAGGGATTGCGGGACGCACTATTTCGACCTGACCGAGGACGTGGAGACGGCCCGGGCGGTGGCGAAGATCGCCGCCGGCGCGGATACCGCCTTTGCTCCGCAATGCGGGCTGGCTCCCGGATTCGTCGGCATCGTCGGGCATCACATGGCGCTAGGGTTCGACAGAACCCGGGCGATCCAGATGCGCGTCGGAGCCTTGCCGGTCTACCCGGTCAACGCGCTGAAATACAGCCTGACCTGGTCAACCGACGGCCTGATCAACGAGTACTGCAACCCGTGTGACGCGATTTTCGACGGCCGCCGGGTCCAGATGCTGCCGCTGGAAGGGTTGGAGCGCTTCTCGCTGGACGGCGTCGACTACGAGGCATTCAACACCTCGGGCGGGTTGGGCAGCCTTTGCGAGACGCTGGCCGGCAAGGTGGAGGAACTGAGCTACAAGACCATCCGCTATCCGGGCCACCGCGACATCATCCGCCTTCTGCTGCATGACCTCGGCCTGCAGCATGACCGCGAGACCTTACAGAGGATCTTCGAGCGAACCATCCCGCGGACCGAGCAGGACGTGGTGATCCTGATGGTCAACGCCATCGGCGAGAAGCACGGCCGGCTCTGCCAGGAGACGTACTCGATCAAGGTGTACGGTGACGGCCGTGCAAGCGCCATCCAGGCAACCACCGCCGGGGGGCTTTGCGCGATGGTCGATCTGTTCGTCGCCGGCCGGCTGCCGCTCCGCGGGCTGATCCGCCAGGAGGACGCGGCTTTGCCGGATTTCCTGGCGACCCGCTTCGGCAGCCTGTTTCGGCCGCCTCGCCAGCGGATCGCCGCATGAACGCCGCCGTATCAACGCCGGAGGAGACCGCCATGCCCGATGCTGAACCGCCGGCACTTCGCGATATCCTGGTCCGCATGGTCGGTTCGTCCGAGGCCGAAGCGCTGCTGACCACGGTCGAACTTCCGCCCGCCGTCAGGACGTCCGCCGTGGCGTGTCGCGCCGTGTTGGCGGCGGCGCTGGCCTTGATCCTGTTTCGCGGCTTGCTGGAGCGTGTGCCGCAGGGGCGGGACTATGTGGACGACCAGCGCAAGGTCGGCCGGCGGATCGTCTTCGACCACGGGGCGCTGCGCACCGTGGCCTGCCCTTGCGGCGCCCTGCCGGCCGGGCGTGCCGCCTTCGCCCGTCTCCTGGAGCCCCTCGGCTATCGCCGAACGGTGGTTTATCCGTTGGAGCGGATCAGCATGAGCGGCCATGTCTACACCCAGATGGACTTTCCTGAGGATCTGCCGCAGTACTTCGTCAGCGAACTCCATCCGGAACGGTTCTCGCCCGATTTCCGCGCGGCGGTGAGCAGGGTCGTCGGCGGATCGCGCGACCCCCTGCATTCGCAGGCCGCCGGGCATCTGGTGGAACTGGCATGGTCGGGCCATCTGCCGCATCGCGAGGCGGCCAGCCTGGTCGAGGATCTGGGTGCTTGTTTCGAGCGCCAGCATGACGTGCCGAGGGAAGGCGATTACGAACTGCTGCTGGCGGAATCAGCCGAGATGGCCTGGATCGCCACCGAAGGAAACGCGTTCAACCACGCCACCGATCGCGTTCCGGACCTCGGCCGTCTGGCCGAGGAACAACGCCGCCGGGGACGAACGGTCAAGGAGCGCATCGAGGTCTCGGCCTCGGGGCGAATCCGGCAAACGGCGCTTCGTGCCGCGCCGGTCAAGCGGGCTTTTCGACGGCCCGACGGCTCGACGGTGATGCGGACGGTACCCGGTTCGTTCTTCGAGTTCATCAGCCGGACCGCCTATTTCGACGCCGCCGACGGGCGGACCAAGCTTGACCTGGGGTTCGACAGCGCCAACGCGCAGGGGATCTTCCGCATGACCTCCACTGCCGGCAAGGAGTGAACGCCATGGATGAAGCCCTCTCGCTATGCGCCTCCCTCGGGGTTGCCACCTGGCTCGGCCGGGAAGGTGACATTCCGTTGCGCTCGCCGATTGACGGCCGCTGCTTCGGCTTCCTGTCCGGCGATTCCGCCGATGCGGTCGATGACAAAATCGCTGCCGCCTGCGAGGCCTTCCACGAATGGCGCCAGGTGCCGGCCCCGCGCCGCGGTGAATTGATCCGCCGCTTCGGCGAGGAACTGCGCGCCGCCAAGCAGCCGCTCGGCCGTCTGGTCACGCTGGAAACGGGTAAGATTCTCGAGGAAGGCCGTGGCGAAGTGCAGGAAATGATCGATATCTGCGATTTCGCCGTCGGGCTGTCGCGGCAACTGCACGGGCTGACCATGCCAAGTGAGCGGCCGGGCCATCGAATGATGGAGACCTGGCACCCGCTGTCGCCGGTGGCCGTCATCACCGCGTTCAATTTCCCGGCCGCCGTCTGGGCGTGGAATGCCGCCGTGGCGCTGGTTTGCGGCGACCCGGTGTTGTGGAAGCCCTCGGAAAGGACGCCGCTGACCGCTTTGGCCTGCCAGGCCCTGTTTCGCCGAGCGGCACAAGACTTTGACGCGGCGCCCGACGGCCTGGTGCAGGTTGTGCTGGGCGGGCTGGACGCCGCCCGGCGCCTTGCCGCCGACATCCGCCTGGGCCTGGTCAGCGCCACCGGCAGCTGCAGCATGGGCAGGGCCTTGGCGCCGGTGGTGGTCGGTCGGCTCGGCCGTTGCCTGCTGGAACTGGGGGGCAACAACGCGGCCATCGTCACCCCTTCGGCCGACCTTGACCTGGCGTTGCCGGCCATAGCCTTCGCCGCGATCGGCACCGGCGGCCAGCGCTGCACCACGCTGCGCCGCCTGATCGTCCACGAGGCGGTCGCGCCGGAACTGGCGGAGCGCCTGGAGCAAGCCTTCGCCCGGTTGCGGATCGGCGACCCACGGCAAGCCGATACGGTGATGGGTCCGCTGATCGACCGGCAGGCGTTCAACGCAATGGAATCAGCCCTGGCACGGGCCCGTGCCGACGGCGGACGCATTGCCGGCGGCGGGCGGCGGATGGTTGAACGCTTCCCGGACGCCTTCTATGTCGCACCGGCCCTGGTCGAGATGCCGGCGCAGACGGCAGTGGTCGAAGAGGAAACGTTCGGCCCGATTGTCTACATGATGACCTATCGTGATCTTGGCGATGCCATCGCCATGCACAATGCCGTGCCGCAAGGACTGGCCTCCAGCATTTTCACCAACGACCTGCGCGAGGCGGAGCTGTTCCTGAGCGCCGCCGGCAGCGATTGTGGCATCGCCAATGTCAACATCGGGCCGAGCGGGGCCGAGATCGGCGGCGCCTTCGGTGGCGAAAAGGCCAGCGGCGGCGGCCGGGAAGCGGGCTCGGATGCGTGGAAGAGCTATATGCGCCGGGCCACCAACACCATCAATTTCTCACGCGCCTTGCCGCTGGCCCAGGGTATCCGGTTCGCCCTGGGCTGAACCGAAGCGGCCGGTCGGAAGGCGAGGCTTCCGCCATCCGCGGCATCCGGCCTATTCTCGGCTGATCCGCTTGGCCTCGGTTGGCGATGCGGAGCAATGCAACAGCGATCGAGAAACTCTCATGCTGCGGTTCTATTATTCGCCCGGTGCCTGTTCCTTGGCGCCCCATATCGTCCTGGAAGAAATCGGCCTCGCCTACGAAGAGGAGATCGTCTCGGCCCGGCCGGATGCCGACGGGTTGAAGACCACCAGCCGGGAGTGGAAGGCGTTCAACCCGAAGGGGCGGGTGCCCGCGCTGGCCGGTGTCCCCGGGCGGATTGGCGGCGCCGACAACCTGCTCACCGAAGCCAATGCCATCATGATCTACCTGGCGCGCAGCAACCCGCTGGCCGGGCTGCTCCCGGCCGACCCTGCCGCCGAGGCACGTTGCATCGAGTGGTTGAACTGGCTGACAGGCAGCGTTCATGCGACAGCCTGGGCGCAAGTATTCCGTCCTTACCGCTTTGCCGCCGAGGAACAATGTTTTCCCGCCATCAAGGCGAAAGGAGAAGAGGACTTACGGACGCATTTCGCCTATGTCGACGCGCTGCTGGCCGACGGACGCGACTGGGCGGTGCCCGGGGGCTATTCGGTGGTGGATCCCTATCTCCTGGTATTCTACGGCTGGGGCAAACGGATCGGCTGGGACATGAGGGGGCTTTACCCGGCATGGACCGCCCAGGCCGACAAAGTGCTCGCCCGGCCAGCCGTCCGGCGGATCATCGCGCGCGAGGGCCTGACCTATTATTGAGGCGGCGAGGTTCTTTGCCAGGAGCTGCGTCTGCCGAGCGGCGAGGTGCTGATCCCCGCCGGAACGACCCTGACACCGAAGCTGATCCAACGGCTGCGGGAATTGGTGCCGCTCGGCATCGGCTGTGACCGGCTGGTGGTTCGCTGAGAGCCGGTCTCCGCATCAGGTCACGCCGACACCGCGCCCCACCATCCGAAAGGCACCACTTTGTTCTCGGCGTCATGGCCGATATCGGCGCGGCCGAGATAGGGGATGCGCGAAGCGTTGCACCAATGGATCGTCACCGCCTCCTCGCTTTGGCCAAAGTCGGGGCGGTTGGGCGGTATGTCGCTGCAGCGTCCCAACATGATGCCGGCTGCCCGGCGAATGCCGGGGTTGCCGGTGATATGGCAGAGGGTGCGGTCGATCCGGTACATATGCTCGGCCACTTCCTCCAGCATCAGGATATGGCCGGTCAGGTCGGGCTGCCACGGCGTACCGAGAAGATGGGCAAGGATGGTCATGTTGAACGCCGCCGCCGGGCGCTTGGCCGGCAGGGTCGGTTCCAGCGAAGAGCGGGCGCCTTCCACCAGGAAGGCCAGGGCCCGCCCGACCGCGGCATGGCCTCCTTCGCGGTTGACGTCTGCCGGCATCGGGGCGTGCGCGACGCGTTCGTAGCCATGCCGGTAGAGCGCCCCGAGGAGGGTGCCGGCGTCGCTGTAGCCGAGATAGGCCTTGCGGCGCGCCGCCGAAGTGAGGGCGGGCAGCAGGCGCTCGGTCAGGCGGCAGGATCCATAGCCGCCGCGCGCAAACCACAAGGCGTCGAAGGAATCGTCGTTGGCCACGTCGAGGAAGGCCTGCAGGCGCGCTTCATCGTCGCCGGCGAAATGGCCGTGGGAAAGGAAGCATTGCGGGTGGAAAAAGATCTCGGGCGGCCGATGCGGATACAGGGTGGCGGCCAGGCCGGCAACCCTCTCGGCGATGGCCGGATCAATGCGGGAAGCGGGCGCTACCACGCCGATCCTGACCGCTGATTCACCCATACCGGGACTCCGAAATCAAACTCATGATGTTGGTCCGACGGTCCTTCAACCGAGACGGCAGGATGAACAAAGATGACCGGAAGTATTCATAACTTAATTATTCATTCGAGAGTGAGAGTATTTTTCGAAAATCGTTGGGCACGGCATGTGTCTGATTCACCTATTTCCATTATCCCGACGGAACCCCCTGGGGCCTGGCGCCATTTTCCTGCCGCCTTAAATGCATGTGTGATTGTGTATGGTTGTGCGAACAAGCGTATGGCGCGTATCTTCCATCATGCCGATGGCTCAATAATAGACAAAACCAGAGACACTGATTTTCCACTGTTGCAAGGGGCGACAGCGCTTGTTACCGGAGTTCCTGAACGACGTGCAGGTTACCGCCCAGCACCCGACCGATGCCCAGCACTGACTGGTGCTGGTTTGGGTCGCTGGATGATGGCTTGTGCCGGCGCGGGGCAAACGGTAGCCTCCGTCGATGCAACGAGACAGCCTTTATTTTTTTTGCGGCATCGGCGGCAGCGGAATGCTGCCTCTGGCGCTGATTGTCCAAGCGTCCGGCGTCGCCGTTGCCGGGTCGGATCGCTCCCTGGACCAAGGCCGCACCGGGCAAAAGTTCGATTTCCTGCGGGCCCGCGGCATTCCTCTGTTTCCGCAGGACGGCAGCGGCATCACCCGCCCGGACATGGTGGTGGTGACCTCGTCCGCGGTCGAAGAGACTGTGCCCGACGTTCAGGCGGCGCGCCGGCTTGGTGCCCGGCTGCTGACGCGAGCGGAACTGCTGGCCGAACTGTTCAACGCCGCTCCGCGCAGCATCGGCGTCGCCGGCACCAGCGGCAAGTCGACCACCACCGGAATGATCGGCTGGCTGCTGCACGCCACGGGGCGGCGGCCGACCATCATGAACGGCGCAGTGATGAAGGACTTCATTGCACCCGACCTGCCGTTCGCCAGCGCCGTGGTCGGCCAGGGAGGGCTGTTCGTCAGCGAGGTGGACGAAAGCGACGGATCGATCGCCCATTACCGGCCCCATGTCGCGGTGCTCAACAACATTGCTCTTGATCACAAGTCGATCGACGAGCTTATTCTTCTATTTCAGGCATTTGTCGAGAAATCTTCGACTTCCGTATTGAATTTGGACAACGATTTGACGGCGCAGTTGGCGGCCGCATGCGCGTGTCGGCGGATGATCACCTATAGCTTGTCCGATCCCCGGGCCCATCTCCTGGCCACCGGCCTGAGTCCGGCCCCCGACGGTATAACCTGCCAAGTAGCGGAGCGCTCGAGCGGCATGACGGTACCGCTCAGCCTGCAGGTGCCGGGCAGCCATAACCTGGCCAATGCGCTTGCCGCCCTCGGCACCGCTCGCACCTTGGATATTCCACTCGAGGAAGCGGCGGCAGCCCTTGGTCGTTTCACCGGAATCCGCCGCCGCCTTGACGTCGTGGGCAGTGCTGGCGGAGTCACAGTCATCGATGACTTCGCCCACAATCCCGACAAGATCGCCGCCACGCTGGCGACGCTTCACGCCTTTCCCGGCCGGCTGCTGATTCTGTTCCAGCCGCACGGATTCGGGCCGCTGAAACTGATGAAAGACGGTTTCATTGACTGTTTCAGCAGGAATCTCGCGGCGGATGATCTGCTGCTCATGCCCGATCCCGCTTACTTCGGCGGGACCGTCGATCGCGCCGTGACCAGCGCCGATATCGTCGACGGCGTCCGTCGGGCCGGGCGTAACGCCATGGCGATTGCCGAGCGGCCCGCCTGCGGCGACAGGCTGCTACAGCTGGCTCGGCCCGGCGACCGCATCGTGGTCATGGGTGCTCGCGATGATAGCCTGTCGCAGTTCGCCGCGGCACTCCTGGGTCGGCTGAACGGCAACTGACCCGCTTTCCGCCGACCGCCGGCTGGGATATCCTTATTGTCCAGGCAGGGATTCCGGCAGGGGGCAAAAGGTGGGAATGCGGTTTTCGGATATCTCCATCGGCTACCGGCTGCTGGCCGTGGTGATGGTGGGGGCGCTGGGTCTGACCGCCTTTGCTTTCATCTCGCTGACCAACCTCTATGGCGCGCTGGTAGCCGAGCGGGAGGCCAAGACCAAGGAACATGTTGAAGTCGCCGCGACCCTGATCCGGGGTTTGATGGAGGACGCCGCCGCGGCCGGACGCCCGGTCGCCGAAGCCCAGCGGACGGCCCTCGGTGCGCTGCGCGCCGTGCGCTACGCCGGGCAGCAGTACTACTGGGTCAACGACATGTCGGGCAAGATGCTGATGCATCCGACCGACCCCGCCCTGGTCGGTACCTCGGTCCTGGAGTTGAAGAGTGCCACCGGGGCCCGCATCTTCGGCGATATGATCGACGTCGTCCACCGCAGCGGCGGCGGCTTCTACCGCTATATGTGGAAGCTGCCGGGCGACACCCGCGCGCGGCCGAAGCTGTCCTACGTGGCCGGTATTCCCCAATGGAACTGGGTGGTCGGCACCGGCGTCTACATCGATGACATCAATGTCATGTTCCGCCGCCAGGCCTTGCGGCTCGGCGGCGTCGGTGTCCTGTTGCTGCTGGCCAGCGTCGCCGTGTCGCTGTCCATAACGCGGGGCGTCGTGCGGCCTCTGTCACAGATGGCCGGCGAGATGGCCCTGGTGGGCGAAGGCAGGCTGGACACCGAAGTCGCGGGTATCGCCCGGGGTGACGAGATCGGTGCCATGGCAAGGGCTCTTCATGCCGTGCAGGCGGGGCTGTCGGGCAGCGCCGGCGTCGCCGACCGCATCGCCCAAGGCGACCTGACGGTGGCCGTGCGGCCGTTGTCGGAGGCCGACCGCCTGGGTATCGCGCTGAGGGTGATGCTCGGTCAGCTGCGCGCCCTGGTGGCCGATGTCACCAGCGCCGCCAAGGCGGTTCACGGCGGTGCCGATACGATCGCCTCGTCCGTGGAGAATTTGTCGGTCACCTCGAACGAGTTGTCGGCATCGGTGGCGGAAATCACCGCCACCATGGAAGAGCTTTCGGCTTCCTCGACCCAGATCTCGGAACATTCGGGTTCGGTGGTGGATATCGCCAACCTGACCTGGGAGAGCAGCAAGAAGGGTGCCGAGGCGATGGAACTGCTGAGCTCCAAAATGGAAAATATTCACCAGGAAAACCAGTCGAGCCTCAGCGAAATCATTGAACTCGGGAAGATCTCGAAGGAGATCAGCCGGATGATGTCAATGATCAACACCATCGCCGACCAGACCAAGCTGATCGCGTTCAATGCCGCCCTCGAGGCGGCCAGCGCCGGCGAAGCCGGCCGTCGCTTCGGCGTAGTTGCCGCTGAGATACGCCGTCTGGCGGACAGCGTGACCGACTCCACCGGTGAGATCGAAGGCAAGGTCGGCCGGATCCAGGACTCGATCAACCGGCTGGTCATCACCTCGGAAAAAGGCGCTGCCGGCATCGCCGACGGCCGGGCGGCGGCGGCCAGAACCGCCGAACGGCTTGGGGAGATGGTCGAGGCTGCGCGCCGCACCAATACCGCCGCCCAGCAGATTTCCCTGTCGACGCAGCAGCAGAAGACGGCCGCGGGGCAGGTGGTGGGCGCTCTGCGCGAGATCGCCGAGGCCAGCACCCATTCCGCCGCGTCCATGCATCGGCTGAGCGAGGTGAGCCGAAACCTGGCTGGCCTGTCGTCGGACCTGGAAGGCAAGGTCGGCAGGTTCCGACTGGACGGCGTGGCAGAGGGCAAGGCCTGAACGGGGAGGAACGAGGGTGAAAGGCATCATCCGTGTCCTGATCGCCGATGACAGCCCGACAGCGCGCATGCTGCTTCGCGGCATGTTGGAAGGCGACCCGGCATTCGAGGTGGTGGGGGAAGCGGAAAACGGCGCCAGGGCCGTCACCCTGGCGGCGAGCCTGGGCCCCGATCTGATCACCATGGACCTGGAGATGCCGAGTATGACCGGCATGGAAGCGATTACCGAGATCATGGCGACACGGCCGGTGCCGATCCTGGTGGTCAGCAGTTTTGCCGATGCCCACAATGCCTATGCTGCGATTTCCCGTGGTGCTGTCGACGTGATTGCCAAGCCCGACGCCAGCGACCGCGAGGTGGCGCGCTTCCTCGACAAGGCGAAATTGGTCGCCAGCATCCGGGTGATCACTCATCTTCGCCGGTCTCAAGCGGGGCCGATGCCATGGTCGGTAGCCGGATCACCCGCCGCCGGCGCAGGGCGGGCGCCGCTACCGCCTGTCTTCGCCATCGCTTCGTCGACCGGCGGACCGCAGGCGCTGGCCCAGATCCTGGGCGCCCTGCCGTCTGGCTTCGCTTGTCCCATCCTGGTCGCGCAGCATGTGGTGCCGGGCTTTGCCGCCGGCCTGGCGAGTTGGCTGTCCACCCTCTCGCCGCTGCCGGTGAGGCTGGGCCGCCACGGGGAATTGGTCAGCGGCGGCACCGTCCATCTGGCGCCGTCGGAGGTCCATATGGGCGTCACCAGCACCGGCAGCATCGCGTTCACCGAGATCAGCGACAGCGATATCTACCGGCCCAGCTGCAACAGGCTGCTGGACAGCGTCGCCGCCTGTTTCGGACGGCGCACGGTGGGGGTCATCCTGAGCGGCATGGGCAGCGACGGCGCCGAGGGGATGCGTCGCATCAAAGCGGCCGGCGGCCGCACCATCGCCCAGGACGAGGCGTCATCGGTGGTCTATGGGATGAACCAGTGCGCGGTCAAGGCCGGCTCGGTCGACACCGTGCTTCCGGTGGCGGAGATCGCCACCGAGATGATTCGCCTGAGCGGTCAGGCACCGGTCAAGGGGAGCACTCGGCCGTGACCGCCGGCAAGCTGGACCTGCAGCCGTTCAAGGAACTGGTGGCGCGGCGTTGCGGCCTGATGTTCGACGGCCAGGCGGAGGCCAATCTGGCGGCCGCCCTGGCAAAGCGGATGGACAGTTGCGGTGTGGCCCTACCCGCAGCCTATTATGCCGGCCTGATCGCCAGCGACGACGAATTCCGCGAATTCGTCGCCTTGTTGACGGTGAACGAAACCTATTTCTTCCGAGAACCCTCGCAGCTGGCGCTGCTGACGGACTGCCTGGTTCCGCGCCTGCTGAGCCGGCGCACATCGCCGAAGCCGGTGAGAATCCTTAGCGCCGGCTGCTCCACCGGCGAAGAACCATACTCCATCGCCATCGCCTTGAAGGAAAAGTTCGGCGAAAGCACCAGCCGCCTGTTCTCCATCGTCGGCGCCGACATCGACCACCGGGCACTGGCCAGGGCGG
This sequence comes from Pseudomonadota bacterium, assembly GCA_021781575.1. Classification (GTDB taxonomy): domain Bacteria; phylum Pseudomonadota; class Alphaproteobacteria; order Rhodospirillales; family Magnetospirillaceae; genus DUZF01. Next base: position 12,807 of record JAJXWP010000043.1, read on the forward strand.
AGCACGCCGAATACGGCGAGTTTTCCTTCCGTGCCCTGTCCCCTGAGCGGCGGGAAAGGTATTTCTCCGGTTGCGGCCCGGGGCGTTACTCCCTGGACGACGCCATACGCGACATGGTTGAACTGCGCTCGCTCAATCTTCTGGAGGCCCCCTATCCGCCGGCTCTCACCGGTTTCGACGTAGTGTTCTTTCGCAACGTGTCGATTTACTTCGACGCACCGACCCGCAAGGCCATCCTCGGCCATCTCCATGCGGCCATGGAGGAGGGCGGGGCCTTGGTGGTCGGCGCCTCGGAGACCATGGCCAACGACTTCGGCATGTTCCGCCTGATGGAAGATGAAGGGCGGTTCTACTTCGTCAAGGCGGCCGATGGCGCCTCTTCCCGCGAACAGGCCGGCACAACGGTGGCGCCGCTGCCTCGCCCGCGCCCCGCCGAAGCGGCGAAGACGATCAGCCCGCCGCCTCGCCGCCGAGGCGTTGAGGATCCTCGCCCCGCTCAGCGACAAGTCGTCGCGAACGCACCCGATCCCTGGCCTGCGGGCCTGGATTCGGTACGCCTGGCGCTGCGGGAGAAGCGGCATGAGGATGCGCTGACGGCAGTCCTCGCTTTGTGCGACACCGTTTCCGGAGATCTCCGGCCGCGGTTGCTGGAAGGCTTCGTACACCTGCAAATGCGCAGGTTTTCCGAAGCGGCCGCGATAGCCGCGAACGCCGCCGAACAGGATGCGTGGTCGGCCGAGGCGCATATGCTGCTGGGGCTTGCGGCGAAATGGCGGGCCGACCCGGACACCGCCATCGGCGCCTTCCGGCGGGTCGCCTATTCCCGGCCGGAATGCTGGCCCGCCCATTACTACTTGGCCACCATGGTGCAGGATCACGATCCTGCCAGGGCGCGGCGCGAATATGCTATCGCCCTGCGGCAGATCACCGCCAACCCGGATCCGGACGGCGGATTGGCTTTGCCGCTCGACCTGCCGGTGGCCGACATCCGGTTTCTGTGCGAACGGCGCGCTGCCCTCGAACTGGCGCAAGCGGGGGTGGATCGTGGCGCTTGACCTGAAGAAATTCACCGCGCGCTTCGTCGACGAAGCGCGCGATCACCTGCGGCAGCTGGAGGATGGGCTGGCCGCCTTCCATGGCGGCATGGCGGATCAGGAGACGATCAACACCGTTTTCCGCTCAGCCCATACCATCAAGGGCTCAGCGCGAATGCTGAAACTCTCCGCCATCAACGAGACCGCCCACCGTCTCGAAGACGTGCTGGGTGCCATGCGAAGCGGCGGGCTGGCATACAGCGCCGAATTGGGACGGCTCCTGGAGCGAGGCATCGACGCCATCGCCGGGCTGGTCGAGCAGGTGGCGGACGGCACCGCTCCGCCCCATGCCGACCCGTCGCTATGCGAGGAATTGAGTCGCGCCGCGGCCGCCGCTCTCGGCGTCGACACGACTGCCCTGGCCGTGGAAGCGGCGGAACCGGCGCCGTCTCCTGACGCCGGCGCCCCCCCGCCGCCGGCAGCTCCGCCGCCGGCAGCGTCCGCGGCCCGTCTGAAAGCGCCCGATACGGTTCGCGTCTCCATGGGCAAGCTGGACGAACTGATCAAGCTGATGGGCGAGGTGGTTTCCAGCCATGCGACCCTGCGCCAGCGCGTGGTCGACCTGCGCCATCTCCAGCATGCCCAGACCGCGCAGCAGGACCCAGTGGTGACGGGCTTGCGGGATTTCGCCCGCGACCTCAAGGACGATGTCCTGGCTCAGGAGCTGCTGATGGAGGAACTCCATCGCAAGGCGCTGGTGATGCGCATGCTGCCGCTGGGGATGGTGTTCGAGTCGGCGCCCCGCATGGTGCGCGAACTCGCGCGCTCGATGGGAAAGGATATCGAATGCTCGGTCAGCGGCACCGATATCGAGTTGGACCGTCAAATCATCGACCACCTGGGCGATCCCATCCTTCATCTGCTGCGCAACGCCGTTGATCACGGCGTCGAAGATCCCGACAGCCGTCGGCGGTCTGGCAAGGCGGCGGTCGGGCGCGTCCATCTGGCCGCCCGCCAGGACGCCGCCGGGGTGGTGATCGAGGTCGGTGACGACGGCGGCGGCATTCCTCTGGCCGCCATCCGCGACAAGGCCGTGCGGAAAAAGCTGATGACGGTCGAGCAGGCGGCGGCGCTGTCCGAGGCCGAAGTGATCGACCTGATCTTCCGGCCGGGATTCAGCACGAATGCAATCGTCACCGACGTTTCGGGCCGCGGCGTCGGCATGGATGTGGTCAAGCGCTGCATCGTCGATGAGCTGCAAGGGGGCATCCAGGTTGATACGCGGCCGGGCGAGGGAACCCGCTTTCTGCTGCGGCTGCCTCTGTCGCTGGCGGTAATGCGCGTGCTGCTGGTCGAAGCCGGCGGCGAAACCTTTGCCTTCACCGCTCAGCAGGTGGCCCACCTGATCCGCGTCCCGCCCGACAAGGTACTGAGGGTGGCCGGCCGCCCTGCAGTGGTCGATCACAACGAATTCCTTCCGGTGGTCAACCTGGCCGGCCTCCTGTCGCTGCCGCCTCGCCCAGGGCCGGTCGGCGAAGACCTGCTGCTCGTGGTGGTCCAGGTACGCAACGAGAAGCTGGCTTTCCAGGTCGACGCGCTGGTCGACGAGCGGGACATGGTGATCAAGCCGTTGCCGGCCCATCTGTCCCACCTCGCCATGGTATCGGGCATGGTGGTGACCGGCCGCAACGCGTTGGTCGCCGTGCTGCACGCGGCGGTGCTGATGGAGCTTGCCCGCAAGGTGCGGGCGGAAGCCCGGCCGGGGCAGGCGAGCGGTGAACGACCACGGACACGGGTGCTGGTCGTCGACGATTCGCTCAATATCCGCGAGATCGAAAAAGACGTCCTGGAGGCGCACGGCTACACGGTGACCCTGGCCGAGGACGGCCGCGACGGCCTGAACAAGGCCCTGGGTGGCGAGTTCGATGCGGTGCTGACCGACGTCGAGATGCCCAGCATGGATGGGTTCGCGCTGACCCAGGCGCTGAGGGGCGACGAACGCTACCGCGACATTCCCATCATCATCATCACGTCGCGGCAAAAGGAAGAGGATAAGCGGCGCGGCATCGAGGTTGGCGCCGACGCCTATATCGTGAAGGGTGATTTTGAGCAGAGCAGCCTGATCGAAACACTGAGAGGGTTGCTGGGGTAATGAACGGAAAGCGAGGGAAGAATGCGGATCCTGGTTGTCGATGACGACGCCCTGGCGGCGGAAATGACCGCTGCCGTGCTGGAGGAAGGCGGCTGCGAGGCGGTCATGGCGGACAGCGGCGCCCAGGCGTTGGAGATCCTCGGCGGCGACGGTGATTTTGATGCCGTGGTCTCGGACTTGAACATGCCGGGCCTCAGCGGGCTGGATCTTTTCCATCGCCTGCGGGCATCCCACGGCGACCTGCCCTTCATCCTCCTGTCCGGAGACGATCCCGAGGACCTGCGTCGGCAGGAGCCGGGACTTGCGGCCTGTGTCACCAAGGACGCCGACCTTGAAACCACCCTGATGACGGCGATCGCCGAACTGCGGCTGTCGGCCGCCGGCTGAGATCCGGGCGGGGAGGCGAACGATGAAAGCCACAGCATCTCCAGTATTGCGCGACCGCATCATGCGGCTGCGCCTTGCATATATTGACAAGCTGCCGCGGGTCCTTGACGAGGCAAAGGCGATCTGCGAACGATTGGCTGCCGATCCGGAGGCGGTGGATGCCCTCGACGCCTTGCACCGGAGCTTTCACAACCTGAAGGGTACCGCCGCCTCGCTCGGCCTGCCCGAGGTCAGCACCGAGGGCGCCGCCGCCACCGATCTGTTGGCAAGCCTGCGGGGGCTCGGTGTTCCGGCGCGCCAATCGGCCCTGGCATCCGCACTTGCCGAGGTCAGGGGCTGCATCGACCGGCTGGAGCAGCTGAAGGACAGCGCCTCGATCGCCGGGGCCCCGGTCGCTGCGCCGTGGAGCGAAGCGATTTGCGCCGCTTCGGCGGATCGCGAGGTGCAGCGGCGGGTGGTGTTTTTTTGCGACGCGGATCTCGATGGGGCGGCCCTCGGTGCCCAGTTGTCCTGTTTCGGCTATACCTTCGCCAGTTTCACCGATCCCGAGGCGATGAAGGCCGAGGTGCTGGCGTCGCCGCCCGACGCCGTGGTGATGACCACCACCGGTGCCGAATTGTTCACCGACCTGCGCTCGAAGGTCGCCGTGCCCATCCTGTTCGTCTCGGACGACAGCGATTTCGCCACCCGCCTGCAAGCCATCAAAGCCGGCGGCGAGGCGTATTTCGTCAAGCCCGTTACCGCCCACGAGGTGGTGGAGGCGCTCGATGCCATGACCGTCCGCCGCGAACCCGAGCCGTTCCGCGTGCTGATCATTGATGACGAGCCGGAGATGGGCGACTACCACGCCCTCATTCTCGAAGGCGCCGGGATGATGGTTCGGCGGCTCGACGACTCGGCCCGTGTACTGGAGGAACTTGGAGATTTCCAGCCGGATCTGCTGTTGATGGACATGTACATGCCCACCTGCTCGGGCCGCGAGCTATCGCGGGTGATCCGCCAGATCCCCAAATTCGTCAGCCTGCCCATCATTTTTTTGTCCAGCGAGACCGACCGGCTGGTGCAGGTTTCGGCCATGCGGGTGGGGGCCGACGGTTTTCTGACCAAGCCGATTCCGCCCGAAGACCTGATCACCGCCGTGGCGGTAAGAGCCGAACGGACGCGGGTGCTGCGCTCGCTGATGATGCGCGACAGCCTGACAGGGTTGCTCAACCACACGACACTGGCCCAATTCCTCGATAGCGCCCTGGCCAATGCGCGGCGCCAAAGCAGCCAGCTGTGCTTCGTCATGCTCGATCTCGACGAGTTCAAGAAGGTCAACGACACCTATGGCCACCCAGCCGGCGACCAGGTGCTGGTCGCCCTGGCCCGTCTGCTCAAGCAGCGGCTTCGCACATCCGACATGATCGGGCGTTATGGCGGCGAGGAATTCGGCGCGATCCTGTGGAACCTGTCGGTGGAGGAGGCGATCGGTGTCATCGACCACATTCGCCGCGACTTCTCCGCCTTGACCTTCAAGGCCGGCGATGCGGTCTTCTCCTGCTCGTTCAGCGGCGGCGTGGCGGGTTATCCCGAGCACCCCAGCGCCGAAGCGATCGTCCACGCCGCCGACCAGGCGCTCTATGTCGCCAAGGAACATGGTCGAAGCCGGATCGTGGCGGCGGGCCAGCGATCCGAGGAGGTCGAAGCATGACCACCGACACTTCGCTGGAACGGATTCTATCGCTTCGCCAGGAAGGCTCGGGCGAAATCGTTTCGGTGGACGAGCCTGTGATCAAGCTGGTGATCGTCTCGCTGGGCGATCAGTGGTTCGCGTTCCACGGCGCGCAAATCAGGGAGATTCTGGCCGAGGTGCCGGTGTTTTTCCTTCCCGGCTGTCCGCCTTCGCTGGAGGGCGTGGTCAACGTCCGCGGCGACATCGAATCGGTGATTCGATTGCGCCCCATCCTCGGGCTGCCTGACATGCCCCCCGCCGTCTCGTCGCGCATCCTGTTGGGCCAGGCCAGCGCTATGCGCAGCGGCATACGGGTCGACCGGGTGGAAGACGTGGTCGACATCGTGGAAAGCACCGTTCAGCCGCCGCCGGCCACCACGGACCAGTTGAGGCCGGCCATGCTGGGAATCTTCACCTTCGACGGCCATGTGGTCCACCTCCTCGACCTGGAGCGGATTCTCGAGGATTACCGCGCCGGGTTGCGCTAAATGGAGATCGCCCTGGTCAGTTTCACTGCGGCGGGGGCGCGACTTGCCGTCGAAGCCAGCCAGATATCGGGCATGCTGGAAGCGGACCGCCGTGATCTGCCGGTGACGCCGATCGAAGGCCTGATCGGCCTACCGCCATCGGGGAAGGGGCGCCGCCATTGCCTGGTATTGGCTGCGGCCGGCCGATGCATCGAAGTGTCGGGGCCGGTCGGTCTGGAGACGGTGGATGGAGCGGTAATCCATCCGCTGCCGCCCCTGGTCGCCGCGCGGATGACGCTGGCGGGGGTCAGGGCCCTGGCCATGGCTCCGTCGGGCCCGGTGCTCATCCTCGATCTGCGTCAGCTGCACCACCGATATGATCAAGCCAACTCATAAACCAACTGTCCGGTTTGGCCGTTCCCGGCGGTCCCAGATGCGGCGCGGGCGTTGTCGGAAGGAAATCCGTATGCTTTGATTTGTTTCGGCCCTCGTTTGCGATGGAATAGTACCCTGTCCGATCATCAGCATGTTTCCGCCACCATCAGGGCGGAGCGAAACCGTTTCCTCAAACTGGCGTTTTGCCGCGCAGACTTGTTGTTCGAGCTGAATATCGGCTGCGACATCGTCTTCGCCGCCGGAGCCACGGCACCGCTGTTCGGGGCGAGCGAAGAGCGCCTGGTCGGAGTGCGGTTCTTCGAACTTCTGTCCGACGAGGATCGCCGCTCGGCCGAACGCCGTTTCGCCGAGTTGGGCCGCGATGGCCGGATAAACGATCTTCCCATCGTCCTCAAGGGTAGTGACGGCCGGACGATCCCCGCCGTTGTGGCGGGGTTTCGGACCGAGGAATTCGATGGCCACTATTTCCTTGCGGTGAAGATCCTCGGTGCCGATCCGGTGGACGCCGGCCTTCCCGGCGAGACCACGTTCTCCGTCGTCGCCGCGCAAAGGATCGGGCAGTTGTGCTCGGCCGGCGCCTCGGCTCAGGTTTCACTCGTCCGCCTGAAGAAATTCAAGGAACTCGCCGAAAGCCTGGGGGCGGCCGACAAGCAGAGGCTGCTGACCGGCGTGGCCACGGTCCTGCGGCGCTATTCGGTCGGCGGCGACACGGCGGGGCAGATCGACGGCGAGAGCTTCGGCTATCTGCATGGCGCTGACGTCGACCCGGAGCTGGTCAACGTGGAAATCGAAGAGGAAGCGCAAAAAGTCCTGCCCTCAAGAATGAGCCTCGAGGCGAGGTCGGTAACCTTGGCTGCCGATGGCGACGGCCTGTCGGAAGAGCAGGTGGCCCGAGCCCTGGTATTCTCCATGCAACAATTCTGTACCAACGGTTCTCGCCTGACGGTCCGCAGTCTGACTGATGCTTTGGAGGAGCTGGCCTCCGGTACGATGGAAACCGTGAAATATTTCCAGGAGGTTTCGCGGAGCAGGGACTTCGAGCTGTTCTACATGCCGATCTGCGACCTCAGGCTGGGTAGAATTCATCATTTCGAGGCTCTTTCCCGCTTTCGTGACGAAAAGCGCGCAAAGTCCACTTTTCACATTATAACGTTAGCGGAAAACCTTGGACTCATTCACGATTTTGACTTTGCCGTTCTTGAGATGGCGATCCAGGAAATCAAGAAATACAGCTCGAAGACCGTGTTCCCTCCGATCGCCATTAACATCTCGAGCCTATCCTTGGGCAACGATGCTTTCGTCCAGCGTCTTTACAAGCGCCTGGACCGGACTTCCGGTCTGAACAGACGGTTGATATTCGAATTGACCGAATCGGCTGAAATCAAGGATTTGCCAAGGACCAACGCGGTCATCCAGGCGCTGCGGAGCAAGCGCTATACCTTCTCCCTGGATGACTTCGGTGCCGGTGCCGCCAGCTTCGACTATCTCAACGCCTTCGAGATCGATATGGTGAAGTTCGATGGCCCGGTGGTCCGGCGCGCCTGCGGCAGCAAGCGCGGCCACGACCTGCTCAGCACCATGGCCAAGATGTGTAAGAATGCGGGAATCCAGACCGTCGCCGAGATGGTGGAGGACAAGAACATCGCCAATCAGGTGTTCTACTGTGGAATCGATTACGGCCAGGGCTGGTATTTTGGCCGGCCGAGCCCGGATCCCCTCGAATTCGAACAAAAATTCGTAGGTGCCGATTAGCCCATGTCCAAGCTGGCCTTCCAACGGGCATTCCAGGAGCTGACCGAGGCGGAAGTCACCGAGTTGGTGGAACAGGCCAGCCGGGTTTGCTTTGCCTCGGGAACGCGGATCCTGCGCGAGGGCGAGATCAACGACCACATTTTCGTCATCCTCGCCGGCACCATCCGGGTGGCCGCCTATCTGGACGACGGCGAGGAACGGGCGCTGTGCGATCCGTTCGGCCCCGGCGACACCTTCGGCGAAATGTCGTTCATCGACCATCTCGGCGCCAGCGCCACGCTGATCGCCGAGACCGACGTGACGGCCAAGGTGGTGGGGCGCCAGTTGATCGAGGAAATGGCCGCCAGGCAACCGTCGTTCATGGAACGGCTGTACCTGTCTTTGCTGTTCACCCTGATCCGGCGGCTGCGCCGCATCGACGTCGCGCTGTCCTTTGCCGATTGAGGCGCAATTCGCGACACTGCCCCGGGTTCATCCAAGCTGGCCCGGGCGGCTCATCGGCAGGCTGTTGACCGACAGGCCGTTGTTCAGCGCCCAGATTGCCGCTTGGGTACGGTTGACGGTCTGGATCTTCTTCATCAGCCCCTTCAGATGCACCTTCACGGTGGCCTCGGTGATATTGAGAGCCTTGGCGATGACCTTGTTGGGCTGGCCGGTCAGCAACTGGCACAGGATTTGGGTCTCGCGGTTGGACAGGCGGCCAAGCTCCGTCGAAGCGACGGCCGGAGGTGGGCCGGCGCCATTGACAAGCAGCGCGGCGAGCCGTGTTGGAAACACCTTCTCGCCGAGAAGCACGAGCCGCAAGGATTGCGCGAGGGCTTCAGGCGAAATCGCCTTCAGCAAATAGGCGTCGGCACCGGCCTCGAAGCAAAGGGCCAGGCTGTGCACGTCGTCTGCGGCGGCGGCAAGAACGGCCAATTTCACGGCGGGAACTCGTTCCCGCAATTGCCCAAGGGTCGACAGATCACTTTCCGTCGTGCCGAAATCGATAAGCACTAATTTGGGGCGCATTCCTGCTTCGATCTTGCCTGCCGCCTCCTCGATGCTTTCCGCTTCACCCACAGCGGCGAAACCCGCCTCAGTCAGCAGGGGTGTCATTCCCTCGCGGAACAGACGACTTTCATCGATGATAAGGATATCGACGTCCTGCATGAATGCGCCCTCTCGGTGGCCCGGGTTGAAACCGCGGAATAGGCGCGAAGCCAAGCCGAGCGAGAGAAAATGCGGTGGCGCCATCGACTGCGGATAACAACCCTAGTCGCTTTCCGCGCGGATAATCCACCTCCTGCAGGGAGTAGGGCGGAAGGTATCGGTCCGTCGCCAGGATTGGCCAATAAGCCATTGCTTGAAAAGTCCGCGTTTTCCGCCTATCTACTGGCGGTCGGATTTTGTTGGGTATGCCCGCATTGCCTGCTGGCATGGTTGATTCCCCCAATCATCGATTTGATGCTTCGCAGAATGCTGTGCGGGGCGACGCCGGTTTTGGAGGATCACATGTTTGCTGGCACCGTGAGATGGCTCAGCCATAGATCGGCGGGTGCTTTGACCAATGCCGAGGGGCAGCTTCGGCCGCCCCATCGTTTTCAGGGCCCGTCGCAGATCGGACGTCGTCGGCTCATCCACGCTTGATGGAAGGTTAGCCTTTGAGCAAAGAAGATTTGATCGAATTCGAAGGCGTCGTCACCGAAGTCCTCCCCGATGCGCGCTTCCGCGTCAAGTTGGACACCGGTCACGACGTAATGGCTTACACAGCGGGACGGATGAAGAAGAACCGCATCCGCATTCTTGCCGGCGATCGCGTGACCGTGGAAATGACGCCATATGACTTGACCAAGGCGCGCATCAATTTCCGCCACAAAGACGAGAGGGCAGCGGCGCAACCCGGGCGTCGACCGCAACCACGCCGCCGCTAAGGTACTGAACCGCTCAGATGAGCCGGTGCCCTCGGTCTAGTGTGGGCTCTCTCCGGTCGCGGCCCCCGGTCTGGGAATGGGGCGTCAATCCGGCCAGCGATTGTGCAACCAAAGCCACTGGCCAGGCTGCGCCCGTACCCAGCCCTCAATGGTGGCGTTTATCGACAGCATGATGGCACGCACATCCTGCTGGGTGTCGCCGGTGTCGGGCAGGTCCATCGGAGCTTCCAGCGTGACACGGAAATTGGCGCCGGCGAGCCGTTCGATACGGCCGGCGACGATGGGGCAGCCGAATTTCAAGGCAAGCCGGGCGACGGCCGGGGCCGTCATGGCCTCTCGGCCCATGAATGGCACGGCGATGCCGTCATTCATCTTCTGATCCACCAACATGCCAAGGTGCCCCCCGGCCCGCAGGACCTCCAGCAGCCGTCGGGCGCCATCGGCGCCCTTTGGGATGAAGCTCTCGGCGGCCACACCGCGGCCCTTTTGGAACAGCTTTTCCACCCAGGGATTGTTGGCGGCGCGGTAGACCACATGCACCGGCAGGCCCAGGCGAAACGCGATCGGGCCGGATAGCTCCCATCCGCCGAAATGGGCGGAAATGAGGAAGCCGGGCTGGCCGTCGTCGCGCAGGGCCGAAATATTTTCGGCGCCGAGAATTTCCAGCCGTTCCGCCGCGATCTGCTTCAGGTGAGGGAATTCGGCGACGACACGGCCAACATTATCCCAGACATCCAGCAGGATGCTTTCGATTTCCTGCTCGGGCTTGTCGGGAAAGGCCCGGCGTAGGTTGCGCCTGGCCCTGTTGCTGACCTTCAAGGAAGGGCCGATACGGCGCGCCAGCCAGCCGCCAAATGCGGAGGCGCCGTCGACCGGAAGCATGGCAAAAAGCCCCCAAGCCAAATAGACTCCGCATGCTTCCAGCCCTTGGAGCAGCGGGCGGAGGCCGGGCCGAGTCGTGCCCATCAGCCGATCAGTTCCAGCACGATGTGGCGGAGGTCTTCGACAGCGCTAATGCTTGCTTTCCCGCTGAGCGTTTCAAGACAAAATGCACTGCCACTGTAATCGTCGTGATCATGCAGGATATGCTGCGACAAGTGTGACTGAGATCCTTGACGCTATCGACAGTGCCATCCCATCCCCAGTGCCGTTTACGCCCAGCATAAGCTTATATCAGTTCAGGATAGATTTAGGGTGTCAACGCCAAACGGACATTCGCTTCCGGCTTATACGTTTGAACCCCTTTTGAGCATTGATTTATCCTGCCAGTGGATCTGTGCCGAAATATCGCCGTGGACGGGTTGTTCACCGGGAAGAAGGACTTGCTTCGGCTTCCGTCCATCGGCGAGGGCGTCACGAACTGGTTCCCGACAGCCGGCGAGCAGCCACCCGGCGCGAGGTCAACGCCCCGGGGTGGACGCCTGCCCGTCGAGGGACTGGCCCGCATTCAGCGGCGGTGTGAGGGATACCGGCCCGTGGTAGAGCGCATCCCCGCGGACTCGTCCGCGCCTTCCGCCGACTTGGCCCGGTTCAGCTGCGCTTCCTTGACCCTTTGATCCGCTTCGGCGATCTCCGCCTCCAGTTCCTTTATCCGTTCCCGCAAGGGGGCGATGACCGCGCCGTCGGGCTTCCGCGCGATGAACCGGTCGAGATCATCCTTCAGACGTGCCAACTGGTTCTTGAGACTGGCCAGGTCGGACTTGGCCTTGCCGACGGGGAATGCCCGTTCTTCGAATTTGCTCACGTGAAACTCCATTGAGAATGGTCTGGGGCAGCCATGGAAGTCAGCCTGTCGAAGAGCGGATGATGCCTTGATCTGCGGCCGTGGCAGGCCGGAAGATGCGGCTGGTCCGGCCCAGATCAAGCTTTGTAACGAATCGAAACGACCTCAAGAGTATCAATTCCGGCCGGGCTCCTTACAACAACCTGGTCGCCCTCCTCGGCGTTGTGGAGCGCTCGAGCGACGGGAGAAAGCCAGCTTATCTTACCCTCCTCGATGCTCGCCTCGTCAACGCCGACGATGGTAATGGTCGTTTCCTCACCGCGGCCGTTGGCGTATGTGACGGTGGCACCGAAGAACACGCGATTGGGGCGGGTTTGGCGGGCCGGATCGACGACTTCGGCATTGGCCAAGCGTTTGCGCAGGACCCCGACACGGTGGTCGATCTCGCGCAGGCGCTTTTTGCCGTAGAGGTAATCACCGTTTTCCGATCGGTCGCCGTTTCCGGCGGCCCAGGAGACGATCTCGACGACTTTCGGCCGTTCTTCAAGCCACAGGCGATCATGCTCCTCTTTGAGGAGTCTGAGGCCGTTGGGCGTGACGTAGTTTTTGACGCCATGGGGTGCGTCTTCGTCGTCGATGCCGTTCATGGGCGGGTGCGACCGTCTGGGGAGCTTCGGATGAGAATCGTCTCCGATGATTGTTTGGTTCGGCGAAATAAATCACATTGAGAAATGTGTATTATGAGATGCGCTAAATGTCAATTGCAATATTATCTTTTATTTGCTATCCGGCCGACACTGACACAAGCTGAATCTTCAGTTTCTGTCAGTGCACTAGGCGCGGTGCGCCTTGCGCATCCGCTTGACCGCATACATCGCCTGATCCGCTTTCTCTATGAGCACTTCCATTTCTGTACCGTCATCGGGGTAGGTGGCCAGGCCGATGCTGGCGTCAAGCCCGAGTTGGTTGTCCTCGAAGGCAAACGGCCGGCGGATTTGGTCGACTAACCGATCGATGTGACGGACTGCGCTGTCACGGCCGTCTATGTCCGCCATGATTACGGCAAATTCGTCTCCACCCAGCCGGGCAACGGTATCGGATTGACGAGATATCTCGCTGATGCGGCGACCAGTCTCACAGATTGCCGCGTCATTTGGCGATTTCCGTCTGCGCTCGAATGATCTCCATGAGAATTTCCGGGTTCGCCAGAATTATACCCGCTTCGCTGTCCATGAATCCCGTCGCGCGTCTCTCTTCGCAGAAGAGGGAGATCTTAGCGTCGACTGTGTCGCTGTCCACCCGATTCATGCCATTGGAATCATTAACTTCCGATGGCTGGCGCAATTCCACTCGTCATCGCCAAGCCCGAAACAATCCGGCCGCTTTCAGGCGCTGCGGGAGCGGGGCATGAACGACGATCTGGGCCGCGGCGTCTCCCTTCAAGGATGGGCTTTGCGCCATTCCCGAACCACCGCCAGCGTGTTCTGCACATGCTTATCCGGAGATAGGGCGGTATAGGAATAGAGGATCGTGCCGTCGGGGGCGACGACATAGGATGTGCGGTCCGCAACCCCCGTGATCCCCGGAACCCTGACCATCACCGCGTCATAGGCACGGATCACTTTCAAGTCGGGATCGGCGGCTACGGGAAACCTGTCACGGCATTCCTTGGCGGAAAATTCCTTCTGGGTGTCGATCCTGTCGGCCGACACGCCGATCAGGCTGGCGCCGGCCGCGCTGAAACTCTCCGCCGCCTCGGCAAACTCGTGGGCCTCGGCCGTACAGCCGGGGGTGAAGGATTTCGGATAGAAGTAGAGGACGACGGGGCCCCGCTTCAGCGCCTCGGCGAGAGAAAAGGTGAATTCCTTGCCACCGACCGCTGCCTGGGCGGTGAAATCGGGGGCCTTATCGCCGGCCTTGAGTTCGGCCTTGGCCGCGCCACCATGGAGCAGGCCGGCGGCCGCCAACAGCAACGTCAAAGGTTTCATTGCACTCTTCATCCTTGGCCTCGCCCAGTCGTTCCCTCTGCATATGGTGCTTCAGCGCAATGGCAGCTACCGGTCGGACAGCAGGCCGGCAAGCCCGCCAGGGTTTCTCCGGCAGTGGCGCAGTCCCAACGGGACCTCTGCCACTTTCCTCACCGGAGACGGTTGAACATCTGGGTGGCTGGATTTTTGGTGCGCTCCGGTTGCGGCTTGGCGGCGGCAAACCCGGCCGCATCGGAAGCCAGGATGGCGTGGCGATCTGACAAAGGCGGACGGGCGGATGTGGCGTGACTGCGGGACGCGGAATCAATAGCCCGATGACCAGCCAACCAACCTGCGTGGCAAGGGGCGGGGAGGCGTCAGGCTCATTCGGCCGCGGCGGCGGGAAGATCGTCAACGAAAGACAGGATGAGCTGGCGGATGACACTCACCTGCTTTTCGGTAGGCAGGGTTCCGTCTGCTGCCGGTGTCAGCATCAGGCCTCGCCAGTTGGCCAGCCCCTGTCTTCCGCGGAGCCCCTGGGCCATGCTGCCGATCATCCGGCGCATCAGCGAGACGGTTCTTGGGTCGGCATACACCGTGTCCCAGTCCAACCGCGAGCCGTGCTGACTGAACAGCGACTGGAGGATCGCTTTGCACTCGTGATCGTAGATGGCGAAGCTGGGGCCGATCAGGCTGCGGGCAGCGGTGAAATATGCGGGCAGGAACTTGCGATCGAAGCCGGACGGCGTGGTGAAAAACAGGCTCTCGAATGGCTTCACCAGCAGGCGATTGACCGGATTGCTGCGCAGACCGCTGCGCCGGCCGGCGGGTGCCTGTGCGCATCGCTGGCGGGCAGCCATGTAGGCCTTGTCCAGTTCGATCGTTCCGCGCTCGATCAGGTCGATCGCCCGATCGACGGCATCCAGCGACACGATGCCGTCGCGCCCGAGGTCGGTGAGAACGGCTTGCAGCACGCGAAGAGCAACGGACACGGCCGCTCGGGAAGCATTGACTGGCGATGTCATGGCAAACAATCCGACAAAGAGGCGCGGAATGGAAAAAACGATAAGATATTTACATTGTGAACGAAATATATCAAGTTGCCATGTGGGTATCCCAGATTTCCACCTCGTGTATACAGATCTGCGCTGTCTTCTTTCCCCCGCATCCTGTCTGTTCGCAAACGGAATGAGAACTTGTCTAATAATAGATGAAAAATGAAGTCGACAGGAAAACTGCGCCACGAGGCAAGCAAAACCTCATTACCGCAACAGCAGGGACGGGAGCGCTTCTGGTCAAGGAACAGGGCTGCTCGCGGCCGACTATGAGCGGGGAGGCGAACCGGCGCATGCCTTGACAAAATCGATACTCATGCGGTCCCCGGCGATAGGGCGAAACAATCCGCTGGCAAATGCCATATGAACCGGATGATCCCGATAACTGGCGATGACCCGCTCATGGGTGAATTCGATCAACCAGCAAAAGCGATATCTCGCCTTGTCCGGCACGGCCCCGCCGGCGAAGACGCGGCGCACTCCGGGGATCTTCGCCAGCACCTCGCAGCCATGCGCCATTATTCCGTTCACTTGGGCATCGCTGACGTCTTCAGCGTTGAAAACGATCATGTGTTCGACGGGCAGCCATGGCCGGCACTGAGCCAGCAATTCCGCGGCGCGCCCGGTGGAGCCGAACAAGCGCATGCACCGTTCGACTTCGCCACGGACGGCGGTCCGAATTCCCTGCGTAAGATCGGTATAAGCATTGCTGCGGCGGGACTTCGCATTCGACCGGATTTGCTCGCCGGCGGCGTCTGCAAGGGCGGTATAATAATTGATCTTGGCGACACCGTTGTCGATGAGCTTGCGGTATTGCATGGCGGACAGCCCGGTGCCTCCATGGATCACCAGCGGGATCCTGACCGCCTCGTTGATGCGGCGCAGGCGCTCAAAATCCAGCCTTGGCCGGCCGCGCAAGCGTCCATGCACGGTGCCGACCGAAACCGCCAGGCAATCGACGCCCGTGCGTTGCACATAGGCATTGGCTTCGGCGACGGAAGTATAAATGGCCTCTCCGGGATGCTTTTCGGCGTCTTCACCTTCGACCCCCGAGACATACCCCAGTTCCCCCTCCACGGCCACGCCGCAGCCTCGTGCCATTTCCACCACTCGCTGCGTTTGCGCGACATTGGATGGAAACGGTTGGTGAGAGACGTCCACCATCACGCCGTTACAGCCGAGGTTGATCGCCTGCACCGCGGATTCGTACGAACCGCCATGGTCGAGATGGATCGCCAGCGGCGCGGTTGCGCGATGTGCCGCTTTCTCCACTGCCGCCATCGCGAGTTCGAAATCATAGTGCTCGAAATGGGTTTGAGCGAGGCTCAGGATGGCGGGAGAACGGCATTGCTCGGCGGCGCCGACGATTGCCTCGAGGAAGTCAAGGCTGACCAGATCGAAACCGCCGATCGCATAGCCGTTCCGATAGGCGTGGTTGAGCATGTCGCGCATGTCAACGAGAGGCATGATCCGTGCTCCTATCTCTCATCCCGTGGACTGAGCCATCCGTCCATCCGGCGGCGGTCCTTTACCAGGGGCAGGGTCGCACTCAGTCGGCGCCCGTGTCGGGCGGATCCTTCTGAAAGATCCGGCTGGCCAGAATGTCTTCAGCTTCGATGGTGGTCAGATCCGATCGGCTGAGCTTGCGGTCCAGCGTGGCGAACAGCCGGTTGGCCTGGCGCAGGCGGGAGCGATCCAGCGCGTTGCGCACCGACCGTGCGTTGGCGAAATGGATCATTCGCATGCGGCGCCGGATGTAATCGATGAAGGCCTCTTCGGCTTTTTCGCTGAGACGATAGTTCTGTTGGGCCAGCATGAGCTTGGAGATGGCTAGCAGTTCCTCGGGGCTGTAGTCGGGAAAGTCGACGTGGTGGGCGATGCGCGAGCGCATGCCCGGATTGCTGTTGAAGAAGCGATCCATCCGATCCTTGTAGCCGGCAAGAATCACCACCAAATCATCCCGGTTGTTCTCCATTACCTGTAAGAGGATCTCGATGGACTCCTGGCCATAATCGCGCTCGTTCTCTGGCTTATACAGATAATATGCTTCATCGATGAACAGCACGCCACCCATGGCCTTCTTGATGACTTCCTTGGTTTTTGGCGCCGTATGGCCGATATACTGGCCGACCAGATCGTCACGGGTCACCGCCACCAGATGGCCCGAGCGGATATAGCCCAGGCGATGCAGGATCTCGGCCATCCGCAGGGCGACCGTGGTCTTGCCGGTGCCGGGATTGCCGGTGAATGACATGTGCAGCGTCGGGGTCTCGGCGCTCAAGCTCAGCTTCTTGCGAAGGCGGTCGACCAGCAGGAGAGCTGCTGTTTCGCGGATGCGGGTCTTGACCGGCTGCAGGCCGATCAGTTCGCGATCCAGCTTGTCGAGCACCTCGCCGACCTGCGAAGTCCGCAGCTCCTCGCGCAGGTCGATGCTGGCCTCGTCACCAGGCATGACTTCATCGCTCATTCTATTCATCGTTCCCTACCTGGAAATGGGTGTTTCGAAGCGGTTGCCTCGGCATGCCGACGATCCGGGGCGGGGACCCCTCTGTCCGGCCGAACCGACCACCGGACGGCGTGCCGACAGAGAGGACCGGCGGAAACACCGCCGGCCCCTGCCGTCGGGTCAGGCGTAGCGTTCGCCTTCCGGCTTGTCCGTCGCATAGGGCACGATGCTGTAGCCCATGCTGCGGCCGTCACGCTCCTCGCGCAGCAGCCGGTAGCCCGGTTCCTTGGCCGGACGGTTGACCATGTAGGCCATGCGCGGGGTTTCCCAGCCGCGTCCGCTGTCAAAGGCCATCACCCGGATATAGTAGCCGGGAAACGTCTTGCGGCACTCGTTGATCTCCAACATGATCGCGGCCGGATCTTTGAGATCGAACATCGGGTTGCCGTACATTTCCCAGTAGGTGTTCCGTGGATGGGGGTCGTCGGTGTATTCGACGCTGACCGCCCAGCCGTTCTGCAGCGCGTAGCGGATCTGGGCGAGGATCTGCTGGTCCGTCAGATCGGGCAGGAACGAGAACTGTCCCTGGGTGATACGATTGCCGTGATTGCTCATCATGGTGGTGATCTCCCCTTGCGACTCAGACGCTGGCCGTGGCGGTCGGCACGAAGTCCGCGGTATCGGTGGATTCGTAGTTGAAGGTGATATCCTTCCAGGTATCCAGGGCGGCTTTGAGGGGCGCGCACCATTTGGCCGCCGCCTCCAGGATCTGCGGACCTTCCCGCAGATAGTCGCGGCCCTCGTTACGAGCCAGGATCATGGCTTCCAAGGCGACGCGATTGGCCGTTGCGCCGGCCTGGATGCCCATCGGGTGGCCGATGGTGCCGCCGCCGAATTGCAGAATGACGTCCTCGCCGAGGTAATGCAGCAATTGGTGCATCTGGCCGGCATGGATGCCGCCCGAGGCCACCGGCATCACCTTGTTGAGCGACGCCCAGTCCTGTTCGAAGAACAGGCCGTTTTCGAGCGAGACGGGGGTGTGGCGGTCGCGCAGGGTATCATAGAAGCCCTTGATCATGAGGGGATCGCCCTCGAGCTTGCCCACCACGGTACCGGCATGGATGTGGTCGACACCCGCCATGCGCATCCACTTGCAGATTACCCGGAAGTTCATGCCGTGGTTCTTCTGGCGGGAATAGGTGGAGTTGCCGGCGCGGTGCAGGTGGAGGATCATGTCGTTCTTCCGCGCCCACTTGGCCATGCTCTGGATGGCCGTATAGCCGATCACCAGATCGATCATGATGATGACCGAGCCCAGGCTCTTGGCCAATTCGGCACGCTCGATCATTTCGTCCATGGTGCCGGCGGTGACGTTCAGGTAGTGACCCTTGACCTCGCCGGTGGCGGCCGAGGCGCGGTTCACCGCCTCCATGCAATAGAGGAACCGGTCGCGCCAATGCATGAACGGCTGTGAGTTGATGTTCTCATCGTCCTTGACGAAGTCGAGACCGCCCTTGAGCGCCTCATATACGACGCGGCCGTAGTTGCGGCCCGACAGGCCGAGCTTTGGCTTGGTGGTTGCGCCCAGCAGCGGCCGGCCGAATTTATCCAGGCGTTCGCGTTCCACCACGATGCCGGTGGCGGGACCCTGGAAGGTCTTCAGGTAAGCCACCGGCAGGCGCATGTCTTCCAGGCGCAGCGCCTTGACCGCTTTGAAGCCGAAGACGTTGCCGATGATTGACGCCGTCAAGTTGGCGATTGACCCGGGCTCGAACAAATCCAGGTCATAGGCGATGTAGGCGAAGTACTGCTGATCGACCTTGGTGCCTTCGCCGGTGTTGGGAACCGGATCGACGCGATAGGCCTTGGCGCGATACAACTCGCAGGCGGTCAGGCGGTCGGTCCACACCACCGTCCAGGTGGCGGTGGAGGATTCGCCGGCAACGGCCGCCGCGGCCTCTTCCGGCTCCACCCCGGCCTGGGGGGTTATGCGGAACAGGGCGATGACGTCGGTATCTTTTGGCACGTAGTCAGGCTCCCAGTAGCCCATCTTCTTGTAGGGAATGACACCTGACTTATAGCGGTCGGCGCCTTGCGGCTTGACTTCACTCATGACGTTACCTCGCTCGCCGGTTTGTGGGGGCTCGGACTGCGGGCCCGAACGTTAGGTGCGGCAGTCTAGGCGGGGGGTGTCATAGTGAGAACTTGAATTATTCTATAAAGTGCATTGATAATGCTCTATGGATGCTCCGATGTTTCCCCAGCTGGTGCGCCGCGCAAGCCTGCGCCAGCTGCAGATTTTCGAAGTGGTAGCCCGGCTGGCAAGCTTTACCCGCGCCGCCGAGAGCCTGTTTCTGACCCAACCCACGGTCTCCGTGCAGATCAAGAATCTCGAACATGCCGTAGGCTTGGCGCTGTTCGAGCGGGTCGGGCGGAAAGTGTTTCTGACCGAGGCCGGCCGGGCCCTTCATGGGGCGGCGACCGAGGTGCTGGAGACCCTGACCCGGGTGGAAGGAGAGATCGCGGATCTCAAAGGCCTTAAGACCGGTCATTTACGTCTGGCGGTGGTGACCACAGCGAAATACTTCGCTCCCAGTGCCTTGGGCATATTCTGCAGCCGCCACCCGGGAATCGATGTGTCGTTGAAGGTGACCAATCGCGAGCGGATCCTCCAGCGCATGGCCGCCAATGTGGACGATCTTTATATCATGGGGCATGCTCCTGGCGGAGCCGATACCATGTTCGTCCCGTTCATGCCCAATCCGCTGGTCATGCTGGCCGCGAGGGACCATCCGCTGTCCGGCGAGCGCGACATCCCCCTGGAACGCATCGCCCGCGAGCCATTCATCATGCGCGAGGAGGGATCGGGCACCCGCATGGCGCTGGAGGCGCTTTTCGCCCGGCATGGCCTGAAACCCAGGGTACGCATGGAACTGGGCAGCAACGAGGCGATCAAGCACGCCATCATCGGCGGCTTGGGCGTCTCGGCGCTGTCACGGCACACCTTGCGGCCGGAGGCGGGGCCCAGGCAGCTGGCAATCCTCGACGTGGAGAGCTTCCCCATCGAACGCCACTGGCATGTCGGCTATCCCGCAGGCAAGCGCCTGTCGGTGGTCGTCCGAGCCTTCCTCGACTTCCTGAAACGCGAAGCCAGGCTGCTGATCCCTTGGGACTCCGAGGGGGGACCGGCGCTGGATTCGCCGCTGTAGGGGTTGGGATCCGGCATTTGGTTCGCAGACGAGTCTCGCGCCCGCATCGTCCATCGCGCTGATCACGCCGGCTCGAGCGTGGGGTAGTCCAAATATCCCTTTTCGTCGCCACCATAAAGCGTCTTCATATCGGGCGGGGTCAGCGGCGCGCCGCGCCTGAGCCGTTCGACCAGGTCGGGGTTCGAGATGAAGGGCCGGCCGAAGGCGATCAAGTCGGCGCTGTTGTCCCGCCTGGCTGCCAGCGCCAGCTCGCGGGTGTAGCAATTGTTGGCGATGTAAAGACCACGAAAACTACGGCGCAGCCGGCCGAGATCGAAGGCGCCAGCAACCTCGCGGGTCTGTCCGGTGATGCCCTCGACGACGTGAAGGTAGGCGAGTTTCATGGCATCCAACCGGTCGACCAGCAAGGAAAAAACAGGTTCGGGGTCGCTGTCGACCAGATCGTTGCGGTTGTTGACCGGCGAGATGCGGATACCCACCCGTTCCGAGCCGGCAACCGCGCAGACCGCGGCCACCACGTCGAGGGGGAAGCGCACGCGGTTGTCGATCGCTCCGCCATAGGCGTCCGTGCGCCGGTTGGCCCCGTCCTTCAGGAATTGCTCCAACAGATAGCCGTTGGCGGCGTGCACCTCGACGCCGTCAAAGCCCGCTGCCAGGGCATTTTCGGTGGCCTGGCGGTAGTCATCGACGATGCGCGGCAATTCGCCGATGTCCAGGGCGCGAGGCGTGACGGCGGGCTTCATGCCCTGCTCGGTGAAGACCTCGACGTTCGGACGCACCGCCGACGGTGCCACCGGCAGCGCACCGCCCGGTTGCAGGTCGGGATGGGAGATCCGCCCGACATGCCAAAGCTGGAGAAAAATCCGACTGCCTTTGGCGTGGACGGCCCGCGTCACTGTCTGCCAGCCGGCAACCTGCCCGGCTGAATAGATGCCGGGGGTCCAGGCGTAACCCTTGCCCTCAGGACTGATCTGCGAGGCTTCGCTGATGATCAGCCCGGCGCTGGCTCGTTGGGCATAGTATTCGGCCGCCATCGGCCGCGGTACGTCGCCTTCGCCGGCCCGGCTGCGGGTCAGCGGCGCCATGACGATGCGGTTGGCCAGTTGATAGGGGCCAAGGCGAACCGGTGCGAAGAGATCGGTTTCCAAGCTGGGCATCGTGGGCTCCTTCAATGGGGGGCGGGGGCGGTTTGCCGGGGCCGGATGAAGCGCTGCGGCTTGCCGTTTAGGGTGGTCGCCGATCTGTCCCGGATGAACGGCATTCCACCGCTGCTGGTAGACGCCAGGGTAGCCGGATTCCTCTCCAACCGGAAGGTGAAATGCCATGTCTGTCGCTAGCTAGTGATATGTCCGGTCTTTGTAGCAAGTGATCTGACCGGTTTCAGAATCGCTCCAACCAAGGGGGCGGTGATGAGACGGCCAGAAGTGCTACAGGGGCTTCGCATGATGCGATTTG
>JAJXWP010000084.1 GCA_021781575.1 Pseudomonadota bacterium
GCAGAGCGTTGTTCTGCTCGTCACCCTTGGACACACGGGCATAGCCAAGCAATACACAGACACTTGCTGGCTTGGTTGATTTCACAAACGGTCGTTTGCGAACGGTTTTCACGGTCACGGCAATTCTGTGACCTTCAGAATTAAATGGCGGCGTTTCTTCGGCGTTATTTGGCATCAAATCCCCACCACGAGCGTGCTTCGCGCGGCCTCTACCACGTCGTCGGTGATGACCGACAGCCCGTTGATCTTGAGGATGCGATCGATCTGCACGAACAGCCGGTGAAGGAGCCGAAAATTGCCGCCAGTGATTCGGGCAATCGAGGCAATCGCCTGGGAATCGGTGAAGTCCGCGCCGTCGAGGGAGAGGCCGAGCCTGCGCCAGTGGCGGGTGAGGACGAAGGTGAGTTCATCGCTATGCAACGGGCGATAATGGTGGGCGAAGCCGACCCTGCTATAGAGCTGGGGGTAGCGGGACAGGCGCTTCTCCATTCCTGGCATGCCGATCAGGATGACCCCGATTCCGGTGCGGTCGAATATGTCCCGAACGAATTCGAGGGCCGCCATCGAGAGGCGCTCTGCTTCGTCCAGGATCAGCATTTCGATCCGGCGCTCGTTTTTGCCGCCCAGGCAGTCTTCGTCGTCACCCCACAGATGATTTTCGATGCATATCTCGACCCGCACCATAAGGTCGCCCAACGTCCGGCGCATGTCACGTAGGGCACCGAGCACAGTTGGCGTGTAGAAGACGGCGCGCGAGCCTGCCAATGCGGCGTCGATTTTCTCTTGGTCGGGCCGACGATCCCAATTTTCTATCGCTTCGCCAGCCAAATTCCAGTGAGTGTACCGGCGCGCGGACAGCGTTTTGCCGACTCCCGCCGGCCCATAGCAAAGACCGATATAGCGATGCCGGCGAACGGCTTCGGCAAATTCTGTGAACCGGCGATGCTCCTTGGTCGCGATGAACTGCCCAGCTCGTTCTCCGCATTCCTTTGTGGTCATCAATCGCCCTCCTGGTAGAGCCGGAGCTTGATTCGGGGTTGCGCTCGGGGAGGTTGCGGATCTCCGGATTGAGATTTGCCCCCGGCCGGCAAAAAGTCCGAGACCCGTGCAACCCGCTCGTTGATGGTCTTGCGCAAGGACTGCCGATGCGCCCGCCGGGCAGCTTGGATGTCCTTCAAGGTCAGGACCTCACCGGCGTGTTCCTCGCTAATCGCGCGGCAGAGGAACTGATTGTGATGGAAAACCCTGATTTCGGAGAGGTCGCGCGGGTCATAGCGGATGGTGACCGCCTCGCGGACATAGGCCGCCAGCGTTGCATGGCTGTAGCGGAACCCCTGGAAACGAATGCCATCACGCCGGACAGTGCGTGGCTCGGCATGCATGACGAGCAGCAAATCGAGATCTTCGAGGCTTTCCGGCAAGCGCGGCAAGAATCCCCTGCCGCGCCAGGCGTCCAGCGGCGTTTGTCTGATTTCCTTGTGGATGCGGACATTGTACGTACCGACAATGTAGTCGGTGACCGCCTGGTCCAGATCGGACAGGGATAGGCTTGGCGGCGTTGCCGGTTTGCCGTTGATCAAATGCCCCGGCAATTCCGGCAGCAGCTCCGAATTCAGTGTTCCGAAAAGGCGCTCCACCTTACCGCGCCCCTGCGGTCGGGCGACGGTGGAATAGATGATGCGGAAGCGTAGATCGGCCGCGACCTGATCAAGATGGTTGCTGGTAAAATCACTCCCGTGATCAACGTACAGCACGTCAGGAATTCCGCACACCGGCCAAGCTGGATCGGCCTTGCGCCAAATCGCCTGACGCAGGGCGAGGCTGGTATTGAGGATTGACGGCGCACCGATAAACGCCATGACGCCGGCGAGCGCGCGGGAATGATCATCAATCACGGTCGTCAGCCACGGCCGCGTCGGCCTGCCCGCTTGGTCGAGGATGAGAAGGTCAAGAATCGTGTGATCGGCCTGCCAGACCGCGTTGGGCACGCTTGCCCGGTGCCGGTGGATCATTTCGAACCTGTCGCGGAAGGCGGCTGCGCCTTCGTGCGCCAGTGTCATGGTGGCCGGATCGATCGCGGCAAGGATCGCGTAAATCGTGCTGTACGAGGGAACAGGCCAGCCTTGTTCCGCCGCGATCTTGCCAATGCGGCGGTGAACCGCAGCGGCGGAACTGCGTGGCTTTTTCAGCGCCATGCCTTCGATGAGGGAAACCAACTCGATGGGTGCCCGGCGGACTCCGGCGTCGCCGCGAATTGTGCGGGCCAGGCCGGCAAGCCCACAGTCTCGATACCGGGTCAGCCAGCGCTGCGCCGTCCGAAGCGCAACGCCGGCGTTGTGAGCGGCCCGCGCGAGTGGGATGTCCTCCTCCAAATGGGGTCGCAAGACACCAAAGCGCTGCATCGCCATCTGGCGATGCTCTTCTTTAAGGGTTGCCGCCCTGGGGACTGGGGTCTCCACGCGCGTTATTTCAGCCTCCCTCTTCATATCATCCGCATGCGAAGGTGTCCGATAGAGGATCGTTCAACGGACGCCTGACCGACGCCAGGCCAAACAAGCAAAATCACTATAAGACGAGTCTCATTTGACTGGTACTATTTATTTTGCGGTGAAGGCCCCTCTTACGTTACAGTGTGCGACATGACGAACACGCTGATTGGCTACGCCCGCTGCTCGACCGATAAACAGGATCTCGCCGGCCAGCAGGATGCCCTGCGCAAGCTCGGCGTCCCGCAGGATCGCATCTACACGGACCGGGGATTTACCGGCACGAACCGGACCAGGCCCGGCCTCGATCAAGCACTCGCGGCGGTGCGCCGTGGCGACACACTGGTGGTGCCGAAGCTCGACCGGCTCGCGCGCTCTGTCCCGGATGCCCGAGCCATCGGCGACAACCTTGCCGAACGCGGGGTGAAGCTTCAGCTCGGCCCCAGCCTCCATGATCCATCCGACCCGATGGGCAAGCTGTTCTTCAACATTCTAGCCACTTTCGCGGAATTCGAGGCGGACCTGATCCGAATGCGCACTCGTGAGGGGATGGCGGTCGCTCGTGCCAAAGGAAAGCTACGCGGCAAGAAGCCCAAGCTATCCGATCGGCAGCAAAGTGAGCTGCGGCGGATGCACGAGACCGGCAACTACTCGATCAGCGATCTGGCCGAGCTATTCTCCATCTCACGGCCGACTGTCTATCGCACCCTGGGCCGCACAATGCCTCAACCCGCCAAATAGCGCCGAAGATACGCCGCCATTTACCTCTGAAGGTCACAGCAATTCCTCGGAATTTTCCTTTCAATATCCTGTTGCAGAATTGCTTTAAAAGGCAAGCAGTTTATGAACGGCGTGCCATCATTGACGGGACGCCAAGATGTCTACCCGCACCCTGCTATCCTCATCGCAGCGAATCCGCCTGCTCTCGATCCCAACGGATCTCTCCGAGATGGTCCGTCATTTCACCCTCGGTATGGATGACCTCGCGCTCATCCGCACGAAGCGGCGTTCGGTTAATCGGCTCGGCTGCGCGGTCCAGCTATGCCTTCTTCGATATCCGGGGTTTGGCTTGGGGCCTACCACCCAGCCACCAGCGGCCATGATCGCCTTTGTAGCCCACCAAATTGGTGTGCCAGCAGCCATTTTTGCTGATTATGCAGACAGGGACCAGACACGCCGTGGGCATGCCGTGGAACTACAGAAATACCTGGGCCTGCGCAGCTTCGGGCTGAACGATTGGCGCAGTTCGCTCCGCATCGGCTGTGATGTGGCGTGGGCTACTGATCGGGGAGAACCCATCATCCTGGCGATCCTTGCGCATCTGAGGACGATCGGCGTCGTGCTTCCCCCGGCGATGGTGCTTGAGCGGATTGGATTGGCCGCCCGTGCCCAAGCTCGCAAGAAAACATTCGAAGCGCTGGCAACCGGGATGTCCGATGCGGAGCGAGCCGCTCTGACCGAACTGCTGACGGTTGATCCCGAGCTGCGCCGCTCCCGTTTCGCCTGGCTACGGGATTATTCCGAATCACCAGCCCCCTCCAACATCGTTTCCCTGCTCGATCGCCTCGAATATGTCCGGGCCCTGGGCATCGATCCCGCGCGAACCGGGCAAATCCATGCCGCTCGCCTGGCCAGGTTGACGGACGAGGGGGCGATCATGACCGTGCAGCACATTGCCGATCTGGAACCGACGCGGCGCACCGCCATTCTCATTGCCCAAATCGCGAGCCTTGAAACCCGGCTGACGGACGCAACCCTGGCCATGTTCGAGAAATATGTCGGCACCTTGTTCAGCCGGGCGCGCAACCGCGATGAGCGGCGGTTTCAGGCCACACGGCGCGATGTCGCCAAGGCGCTGTTGCTGTTCCGCCGGACGATCGCCGCTTTGCGCCAGGCGCAGGAAGATGGCGAGGATGGGGTGAGTGTCATCGAGCGTGAGATCGGCATGGACCATCTCGAAGGCGTGCTGCCCATCATCGGCGCCGTCGCCGATGTGGCGGATCAGGATATTCTGGTCACGGCGGCCGAGCGATATTCGGTGCTCCGCCGGTTCAGCCCCCGCTTCCTTGCCGCCTTGGATTTCCGGTCGAATGCGCCGAACGATCCCGTCCTGGTCGCGCTGGAACTTCTCCGCGCCTTGAGCCGTGGCACAATCCGTACCTTGCCCAAACGGCCACCGTCCGCGTTTCTGCCGCCGCAATGGCGCAAGCTGATCTTCGCCAGCGGCACAGTGGACCGGCGGCTCTACGAAACAGCGGTGCTGGCCGTACTGCGCGACAAGCTGCGGGGCAGCAATATCTGGGTCGCTGGCAGCCGGGATTATCAGGCATTCGAGACCTATCTGCTCCCGGCCGGGACAGGAACAGCCACCGGCGTTGATGGTGAGACCGATCCCAATCGCTACATCGAAACCCGGACAGAGATGCTGCGCGAGAGTCTGACTTTCGTGGCCGCCCGGGCCGAGCGGGGCGACCTCGACGGGGTAGAGATCGAGGACGGCAAGCTTTTTATCGCCCGCACGCCGCCCACCGTGCCCGAGGCGGCCCGCGATCTGGCGCTGCGGCTGAACAGCATGCTGCCTCGGGTGCGGATCACGGAGGTTCTGAGCGAGGTTAACGCCTGGACCGGGTTCACTGACAGGTTCGCGCATCTGCGCACCGGTTTTCCCACCGCCGACAAAGCGGCCTTACTGGCGGCGGTGCTCGCCGACGGCACCAATCTTGGTCTTGCCCGCATGGCCGACGCCTCGCGGGGCCTCAGCTATCACCATCTGGTCAACGTGGCCCAATGGCACATCAGCGATGACAATTATGTTGCCGCCCGCGCCGCCATCATCAACGCACATCATAAACACCCCATGGCGGCGATCTGGGACGATGGAACAACCTCGTCTTCGGACGGGCAATATTTCCGGGCCGCTGGCCGCGCCGGAGCCGGCGGCTCGGTGAACGCCAAATATGGCATCGAACCGGGCGCGGTGATCTATACCCATGTCTCCGGCCAGTATGGACCGTTCCACACGCGCGTCATCTCCGCAACGATGAGCGAGGCGCCCCATGTGCTCGACGGGCTGCTGCATCATGTCCACCAGACTGATCTGCGCATTGCAGAGCATTATACTGACACTGCCGGCGCGACCGATCATGTCTTCGGTCTCTGCCATCTGCTGGGCTACCGGTTCGCCCCCCGGATCAAGGATCTGAGGGACAGGAAGCTCTACACCATCGAAAAGTCTGGTAATTGGCCGCTGCTGGCACCGCTGATCGGCGACGCCGTCGAAACTGCCGTCATCCTTGGGCAATGGCCCGAGTTGATGCGGTTGAAGACTTCCATCGGTGCTGGCACCGTCCTGCCGTCCGTCATCCTACGGAAGCTGGCCGCCGCCGGGAGCGGAAACGCCCTGTCCCGGGCGCTTCGTGCATTGGGACGGATCGAGCGCACCCTGTTCACCTTGCAATGGCTGTCCGACCCAGCCTTGCGTCAGCGCAGCCATGCCGGGCTCAACAAGGGAGAAGCCAGCAATGCCCTGCGCCGTGCCGTGTTCTTCCATCGCCAGGGCGAAATCCGGGACCGCACCTTCGAAAACCAGAGCTTCCGGGCCTCCGGGCTCAGCCTCATCACCGCCGCCATTGTCCACTGGAACACCGTCTATCTCGGTCAGGCCGTCCAGCACTTGCGTGCCCAGGGCATGGCCGTTCCTGATGATCTCCTCGCCCATGTCGCGCCACTCGGATGGGAACACATCGCCCTGACCGGGGATTACGTCTGGAAGGCCGCCAATCCCGACGCCAGCTTCAGGCCGCTACGCGATGTTCGCGCTCCGTTCATACCCCGCGCCGCTTAGCGTGCAATTTTTAACAGATCGTGCGGTGACCCCTATTACCCCTACGGAACCAAAATGGAGACGGCCAAGCGGTTTCAGGTGGATTATGTGCCGCTCTGGGCGCTGCCGCCGTATAATCTCGCACCGATGCCCGCGCCGGCGAAGCTTCCGGCGGCGGCAGTATTGGATGACGGCTTGTTGCCCGCACTCGCCGGGGAAATCCGGCGCACCCATCGCCGCCTTGGCTACAAGGTTGCTCGGGTGAGCATCGGCGCGATTCCGGGGGGCGATGGTGGAGCCGCGCCACTGGCTCCGATTTGGGAGCGGAAGGGCTTCTAAGCTGGGCACTATCCCCGAACCTATCGGGATTTGAAAAAAGACAGGGGCCGCTTGAATATTCAGCAAGCGGCCCCTGTCTCGTGTCAGCGCCTATAAACTTCGCGCCGGTTGCCGATTCTAACAACGAGAATACGTAAAGCGCCGTCCTCGATGCTGGCGATAATTCGCCAGTCGCCTACGCGGTATTTCCAAAAATCCCCCAGCTTGGAACCTTTGAGGGCTTCGCCAATGCTGCGGGGATTGTCGAGCGCGGCAACTCGGCCATGGAGAAAGGCAAGGATGCGGCGGGCGGTCTGCTGGTCGATCTTGTCAAGTTCACGCTCGGCGGCAGGGTCAAGCTCAATCTTCCAGGCCATACCGCTTCATCACATCTTCGAGCGGCACAGCCTTGGTCTTGCCTGCTCTCAAGTCGATCAGGCGTTGCTCGGCAAGGTATAAATCTTCGAGGTCGTCCAGATGCTCCATGATGGCTTCACGGACATAGAAGCTCTTGGCGCGGCCCGTGGCCTGGGCCAGCGCGTCAAGACGGCTCTCGATTTCAGGGGGAAGGCGGACAGCCAGCACGGCAAAAACTCCTTTTTGTCATACATGTATAACACCTATTCGCCACCCCGGCAATTCTTCATTCCGACGCCCCCCTAGAAGCCCCATAAAAGCCCGCACAGGGCCTTATCCAAAAACCACCCTTC
>JAJXWP010000010.1 GCA_021781575.1 Pseudomonadota bacterium
GCCGAGAATTGAGAGATCGATATGGCCGCCGCGGATCATGGCGAAGCTGTCAGCCGACGAGAAATAGCTGGTATGCCGCAATTCGGAGATGGTCTGCTTTCCCGCGTTGATCAGATCGGCGTCCTCGTCGCCGTCGAAGGGGAAGGGGCCCATGCCAAGCATGCCGTTCTCGCTTTGCAGGGTTACCCGGATCTCGGGTGGGATGAAGTTGGCCACCAGGGTAGGAATACCGATTCCTAGGTTGACATAAAACCCGTCCCGCAGCTCCTTCGCGGCACGAGCGGCCATTTCATTGCGATTCCAAGCCATGGTGCGACTCCTTTCAAGCCCGTGCGCGCACGGTGCGCTGTTCAATTCGTTTTTGGTAAGCGGTCCCCCGGATGATCCGCTGCACATAGATCCCCGGTGTGTGTACGCGATCACCGTCGATTTCCCCGGTCGGCACCAAATGTTCGACCTCGGCCACCGTGACTTTGCCGGCGGCGGCCATCATCGGGTTGAAATTGCGGGCGGTTTTGCGGAACACCAGATTTCCTTCGGTGTCGCCATACCAGGCCTTGACGATGGACAGATCGGCCTTGAGCGCCGTCTCCATGACGTAAAGCTCGCCTTCGAAGTCGCGGGTTTCCTTGTCTTCGGCGACAAGCGTGCCGACCCCCGTCCTGGTGTAGAACGCTGGAATGCCGGCGCCGCCGGCGCGGATGCGCTCGGCAAGGGTGCCCTGGGGGCAAAATTCCAGTTGCAGTTCGCCGGCCAGATACTGCTCGGCAAACAGCTTGTTCTCGCCGACATAGGACGACACCATCTTGCTGATCTGCCGGGATGCCAAAAGCGACCACAGGCCGTAGCCGTCGGCGCCGCAATTGTTGCTGATGACGGTCAGATTCCTGATGCCACTCTCTCTCAGCGCGGTAATCAGGTGCTCGGGAATGCCGCAAAGGCCAAACCCGCCGGCCATGATCGTCATCCCGTCGAACAACAGGCCGTCGAGCGCAGCGACGGCGTCCTCGCAGACTTTCTTCATCGTTTTCTCCTTTATCCGCGTGCCTCATGCCTGGCACAGCAGGCTTCATGCCAACTGCGAGCCAGTCGACAACATATTGAAAACAAATGATATAGTCGTTCGCTGGGAGTGCTTTGGCGTCTGGTTTCCGGGCGTCGACCGAATATCGGTCGGCGCGCAGACGGTGCCGTTGGCCGGGGACGGCGGCTGTACTCGACGGCTCTGTTGCGCTAAATCCTTTCCCTGTCCGGAATCACGGAGTCGCCGATGCCCATTCTCGTCCGACCGACCACGCCGTTCCCCGGCCAGAAGCCGGGAACCTCCGGGTTGCGCAAGAAGGTCGCCGTCTTCCAGCAGCCGAATTATCTGGAAAATTTCGTTCAATCGATTTTCGACTCACTGGAGGGGTTCCAGGGCCAGACGCTGGTTTTGGGCGGTGACGGGCGCTTTTTCAACCGGGAGGCCATCGACGTCATCCTGCGCATGGCGGCGGCCAACGGGTTCGGCCGCGTGCTGGTGGGTCGCCAGGGCATCCTGTCGACGCCGGCGGCCTCCTGCGTCATCCGCAAGCACCGGGCGTTCGGCGGAATCGTGCTGTCGGCCAGCCACAATCCCGGCGGCCCGCACGAGGACTTCGGCATCAAATACAATATCGGTGCCGGCGGGCCGGCGCCGGAAAAGGTCACCGAGGCGATCTACGCGTGCAGCCAAGCCGTTGGCGAATATCGTATTTTCGATGGTGGCGCGGTGGATATCGACCGGCTGGGCATCCAACATCTGGGCGAGATGGCGGTCGAGGTGGTGGATCCGGTGGCCGACTATGTCGAGCTGATGGAGCGGCTGTTCGATTTTTCCGCCATACGGCGGCTGTTCGCCTCCGGATTCCGCATGCGCTACGACGCCATGCACGCGGTCACCGGCCCTTATGCCCTCGCCATTCTCGAGGGCTGCCTGGGCGCCCCGGCAGGAACCGTGGTCAATGGGACGCCGCTGCCGGATTTTGGTGGAGGGCATCCGGATCCCAACCTGGTTCATGCTCATGACCTGGTGGCCGCGATGAGCGCTCCGGATGCGCCGGATTTTGGCGCCGCCTCGGACGGCGACGGCGACCGCAATATGGTTCTCGGCCGAAATTTTTACGTGACGCCGTCCGACAGCCTGGCCGTCCTGGCCGCCAATGCCCGGCTGGCGCCCGGCTATACCGGCGGCCTCGCCGGCATAGCCCGCTCCATGCCGACCAGCCAGGCGGCCGATCGCGTGGCGGCCGCCTTAGGCATTCGCTGCTACGAGACGCCCACCGGCTGGAAGTTCTTCGGCAACCTGCTGGACGCCGGTCTTGCGACCTTCTGCGGCGAGGAGAGTTTCGGCACCGGTTCTGACCATGTGCGCGAGAAGGATGGCCTGTGGGCGGTGCTTCTGTGGCTGAACCTGCTGGCGGTCCGCCGCCAATCAATGGAGACGATCGTCCGCGACCACTGGGCGGTTCATGGGCGCAATTTCTATTCCCGCCACGATTACGAGGGGATCGGGACGGCGGAAGCGGATGGCCTGATGGACCATCTTCGAGGCAGTCTGGCAGATCTGGCGGGGCGACGGTTCGGCGCCTACATCGTTCGGCTGGCCGACGATTTCGCCTATACCGATCCGGTGGACGGCAGCGTTAGCATGCGACAAGGAATCCGAGTGGTGTTTTCCGACGGCTCGAGGATCGTCTACCGCTTGTCCGGCACCGGCACCGAAGGTGCGACCTTGCGGGTCTATATCGAACGTTTCGAGCCCGACCCGGGAAAGCATGATCAGGACACGCAGGCCGCCCTTGCCGATCTCATTCGCCTGGCGGATCAGATCGCTGGAATAACCTTGCGCACGGGCCGCAGTGCTCCCACCGTGATTACCTGAGGGTGGACTTTGCAGAGGTTGTCCGATGGGCCTGGGACATCATTTCGATCCCGTCGTCCTGCGCGGGTATGACTTTCGCGGGGTTGTCGACCGGAATCTGACGCCCGCCGACGGTATTGCCGTCGGCCGCGCTTTCGGCAGCGATCTGGCGTCGCGCGGCGGACATCTGGTTTGCGTCGGTCATGATGGTCGGCTGTCCTCACCCGAACTCGAGCACGCCGTGGTCGAAGGTCTGGCGGCTTGCGGGCTGGATGTCCGGCGCATCGGGCTGGGGCCGACGCCGATGCTGACCTATGCGGTACGGCGCCTTGAGGCGGCGGGTGGGATCATGGTTACCGGCTCGCACAACCCCCCCGACCACAACGGTTTCAAGCTGGTCCGCAACGGGCTGTCGCTAAGCCGCGAGGAAATCCGCCGCGTCGCCGAGCGGGCGGCCAACGGCGATTATGTCAGCGGTGACGGGCGGGTGGTCCAGCAACCGCTGGCGGCCGACTACGTCGGGCGCCTGGCCGAGGAATGGGACGCTGAGCGGGTGCCGGCGGTGGTGTGGGACCCCGGCAACGGCGCCGTGGGGGCTGTTCTGCCGTTGCTCCTGAGCCGGCTGCCTGGCCGCCATGTGGTCATCAACGGCGTAGTGGACGGTAATTTTCCCGGCCATGATCCCGACCCGGCCGAGGCTCGCCACCTGCGCCAGTTGCAGGACACCGTGCTGACCGAATCCGCCGATCTCGGGGTGGCTTTCGATGGCGATGGCGACCGGGTCGTCGCGGTCGACGACCAGGGCCGCATTCTGGCGGCGGACCAGATGCTCGCTCTGTTTGCCGAAGAGATCCTGGCCAGTCGACCGGGGATGGCGGTGGTCGCCGATGTCAAGGCGAGCGACGTGCTGTTCGACGAAGTGCGGCGGTTTGGCGGACGGCCGGTAACGGCGCCGTCCGGACGATCGCAAATTCAGCATAAGATGGCCGAGGTTCGTGCTCCTCTCGGTGGCGAGATGTCCGGGCACATCTTTTTCTCCGACCGCTATTACGGTTTCGATGACGGCCTCTATGCGGCTTTGCGGCTGATCGCCCTGGTTTGCGGCCTGTCGGGCGAGACCCTGGCTGGCCGCATCGATCGCCTGCCGCATCGCCTGAACACGCCGGAAATTCGCTTGCCATGCCCGGACGGTCGAAAGTTCGGCGTAGTCGACGAGGTGCGCATGCGGCTTGCCGTCGCTGGCACTTCCTTCGATGCCATCGACGGAGTGAAAGTAAGGACGGCGGACGGCTGGTGGCTGTTGCGCGCCTCCAACACTGAGCCGGCTCTGACGCTGCGGTGTGAAGCGCGATCACCCGAGGGGCTGAAGGAGTTGCGCCGCCAGCTCAGCCTGCAATTGCGTCTGTCGGGCATGGAATTGCCTTAGAGGCCAAGAATGAACAGCTTTTCGCTTGCCGACCTGCCGCTCCAGTTGGTGTCGTTCGATCCGGCCGCGCGCCGCAGCGGCCTGGTGATCGTCGACGAGGTCAACGGATTCGCCGCCGTCGGCGGCGGCCCGCTGGCGCCACCGGATCCCGATCCGTCAGTCGATCGCATGGTCGGTGAGACCGATCGCCTGGCGCGGCGTTTTGACCATCACGGCTGGCCGATCCTGGCCTTGCTCGACACCCACGTTCCCGGCAGGCCGGAACCGCCCTATCCGCCGCACTGCGAGTTGGGCAGCGGGCAGGAGAACCTGGTTCCGGCATTGGGATGGCTGGTGGACAGTCCGACGGCAACCCTGCTGCGCAAAGATTGTATCAACGGCTTCGTCGGCGGGATCGATCCGGCGGATGGGCGGAACAAGGTGGTCGAGTGGGTGAATGACCACCGCCTGGAAGGCGTCGTGGTGGTCGGCATCTGCACCGACATTTGCGTGATGGATTTTGTCCTGACGCTGCTCTCTGCCCGCAACCACGGCCTGATGCCCAGCCTGGTCGACATCGTCGTCTACGAGCCGGGATGCGCGACCTATGACCTGCCGCCGTCGGTGGCCGACTCGCTGGGGCTACCGGCCACCGCCAGCCACCCGCGCGAAGTCACGCATCATATGGGGCTTTATTTCATGGCGTCGCGCGGGGCGATATTGGCGTCCGCGGCGAATTGATCGCCCGGCCCTATTGCGCCGCCACTTTAACACTCAGATTGATGACCTTGCAGGCCATGTGCTTCCGGCTCAGGCGGTGGCAGGCATTGTAAGCGGTGTGCTCGGGAAGGCCGATGAGGCGGGCGCGATAGATATGGTTTTGGTGGTGCCCCTTGCTGCGGGCGACGCTGATCTGGCCGTTGGCGACCAGCCTGCCGAGTTTGCGCCAAGCGGTCTCCGCCGCATGGCGAGCTTTGGATGACTGCGAATAGGCGCCGACCTGAATTCCCCAGTTGCCTTCGCCGGCATCGCCCGCCGCATCGGCACTGTCGCCTTCGGCCGTGGCATGGCGGTGTCTGGTGCCACGGCGCGTGGCGACCTTGACCGGATTGCGGCCGGCCCGCGGGGTGGCTTCGGCCGAGGCCATCGCCCGCATCACGGCTCGCGTATCCGCTGCACCATCATCGGAACTGGTGCCGGGGGAACTGGTACCGGGGGAACTGGTACCGGGGGAGATGGCGTCGGGTGCTGCGACGGCGACGCTGGCCGGCTCTGTCCGGGCAACGGCAATGTGCGAGGTGCCGGGCGGCTCGGCGAAGGCGGCGTCGAGCAGGTGCGCCATGTGGTGGTCACGGGCGACGGCGCTTTGTCCGCCGAACACCACGCCGATCAGCCGGCGGCCGTTGCGCTTGACCGACTCCACCAGGTTGAAACCCGAAGCGGCGATATATCCGGTCTTGATCCCATCGGCCCCTGCGTAATGCTCCATCAGATGGTTGTGGTTGTACATGACCCTGCCGTCATAGACAAACTGACGAGTCGAGAAGTAATGATAATACTTGCCATGGTTATGGATCATCGCCCGCGCCAGGGTCACCATGTCGCGCGCCGAGCTGAGATTCGGCGGCCTGGGCAGGCCGGACGCGTTGCGAAATTCCGTCTGGCGCATTCCCAGTTCATGCGCCTTTCTGGTCATCCGCGTGGCGAACGCCGATTCGCTGCCACCAAGGAATTCGGCCACGGTTACCGCCGCATCATTGGCCGATTTGGTGACGATCGCCAGGATGGCGTCCTCTACCTTGAGGGTACCTCCGGGCAGGAGTCCCAGTTTCGACGGAGCCTGGGCGGCGGCGTGAGCGGAGACGGGCATGCGGTCGGTCAGATGCACGCGCCCGCTGTCCAGGTCGTCGAACAGCAGGTAGAGGGTCATGATCTTGGTCAGCGATGCCGGGTAGTTCCGCTGGTCGACGTTGACCGCATGGAGGATTTCGCCGGTGTCGGCATCCACCACCATGGAGGCATATTTGGCTTCGGCCGGGTTCGCTGCCCCTAGCAGCAAAATAGCACCAAAAATGAATAGAGAACTCGTGACAAGACGCCAGGCGGCAGGGAACAGGTTCGATAATATGACCTTGTGTGCGTTCAATTTCACATCCTGTTGCCAAGCCTGGGACCTGAGCGAAAACGCAGACTTCACCATAAAAAATCCGCACAACGCTGTCCATACTTTGGATGCATGGGATTAACATTTTTCGTGGGGCCCCGATTGGCCGTTCGAGATACGGGCTAAGCCGATCGAATGGCCGGCGACGATGGCTGGACAATCGGGGTTGGCAATGGACTATGCCCTGTGGATCTTAGAAATGGGTTAAAGCGGAGATGACAGTTGTGCGACCGCGATATTGCAGCGCACAAACAGTGTTGACGCAGGCTCTTTCTTGCGGCATAACCTATTGATCAAAAATGGCAAAAGACCATCCGTTCAGGCAGCTGAACGAATGGCGTGCCGCCTCGTCGAAGGAGCCGAATTACCATGAGCACTGTCAAGACCGCGAAGTCCACCACGGCCGCCACCGCCAATGCCGTGAAGCAGATCGAGGAAGTCGTCGCTGTCCACAAGGAAACGATCGAAAGTGTGGCCAAGGTCGGTGCCGACGTAGCCTCGCAGAGCGTCGACAAGGCGGTGTCGCTGACCAGGGAGCAGGTCGAAGCAGCGGTTGCGGCTGGTTCGGCGGCGTTCAAGGGCTACGAGGACATCCTGGAATTCAGCCGGGACAACGTGGAGGCCCTGGTGAAATCGAGCACCGTCGTCGCTCGTGGCGTACAGGATCTGTCGAAATCGTTCGTGTCGCTTGCCCAGACCTCCATCGACGAATCGGTCGCCGTCGGCAAGGCGCTGTTCGGCGCCAAGACCTTGAAGGAGGTCATCGATCTGACGACGTCGTCAGCCAAATCCAATTTCGACAAGCTGGTGGCCGAGAGCACCCGCTTCAGTCAGGTCTCTGCCAAGCTGGCCGAAGAGGCTGTTGCACCCTTGACCGGCTGCTTCGATGCCGCCATGCAGCGATTCAGCCGGCCCGTGCTCTGAGGCCGGCGGAGCCGCTCGATGGCGTGAACGAAAAAGCGTCTTTGGCCGCGGCCATCCCGCGGTGAGCGCGCTGTTCACAGGCTGCCCCGCTCGATTTTAGCAGGACAGCCGAAAGATGTGTCCTCCCGCAGCCTTTGCCGGGTAGGATGGATTTGGGCCCGGCGGAGGTGCCTCCGCCGGGCTCTGCCGTTTGCGGCGCCCAACGCACAGGCTTGAGAAAGGGACGTAACCGATGGCGCTCTGGCGAAGAGGGGGCTTTTCCCCGGCCATGCCACACCAATATTATAATCGTGTTCCGACAGCGACACCGGTGAACCGATTAGCACGCATGAGCGGCAGCGACAACGACAGGACAAACGACGACGGCACGCATACCGGGGTGGTCATCAAAGCCCGCCCGAAGACCAAGCGGCCGTCAATGTACAAGGTGTTGATGCTGAATGACGACTACACTCCGATGGAGTTCGTCGTTCATGTGCTCGAGCGCTTCTTCGCCAAGAATCGCGAGGAGGCCACCCGCATTATGCTGCACGTGCATCAAAGGGGGGTCGGTGTCTGTGGGGTATACACATATGAAGTGGCGGAGACCAAGGTAACGCAGGTCATGGATTTGGCCCGGCAAAACCAGCATCCGCTCCAGTGTACCATTGAGAAGGAATAGATGCCGATGCTGTCGCGGAATCTTGAGCAGAGTCTCCATCGAGCTCTTGCCTTGGCGTCTGATCGCCGCCACGAATACGCGACTCTTGAACACCTGCTGCTTTCCCTGACCGACGATCAGGACGCCATTTCTGTGCTTCGCGCCTGTAACGTCGATCTCGACCGGTTGCGCCGGGATCTCACCGATTTCATCGATAGCGCGTTGGCCGATCTGGTCACCACGCGGGTCGGCGATCCCAAGCCTACGGCCGGCTTTCAGCGGGTTGTCCAACGGGCCGCCATCCACGTCCAGTCGTCCGGCCGCGAAGAGGTGACGGGCGCCAACGTGGTCGTCGCCTTGTTCTCCGAACGGGAAAGCCACGCTGTCTATTTCCTGCAACTGCAGGACATGACCCGGCTGGACGCGGTGAATTACATATCGCACGGGATCGCCAAGGCGCCGGGGCGCGGCCAATCACGCCCGGTGCACGGGGCCGACGACGATGCCAAGGCGGACAATATGGTCAAGAAGGGGCAGGAGGCGTTGAACGCCTACTGCGTTAACCTGAATCGCAAGGCCGTCCAGGGTAAGATCGATCCACTGATCGGGCGCGAACCGGAAATCGAGCGGACCATCCAAATTCTGTGCCGGCGCTCGAAGAACAATCCGCTTTACGTGGGCGACCCGGGAGTAGGCAAGACAGCCATCGCCGAAGGTCTGGCGCGGCGGATCGTCAAGGCCGAAGTGCCGGACGTGCTCAAGCACGCGACGATTTTCTCGCTCGACATGGGCGCCCTTCTGGCCGGAACGCGCTACCGCGGCGATTTCGAGGAACGGTTGAAGGCCGTGGTGTCGGAACTGGAAGCCCTCGACGGGGCCATCCTGTTCATCGACGAAATTCATACGGTGATCGGCGCCGGCGCCACGTCGGGAGGCTCGATGGACGCCTCCAACCTGCTGAAGCCGGCCCTGGCGTCGGGGTCGTTGCGCTGCATCGGCTCGACCACGTACAAGGAATTTCGCAACCATTTCGAGAAGGACCGCGCCCTGGTGCGGCGCTTCCAGAAGATCGACGTCAACGAGCCGTCGGTTGAGGATTCGGTGAAAATCCTCCACGGCCTGAAGCCTTACTACGAGGCGCATCATCGCGTTCGCTACACCAATGACGCGATCCGCGCCGCGGTCGAGCTGTCGGCCCGCTATATCGGCGACCGTAAATTGCCGGACAAGGCCATTGACGTCATCGACGAGGTCGGCGCCGCGCGCATGCTGTTGCCGGAATCCAAGCGGCGCAAGACGGTAACGGTGCGTGACGTTGAGGAGATCGTGGCGAAGATCGCCCGCATTCCTCCCAAGAGCGTGTCGACCAACGACATGGAAGTGTTGAAGACGCTGGAGCGCGACTTGAAGACCATGGTATTCGGGCAGGACAAGGCCATCGATGCGCTGGCGTCAGCCATCAAGCTGGCGCGAGCTGGCCTGCGCGAGCCGGAAAAGCCGATCGGCTGCTACCTGTTCTCTGGCCCCACCGGTGTCGGCAAGACCGAGGTGGCGCGTCAGCTGTCGCGCATCCTGGGGATCGAACTGATCCGCTTCGACATGTCTGAATACATGGAAAGACATTCGGTATCGCGGCTGATCGGCGCGCCACCGGGATATGTCGGCTTTGACCAGGGCGGCCTGCTGACCGATTCGGTGGACCAGCACCCCCATTCGGTATTGTTGCTGGACGAAATCGAGAAGGCCCACCCCGACCTGTTCAATATCCTGCTGCAGGTGATGGACCACGGCAAGTTGACCGATCACAACGGCAAGACCGTCGACTTCCGCAACATCATCCTGATCATGACCACCAATGCGGGAGCGTCGGATCTGGCCAAGCCGGCCATCGGATTCGGCCGTGAAAGCCGGGAAGGTGACGACCAGGAAGCGATCCAGCGGATGTTCTCGCCCGAGTTCCGCAACCGCCTGGATGCGACCATCGCTTTCGCCCCGCTCAGTCTGGACGTGGTGACGCGGGTGGTCGACAAATTCATCTTCCAGTTGGAAACCCAGTTGGGCGATCGCGACGTGTCGATCGAGTTGTCGGACGCGGCTCGTGGTTGGCTTGCCGAGAAGGGCTACGACAAACTGTATGGCGCCCGGCCGCTGGCTCGCATCATCCAGGAATACATCAAGAAGCCGCTGGCCGAGGAGCTGTTGTTCGGCCGCCTGTGCAAGGGCGGTATCGTCAAGGTGGATGTCAAGGACGGCCAACTGGTCTTCGAATTCCTTGAAGGGGGGCACAGCCCCAGCAGAGAACCGGAAATGGTCGATTAGACCGCCGTATTGTTCCCACTAAGGTTCAATCGGTTGGCAGGCGTTGTTCGGCTGCTGTCGCATCGGGAAAGTTCGTGCCAAGCCTCCGCGCCCGTGTCTGGCCTGGCTCGCCGCATCCTCTGGGCGCGACATGGGATGGTGGCGGCGTCAACTTCGCCCTGTTTTCAACCAACGCCACGGCCGTCGACTTGTGCCTGTTCGACCCCCATGGGCGGCGGGAACTGGAGCGGGTCACCCTGCCGGAATACACCGATGAGGTGTGGCACGGCTATCTTCCGGACATCCGGCCCGGCCAGCTCTACGGCTATCGCGTGCATGGCCCCTGGGAGCCGCGTGCGGGGCATCGCTTCAACCCCCACAAGCTGCTGCTTGACCCTTACGCGAAGATGCTGGTCGGCGCCGTTCATTGGTCGGATGCGCATTTTGCCTATAAGATCGGGCATCCCCGCGCCGACCTGTCCTTCGATCGCCGCGACAATGCCCGGGGCATGCCGAAATGCCAAGTGGTGGACACCGCGTTCACCTGGGGCGACGAGCGGCGGCCGGGAACGCCGTGGCCGCAGACAATTCTGTACGAGGCTCACGTCCGTGGCTTGACCAAGCTTCACCCCGAGGTGCCGGTTCATTTGCGTGGCACGTTCGCCGGATTGTCCAGCCCGCCCGTAGTGGCTCATTTGAAGCAGTTGGGGATCACCGCCGTCGAACTGCTGCCCGTTCATGCCTTCGTTGACGACCGGCTATTGCTGGAGAAGGGCCTGCGGAATTATTGGGGCTACAATACCATCGGCTTTTTCGCCGTCGAACCGCGCTATCTCTGCAGTGGCGGGGTGGGCGAATTCAAGGCGACGGTCCGCAGGCTGCACGACGAGGGCATCGAGGTGATCCTCGACGTGGTCTACAACCATACCGCCGAAGGCAATCATCTGGGCCCGACCTTGTCATTTCGCGGCATCGACAACGCGTCCTACTACAAGCTGGTTGGCGATGACCCCCGCTACTACTGGGATTCGACAGGTTGCGGCAACACGCTGGACGTCAGCCATCCGCGCGTCCTCCAACTGGTGCTCGACTCGCTCCGCTACTGGGTCGAAGAGATGCATGTCGACGGCTTTCGTTTCGACCTTACTTCGTCACTGGCCCGCGAAGGGTTCTCCTACGATCCCGGCGCCGCCTTCTTTGATGCCATCGGCCAGGATCCGGTGCTGTCGACGGTGAAGCTCATCGCCGAGCCCTGGGATCTCGGCCATGGCGGTTATCAGGTGGGAGGCTATCCGCCCGGCTGGAGCGAATGGAACGGGAAGTACCGCGACATAGTTCGCCAGTTCTGGAAAGGGGATGCCGGCCGGGTGCCGCAGCTTGCTTCGCGGCTGTCCGGCTCGGCCGATCTGTTCGATCACCGCGGCCGCCGACCCTGGGCCAGCATCAATTTCATCTCCTCGCACGACGGCTTCACCCTCCAGGACCTGGTCTCCTTCAACGTCAAGCACAACGAGGCCAATCTTGAGGGCAACAGCGATGGGATCGACCAGAATGATTCCTGGAATTGCGGTGTCGAGGGGGCTACCGCAGATCCGGCGGTAATGGAACTCAGAGCGAGACAGAAGCGCAACCTGCTGTCGACCCTGCTGCTCAGCCAGGGCGTTCCGATGCTGCTGGCCGGTGACGAGACCGGCAACAGCCAAGGAGGGAACAACAACAGTTATTGCCAGGACAATGCCGTATCCTGGATCAAATGGGACCAGCCGGATGCTGAATTGCTGACATTCCTGTCCCGGCTGATCGCCATCCGCCGTAGCCATCCGGTGTTTCACCGGGCCCGCTTCTTTCGAGGGAGGGCGGAAGGCCAGCCGCCCGACATCCTCTGGCTCACCCCGGCCGGGCGAGAGCAGAGCAGCGAGGACTGGGCGTTCGGTGAGGCGCGGACATTGGGCATGCTGCTGACCGGCGATGCGGGGGAGGGAGGCGATTACTACTACGCGACGCCGGCCGGCGAGCCCGAGTTGGACCGCCGCTTCCTGATCCTGATGAATGCCCACCACGAACAGGTGCCATTCATTTTGCCCGCGGCCGCCGGCAGTTGGCGGCGCCTGCTTGATACGGCGCGGCCTGATGGGCAGCGCGACTGGCCCGGCGGAGCCAGCTATCCGCTTGAGGGCCGGTCG
Organism: Pseudomonadota bacterium; assembly: GCA_021781575.1. Taxonomy (GTDB): domain Bacteria; phylum Pseudomonadota; class Alphaproteobacteria; order Rhodospirillales; family Magnetospirillaceae; genus DUZF01. The sequence continues at coordinate 12,496 of JAJXWP010000010.1, forward strand.
CTTGCCGTCCTGGTGGTGTGCTTCTGACGGATGGCGCCCATGCCATGAGGCGGTCTCCGGCCACCATTCAATCAGCTGGTCGGCTGGGAGAAGCGGAGGTGGGCATGCCCTCGGCCGGGGGAACCGCGAGGGGGCAATCCAGGGAGGTCGCCGGTGGTGGTTCCGTCGCAGCGGCGGGCGCCGCCGCCGAAACTTCGGCCTTTGCCGCCTGCTCGCGGCGCAGGCTGCGCTGGCGCTGGTCGAGCACCGCCACGTCGCGCTGGAGTGCTCCCAGGGCGCTGATCGTCGCCGCGCGGTCATTGCGCCATTCGGCGGTAGCTTCGGCAAGGCGCTGGTCGAGGATAGCCGTGGTTTCAGTGAGGCGCCGCTGGTGATCCGCCAGTAGACCGACCTTGATCTTGTCGATTTCCTCGATCAGTTCGCGCTTGATCCAGCGCAACTTCTTGTCGACGTCGTCCTGGATCTTTTTCTGACCCTCGTCCATCTCAGCCTTGATTTCGATTTTCAGCTGATAGGCGCTCTTGACCAACGACCCCATGTACATGACCAGCGCCCCGCCGATGACGAGGACCAGCCCTGCCACCAGGCTGATAAGGGTGACAGTCCAGAATTCCAAGTCAGTCCTGTTCGAGGAAGGGTTCCGGTGATCGCACGAAGAATCGTTCGGGGGAATCGGCGAGCATCTGCACCGCCAGCGTTCCATTGCCCGAGCGGACGATCAATTCGCAGAACCATTGCCCGTCGCCGAGTTTCATCGGTGTGCCGATGGCGATGCCGACGACGTTCTCCACATCCATGCTGATGCTGTGGTTGTCGAGGAAGGATACCGACGCGACGGTCTTGGCTTTTGTCATAGTCAGATGCCCGGTGCCAGCTGCGCAACTTGCGCTCCCTTCACGCTGGCGCATGGCGAAGGCGGCGTCAAGGCCCTGTCAGCGCGGGAATATATGGACTGACACGCGCCGGTTGATCGCCTCGTTGATGGGGAGCGGATTGCCGTTCACGTCGCGGTTCGCCACCTTCGGGCGGGTATCGGCGAAGCCGGCGGCGCTCAGTCGCGTGGGGGCGACGCCATCCTCGATGAGCTTGCGCACGACAGCCGTCGCGCGGGCCGCCGACAGTTCCCAGTTCGATGGGAACTGCGGCGTGCTGACCGGTGTGTCGTCGGTATGGCCGTCGACTTCGATCTGGAAAGCGGAGTAGCGGGGCGATTTCAAGGTTTCCGCCATCTTGGCCAGAGCGGGCAGGAACTCATCCTTGAGCTTGGCCGACCCGGCATCGAAGAAGGTGCCGGCGTCGAAATCGAGAACCAGTCCGCGGTCGTCGGTCCCGATGGCCACCTGCGTATCGTCGATCTTCAGGCCCCGCATCGCCTGCGCCATCTCGGTCTTCAACTGCTTGATCGGCTGCGTCGTCTCACGTTTGCCGATGTCCTGGGCCATGCCTCCCTTGACCTGCTCGTACTTGACCGGGTCGATATGGGACATCGAGATGAGCAGAACGAAGAACGCCATGACCAGGGTGATCATGTCCGCATAGGACATCAGCCAGTCTTCTTTTTCCTCAGGCTTTACCGGCGGCTTGATGGTCATCGTTCAGGCCTGTTTGCGCAGCATCTTGTCGATGTCGAAATGCAACGTCGGGTCGAGGAAGCTGTTCATCTTGTCCTGGATATAGCGCGGGCTGCGGCGCTCGGCCAAAAGGGCCAATCCCTCGGCCACCAGATACTGGCGAAACCGGACGATTTCCTCCCGCTGTTGGACCTTGCTGGCGGTCGGCATCAGGATGATGCGGGCGAACGTTACGCCGTAAAGGGTGCCCAACAGTCCCACCGCCATGCCGGGCCCGATTTTCGACGGGTCCGAGCCCATGTGGTCGAGCATGATCACCAGGCCGACCAGGGTTGCGATCATACCGAAAGCGGGGGCATTGCTCGCCATGCTGCGGAGGATTTCCGCCGGGACCAGGTGGCGATGGAACGTGGTCTCAATGGTATTGGCAAGGATTTCGCGGACTTCCTGACCGGTATAGCCGGAAATCACCAAATCGATGCCGAAGGCCAGAAAGCGGTCTTCTTGCCGCAACTTCTTGGCGTCGGATTCAAGGCCGGGAAGCCCCGACTTCTGCACCATGTAGCCCCAGCGGATCATCCGGCCCACCTCGTTGGTGAGGATGGCGCGGCCGACCTTCTGCTGAAAGAAGATCGACGTCATGATCCGCATCGCCTGCATGACGTAGCGGGGCTCGAAGGCGACAAAGGTGGCAGCCGTGGTGCCGCCGATCACCATGATAAACCCGGCGGCGTGAAGGAAGACCCAGTAATTGTCGGTGTTGAGGACGATCGAGCCGAGGAACAACCCGATGCCGAGCAGAAAGCCCAGGACGGTTGGAAGGGACATTGACCGGACTGCCTCTTCTGTTGATCGGCCTAAGACATGTGGCGCTATTGTGGGCCATAAGTCTCAACCGAGCAATAAGAACCACCCCAAAGGTCAAGTCTGCATTAGAGATTGGTCCGGTCTTTTGCTGCTTAGCCTACACCATTGCCGCAACCGGGGCGCGTAGATCCAGCATCACTTCGACGATGTCGCCCTCGACCAGGCGCAGGCGCTTGAAGCCCAGGCTTTCGACGAATTTCAGCATCCGTGTGTTGTCGGTAAGCACTTGTCCGATGATCTGGCCCGTGCCGCGTGCCCGACAATAGCGGATCATCTTCAGCATGAGCTTCCGCCCGAGCCCGGTGCCTTTCAGGTCGGACCGGACGACGACGGCGAATTCGGCCCGCTCGTTGTCCGGGTCGCTCATCGTCCGCACCACGCCCCAGGTTTCGTTGGCGGCATTGTCCACCGGGACGGCGATGAACGCCATTTCGCGGTCATAGTCGATCTGGGTGAGGCGGGCCATTTCCGAATGGGGCAGTTCGCCCACCAGGCCGAAGAAACGGAAACGGATATCTTCGGGCGTCAGCCGCGACACGAAGATGTGGTGATTTGGCTCGTCCTCCGGCCGGATCGGGCGGACCAGCACCTTGCTGCCGTCGTTCAATTCGATGACCTCTTCGAGGTCCTTGGGGTAGGGCCGAATGGCCAGGCGATCGGAGTTGGCCGGATTGGTGCTGACACGGATGCGGGCATCCACCGCGATCACGCCTTGGGCGTCGGCGAACAACGGGTTGATGTCGATCTCGACGATTTCGGGAATGTCGATGACAAGTTGCGAGATCTTCATCAGGGATAGGCAGATGGCGTCCATGTCCGCCGGTGGGCGGTCCCGGTAGCCTTGCAGCAGCTTCGACACCCTGGTCCGCTGGATCAGTTCGCGGGCCAGGCTCATGTTGAGCGGTGGTAAGGCGAAGGCGGAATCGTTGATCACTTCGACGGCGGTGCCGCCTTGGCCGAACATGATGACGGGGCCGAAGATCGGATCGGTGGTGACGCCGATGATGATTTCCTGAGCGCCGGAGCGTCGGGCCATGCGTTGCACGGTAAAGCCGTGGATCCGCGCTTCAGGGAATGCGGCGGCGACCCGTTCGAGCATCAGGTTGCCGGCTTTCTCCACTTCGAAGGGGCCGGAAAGGTTCAGACGCACACCGCCGACATCCGATTTGTGGGAGATGTCGGGCGACAGGATTTTCAGCGCGATCGGTCCATCGATGCGGCCGGCGACACGGCCGGCATCAGCCGGCGTGCGGGCGATATGGGTCTCCACCGTAGGTATGCCATAGGCGGACAGGACGGCCTTGGCCTCGGGTTCGCTGAGAAACTCGTTGCCGGTACCCAGGGCATTTTCCACCACCAGGCGGGCGGTGGCGGTGGCCGGAGTGAAGTCGGCCAGCGCCGAGGCCGGGGTCTCCATCAGCATTTCCTGGTTCTTGCGGTAGTTCACCAGATGCATGAAGGCGTGCACGGCGGCGCCAGGCGTCTCATAGGTGGGGATGCCGGCCTCGCGCAGCATGCGCCGTGCCGGCCCGACCTGTTCCTGTCCGACCCAGCAGGTCATGACGTTGGCTTTATGCGATTTCACCGTCGCGATCACCTGCTCGGCGATCTCGCTCGACGAGGTGATGGCCGTTGGCGTGTGCATCACCAGCACCGAGTCGACCTCGGGTGCTCCCAGGAGCACATCGAGGGCGCGGACATAGCGCTCTCCCGAGGCGTCGGCGGTGGTGTCGACCGGGTTGCCGTGTGACCAGAAGGGCGGCAGGAATTTGTCGAGCTTGGCCATGGTTTCGGGGCTGAGTTCGGCCAGCTTGCCGCCGATCTCGACCAGTTCGTCCACCGCCACGATGCCGATGCCACCGCCATTGGTCACGATGGCCAGCTTGGTGCCGCGCGGCGGTCGCGAGCGTGATAGCGTTTCGACGGCGGTGAACATTTCCTCGAGTTCGTAAACCCGCAACATGCCGGCGCGGCGCAATGCCGCATCGTAGACGGCATCGGCCCCGGCCACGGCCCCGGTATGGGAGGCAGCGGCACGGGCCGACTCCGCCACACGGCCGGCCTTGATGGCGATGACCGGCTTGTTGCGTGCGGCGGCGCGGGCCGCTGACATGAAGTTGCGGCGCTGATGGATCGATTCGATGTAGAGCAGGATGGCCCGGGTCGAAGGGTCCGATCCCAGGTAGTCGAGCAGGTCGCCGAAATCGATGTCGGCGCAGTCGCCTACCGAGATGAAATGGGAAAAGCCGATGCCCTTGGGGCGAGCCCAATCCAACACCGCAGTGCATAAGGAGGAGGACTGCGAGACGAAGGCGATGCGCCCAGGCATGGCCGGTTGTTGGGCAAAGCTGGCGTTGAGGCCCATGGCGGGCACCATCAGGCCGAGGCAGCCGGGGCCGAGAATGCGCATCCGGCAGCGGCGCGCCAGTTCGAGCATTTCGGCTTGCAGCGTCTTGCCGCTCGCCGAGTGAGTGGCCGCCAGGCCTGTGGCCATGACGATCGCGGCGCGGGTGCCGCGGTCGCACAGCTTCTTCAACTCGTCGACCACCTGGGCGGCGGGGATGCAGAGCACGGCGAGATCGGGAACGACCGGCAGACTGGCTACGTCGGGATAGGCCAGAACGCCGGAGATCGCCTGGTGCTTGGGGTTGACCGGCATGATCGGCCCTGAGAATCCCCCCTGCAGCAGATTGCGCATGACCACCGTGCCCACCGCGTTGGGCCGCTGCGTGGCGCCGATGACGGCGACCGATTGCGGGCGGAAAAGACTGGAGAGATTGCGAACGCTCATCGTGGCCTCGTCTCGAACCTGGCGTCGTTCGGGGGGCGGTCGATCCGAGTGTAGTGGACACACGGTTTCTGCGCCATACCCATACTTTTTGTATGGGAACCGGCATGCGAATATAAGGACAGCCCCCACCGCCTTGTCTACTCCCCCATCACCGGCCAAGTGGTGGCGATTTGGGAGAGCAGCTTGCGAGAATTACAATAGCGACTTCTTTGTGCAGTGCAACATAATCCCGCCCACGCAGATGGGCGGGTTCGGCGGGGTTGGGGGATTGGCCAAGCGGGCCGCCGTCAATCGCAACCTTGGGCCTCTACTCTTCGGTCATGCTGTGGCGGAGGCTGGTGGTGATCGGCATGAGCAGGTAGTCAAGCAGCGTTCGCTTTCCGGTGACCACCAGCACTTCCGCAGGCATGCCGGGGAACAGCCGCACATTCGGCATTTTGGCCAGAGAACTCTTGTCCACGGCGACCCGCACCAGATAATAGGGCGGCAAGTCGGCACGATCCCGCAGCGCATCGGCCGACACTTCGACGACATGGCCGAGAACCATCGGCATGCGCCGCTGGCTGTAGGCGTTGAGGCGAACCTCCGCCGTCTGGCCGGGCTTGACCGAGGCGATGTCGTTGGGCCGCAGATGGGCGTCGATCAGCAGGCGGTCGTCGGCAGGTACGATCTCCATCAGGTTCTCGCCGGGCTGCACCACCCCGCCCAGGGTGTGAAGATTGAGCCTGGCGACGGTACCGGCAATCGGGGCGGTGACCACCGTTCGTGCCAGCACGTCCCTGGCCGCCCGCAGCCTCTCCGAGGTGTCATAGATCTTGCTTTCGATATCGCGCAAGTCATTGACCACCTGGTTCAGGCGTCTGACCTCAAGCTGGCTGATCCTCAACTGGGTTTCGCCGATGTTCTGACGGGCGCGGGCCATCATGGCGATCGCATTGCCGCGGTCCCCATCCAACCGGTCCTGGTCCCGCTCGAGGGCAAGCAGCCGCGGCCTGCGTTCCTGCCCGGCGGAAACCAGCATGCGCACGACACGGATTTCACTTTCCAGCAGAGCGATCTGCTCTTCCGCGGCTTTGCGCTGAGCATCGAGGCCACCGATTTCCTCGCTGAACTGCGAGATGCGCGCCGCCAGAATCTTCCGCTCGCTGTTCAAGGCGTTTCGCCGCGCCTGGAACAGTGCCTCCTGGCCCGCCAAAATGCGCTCGACCTCGCCGTCGGTGCGGCGCCTGCGTTCCAGTGCCGGTGGGAATTTCACCTCCTGCGCGCCGTCGCGTTCGGCGGTCAGCCGCGCCGCTGTGGCCATCAGCGAGTCGAGCTCTTCCTGCAACTGGTCGGTCTGCGCCTTGGCTCTGGTCTGATCGAGGCGGAGCAGGACCTGGTGGGGTCGGACCCGGTCGCCTTCCCGCACGTCGATCTCCCGTACGATTCCTCCTTCGAGATGTTGGATCACCTTGTTGCGGCCATCGGCACCGACCACTCCCGGGGCGATCGACGCGGAGTCGAGCGGAGCCAAGCCGGCCCAGGTTCCGCCGCCGCCGAAGGCCAGGGCGGTGACCAGCAGGCCGGCGCGGATGCGGCGACGGGTCTGCTGCCGGATCGCCGGCGTCGCCAGGGGAACAGTGCCGACGGGGACCAGATCGTTCATGCTCCCTCCTTGGCGGCCGCCGGAGCGGCGGCGGCCACCGGGGCAAGCGGCGGGCTCGGTCGGTGCGGCCGCAACAGCTGCGGCAGGATGTCTTCACGGGGTCCGAAGGTCTCGGCCACGCCTTCGCGCATCACCAGGATCTTGTCCATTCGGTCCAGCACCGACGGGCGGTGGCTGATCAGGATCACCGTTGCACCGTCCGCTCGCGCGGCATCGAGCGCACCCAGGAGCGCCTGCTCGCCGGGCAGATCAAGATTGCTGTTCGGTTCATCGAGGACGATGAGATGTGGCCCGCCGTACAGCGCCCGGGCCAGGCCCACCCGCTGCCGCTGGCCGCCGGACAGCCGCACGCCACCGTCTTCGATGGGGGTGTCATAGCCCTGCGGGAGGCGCAGGATCAAGTCATGGACGCCGGCGCGGCGGGCGGCCTCGATGACTTTATCCGGATCGGGCCGCCCCATGCGCGCGATGTTCTCGGCCACGGTGGCCGGAAGCAACTGAACATCCTGCGGCAGATATCCGATATGCGGTCCGAGCTTGGCCGGGTCCCAAAGGCTGATCTCGGCACCGTCGAGACGGATACTGCCGGCGCTGGGGGGCAGCACCCCTACCAATAGCCGGCCGAGCGTCGTCTTTCCGGCAGCCGTTGCGCCGATGACCCCCAGCGCTTCGCCGGGAGCCAGCGCCATGCACACATTCTTGAGGATCGGTCGGCCGCCCGGTGCGATGTAGTATACCCTGTCGACCAGCACGCGGCCTCGGGGAGCGGGCAGTGGCAGCTTGCCCTGGCGCATCGGCATGGCGGCAAGGCCGCGATCGATCCGACGCCACGACTCGCGGGCGCTGGCCAATGCGCTCCAGCTGCCCACCGCCACTTCGATCGGTGCCAGCCCGCGAGCCATGATGATCGAGGCGGCGATCATCATTCCGCCGGTGATCTGCTGGTTCATCGCCAGCGAGGCCCCGGCACCCATGGATAGGATCTGCACGGCCAGGCGGGCGAACTTGGATGCCGCGGCGAACTGGCCGATGCGATCACCGGTTTCGCATTGGAGGGCCATGATGCCGCCGTTGATTTGCTCCCATTGGCCGGTCAGATGCGGCAGCATTCCCATCGCCCGGACGGCGTCGGCGGTCAGCATGCAGGTTTGGGCGCGGTTCAATGCGGTCACCGAGGCCATGTTGGCCGCCGACAGCATGCGTCGTGTCGCCAGCAGATTGGCCGTGGCGAGCAGCAGGAGGCTGCCGGCGCCGGCGACTGAGATCCACCCGAGAAGGGGGTGGATGAAGAATATGACACCGATGAAGACCGGCACCATGGGGATATCGAAGAATGCTACCGCCGCGCCGGATCCGACGAACCCGCGCAACTGCGCCAAGTCGCGCAAGCCTTGCGCCGAGCGGGCTTCATCGGCGCCGGAAGCGTCGAATCCCGCCGCCAGAAGCTGCGGGCTCAGCTTGGCGTCGAGCCACAGGCCGATCCGTTGCAGCACTTCGCCGCGCACCATGTCGAAGACCGCCAGGACGGCCAATGCGCCCAGCGAGGCGATGGTCAGCATGACCAGGGTCTCGTGGCTGCGGCTGGTGAGCACGCGATCAAACAACTGGAAGGTGAATAGCGGGACGGTAAGCATCATGGTGCTCTCGCCCAGGCTGAACAGCCCCGCAGCCCAGAGCGCCCCGCGACAGGGCGCCAAAGCCTGGCGCACTTGTTCGGGGGGGCCGTTCATGCCGTCTGCTCCGGAGGGAGGAGCAGATCAACGAACGAGGTGGTCGCAGCCATCGGAAAATTCATCGCATCACCATCAGGTCGGTGGTTACGCGACTTAAACGCCGTCAGGTGGGGGTGAGTTTCCTCCTTGCGGCGCTCCTACCCCGCCCTGAGGTTCAATCTCGCTATTGGAAGGGGGGCTCCTTAGGCGCCAATGCCGAATAATTTGGTCGATGCGGAGCATTGGCGCCTGAGGTTGGCAGGCCTTGCTTCGCCTCAGCGACGCGGCTTCGCTCAGGCGCCGCGACGGCTTCAGGCGGCGGCGTGATATGTTTCGTAGCTCGCTTACCGCCGCCTCATGGCCAGTCGGCGGTAGCGGTCAGGGCGGGATCGTCGGCATGGTCGACCAGGATCCGGCGGACCCGCTCCTGCCACAATTCGCCGAGGCGGCGTTCCTCGTCCGCATCGGCTTGAGCGTCGGCCCATAGCTGCAGCAGATTGCGCATCGCCGGTTCGGAAGGCACCACCGTGGGGTCGAAGCGCACCGCCACCCCCTGCTTGCTGTCGGCTCGCCGCAAGCCGAGCGCTCCCGGCAGGGGGGTGCCGAAGTGTAGAAGGTGGCGCCGGTCGAAGCGTCCGGCGATGCCCTTGAAGCCGTCAAGCTGGCGGGCGCCGGTGACCAGCGAGGCGACGGCCGCCACCACACCGGTGGTGCCTTCGTCCTCGTCGCCAGGGAGATAGACATGGATGGCTCCGCGCTGCGGCAGGCCGTCGGGCCAAAGGCGGGCCAGGCCCGCTCGCAGCATCAGCCAGGCGCCGGCGATGGTCGGGCAGGAATGGCCGGCCAGGCGCATGGCGTCGGCATAGCAATAGGTCAAGGTCCCGTCTCCGGCACCGAGCAGTCGGGTGAGGGGATCGAAGACGGTAATGGTGGGGGTCTGTTCGAAAAAGGCGGGCAAGCTCATCAGGGCGGTTCTCCGGGAGTTGACCGGCCTACACTGCCAATCGGAGGGACGTCGCGCCTTGAGCTTGGGCAATGAGGCGACATATAAGCCGGTGGGCGGAAGGCCTTCCTGCCTTCCGCCTTTCCGCGGCAACCGGCCGAGGTCAGCGCGACTGCCCGACACCTTTGAAGACGTCGGCCATGCTGGTGTATTGCTCGTCGGGCATCTCGTTCAACGCCTGGATGACCTCGTTGTCGGCATTGTTTTTCTTGGCATGTTCGATGAGGTCGCTCTTATTGGCCGGAAAATCTATGCCGCTCAGCGCCTGGGCGATGGTTGCCGTCGAATGGGAAGCTAGAGGCATGGTCGTTCTCCTTGCGTGGATGGGCCATATGCCACAAACGCTGGGTGTTGTTCGGAGTTCCCCGGGCCTGTACCTTCAGCTTGGGTCAGAGCACTAACCCCAAGGTTCCTCCCGGTCGCGCGGGATGACCGTGGGGATGCGGCCACGCCGGACCAGGCGCGCGCCGCTGACGGCAAACGCACGACTTTTCGCCGCGCCGAAAAGCGGAACCTCAGGCCGGCGGAACACCGGCAGCAGGGCAATGCCGCAAAGGAATCCGCCGACATGAGCCCAGAAGGCGACACCACCGGCGGCTGCGGGGGCCATCGCGGCGCTGCCCAATTGGATCAGGAACCAAAGGCCGAGCACCAATAGCGCCGGGACATTCACCAGGCGAATGAACACCAGGATGACCACCAGCACCCGCACGTTGGCTCGCGGATGAAGGAGCGCATACCCTCCGAGAATGCCGGCGATAGCGCCCGATGCGCCGATCATCGGCATTTCCGAATCAGGCGCCATCAGCGCTTGCGTGAGCGCCGCTGTGGCGCCGCAGAGGAGATAATAGAGAATGAACCGTATCCGGCCCATGGCATCTTCGACATTGTCGCCGAAGATCCACAGGAACAGCATATTGCCCAGGATGTGCAGCCAGCCGCCGTGCAGGAACATTGACGTCAGCACGGTCGCCCACGGCGGGACCAGCGTCAAGTCGGGCGCCAGCGAGGCGTTGCCCAGCAGGACCGCCGGTATCATGCCGAGGGACAATGTCGCTGCGCGCGCCATCGGAGGCGGAAGAGACAGTTCCCACAAGAAGACCACCGCGCAAAGGGCGATGATCAGCCAGGTGACGACCGCGGCGCGTTGGGTCGGGTTATCGTCGGAAAGAGGCAGGGTGAACATCGGCGGCCCTCCCGGCGGGCGAAACGTGCGTTCGGAATTGGCGCGGCGACTTCCGAACGAGGCCAAAGACCTGTTCCATCATATGAGAACGCCGGGATGCGGAGGGCAGTGCGGGGGCAGTCGGTCAGTCGCCCCTCTGTCCCTTCAGCATATCGGTAACGGTCACGCCCAGACGATCCTCGACCACCACCACTTCGCCTCGGCCGACCAGCATCTTGTTGACGAACAGGTCGATCGGCTCGTTGATTTTACGATCCAGTTCGACGACGGCGCCGCGGCCCAGTTTGAGCAGCTGTTTGACCTGGACATTGGCGTGCCCCAGCACGGCGTAGAGTTCGACCTGGATGTCATAGGCGGCTTCGCGCCCAGGGCCGCCAGCCGACCCGCCTTCAGTCGTATCGTCGTCAGCCATGGAATCCACTCCGGATCAGTCGTTGGTAAATAGTGCATACTTTCGAAGGGCAAAGTCACCATATAGATGAAACTCGTTAATGAGAACTTTGTGGAGTTTCGATGACCGAGCCAACCCAGACCCCGCCGGCTGCCATCCTGTTCGACCTCGACGGAACGCTGGTGGACAGCCTGCCCGACTTGTTACGTGCAATGAATGCCCTGCTGGCCGAAATGGGCCGCCCACCGGTGACGGCCAAACAAGTGCGAGGATGGGTTGGCGACGGTGCCGGCCCTCTGGTCGAGCGGGCTATGCTGGCGACGGGCGGGCCGTCGGAGATTTCCCTGCGGGAACTGGTCAAGCGGTATCTTGGCCACTACGCAGGCAACACCGCTGTTGGCACCCGGCCGTTCCCCGGTGTCGAAGAGACCTTGCAATCGTTGAAGGCGGCTGGGCATCCGCTGGGGGTCTGTACCAACAAACCCACCGCTCTTTCCCTGGAATTGCTTGATGCATTGGGGCTTTCGGGGTTGTTCGGCGCCATTGTCGGCGGCGATACCGTGACCGCCCGTAAACCGGATCCCGCTCATCTGTTGGCGACGCTGGCCGCCATGGGGATGGATGGCCGCCGGGCCTTGATGGTGGGAGACAGCGCCAACGACGTGGCGGCGGCCCGCGCCGCCGGCATTCCCGTGGTGGCGGTGGCGTTCGGCTATTCCCGCATTGATCCCAAGGAACTCGGTGCCGATGCCCTGATCGATGACTTCACCGAACTTCCCGAAGCGGCGGCACGCTTTCTTTAACTCAGGTCTTGTCGGCCCGAAGCTCGGGCGCCCGGCGCGCAATGTCGGCGATTGCTGGCAGAGCGGTGTCCGCCGCCACCGATGAGCCCCGGTGATGAGGCTCTGACGGACGGTTCCCACGCCCTCCATCAGAGCCTCGCCACAATTCAATCACCTGGTGATCCTGTTCGGAATTGTTGCAGTTATTTCCGGGCGGGGCCTGACCCTGGAATTGCCTATTGACCGGAATGACCGTATGGGTATGCCCGCGCGCTGTCTGTGTGGGATCGAGACCGAAGCATGGAGCTTTGCCCTGACTGCCTTAATGTCTGCCCCTGGTGCGGCAGCCCACGCTGGCTGACCCGACAGAACGGGTGCGGTTCGGTTGCCGCCGGAAACGCCTCCAAAGCCTGCAAGAAAGCGCGGCGCCTCAAGGGCGTGCCATGCCCTCGGTGCGGTGGAGGCGGCAAGGCGGCCGACGAAACGCAGCCGATGGCTGGGACCAAGGCCCAGGGATGGTCCGACCCTGCCGAATGATGCAGGTCGGCCGGGGTTGCCTGCGAAGCCATGCACCGGGCCTCGGCCCTTCATCAAGGTGTCTTGCGGGGGCATTCTTGCAGGACTTCAGCACGGCTGAGCGTGCCGTCATGGTCGGCATCAAGATGGGTGAATGCCTCTTGCGCCTGCCGGATGAAATCCTCGCGGCTGACTTTGAAGCGCAGTGACGTATCCGCCGACATGACCGGGTCGGCGCTCAGATCGACCGGGCTGCCGCGCGACCGTGTCGACTGTGCGGCCCCCCCGGCGCCGTGATGCCGGGTGCCGGGAGGGTGATCTCCGTCGGTGCGCGGGACGGGGTCGGGGGCAATCGGGTCCTGATACGGAGCACGGAACACCTCCAGGTCGGAGGCCGTGATGAAGCCGCTGTGGCGGATATCCATCCGGTCAAACTGCTGTTGGGCGTCGGCCATGAAGGCGTCATGGCTGATCGGCCCGTCATGGCCGCCGCCGACGCGGTGGAACCACCCGCTCAACGCCGCTTCACAGGCCGGATGCCCGAGGACCCCGCCGCTCAAAGGCTCGCCGTTGGGACTATAAATCCGCTGATAGCCGGCGGGACCCCGGTCATCGGCGTGGTGCCCGCCGAATAAGCCTCCGCTGCAAGCCGAGACGGCCATGGCGGCGGTACAAAGGAGCAGGGCCGAGGTCAGGCGGATTCGCTGGGGCATGGGGAGGGGGGCGATAGTGATGCGGGCTGGCAACTATACGCATGGGTCATGCACCCTCGCCATCGCATTGTTGCTTCACCGGCGCGGGGCGGGGCCGATTCCGTAGGTGAAGCCGAACATCACGCTGTGCGCCGCGTAGCCGAACCGCAGCGTCGACGGAATTCCGAGCGCCGCCGACTCGGGCACTGCCACGTCTTCGATGGCGAAGTACCGATAGTCCACAGTGACCGCCAACCGCTCGTTCACGGCATAGGACAGGCCGGCAATGCCTTGGTAGGCGAATCCGGTCTGGGGCTTGTCGACGATCGTCACTCCCGTCGTCGCCGAGTGGATGTTCACCGCATTGATCCAGGCGCCGCCGGCGCCGGCGCCGATATAGGGCGTGAACGCCGTGCCGGTGCGAATGTCGTAGTAGGCATTGGCCATGGTGCTGGCCACTCCCATGTAGCCGGACAGTCCGGCCGAGCCGAATCCGGAGGTGAATTTCGACATGCCATTGTCCCGCCAACCGATCTCCGCTTCGGCGCGGATCGGCCCGAAGCCGTAGCCGACGGTGCCGAGGACGGCATAGCCAGGGGCGGTGGAAAAGTCGAAGGAGCCGAAGTCGTCGGTGTTTTTGTATTGGGGGACGATGTTCACGCCGGCGGCCGCGCCGAGATACCAGTTGCCGTCCTGGGCCGCGGCGGTGTTGGCGAGGCCGGCCACCAGGCCGGCGGCAACCATGGCGGCAAATTTCCCCATCGGCGTTCCCTTCCGCTATGAACGAGCGGCCTTACGCTTAGTCGCAGGCGGCGGGGCGACTCAATCTCGCCGACGGCCTATGGACGTCAGGCTGTTCGGCGGCGTGGTTCCCGGTTTGCCTTTGTGCCGGTCAGAGCCCAAATGCACCAAGGGCCCCGATGCGTCGCACCGAGGCCCTTGCGCTATCTGGCTCCCAGGGAGGGATTCGAACCCCCGGCCAAGCGGTTAACAGCCGCTTGCTCTACCACTGAGCTACCTGGGAATGGTCGGCCCACCATAACGGCGAGCCACCGCATTCCTTATGTTTCCCACGGCCGGGCGGCGCTGTCGCCTATCCGGTAGGGCAGGGCCCGCCTTATAGCAAGGTCGGGAAGCGCGGCGCAATGCCTTTTTCAGGCCTTCACGCTGCTTCCCGCTGGTCGGCGGGATTTGGAGGCCGAGGCCGGAATCGAACCGACGTACAAGGATTTGCAGTCCTCTGCATAGCCACTCTGCCACCCGGCCCCTGCCCGGAAATCCGGCGTTCGACGCCGCCATCCGGTCGTGAGGCGCCGTTTATAGACATTCCCCAGGTTCCGGTCAAGCGGGGGTTCTGCCGAATTTCCGTCGCCGTGAAGACAAGGGGCGACATTCGGCCAAGGACGCCAGGCAGTTCGGCCGAGCACTTAAGAATGCTTCCACAAGGCCTATTCATACGAGAGCAGGATTGTCTTCACACGAGCCCCCCGGTATAACTCGCCATGCCGAGCCGCGAGTTGCGCGGCTGCTTCCGCCGGGAGGGCGGACATTAGGATACTCCGGGAGCCATCGACGATGAATTACGCTGCCGCCCGACACAACATGGTGGAGAGCCAGATCCGTACCAACAGCGTCACCAACCCGTTGGTGATCCAGGCGCTCGAGGAAGTTCCGCGGGAGCTGTTCGTCCCCAAGCAGCTACGCGGTATCGCCTATCTGGATGAAGATATCAGGCTGGGCGGCGGGCGCACGCTGATGGAGCCGCGGGTATTCGCCCGTCTCCTCGACGGTGCCGCCATCGCCAAGAGTGAAGTGGTGCTGGACGTTGGTTGCGCTTCAGGCTATTCGGCCGCCGTTCTGGCCCGTCTCGCCAGCACGGTGGTGGCGGTGGAAAGCGATGCCGAACTTGCGGCGCGGGCCGGCGCGGTTCTGGCGGAATTGTCCGTCGACAATGTCGCCATGGTGACCGGCGCATTGGCCGAAGGCGATGCGTCGCACGGGCCTTACAACGTGATCGTGCTGGAAGGGGCGGTCGCCGAGATTCCCCAGACCCTGCTGCAGCAGCTGGCCGACGGCGGCCGGCTGGTCGCCGTCGTCGCCGGTGAGACCGGTGTCGGCCGTGGCACCCTGGTCCTTCGCACCGGCAACACATTTTCCAGCCGCGTTCTGTTCGACGCGTCGGTCGGGCCGTTGCCCGGCCTCCAGGCGAAGCCCGGCTTCGTATTCTGACAGCGCCGCCGGTTCTCCGGCGGCAGTACGGGCATGGTCTATGCCCGGCGGCATTCCCCGGCCCGGTGTGGCCGGGGTGCGCTTTTTCGCGCGCTGTGAAATCTTAGAAAACGTTGCAATGTGCTTGATATTTATACCTCGGCAGATATCGTATCCCATGGTGTCTCATGGGTGAAAAGGCGATAGGCTTGGCTCGCGTCCCAGTTATCAGGTGACAAATGCAGAAGAATGCATGGGGAAAGGCCGGTTTTTTCCTGGCAGCTGTGGCATTTTGCGGTTCGGCCAAGGCCGAGACTTTGCAAGACGCCCTGGTTGCCGCCTACACCTCCAATCCAACCCTTTTGGCCCAGCGGGCCCGCCTGCGCGCGGCTGACGAAGCGGTGCCCCAGGCGCTGGCCAATTGGCGGCCGACCGTCAAGTTGACCGGTGACCTCACCCGGACAAATTTCGCCACCAATACCAATCCGGTGGTCGGGCTGGTCGGTGCGACGTCCGTCGCCACGGCGAAGGACTACGGCGTCACCATCACCGAACCGATCTACCGCGGCGGCCGGACGGTCGCCCAGACCAAACAGGCCGAGGCGCAGGTGCGGGCGGAACGCGCCCTGCTCGAATCGACCGAGCAGACGGTCATGCTGAACGTCATCACCGCCTATATGAACGTGGTCGAGTACAAGGCGGTGCTTGCGCTCAGCATCAATAATGAACAGGTGTTGCAGCGCCAGTTGGATGCCACCAACGACCGGTTCCGCGTTGGCGAAGTGACGCGGACCGACGTAGCCCAGGCCGAATCGCGCCTGTCGGCGGCGCATGCGGACCGGACGCAGGCGGAGGGCAATCTGCGGGCGGCGGTAGCCAACTATATCAACGTGGTCGGCCATGCCCCGGAAAACCTCGTGGCTCCGCCTCCCGTCGCCGACCTGCCGAAATCGATCGACGAAGCGCATTCCCAGGCAATGGCGGACAATCCGAACATCCGGAACGCCGAATACACCTATGACGCGGCCAACTATGGCATCGACCTGGTCGCGGGCGAGCTGTTGCCGACCGTCACCTTCAACGGCACCGCCTTGAAGAGCTATGAGTTCCTTGGCCCGGATACCTATGAACAGGAAATCCAGGGGCAGATCAACCTGACCGTTCCCTTGTATCAGCAGGGGCAGGAATACTCGCGCTTGCGCCAGCAGAAGCACACCGCCGGGCAGGATCGCATCGATGTCGACGTTACCCGTCGTGATACGGTGGAGTCGGTGACGCGCGCCTGGGAGGCGCTGCAGACGGCAAGGGCCCGGATCGTTTCCTATACCGATCAGATCAGGGCCGCGCAGGTGGCGTTGGAAGGCGTGCAGCGGGAATCGCAGGTCGGGTCGCGCACCGTGCTCGACGTGTTGAACGCCGAACAGGAACTGTTGAACGCCAAGGTCAATCTCGTCCAGGCCCAGCACGACGAAACGGTAGCGGCCTACCAGTTGCGCGGAACGCTGGGTACGCTCACGGCCAGCGCGCTGGCCCTGCCGGTGCCGGTCTACGATCCGCAACAGCACTATGACGAAGTGCGTGAGCAATGGGTGGGGACGTCCGTGTCGCCGTCTTACGGTGGCGCCGTGAAATAGATCGTCGCTGGGTGAGGAAGGGCCTCTTGCTTCCCGGTGATGTAGCTCAGTGGCCCGATCCTGGCGTGTGGAGTCCGGGGTCAGGATCTGACCACCGACTGATTGAATTGTGATGGGGATCTGATGGACGCCAAAATTGTCATTCGTCAGATCCTCGCCATCAGGTGGGGAACGGTTGAGCCATGAGTGACGACAAGTCGCAACAAGAACCGTCCATGGAGGACATTCTCGCCTCCATCCGACGCATCCTGTCGGAGGACGATGCCGAAGAGTCGACGAAGGCTGCCCCGGCCAAGGCTGCGCCGCCACCGCCTCCACCGAAGGCCGCCGCTCCGCCGCCACCACCACCGCCACCACCACCAGAGCCGGAGCCGGAGCCGGAGATGCTGGCCTTCGAGCCGGAAATGGAACCCGAGCCCGAACCCGAACCGGAGCCTGAGCCTGAGCCTGAGCCCGAACCGGAGGAAGATATCCTCGAACTGACCGACGAGATGGTCGCCGATGAGGAGCCGCCGTTCGAAGAGCCCGAGCCGGAAGCCGAGCCATTCAGATTCGATTCGGTGGCGCGTTTCGCCGAGGCCGCTGGCCGTGACGAGAGCGACGAAAGCATCCTGGCCGAGCCGGTGCGCGAGGCGTCGACCAACACGATCGCCGAGCTGGCACGTGCCGTTGCGCTGCAGCGTGGCGTCGGCCTGGGTAACAGCGGTCTTACCCTCGAAGATCTGGTGCGTGAGATCCTGAAGACCCTGATCAAGGATTGGCTCGACCAAAACCTTCCCTACATGATCGAGCGCATTGTGAAAAAAGAGATCGAAAGAATGGTCAATCGGGCTGAAAAGCTCTAAAACCGACGCGGCCGGCCCCCCGATCTCGCCATCATGCTCGCCGGGGGCCGGCCTCTCTCATCTTCTTTGCAGTCGGAGTAGCATCGAGCGATGCTTGATAAGACCTATCGACCTGCCGAGGTCGAGCCCAAGCACTACGAGAATTGGGAAGGGGCCGGGTTGTTCGGCGCCCAGCCGGACTCCAACGCCCGGCCTTACACCATCATGATGCCGCCGCCCAATGTCACCGGCAGCCTGCATATGGGCCATGCGCTGACCTTCACTCTGCAGGACATCCTGATTCGCTACCATCGCATGCAGGGGCGGGATGCGCTGTGGCAGCCGGGCACCGACCATGCCGGTATCGCCACCCAGATGGTAGTCGAGCGGCAGATGGCCGCCGAGAACCTGACCCGCCATCACCTGGGCCGGGAGAAATTCGTCGAGCGCGTCTGGCAGTGGAAGGCCGAATCCGGCGGCACCATCACCCGGCAGTTGCGCCGTCTGGGCGCCTCGCCCGACTGGGCGCGCGAGCGCTTCACCATGGACGAAGGCCTGTCGGCGGCGGTCCGCAAGGTGTTCGTCGACCTCTATAAGCAGGGCCTGATCTATCGCGACAAGCGCCTGGTCAACTGGGACCCCAAGCTGCACACGGCCATTTCCGATCTCGAGGTCGAGCAGCGGGAAGTGCAGGGCAGCATGTGGTACCTGCGCTATCCGGTGGAAGGCGAGGCCGGGCGCTATGTCACGGTGGCGACGACGCGGCCGGAAACCATGCTGGGCGACACCGGCGTCGCCGTCCATCCCGAGGACGAACGCTACAAGGATCTGGTCGGCCGCATGCTGCGCCTGCCCATCGTCGACCGGCTGATCCCGGTGGTTGCCGACGAGCATTCCGACCCTGAAAAAGGCACCGGTGCGGTGAAAATCACACCGGCCCACGATTTCAACGACTTCGAGGTGGGGCGGCGTCACAATCTGCCGATGATCAACGTCCTCGACCGCGATGCGCGGATCAACGAGAACGCGCCGACGGCCTATCAGGGGCTGGATCGCTACGAGGCACGCAAGAAGGTCGTCGCCGAATTCGAGGCCCTGGGTTTGCTGGAGAAGATCGAGCCGCACACCCTGATGATGCCGTATGGCGATCGTTCCGGGGTGGTGATCGAGCCCTGGCTGACCGACCAGTGGTTCGTCGATGCCGCCACCCTGGCCAAGCCGGCCATCGCGGCGGTGGAGCAGGGGCATACCCGCTTCGTGCCGAAGCACTGGGAAAACACCTATTTCGAGTGGATGCGCAACATCCAGCCGTGGTGCATCTCGCGGCAGATCTGGTGGGGCCATCAGGTTCCGGCGTGGTACGGCCCGGATGGGGCGATCTTCGTCGAACTGGATGAGGCCGGTGCAGCGGCTGCCGCGGCCGGGCATTACGGCAAGGCGGTCGAGCTTGTCCGCGATGCCGATGTGCTGGACACCTGGTTCTCGTCGGCGCTGTGGCCGTTTTCCACCCTGGGCTGGCCGGAGCAGACGGCGGCCCTGGCGCGCTATTATCCGACCGACGTGCTGGTCACCGGGTTCGACATCATCTTCTTCTGGGTCGCCCGGATGATGATGATGGGTATCCATTTCATGGGCGACGTGCCGTTTCGCGACATCTACATCCACGCCCTGGTCCGCGACGAAAAGGGCCAGAAGATGTCGAAGTCCAAGGGCAACATCATCGACCCCTTGGAACTGATCGACAAATACGGTTGTGATGCCTTGCGCTTTACTCTGACCGCCCTGGCGGCGCAGGGCCGCGACATCAAGCTGGCGGAAAGCCGTGTCGAAGGGTACCGCAACTTCGCCACCAAGCTGTGGAATGCCGCGCGCTTCTGCCAGATGAACGAATGCCGGCCGGTGGCCGGCTTCGATCCGTCCACCGCTGGGGAGCGGGTGAACCGCTGGATCGCCGGCAAGCTGGCCGAGGCGGCCGAGCGCGTCGGCCAGGCCATTGACGGCTACCGCTTCAACGATGCGGCCAATGCGGCCTATCACTTCGTCTGGAACACCTTCTGCGACTGGTATCTGGAATTCGCCAAGCCCATCCTCCAGGGTGGAGACGAGGCGGCGAAGGCCGAAACGCGCGCCACCGCCGCCTGGACGCTGGACCAGATCCTGCACCTGCTGCACCCGTTCATGCCGTTCATCACCGAAGAGCTGTGGGAGCAACTGGCCGATACGCGGGAGCGGCTGCTGATCAGCGCCCCCTGGCCGAACCTGGCGTTCCATGATGCCGAGGCGGAAGGCGAAATGGACTGGCTGGTGAAGCTGATCTCCAGCGTCCGGGCGGTGCGGGCCGAGATGAACGTGCCGCCGTCGGCCCGCCTGCCGCTGCTGGTCAAGGGGGGCTCGGCCGACACCACGCGGCGCCTGGCGACCCATCGCGACATCATCCTGACCCTGGCCCGCGCCGGGTCCATCGAAACGGTGGCGGAGGCTCCGAGCAAAGGCGCCGTGCAGGTGGTGGTGGACGAGGCGACGGTCCTGCTGCCGCTGGCCGACGTCATCGACCTCGGCCAGGAGAAGGCGCGCCTGGCCAAGGAAATCGCCAGGCTGTCTGGGGACATCGACAAGGTGGAGAAGAAGCTGGCCAACCAGGCCTTCATCGCCAAGGCGCCGCCCGAGGTGGTGGAGGAACAGCGCGAACGCCGCGACGAATGGGCGGCCGCACGGGCCAAGCTGAGCGAAGCGCTGGAGCGGCTGGCGGCGATGTAACGGAAGCCGGCCCTCCTTCGATACGGCCGCCGTCTGCCGGCGGCCTACTCAGGATGAGGCTTCGATACGGCCGCCGTCTGCCGGCGGCCGGCCTAGGGGAAGAAAGCACCCCGCTGTCATCCCGACGACCGCGGGAACGAGGGGGCTCGTGGGACCGCCGAGATCCCTGGCTTTGTTCGGGATGACGGTTTCATTCGGAAAGGCTGGCGCCCGGCCCCCCGTTGCAGGGGGGGCGCGTGGGGTGGATTCGGCGAAACTGCGGGAAGAGATCGAGTTCACGCGGGAACAGCCGGCTTTGCCCCAATCATTGGTCGCGGTTCCGCCGGCCCGAAGTCGTGACGCCGATCCTTCCCGATTGTCTGACTTCGGAGCCTCCATGAGCCCTCACCTGATTTTCGGCCTCGTTCTCCTGGCCGTCTTCTGCGCCTTCTATCTCTGGCAGACCCCCGGGCTGGTGAGGGGCGGCATGAAGCGCGACGAGGTCGAGCACTATCTCGGCGAGATCGAGAAGAACCTGGCGGCCCTGCCGCAGGAGGACGTGACGTCCCTCATCGAGGATTTGCGGCGCTGGGGCTTGGCCGACGACGGCAAGCCCGTCTACATGCTCAATCTCATGCGCTATTACGAGCGTCTTCTGCCCAGTTCGGTGGTGGGAAATTCGCCGCTGACGCCGGCCGCGGCCAACGCCCATTACGAAAAGAGCGTGATGCCGCTCCTCCTCAAGAATGGCGATTATCCGATCTTCGCCGGCAATGTGCGGGACAAGAACCTGGTCGGGCATGACCCGCAGGCGGACGATTGGAGCCGGATCCTTGTGATCCGCTATACCAGCCGGCGCCACTTCTTCCGGCTCGTTTCCAACCCTGCCTATGGCCCTTTCGCGCCCTACAAATTCGCCTCGCTCCATCTGGACCTGGTGCCGACCCGTCTCGAGATCGCCCTTCCCGATATGCGGCTGGCCCTGGGCGCGCTGCTTCTGCTCCTGTACGTCCTGGTGGGGTGATCGAGCCGCCGCCGAGGCCGTGGACAACCCGCCCAAGGCCAATCCATGGTCACCTGCGTCGGCGGGGTTGGGTCAAAACCTGCCGGTCGCTGGGTTCTGCCGACGGTTGTTCGCCGTCGTGTTCCGCACAGCTATCTCTTTTTCGCCCGAGCTCATGCCTCGAGGCGGCGGGACGAAATGTCCGACAGCCGGAAAGCCGGGACCTATGTCGACGGCCGCTGGCGGCCGTGGCGGATTCGCATAATGAAGACTGTTTGTCCCGCAATCCGGTAACGGATTACGTAAGGCGCGACGACCGGCCATTCACGACGACCACGCCCAATCGCTCGCCCTCGCTCCGGAAAATCTTGCAGGGCGTTTCCCGCTTCAAGCAGACGCGCGGCCAGCCGTCCGGCGGCGGCCGGATTGAACTTGCCGATGTAGGCGCGAATTTGAGCCAAGTCCGCCAGTGCAGCGGCGGTCAGTCTTAATTGCACTCTGGGGGCGGCAATTCGTCGGGGGCGCCCCAGCTTTCAAGCCAGCGCTTTACGTCTTCCCATGGCACCGTTCGGCCAGCCACGATGTCGGCCTCGGCTTCGAGGAGCGCCTGCTCCTCGGCGTTATCGTCTTCGGGGTCAAAGATTGATGCCGGATCAGCCATGCCCGCAATGTAATCCTCACCTCGTCCGATTTCCAGTTTTCGGTTAGCCGCCCACCGACCTTGGTGTGGCCATTTCCAGCCAAGCAGCGCCGCGCATGTAGCATTTGCAAATCGGCCCAAATCGCCCTTAGGCTGATCGCCCGCCTTCTCGGCGGGCCGTCGTCGAGGCCTCCTTGCCGCGCACCGCTCAGCGCCGCCTTTCGGACGACGGCCGTTACATCGCCCGGCAGACGATCTCGGTGGGGGCGAGCAGGCCCCGCTCGATCTGGTCGGCCAGATTGGCCATCTTGCGGCCGGCGGCGGCGCCCATGACGATGTGCAGGCCCAAAGGCGGCGCGGCGTCTTGCCCCCGGGCCGCTCGGGCGCGCAGGGTGGCGAAGCCGGCCAGGGCCAGGTCGCGGCGGCTCCGCCGGCTGACCAGTTGGAAGCCTGCTTGCGCCAGCAGTCGGCCATAGGCATCGGCGGTGGCCAGGAAGCTGGTGTCGGCCGTCGAAGCCCAGGGCATCGGATAGGTCAGCGGTCCGTCGGCCTCGCGCATCACGTCGTAGACGCCGAACATGGCGCCGGTCCGCAGGACCCGCCGCACCTCGGCGAACAGCCGGCCCTTGTCTGCGACGTTCATCCCCACATGCAGCATGGTGGCGGCGCCGAAGCTGGCTGCGGCGAACGGCAGGGCGAGGGCGCTGCCCTGGACGAACGACACCCGGTCGGCGAGGGCGACGCGGCGCGCCAGATCGGCGGCGACCTGGACATATTCCTCGGTCAGGTCGATGCCGGTGACCCGGCAGCCCCGTTCGGCGGCGAAATAGCGCGCCGCGCCGCCCAGCCCGCAGCCGATGTCGAGCAGCGGCAGGTCGGGGTCGAGGGCCATCTGGCCGGCGAGGTCGATGGTGGCCGGCCTGCCGCCGAGGTGGAATTCATCGACCGGCGCCAGGTCGGCCGGGACCAGTCGGTCCGGATCCTTGCCGGCGGCGGCCAGGGCGCCCAGGATCGCTTGGGTTAGCCTGCCATGGGCGTAATGCTGCCTCAGCGGGTCCACTCAGCCGCCGCTCTTCGCCGTCTCGGCCGCCGCCGCCGCCGACAATTCCGACAGGGCGCGATCGGCGGCGACGCGGGCGCCGGCCGCCTTCATCCACGGTGCCGCCACCCGCGCCGGGGCGCCCTGCAATGCGGCAAGTTCCTGCACCGCCTTGGCCAGGTCGCGCTGCTTGATCTGCGATTCGGCGCGGGCGACGACGGCGGCGACGCTGTCGCCCTTGCCGTCGATCCGCCTTATGCTGACCACAGAGCTCAGCTTGTTGAGCGTCCGTTGCCAAAAATCCCCATCGGCCGGGACCAGCGCCGCCCTTATGATGTCATTGGCCAAGGCGGGAAAGGCGGCGATCAGGCTGTCCTTGCGCGACACGCCGGCGGGCGCGTCGGCGGACAGGGCGTCGAGGACTGCCGCATCGTCGGGCGGGGCGACGCGCCGCGCGGCACGCAGCTCGGGCTCGAAGGGATCACCGCGATCCACTGCTTCGCGCAACTGGCCCACGACCAGCAGCAAGGCTTGCGCCGATTGATGGCGGGAGGCGATTTCGCGCGCCGTCTTCTCGGCCGCCTGCGCCTGTTCGGCAAGGCGCAGGATGGTCCCTTCAGGCGGCATGGCGCGGCGCAAGGCGTCGACTTCGCCGCTCAGGCGAGTGACGTCGGCGGCCAGGCGATCGTTCTGTTCGGTCAGCGTGGCGACCCGCGGATCGGCCGTCGGATCCCGTGTTTGCGCTTCCAGGGCCGCGATGCGCTGGGACAAGGTGTGGGCCGCAAGTGCGGGGTCGTTCCCGGTCTCGCGGCTTTGCTGTCGTTCCAGCGCCGACAGGCGCGGATTGAGATCGTCGATCGCTCGTTGCAGGGTGGTCAAGCGGCTGCCGACCGGCGCCAGAAGCAGGTTATCGAGGCTGGGCCAAGCGGCGACCACGCCACCAGTGGCCAGTACCGATACGGCAAAGCCGCCGGCCAGCCCGCCGAAAAAGCCCTTGAGTGCCGGAGACAAGGGGCGCCGCGGCGCGGACGGGCGGGACTCGGAGGAAGGGGCCGCCGGCGGGTCCGGCAAGTTGGGCTGGTCTTGCGTCATGTCGCATCCTCGCATTCGCGCTGCCCGGACTATAGCAAAGCATAATCCCGCGGCGGATAGCAAAATCCGTCGGATCAATGCCTTGCGGATGCCGGGAGGTTAGTGGTTCAGCGCCGTTCTGACCAGAGCAAGGAACCTCTTCGGCTGTTCGGCATGGGGCCAGTGGCCGGCTTGCCCGACTTCGAAAATCGTCGCTTGAGGGAACAGCCGGTGAATTGCTCCTTCGTCCCGTGGGCGGATGTAGTCTGACTGTTCGCCGGCGAGGAAGGTGGTCGGACCGTCGAAGGACCGGTCGAATCTCGGAAAGGCGGTGACTGCCGGCAGGTTGGCGCCGATCCCGGCCAGGTTCAGCCGCCAGTGGAATCGGCCGTCCTGGCTGACCAGGTTCTGCAACAGGAAGGCCCTGAGCGAGGCGTCCGGAATGGCCTCGGCCAGCTGGGCGTCCACCTCGGCGCGCCGGGCCACCCGTTCGAGATCGATCGCCTGCATCGCTTCGACATAGGTGGGAAAGCTGTCGCGCTGGTAGTCCACCGGCGCGATGTCGACGATGATCAGCCGCTCCACCAGTTCGGGATAGACCAGCGCCAGGACCATGGCCGTCTTGCCTCCCATGGAATGGCCGAGCAGGTCGGCTGGCGCCAGGCCGCGCCGCTCGATATAGGCCGCGACGTCCTCGGCCATCCGCTCATAGGTCATCTCGTCGGACCAGCCGGAAGCGCCGTGATTCCTCAGATCAAGGGCATGCACCTGGCGAATATCCGCCAGCCCCCGGGCGATCGACGTCCAGTTTCGAGCCGAGCCGAACAGACCGTGCAGGACCACCAGCGGCGAGCCCTCTCCGGTGATCTGCGCATTCAGTTCCATCGCAATTCGCTCATGCCGCTGCCCGATCTGCCTCGGTCGCACCGTAGCGGGCTTACCCGCGCTTTGAAAGCCGTGGATGATATACACAAAAACAACGTATAAATTGAGATGAAGGAACAGGAACGCATCGCAGCTGTTGACAACATGATAAAAATGCACAACGATGTGTACAAATAGATCGTATAACACACATACAACGTTAAATATGCGAGGCCAAGCCGTGAGCACAGCCGCCACCACCGATGAAATTGAACCGCTGGTTCGCCTGTCCGATCTCGACGAGTACAGGCGCGGGCTGGTCCGCCGCCTGGACGGCGAGTGGGACGAGGACACCTGGACGGGATTCCGTGTGCGCTTCGGGGTTTATGGACAGAAGCAGCCGGGTGTGCAGATGGTCCGCATCAAGATCCCCGGGGGCGTCGTGCCCTTGGCCTGGCTGGGTGTGCTGGCCCGCTTCAATCGGCAGTTCTGCCAGGGCGACGTGCATATCACCACCCGCCAGGACATCCAGACCTACTTCGTGCCTTTGGAGCGCACCGCCGAGGCGCTGGAATTCCTTTATTCCAACGGCCTGACGACCCGCGAGGCCTGCGGCAACACCTTTCGCAACGTCACCGCCTGCGCGCTGGCCGGCAATTGCCCGCGCGAACATGTGGATGCCGGCGCCGTGGCACAACGGGTGGCCCGGACCTGGATCCGCAACCCCCTGGTCCAGCACATGCCGCGTAAGGCGAAGATCTCGGTCTCCGGATGCGCCACCGATTGCGCCGCCGCGCCAATCCACGACATCGGGCTGATCGCCACGGAAAAGGACGGCCACAAGGGGTTCTCCGTGCGCGTCGGCGGCGGCCTGGGCGGGCAGCCCCGGGCGGCCATCAAGGTGCTCGACTTCGTCACCGAGGACGAACTGGCAACGGTGGTCGAAGCCACGGCACGCCTGCACCAACGCTATTCCGATCGGATCAATCGTAACGCGGCGCGCCTGAAATTCGTCCTCAAGCGGTTTGGCGAGGAAAAATTCCGCACCCTGTTCCTCGAGGAATACGCGCGGCTGAAAGGCCTGCCGCAACGGCCGTGGCAGCCACTGGAGTGGCGCGAGCCGACCGAGGCGGCAGTGGAGCGCACGCCGATGGGCGTGGTGAAGCAGCACGACGGCCGCTACGCCGTGGTGGCCAATCCGCCACTGGGCAACCTGTCGGCCGCTCAACTCGATGAGTTGCTGGCCATCGGCTATGCCATCGGGCTCGACGAGGTGCGCACCACCCGCGACCAGAACCTGGTCCTGCCCAACGTTCCAGCCAATTGCGTGGATGAGGTGGTCCGGCGTCTCGAAGCGATCAACATTCTGGTGCCGGCCAGCGCCGCCGAGACCGCCGATGTGGTGGCCTGCCCGGGAACCACCACCTGCCGGATCGGCATGACCAATTCTCCCGGTTTCGGCCGCGCCGTGTGGGAGGATGCGCAGAACGACCCAACCGCCCGAGGCATTTCGGTCCGCATTTCCGGCTGCCAGAACTCCTGCGGCCAGCATCACATCGGGGATTTCGGCTTCCACGGGGTCGCCAAGAAGATCAACGGGCAGCCGGCGCCCCATTACCAGATCCATATCGGCGGTGATGGACGGGCCGGCGCCCAGGCTGACGTCGTCGGTATGTCGGGGCCGATCATCCCGGCCAGGCACGGCTTGGCGGCATTGCGCCTGTTGCGCCAGGGATACGCGTCGGGCAAGCAGCAGGGAGAAAATGTCCGGGCCTGGGCCGAGCGCATCGGCAAGGATGGAGTGATCGGGCTTCTGGCGTCGCTTGACGGCGTCGAGCCCGCGGAGACCTTCACCGACTGGGGCGATGCCGAGACCTTCAAAGGCGCGCCCGGGCTGCGCGGTGAATGCGCGGCACCCTTCGCCTCTGACAATGTCCTGGCCGACCTTGCCGACGACGCCTTGATCCGCGTCGATCGCCATCTCCTCGCGGGGCGATGGGACGGCGCCTTGCAATCGGCGGAGGAAGCCGTGGTATTCGCGGCCCGGCGCCTGTTGCACCACGCCTACCAGTTCACCCAGGACGACGAACCCGCCGTCGCCATTTTCGAACGCCTGCGCGAGGCCGCTTCGCCCGCCGTCCTCGCCGCTTTCGACCGTGTTGCCGGTGAACGGCTGGCTGCGCTGTCCTCGGGGCGGGCCGAGCAATACCGCGAGGCGGTGGCAACCTTTCTCGACACCGCCACCTGCGTTGTCGGCGGCGCCGATGTCGAAAGGGACGCCGCCGAATGACTCCCGCCGACCGGCTTCCAACTCTTCGTTCGGCCTACGGTCATCTCGACGGGGCCGAACTGCTGCAGGCGATGCGCCGGGAGTTCCCCGGCAAATTGGCGATCATCAGCTCGTTCGGTGCCGAGTCTGCGGTGCTGCTCTCCCTGGTGGCGGAGGTCGATCAGCGGCTGCCGGTGATCTTTCTCGACACCGGGGAGCTGTTCGACGAGACCCTGGCCTACCGCGACGAACTGTCCCGTCGCCTCGGCCTGCGCGATCTCCGCATCATCCGTCCGGCGGTGGAGGATGTGGCGCGGGCCGAAGATTTGTGGCAGCGCGACGCCGAGGCCTGTTGCCACCTGCGCAAGGTATTGCCGTTGCGGCGGGCGGTGACCGGGTTTCATGCCCTGGTGGATGGCCGCAAGCGGTTCCACGGGGCGGAGCGCGCCAGGATCGATACGCTGGAGGCGGGAAAGGATGGGCTGGTCAAGATCAGCCCGCTGGCCCCCTGGACACCGGCGCGCATCGATGCCGCCTTCGCCGCCGGGCGGCTGCCGCGCCACCCGCTGGTGGCCGAGGGCTACCGCTCGATCGGCTGTTGGCCCTGTTCCCGGCCGACCGCGCCGGATGAACCGGTACGGGCCGGCCGTTGGGCCGGTTCGGCCAAGACCGAATGTGGAATTCACAAGGTAAGCACGCCGTCATGAGCAGCGATCTCGACGCTCTGGAAAGCCAGAGCATTTTCATTCTCCGCGAGGCTTTCAACCGCATCGACAAGGTTGCCATGCTGTGGTCGATCGGCAAGGACTCCAACGTTCTTCTGTGGCTGGCCCGCAAGGCGTTCTTCGGCCATGTCCCGTTTCCCGTGGTGCATGTGGACACCAGCTACAAGATCCCCGAGATGATCCAGTTCCGCGACCGCGTGGCCAAGGAATGGAATCTGCCACTGATCATCGGCGGCAATACCCAGGGGCTCGCCGGCGGCATGCATCCGAGCAAGGGGCGGGTGACCTGCTGTTCGGCGCTGAAGACGGAGCCCCTGAAGCAGATCATTCGTGACAACGGCTTCACCGGCGTCATCGTCGGCATCCGCCGCGACGAAGAGGGGACGCGCGCCAAGGAACGGGTATTCAGCCCGCGCAACGAAACGGCGGAATGGGACTTCAAGGACCAGCCGCCGGAGTTCTGGGACCAGTTCAAGACCGATTTCGCTCCCGGCACCCACCTTCGCATCCATCCGCTGCTGCACTGGGGCGAACTGGACGTCTGGCGCTACATCGAGCGAGAGAAGATCCCCGTCGTCGATCTTTATTTCGCCAAGAACGGCCGTCGCTACCGGTCACTCGGCTGCGCGCCATGCACCGGGACGGTGGAAAGCTCGGCCTCGACCGTTGCCGAAATCATCGAGGAACTGCGCCACACCCGGGTCTCCGAACGGTCGGGTCGGGCGCAGGACAAGGAATCGGAAGACGCCTTCGAGCGTCTGCGTTCGCAGGGGTACATGTAAGATGCCGCACGATATTTCCATTCTCTCGGCCCCGGCGACTTTGAAGATCGTCATCGTCGGGCATGTCGATCACGGCAAGTCGACCCTGGTTGGCCGTCTTTTGCACGAAACCGACTCCTTGCCGGAAGGCAAGGTGGAATCCCTGCGCGAGGTCTGCCAAAGGCGCGGCATGCCGTTCGAATGGGCCTTCGTCATGGACGCCTTGCAGGCCGAGCGTGACCAGGGCATCACCATCGACACGGCGCAGATCCCCTTTCGCAGCGCGCTGCGACCCTATGTCATCATCGACGCGCCAGGCCACAAGGAGTTCCTCAAGAACATGATCACCGGCGCGGCCAGCGCCGATGCGGCGGTGCTGGTGGTCGATGCCATCGACGGTGTGCAGGAGCAGTCGCGCCGTCACGGCTACCTGCTTCACCTCCTGGGCCTGCGCCAACTGGCCGTGGTGGTCAACAAGATGGACGCAGTGGATTTTTCCCAGCGGCGCTTCGACCAGGTGGCGGCTGAAATCCGCGCCTATCTGGCGGGGATCGGCGTAACCCCGACCGAGATCATCCCCATTGCCGCGCGCCATGGTGACAATGTGGTGGAACGTTCGCCCCATACGCCCTGGTATGTCGGTCCGACGGTGGTGGAAGCGCTGGACGGCTTCCGGGCGGCGGCGGTACCGACCGAGCTTCCTTTGCGCTTCCCGGTGCAGGACGTGTTCAAGTTCGACCATCGACGCATCGTCGCCGGACGCATCGAAAGCGGTCGGCTG
Organism: Pseudomonadota bacterium; assembly: GCA_021781575.1. Taxonomy (GTDB): domain Bacteria; phylum Pseudomonadota; class Alphaproteobacteria; order Rhodospirillales; family Magnetospirillaceae; genus DUZF01. The sequence continues at coordinate 42,207 of JAJXWP010000010.1, forward strand.
AAGGTCGGCGACCGATTGCTGTTCTCGCCCTCCGGCAAGACCGCGCACGTCGCCTCCATCGAGAACTGGAACCGTGACGCGCCGGCTGCCAGCGCCACCGCCGGCCAGTCCATCGGCATCACCCTGGACGAGCAGATCTTCATCGAGCGCGGGCAGATTGCCAGTCTTGTCGAGGACGCTCCTGTCGCCAGCGATGTATTCCGCGCCCGGCTGTTCTGGCTGGGGCGCACCCCTCTTGCGCCGGGGCGGCGCTACAAGCTGAAGCTGGCCACCGCCGAGCACGTCGTGACGGTCGAGGCGGTGGAACGGGTGATCGACGTCACCGACCTGGCGTCGGTGGGAAATGAGTGGGTGGAGCGTAATGCGGTGGCCGAGGTGGTGCTGCGGGCCCGAGGGCCCGTCGCTCTCGATCCCTTCGTCGACAATCCGAGGACTGGCCGCTTCGTCCTGGTCGACAACTATGACATCGTCGGCGGCGGCGTGATATCCATGGACGGCTTCGCCGATCATCGCTGCGCGCCTGCTGGCCAGGCGGCGGACCTCACCGCCGTCGCCCACAAGGTCACCCTGCGTGACCGTTGGCTGGCGAACCGGCACAAGGGCGGCATCCTGTGGTTGACCGGACTGTCGGGAGCCGGCAAGTCCACCATCGCCATGGAGGTCGAACGCCGGCTGTTTCACAAGGGCTACCAGGTGTTCGTGCTGGACGGCGACAATCTGCGCCAGGGGCTGAATTCCGATCTCGGCTTCAACGCCTCGGACCGGGCCGAGAACATCCGCCGCGTCGGTGAGGTGGCGCACCTTTTTGCCCAGGCCGGGATGATCGTCATCACCGCCTTCATCTCGCCCTACCGCCAGGATCGGGACCGGGCACGGGCCGCCGCTCCGGCGCTGTTCCATGAAATCCATGTGAAGGCCGGTGTCGAGACCTGCGAGGCGCGCGATCCCAAGGGGCTCTATGCCAAGGCCCGGCAGGGGACCATCGCTGAGTTTACCGGGATTACCGCGCCTTACGAGCCGCCGGTTGATCCGGAACTGGTGGTCGACACCGAGCAACTCGGCATCGACGAGGCGGTTGAACGCGTGCTTCGCTATGTCGACCGCGATCTGCAACACGCCGAGGACGCGACCATGTCGCCGGCGCCGCAGCCGGATGTCGCATTGTAGGAGGCCGTCCTTGGCCGGAACCGGGATCCATTATCGCTCCGGTCGCCAGGCAATGCGGGGTAACGGCGCGGGAGATCGCGCCGTTACCCCGCCACGGCATCCCACGATCGGTTGCTCTCCAGGCGGCCGGTGACCGCTTCCAGGGGGAGCGGCTTGCTGTAGTAATAGCCCTGGATGATATCGCAGCCGTAATCCTTGAGGATTTCCATCTGCCGGGGAAACTCGACCCCTTCGGCCAGCGCCCGCATGCCCATGGAATGGGCAAGCGTGATGATGGTGACGGCAATCGCCTCGTCCTTCGGATTGTCGGCGATATCGAGGACGAATGACTGGTCGATTTTCAACGTGTTCACCGGGAAACGCTTGAGATAATTGAGCGACGAGTAGCCGGTGCCGAAATCGTCGATCGACAGCTTTATGCCCAGGGCCGCCATGCGGTCGAGGTAGCCGATGACGTGCTCCGGGTCGTTCATCAGCGTGCTCTCGGTGATTTCCACGTCGAGATGGCGGGGATCGATCCCGGTCTCGGTGATGACCTCCTGGATCAGCGACAGCACATCCACATCGCCGAATTGTTTGGCCGAGATATTGACGCCGACCGTGACATCGTCGATGCCCATTTCCTCGAGCCGGCGCAAGTCCCGGCAAGCCCGGCGCAGGACCCATTCACCCAAGGGAACGATCAGCCCGGTCTGCTCGGCGATGGGGATGAAGCGAGATGGCATGACCATTCCCAATTGCGGGTGGTTCCAGCGCACCAGGGCTTCCAGTCCGACGATCCGGCCGGTCTTCACCTCGACCTGCGGCTGGTAGTGAAGCAGCAGTTCGCCCCGCTCGATGCCGCGGCGCAACTCGTTTTCCAGGGTCAGCCGCTCGAGTGATTGGCGATGCATCACCGGATCGAAGAACCGGAACAGGTTCCTGCCGGTAGCTTTGGCGAACATCATCGCCGCGCTGGCATGGGTGATCAGGTCTGAAGCGGCGCGCGAATGGTCGGGATAGAGCGATATCCCGATGTTCGCCGTCAAGGTGACCTCGCGGCCACGCAGGATGAACGGCTGGGACACCGAGCGGAGGAAGGTCTCCACCGATTGGGCGATCTGGTCCTTCTGATCGATCCCGGTGACGATCAGGGTGAATTCGTCGCCGCCGAATCGGGCGATGGTGTCGTTCGGCTTGAGGCCGGCGGCCATGCGCCGGCCGGCTTCGATCAACAACTCGTCGCCGGCGGAATGCCCCATGACGTCGTTGACCGTCTTGAAACCGTCCAGGTCGATGAACCATACCGCCACGATCGTGTTGTCGGCTTCCGCCCGTTCAACCGCCTGAAGCAGGCGCTCCTGCAGGAGGCGGCGGTTGGGCAGGCCGGTCAACATGTCGTGGGTGGCGGAATGGGCCAGGTAGTTCTCGAAATTGCGCCGTTCCGTGATATCGCGGATCATCGCGGTGAACAGGCTGCGATCATCGAGATGGCAGACCGACAGCGATATTTCGGCCGGGAAAATCGATCCGTCCTTGCGCTGGGCGGTCACTTCGCGTTCCCGGCCGACGCCGGAGGCATGCCGCGACACGAGATAATGCTCGACCCTCCCCTGGTGAGTGGCCGCGTCCTTGGCCGTCATCAGGATTTCCACCGACCGTCCGATCACTTCCTGGGCGCGGAAGCCGAACATGGTTTCGGCTGAGCGGTTGAAGGTTTCGATCCTCCCGCTTTCGTCGCTGACGACGATGGCGTCGACGGCGGTGTCGAGAATGCTGTTCAGACGTTTGATCTGGCCGGCCACGTCACGGGTGGCCCGGGTCAGTTCGGATATGTTGCGCACCAGGACGAGGACGGTGCCGTCTTCCTTCGGCGCCGCTGCGGCGGAGACCAGGACGTCGATGGTCTTGCCGACAGAATTGACGAACTTCATCGGGGTCGCCGTCGGTTCGCCGATCAGAGGTGCGAAATTCTCGTCGCACAGGACGCGATAGTCGGGATGGACGAAATGGTCGAACGGCATGCCTTCGACCTGCGTGGCGTCGCAGCTGCCCAGCAGGCGAACGCCGGCGGCGTTGACGAAGGTGAGGATGCCGTCGCGGCACAAGCATATGGTGTCCGGCGACATCTCGATGATCGTCCGGTAGCTTTCCTCCTCGCCGCCCATCGCCGCCTCGACGGCGGTCAGGCTGGACAGGTCGTCGACGACCTTCAGCAACTCCAGGCTGGAGGCGTGGATGTCCGCCAGATACTCGTTGATCTTGCCGTTTTCGATCGGGCCGCATAGCCCCGCCGCGATCATTTCGGACAGGCCGAGAATGGTGTTCAGCGGCGTCCGCAGTTTGTAGCTGGCGCTTTCGATGACCTGGCCGTCGGGGGGGGGCGGCACGGTCCGGTCCGCCGAAAGGCCCCGGCGCAGCGCCGTGGTGACGACTGCTCCGTCGTCATCCTTGGCGGCGGCCAATGGCATTTCCATCGGCAAGGCGAACCGGTCGTTGCGCCCGTCAATACCCTCCAGCCCGGGTAGCCACAGTCGGCCGACGACCAGCAGCATGGCGCTGCCGGCCAACAGGTCGACGAGGTTGGGCAGCAAAGTAGCACCGGCGGGCAGCATCCCGGCGGCAGCGACGCCGACGGGAAGGTGGCCGAGGCCACCCAGCCCAAAGGCGGCCTCGATGACCCCGCGTCCGGCGTCGAGGGCCAGCACGATCACGAGGAGCCGGAACGCGCGCTCGACTCCATTGTCTTGCCGCAGATGGCAGATGAACAAGACCAGGGCCGCCATCCACACCAGCGGCGACGCGACGATGACCACCAGATTCAGGACGCTTGCAGGGAACATCCTCTGTCTAGAAAGCCTTTGCCAATGGGTGGCCGTCTTACCGTAAGGAGTAGGCCGCGGCGCAAATCGGTGAGAAGGTAAGAGTGGCGCAAATGCGCGGCCATTTCCACGCATTTGTGAAAATTGACATAGTGCTGACGGCGATCAGGGCCCCGTCGGCATGGCGGCCAGCGTCGCCGAGACAATTTCCTTCAACCGGGCGGCTTGTCCACGGCCGTCGCTGCCGGTCCGGCAATCGGCTTCGATATCGGCGGCGACGGCGATGCACCCGAAATTGGCCGCGACGCCGGCCAGGCGGTGGGCGATTCTTGCCGGATCACCGCTGCCTCGGCAGCACCATTCCTGCGTCAAGGCGTCCGCCGTTTCGATGATCGAGCGGCGCGCCAGGTCGTACAGTTCCGCCAGCTTTGGCGCCTCGATCGCATCGGCCAACAGCGCCAGGCGGCGAGCGTCGATCAGATCGGTGTCGCCCGGCATCGGGGCGGGGCCTGCGGCGGAGTTGGAAGCGCGCGGGAGAAACGGCGCCAAGGCCAGATCGATGGAGGCGCGGCGGAGCGGCTTTTCGATGACACCGTTCATGCCCGCCGCCAGATAGCGGTGCACATCTTCCTGCGCGCAATTGGCCGTAAGCGCCAGAATGGGGACGCCGGCCCGGCGCGGATGGGGAAGCGCGCGAATACGGCGAGTCGCTTCCACGCCGTCCATGTCGGGCATCTGGATATCCATCAGGATGATGTCGAAGTCCCAGCTTCCGGCCGCCTCGATTGCCGCCACTCCGTCGAAACTCGCAGTCACCCTGTGCCCGGCCCGGGTCAGGAAGGCCTCGGCGACCTTGTAATTGATCTCGTTATCCTCGACCAGGAGGATGGACAACGCCGGGCGTGTCTCGACGGATGCCATAGTCGTCTCATTCGCTTGCCGATCACCGCGATGGCGTGCACCGGCACAATGAAAGTCGCCAACACTAAGACGTGGTGCAGACTTCAGCAAACAATTTGAGAGGAAAGCGCAAGTTATATTGGAAATGGTGTGCAAAAATTGTGTATGCGCCATTATGCGCCGCAATGGTTGCGAATGACTGGCGTTCACCCGATGTCGGAGGTGGCCGTCTCGTGGCGATTCAGCCTGCCCTATCAATGACACCGACACCTGGTTGGCGATCAGGTGCCGGTATCATTTGTGGTCGGAATCCGACATCTCGTTTCCGGACGTCCACCCCGATACTCAAAGATTCAGGGACTCGTCATCAGGTGAACGTTGGAAAGGATTGACCGGCCGGGGCGCCCGGTGCCCCATCAATCTCCGTTGTTCAGGCGGAGATCGTCCATCACGCCCTTTACGCCCGGGACGGCGGAAGCCGTCTGCACTGCGTTCTGCCGGCTGAGACGCGTATCGACCAAACCGGTCAAGCGCACATAGGCGTTCGATGTGGTCGCCGCGATATCGGAGCCGGCAAGGACCGGGTCGCGGGCGAGCGCGGACGTCACATTCGAATTGATCTGTGCATCATCGGCACGCGACGCCGAAGCTTGCTGAGGGCCCATCGTCGAACAGCCCTGGATGACGCCGGCCAACAGGAGGGTCGCAGCCAAACCGAAACATTGCCTGGTGGTGATCATATCGGTCTCCTCTGTCTTTGAACCGCACATAGGTGGGGAATGCGGCAAAACGACCAATGGAGAATTGATCCGCGAAAAGATATGGTGGGCGCTTTACAATCTGCAAGACGCCTGATCAATTTTCAGTTTAATGAGAAAATCTTCATTAATGTGGGGGAGAGTTGTTGCGTTTGTTCGGAAATAACTGTGCCATTTCCGAACAAACGCTATGCTGATGTTGTCAGCGCTCCTTGAAGGAGTCGGCAAAGCTGTCGGTCAGCGGGCGCAAGAGGTAGTCGGCCAGCGTCCGTTCTCCGCCCTCGACCAGGACCTCCACCGGCATGCCCGCCTGGATATGGCGGCCGTTGAGACGGGCCAACTGGTCGGTGGGAACTTCGACACGCGCGGCGTAATAGGGCTGGCCGGTGCGCGGGTCGACCATGCGATCGGCCGAGACCACCGTGACCTTGCCCGTCAGCACCGGGGAGTTGCGGCCTTTGAGCGCCGAGAAGCGGACTTCGGCCGGCTGGTTTTGCCGAACCCCTTCGATGTCGCCGGCCTGCACACGGGCGTCGATGACCAGCCGATCATTCGTCGGCACCACGTCCATCAGCTCCATTCCGGGGACGACGACGCCGCCTTTGGTGGCGACACGGATGTTCTGCACCGTGCCGGCGACCGGCGCCACCACCTCGAGGCGGCGCACCGTGTCGCGGGCGGCAGCCAGTTGCTGGCTCACGTCACCGAGGCGGTTCTGAACACCATCCAGGTCCTTCGCCACCTCCTCGCGGAAGCTGTGCCGCAGTTCAACCAGCTGCATCCGGGTTTCCGCCACGGTGTTGCGGGTCCGTGCTTCGGCGGCGCTGGCGGTGCCGAGCTCGCCCTCCAGGCGGGCGACGTCACGTTCCATGGCAAGGATCTTGTTCTTCGGATAATAGCCTTTTCCCGCCAGTTCGCGCAGGCCGCTCAGTTCCCGGTGCATCAAGGCGATCTGGCGCCCCAGTGCGGCTTCCTGGACCTTGTCGCCGTCAATTTCGGCGTTCAATTCGGCGACGCGTTGCCGAAGCACCGCATCCTGCGCGTCGAGCTTGTTCCGCCGTTCGTTGAATTCGGTCTGCTGGGCGGCCATCACCGCGCCGGCGGGCCCGGTTGCCCGCGCGACCAGCTCTGCCGGATAGACGATCTCCGGCAGGCCGTCGCGTTCGGCCTTCAGGCGGGCAAGCTGGGCCAATGCCGCGTCGTACTGGCCCTGCAGCATGTCGAGGTTGGCTCGCGCCTTGGCGTCGTCGAGACGCAGCAGGACCTGGCCCGCGACGACCTGATCGCCTTCCTTGACCAGGATGTCTCTGACGATTCCGCCCTCCAGATGCTGAATGGTCTTGCGCTTGCTTTCCACCGCCAGCTGCCCACGGGCGATCACCGCGCTGTCGAGCGGCGCCAGCGCCGCCCAGGTGCCGAAACCGCCGAAAACGACGGCGATCACCGCGGCGCCGGCGAGAATGCTGCCTTTCAACGAGCTGGAGACGGCAAGCTCGGGCATAGTGGTGGCTTGCGGCATGGCAAGCGTGTTCATCGGGTTGCTCATCAGCTTGCTCATCGGATCAGACCATGGCTGGCGCGACGGCGGCGGGAACCGGCGTCTGGCTGGTTGACGGCGGAACGACGGTGGGGCGGGCGAAGCGCGACAGGATCTCGTCGCGGCTTCCAAACGCCTCCACCTGGCCACTGTTGAGTACCAGCACCTTGTCCACTGCGGTCAGGATGCTGAGCCGGTGAGAAATTATGACGACGGTGGAGCCCTGGCCGCGGGCGTGGGCGACGGCTTCGATCAGTGCCTGGTCGCCGGCCGAATCCAGATTCGAATTGGGCTCGTCCAGCACCAGCAGGGCGGGGTCGCCGTACAGGGCGCGCGCCAGGCCAAGGCGTTGCCGTTGGCCGCCGGACAGCGACCGCCCGCCTTCGCCGATCCGGGTGTCGTAGCCTTCCGGCAAGCGCAGAATCATGTCATGGACGCCGGCCTTGCGGGCCGCGGCGACCACCGCCTGGGCATCCACTGCCTGGAAGCGGGCAATATTTTCGGCGACCGTTCCGTCGAACAGCTCCACGTCCTGCGGCAGGTAGCCGATATGGGGGCCCAGATGCTCGCGATTCCACCGCGCCAATTCCGCCCCGTCGATCCGTACGCAACCGGAATAGGCCGGCCAAACGCCGACGAGGACACGGGCCAGGGTGGACTTGCCGGCGGCGGAAGGCCCGACGACGCCCAGCACTTCACCCGGCTCGACGGCGAAAGAAATGCCCTTCAGGGCGGGCAGCTTGGCTCCCGGCGGCACGGCGAACACCTGTTCCACCGAGACGGCGCCGGCCGGGCTGGGCAGGGCCATGGCTTCGTTGGAGGCGGGAACTGCCGCCAGCAGGTCCCTGAGGCGATCCCAGGCGGTGCGGGTGTTGATGAAATTGCGCCATTGGCTCACCGCCATTTCAATCGGCGCGAGGGCTCGCCCCATGATGATCGATCCTGCGACGATCGCGCCGCCCGAAAGTTTATCCTGGATGGCGAGCCATGCGCCGAGTCCCAAAATGCCGCTCTGCAGCAGCAAACGCAGGACCTTCGATGCGGCGAGCAGATACCCGCCGTGGTCGCCGGCGCGAGCCTGCAGGACCAGCATGCGGTGATGGCGCGTGGTCCAGCGTTGCGCGATCCCGGGCATCATGCCCATGGCCTCGATTACTTCCGAGTTGCGCAGGCTGGTCTCGGCAAAGGAACTGGCCGCCAGGCCGTAGGCTGCGGCGTGTTTCAGCGGCTTGCGGGTGAACTGCTCGTTGGCCAGGGCCAGGGCCAGGATGAGCAGGGCGCCGGACAGCGAGACCCAACCGAGGAGCGGGTGCATGAGAAACGCCAGGCCGATGAACATCGGCGCCCACGGCGCGTCGCAGAACACCAGAATGCCGGCGCCGCTCAAGAACTCGCGCACCGCGTCCAGGTCACGCAGAGCCTGCGCCTGGACGCCGCCGGGAGTGCGCAGGCTGCGGCTGAAAACTGCGGCGAACACGCGCTTTTTCAGGATTGCGTCGAAGCGGAGGCCGGCCCGCACGAGGATGCGGCTGCGGATCATCTCGAGGACGCCCATGGCGATCAGCAGGAACGCCGTGATCACCGACAACATGACGAGAGTGGTGACGTTGCGGCTGCCCAGAACCCGGTCGTAGACCTGCATCATGTAGATCGGCGAAATGAACAGGAGCAGGTTGATGCAGAAGCTGAAAACGCCGGCGGAGATGATGGCGCTGCGGCAGGCTCTGACGGCGCTGCCGAGTTCGGCGCGCTGCGTCTCCTGGCCGGAATTTTCGTGCGGATGCTGGCAAGTGAGCTTGGCGGCGGGCACCGCCGGCAAAAGCTGACGGCGAAGGGTGCCGAGGACTTGGCGGGCACGGTCGATGGGCACGGCCGTTCCTTTCCTGCTGTTGAAACCATCGTCTTTCGGAAGTCCTCCTGACGCTAGGGGCCGCGTCTTAACGGGGAGTTAAGCCGAATGGGCGATGTGATCTCTTTCCTTGGAAATAGCCCAGCTAAGAAGTGGTACTCCGAAAGTTGACCAGCTGTATTCGATTGCGCGACGGCAAGCCGAAAGAGCCGTCGCGACACCGGCACCGCGACCGGGGGCATAGGATCCAACGCCAAGACGAAAGGTGGTCTTCCAAAATCGCTATGGACGGGTAATGGTGCCTTCCAATCCCATGACCGGACATTCTTTGCGTGTCTTCGGCTTGCGGTTTTGTTATACGCCTTTGGATGTGTTGAGCCAGCCGCAGGGCCGTGGCGACGGGGAAAGAACTAAGGCAATGATTCAACAGGGTTTTCCAGAGAAGCAGGGGCTATACGATCCGTGTTGCGAGCACGACGCCTGCGGCGTCGGCTTCGTCGTCGACATCAAAAATCGAAAGACGCACGCCATCGTTCGCCAAGGGTTGGAAATCCTGGTCAACCTCAACCACCGGGGTGCCGTCGGTGCCGATCCCCTGGCCGGCGATGGCGCCGGCATTCTACTGCAGCTGCCCGATGCCCTGTTCCAGGCCGAAGCCAGGCGTCTCGGCATCGCTCTGCCGGCGTTCGGCACCTATGGCGCAGGCATGGTATTCCTGCCGCGGGACGCGGCGGCCCGCCGGCAGGCCGAGGCCATCGTGGCCGAAACCGTGGCCACCGAAGGTCAGGATTTCCTGGGCTGGCGCGACGTTCCGGTGGACAGTGGGATTCTCGGCCCGAGCGTGCGCGCCGTCGAGCCGGTGGTACGGCAGTTTTTCGTCGCCAAGGGCTCCGGGACGGCCGACCAGGACGGGTTTGAGCGCAAGCTGTTCGTCATTCGCAAGCAGGTCAGCAACGGCGTGGCCGACAAGCTCGGCGAAGCCGCCAAAGACTTCTACATTCCGTCCCTGTCCTCGCGCACCGTCGTCTACAAGGGCATGCTGCTGGCCCATCAGGTCGGCGAGTACTACAAGGATCTGTCGGACGAACGGTTGGTGTCGGCGCTGGCTCTGGTGCATCAGCGCTTCTCCACCAATACCTTCCCGAAATGGAGCCTGGCCCATCCGTTCCGCATGATCTGCCATAACGGGGAAATCAACACCCTGCGCGGCAATCTCAACTGGATGGCGGCGCGGCGCCACGCCATGAAGTCCGACCTCCTGGGCTCCGATCTCGACAAGCTGTGGCCGCTGATCCCCGAAGGGCAGTCGGATTCCGCCTGCTTCGACAACGCCTTGGAACTCCTGGTCCAGGGCGGCTATTCGCTGGCCCACGCGATGATGATGCTGATTCCCGAGGCCTGGGCCGGCAATCCGCTGATGGACGAGGAGCGGCGCGCTTTCTACGAATACCACGCGGCCCTGATGGAGCCGTGGGACGGCCCCGCCGCGGTATGCTTCACCGACGGCCGGCAGATCGGTGCCACCTTGGACCGCAACGGCCTGCGGCCGGCCCGCTATCTGGTCACCGACGACGACCTGGTGGTGATGGCTTCCGAGATGGGCGTGCTGCCCATTCCCGAAGCGAAGATCGTCAAGAAGTGGCGCCTGCAGCCGGGCAAGATGCTGCTGATCGATCTCGAGCAGGGGCGCATCATCGACGATACCGAGATCAAGGCTGAACTGGCGGAAGCCCATCCTTACGCCAAACTGCTGGCCGAGACCCAGATCGTCCTCGAAGATCTTCCCGCCGATGTGCAGCCGGTGGCCCCCGATCCGGCGACCCTGTTGGATCGGCAACAGGCCTTCGGCTACACCCAGGAGGATCTCAAGTTTCTGCTGACGCCGCTGGCGGTCTCGGGGCAGGAGGCGGTGGGCAGCATGGGGACCGACACGCCGTTGGCGGTGCTGTCCTCGAAGGCCAAGCTGCTCTACGTCTATTTCAAGCAGTGCTTCGCCCAGGTGACCAACCCGCCGATCGACTCGATCCGCGAAGAGGCGGTGATGAGCCTGGTCAGCCTGATCGGTCCGAGGCCCAATCTGCTCGGTCGCCCCGAAGACAACCATCGCAAGCGGCTGGAGGTTCGCCAACCGATCCTGACCAACGAGGACCTGGAAAAGATCCGCGGCATCAGCGAGCACGCTGACAATGCGTTCCGTTCGGTGACGCTGGACATCACCTGGCCGGCCGCCGAGGGCGCGGCCGGCATGGAGCGGGCGATCGAACGCCTGCGGGCCGAGGTCAGCCGGGTCGTCGGCGACGGGGTCAACATCCTCATCCTGTCGGACAGGGGGGTTAACGCCGACCGCATCCCGATTCCGGCCCTGCTCGCCACCTCGGCGGTGCATCAGCATTTGATCAAGGAAGGGCAGCGCACCGAGGTCGGCCTCGTGGTGGAGACCGGCGAAGCGCGCGAAATCCATCATTTCTGCCTGTTGGCCGGCTACGGGGCGGAGGCGATCAATCCCTATCTGGTCTTCGAAACCCTGGATGCCATGCGGCCCAACCTTTACGACCCGCCATCGGCGCAGGAGTTGCGCAAGCGCTTCATCAAGGGCGTCGACAAGGCGGTGCTCAAGGTGATGGCCAAGATGGGCATCTCGACCTACCAGTCCTATTGCGGCGCGCAGATCTTCGACGCGATCGGCCTGTCGTCGGCCTTTGTCGACGCTTATTTCACCGGCACCGCGTCACGTATCGAGGGCGTGGGCGCGGCTGAGATCGCCGAAGAGGCGGTGCGCCGGCACCGGGCGGCCTACGGCGCCTCGCCGGTGCTGCGCAGCATGCTGGCGGCCGGGGGCGAATACGCCCACCGCCTGCGTGGCGAGGACCACATGTGGACCTCGGACAGCATCGCCGCCCTGCAGCATTCGGTGCGCGGCAATTCGCGCGACCGCTTCCGCGAATTCTCCCGCATGGTCGACCAGCAGAACGAGCGTCTGCTGACGTTGCGCGGCTTGTTCGAGGTGAAGCCGGCCGGGGCGCCGGTGCCGCTCGACGAGGTCGAGCCGGCCAGCGAGATCGTCAAGCGCTTTGTCACCGGCGCCATGAGCTTCGGCTCCATCAGCCGCGAGGCGCACACCACTCTCGCCATCGCCATGAACCGCATCGGCGGCAAGTCGAACACCGGCGAAGGCGGCGAGGAAGCGGAGCGGTTCCAGCCGCTGCCCAACGGCGATTCGCTGCGCTCGGCCATCAAGCAGGTGGCCTCGGGGCGGTTCGGCGTGACTGCGGAATACCTGGTCAACGCCGACGACATCCAGATCAAGATGGCGCAAGGCGCCAAGCCGGGTGAAGGCGGGCAGCTGCCGGGCCACAAGGTGGACGGGGTTATCGCGCGGGTCCGCCATTCGACCCCCGGCGTCGGCCTGATCAGCCCGCCGCCGCATCACGACATCTATTCGATCGAGGATCTGGCCCAGTTGATCTTCGATCTGAAGAACGTCAACCCCGAGGCGCGCGTCAGCGTCAAGCTGGTGTCCGAGGTGGGGGTGGGCACGGTCGCCGCCGGCGTATCCAAGGCCCGCGCCGATCATGTGACCATCTCGGGCTATGACGGCGGCACCGGCGCCTCGCCGCTGACCTCGATCAAGCATGCCGGCAGCCCGTGGGAGATCGGCTTGGCCGAGACCCATCAGACGCTGGTGCTGAACCGGCTGCGCGGACGCATCTGCGTGCAGGTGGACGGTGGCTTGCGGACCGGCCGCGACGTGGTGATCGGAGCGCTGTTGGGTGCCGACGAGTTCGGTTTCGCCACCGCACCGCTGATCGCCGCCGGCTGCATCATGATGCGCAAATGCCACCTCAACACCTGTCCGGTGGGCGTGGCGACCCAGGATCCGGAATTGAGGAAGCGGTTCACCGGCCAGCCCGAGCATGTGATCAACTTCTTCTTTTTCGTCGCCGAGGAAGTGCGCGAGATCATGGCGTCCCTCGGTGTGCGCAAGCTGTCCGACCTGATCGGCCGCAGTGATCTGTTGGATGCCCGCAGGGCGGTCAATCACTGGAAAGCCAGGGGGCTTGACTTCTCCCGCCTGTTCTACAAGCCGGTGGCCGGTCCGGGCGTTGCTACCCGGAACACCGAGAGGCAGGAACACGGGCTGGACGAGGTCCTTGATCGCCGGCTCATCGAACTGGCCAAGCCGGCGCTGGAGCGCCGGAAGCCCGTGCAGGCCAGTCTCGAGGTCCACAACACCGACCGCACCGTCGGCGCCATGCTGTCGGGCGAAGTGGCCAAGCGCTATGGCCATGCCGGCCTGCCCGACGATACCATTGCCATCCGTCTGTCGGGCACAGCCGGACAGACCTTCGGCGGCTTCCTGGCCAAGGGCGTGACGCTGGAGTTGACCGGCGAAGCCAATGACTATGTGGGCAAGGGCCTGTCGGGCGGACGCATCGTCATTATGCCGCCGGAGCGGTCCGAACTGGTCGCCGAAGACAACATCATCGTCGGCAACACCGTGCTGTATGGCGCCATCGAGGGTGAATGCTATTTCCGTGGCGTCGCCGGAGAGCGTTTCGCCGTGCGCAATTCCGGCGCCACGGCGGTGGTCGAAGGGGTGGGCGACCATGGCTGCGAATACATGACCGGCGGCATTGTCGTGGTCATTGGCCAGACCGGCCGCAACTTCGCCGCCGGCATGAGCGGCGGCGTGGCCTATGTGCTGGACGAGACCGGAGACTTCCAGCGCCGCTGCAACATGGCCATGGTCGAACTGGAGCCGATTGCCGCCGAAGAAAATGTTCCCGAGGCACAGGACTGGTCGGGCGGCGAGTTGGAAGGGCACGGCCTGGTCGACGTGTCGACCGACATGACCCGCCACGATGCCGCGCGGCTGCGCATGCTGATCGAAAATCACAGCCGCTACACCAAGAGCGCCCGCGCTCACGACATCTTGCTCAACTGGGAATATTACATGCCCAAATTCGTCAAGGTGATGCCGGTGGACTACCGGAAGGCATTGGAGGCGATGCAGAAGGCGCAAGGCCCCGAGGCCGTACTGGCGGGGGGGCGCTGAGATGGGCAAGCCGACCGGATTCAAGGAGTTCCCCCGGCAGGAGCACGACAACGCGCCGGTGGCCGAACGCCTCAAACATTACCGGGAATTCACCGTTCCGCTCGACGAGGCGGGGTTGAGCCGTCAGGCCACGAGCTGCATGGATTGCGGCGTACCGTTCTGCCATACCGGTTGCCCGGTGAACAACATCATCCCTGATTGGAACGATCTGGTGTACCGCAACCGCTGGCGCGATGCGCTGGAGGTCCTGCATTCCACCAACAACTTTCCCGAGTTCACCGGCCGCGTCTGCCCGGCCCCCTGCGAGGCGGCCTGCACGCTGAACCTGCAGGACAGCCCGGTGACCATCAAGGACATCGAGCACGCCATCGTCGAGAAGGGCTGGGCGGAAGGGTGGATCCTTCCCGACAATTGCCATCCGCGGACCGGCAAGCGGGCCGCCGTGGTCGGCTCCGGGCCGGCCGGATTGGCCGCTGCCCAGCAACTGGCGCGCGCCGGACATGCCGTCACGGTATTCGAGAAGAACGGTAAGGCCGGTGGCCTGCTGCGCTATGGCATTCCCGATTTCAAGCTCGACAAGTCGGTGATCGATCGCCGCATCGCCCAGATGCAGGCGGAGGGGGTGACCTTCCGTACCGGCATCGAAGTCGGCAAGGCACTGCCGGCGGCGGACCTGCTGCGCGATTTCGACGCCGTCCTGCTTACCGGGGGGGCGGAGCGGCCACGCGACCTGCCGGTTCCCGGCCGCGACCTGGATGGCGTGCATTTCGCCATGGAATTCCTCGCCCAGTCCAATCGCCGTGTTGCCGGCGAGGCGATCGTCGGGCCGGAGATCTTGGCCACCGGCAAGCATGTGGTGGTGATCGGCGGCGGTGACACCGGGTCGGATTGTGTCGGAACGTCAAATCGCCAGGGTGCCCTGTCGGTCACTCAGCTGGAAATCATGCCCAAGCTGCCGGTGAAGGAGAACAAGCTGCTCACCTGGCCGCTCTGGCCACAGAAGCTGCGCAGTTCGACGTCGCACGAGGAAGGTTGTGAACGCCGCTGGGGCGTCACCGCGCAAAGCCTGGGGGGGCAAGGCGGCCGGGTCGCCACATTGAATGCTATTGAAGTCGACAGCCGGCTACAGCCGGTTGCCGGCACCGAATTCGTCCTGCAGGCCGATCTGGTGCTGCTGGCCATGGGCTTCGTCCATCCGGTGCACGAAGGCCTGCTGACCGCGCTGGGAGTGGACAAGGATGCCCGCGGCAATGTGAAAGCGGACACCGAAAGCTACCGGACTTCGGTCGACAAGGTGTTCGCCGCCGGCGACATGCGGCGCGGTCAGTCGCTGGTTGTCTGGGCGATCCGCGAAGGCCGCCAGGCGGCCCGCGCCGTCGACGAATTCCTTATGGGCCGCACCGACCTGCCACGGTGACTGGCGGAGGACAATGTTCACCACAAGGGCGAGACGTAACGGAAAGCAAAAATTGTTGTCGGCAAAGCCGATAGTGCTTTCTGCTTCGTAGCCAGTAGAACACGGTGGCCTACAGGGACCCTCGATAGCGGATCGGTGCATCGGTGGCGGAATCCGCTTCGGCCATGGCGACCACCTCGGCGTGCCGGTCTGATTTCTCGCAGACCGGGTCGGCGGCCGCCGCGTCTCCCGCCAAGGCCAAGGCCTGGCAGCGGCAGCCGCCCCAATCCTGCTCCCGCTGGTCGCAGTCCCGGCAGGGCCGGGGCATCCAGTCGGTGCCGCGGAAGCGCCGGAACGCCTCGCCGTCTTCCCAGATGGCGGAAAGCGGCCGGCTGCCGACGGTTTCGAAGCTCATTCCGGGGATGGTTTCGGCGGCGTGGCAGGGCAGCGCCAACCCCGACGGTGTGACCAGGATGAAGCGTCGGCCCCAGCCGCCCATGCAGGATTTCGGCCGGCGGGCATAGTAGTCGGGGACCACATAGTCGACGACGATCCGCCCGGTAAGAGACGGTAGCCGCGCCTTGACGGCGGCATCCATGGCGATCAACTGCCGGCGTGTCGGCATCAGGGCGGCGCGGTTGAGGAGGGCCCAGCCGTAGTACTGCACATTGGCGATTTCGATGCGCCCGGCGCCAAGGTCGAGGGCCAAGTCGATGAATTCCTCGACCCGTTCGATGTTGTGACGGTGCAGCACCGCGTTGATCGTCAGCGCCAGTCCCAGATCGACCACCTCACGGGCCGCCGCCAGCTTGCGCGCCTGGCCGCCGGCGAAGCCGCTGATGCGGTCAGCTTCGGCCGGGCGGGTGTCCTGGAAGCTGATCTGCACATGCTGCAGTCCGGCCGCCTTGAGGCGTTCCAGCCGCGCCCGATCTACGGTGACCGCCGAGGTGATCAGGTTGATATAAAGCCCCGCGGCGGCGGCGTGGGCGACCAGGTCTTCGAGGTCGCCGCGCGCGCACGGTTCTCCGCCGCTGAAATGGACCTGCAAGGCACCGGCCTCGGCCGCCTCGTCGAGCACCCGCTTCCAGGCGGCCGTATCGAGTTCGCGACTAGCCGGTTCAAGGGCCAGCGGGTTGGAGCAGTATGGGCACTTCAACGGGCAGCGGTGGCTCAACTCGGCGTGTAAGGCGATGGGCGGTGGCACCGGCATGACGGTCATAGGATGATAAATCCCCGGTTTCGCAGGTCGTTCAGCATGTCGAGCACATCGGCGGCGATGGCTGCGCGTGGGGCATCAAAAGCCTTGGCGAGGCGGTCCACACCCTGGGCGACGGTGGTTTGATCGGCGGTGCAGGTCCGGATCACTTCCAGGGCGACGTCGTCCAGCACCAAGACCCGCTCCGGGCCCAGCAAGACCCACCCGCCGCGGGCCCGGTCATGGCGCAGCACCACGCCTGGCGCCAGCCGTGGCCGTGCCTCTTCGCCGACGGAGCGGGCGCCGTTCACCGGCGATACTCGGTGGCCGTCGTGCCCTCGGGCACGAAAGCACCGGGCGGAATGAGGCCGGGTGAAACATAGGCGTGGTGCAGGGCGTCGAGTTGCGCCCACAAAAGCTCGGTCTTGAACCGCAAGGCGGCCTGCACCTGGCGCTGCTGTGCCGGCGTGACGGCGTTGTCCAGGACATACTGCAGGCCGAAGCGGACATCCCGCGGCGCTTCGTCAAGGCGCTTGCGGAAATAGGACAACGTGGCGTCGTTGGCGAAGTCGTAGTTCTCCTCGAAGCCGGCGATCCGCTCGCGATGGATGGACGGGGCAAACAGTTCCGTCAGCGACGAGGCGATCGCCTCGAGAATGGAGTGCTGGGCGCAAAAGTTGACATAGGCGTCGACTGCGTAGCGGGTGGCCGGCAGAATTCCTTCCAGCGAAATCACGTAATCGCGGTCCAGCCCCAGCCCGTCGGTCAGGCGTAGCCAGCGTTCGATCCCACCGACCTTGCTTTCGTCGACCTGTCCGTCGGTGCCCAGCCCGTCATGGTCGAGAACGCGCTGCAGCCAGGCCCGGCGCAGGGCAGGGTCCTCCATCCGCGACATGATCGTCAGGTCCTTGCGCGGGATGGAGACCTGGTAATAGAAGCGGTTGAGGGCCCAGGCCTGGACTTGACCCCTGGCTAGCTTGCCGCCATGCAGCAGCGTGTGGAAGGGGTGAAGGTCGTGATACTGGCGTTCGCCGATGGCATAGAGGCGGCGTTCCAGTTCATCGCGGGAGAGAAGCTGCATCATCTCGGTCATAGCAGGAACTCCATGCCGTCATAGGTGATTTCCCAGCCCGCCGCCTCGGCCTGGCGCCGTTCGACGCTGTCATGAAGCAGCACGGGATTGGTGTTGTTGATGTGGATGAACGCCTTGCGGGCGACATCGAGGCCGGCGAAGGCGGCGATGCTGCCTTCGGTGCCGGACATTGACATATGGCCCATGCGGCCGGCGGTCTTGCTGCCGGTGCCGGTCCTTTGCATCTCATCGTCGGTCCAGGTCGTGCCGTCGAACAGGACCAGGTCCGCGCCGCGCAGCCGATCGGCCAGCCAGGGCGGCATGGCGGCGCAACCCGGCAGGTAGAAGAACGATCGCCCGGAGCGGCGGTCGGTGACCTTGAGCGCCACCGTGTCTTCCGGGCGCGAGCCGAAATTGGCACCCTGGGTTTCGTCTTCCAGGTAAAGGGCGACCTTGCCGGGAACGGCGAAGGCTTCGACCTGGATGCCGAGATCGGTTTCGTCGGGCCCGAATGGGCTGAAGGGCTGATCCAGGGGCATGGAGCGCCGCGATACCAGCTGGGCGTTGAGCACCTGGAAGACCGAGTTTCCAGCCAGCACTCCATGCACCCGCGGCGTGGCATAGACGGTGAAAGGCTGCGCCTCGCGCAGGGTCAGAAGACCGGCTATGTGGTCGATATCGGCATTGGTGACCAGCGCCGCGGCGATCGGGCTGCCGCGGACCGCGCCTTGCGGTTGCAGGGCCGGGTTGGCGTTGATTTGGGCCCTGAGGTCGGGCGAGGCGTTGAACAGCACCCACTGGCTGCCGTTCGCCGTGACGGTGATCGAGGATTGGGTCCGCGGCTGGGCGAACGGGTCGCCCGCACGGACCCGACGGCAGCCCTCGCAATTACAGTTCCACTGCGGGAATCCGCCGCCCGCGGCGGAGCCGAGAACCAGGATCTTCATGATATTGGTGCTCGCACCACGGCGGACGGACAGGCGCCCGCCGTGGCCGGTGAGGTGGCCGGTGAGGTGGCGGGGTGCGGCCTACAGCGCCGCGCAGGCGTAGGCGTTGATTTCGGTGCCGACGGCGATTTCGACGACCTGGGGTTTGCGCCAAGCTTTCATGAGAGACCTCCCTGGATTTGAATTTGTGAGAGCACTGTTGAACTAAGTCGATACGCGATGGTGTCACCCTAGCCGATGCGGGAATCCCGCCGCCATTCTACCTTGGTCTAATTCCAAACTTAATGACTCGCGTCGCCTTGCCCGGTCGCGTGATTCCGCGCGTCCGGACCGAATGGCCATCTGGATGTGGAACTTGGGTAGCGCCGGAATGTTGAATCAATGCCTTGCTGCCGTCGCCACGGCTTTGAAATGCTCCGTGTAAGCGTGCAAATTCCGCGCAAGCCGCCACTCATGCACATCATGAAAATATAATGTACTGTGACAATTCGGGCCTAATGCACTGATCCACTCAGATGAGTCAGTGCGCCAGGCTTATCTTGGTCCCCGGCCGGGCGCAGCCGTCCGGCCCCTTGGCCGCCGCCGCAACGGCGGCAGGTAAGCACCGGCAGGCATTGTGAAATAGGAAGGATATCCTTTCGTAGATTGCCTCTGGGTGTCTTGTCAGGAGAAATGAGATGACAATCCTTCGAGCCCTGGCGTTGGCCGCAACGGCCTTGTTCCTTGCCGGTTGCCAGAACCCAGACTCACCCCCGCCGGATTACACCACGTTCAACAACCATGACTCCCATATGAACCAAGGCGTCAAGGAGGCGGTCGCCGTCGCTGTGGAAGCTCCCGGCACCCTGATCGGTCAGCCAGGCTAGGGCACTGACGGAAGCCAAACGGTGACTTTGGTCGGCGGACCGGCATCGACGTCGAGATCACCGCCGTGGGCCCGTGCGATGGCCAGGCAACTGGCCAGGCCCAGCCCGGTTCCGCCGATCCGGGTGGTGAAGAACGGCTCGAACAGATGCTCGTGGGCTTCGGCCGAAAAGCCGGGACCGTCATCGGTGACGGCGATGAAGGCCATTTCGCCTTCCCATCCCACCCCGATCTCGATCCGGCCGGCGAAGGAGCTTGCATTGTCGAGCAGGTTGTCGAGCATCTGTTCCAGGCGATAGGGGTCGACCAGGGCCGGCAGAGGTTGCGGCGGTGCCGCCATGCTCAGCGTCACTTCCGCATGGCGTGCCGACCACCGGTCGGCGATGCCCCGGCAGAGGGACCCGAGGTCGATCTGTTGGCGGGTCAGGCGGATCGGTCGACCATAGGCCAGCAGCGCTTCGATGGTGGCGATCGAGCGGTCGCAGTGATGCAGCACCAGCTTCATGTCGTCCTGCAACTGGCCGTCGATGTCCCGGCGCGCGGCGACCAACCGTGCCACATTGCTGATGACGGTCAGCGGATTGTTCAAGTCGTGGGCGACGCGCGCCGCCACCCGGCCGATTGCCGACAGCTGTTCCCGGTGCTGGGCCTCGCGCTCCAGCCGTCGCAATCGCTTCAAGTCATCCGACATCTTGTTGAAGGCCTGAACCAGCTGCCCCATGGCATTACGGCCGCCGCCGGCCACCGTCCGCCCGAACTCGCCTCGGCCGACCGCCAGGGTGGCGTCGATGACATCGAACACCGGGCGGAACATGCGGCGCAGGAAGACGACGATGGTCGTCACCAGCAAGACGCCGAAGCCGGTCATCACCAGGGCCAGCACCGTCTTGACGTCGGCCAGGGCCTCGCCGACCTCGTCGGGGACAATGATGTCGATGGCGGCATCGGTGCCGCCGCCGAGCACCGCCGGGACCCGGATGGCGCCTGCCGGCGGCGGTCCAGCAGGGGCGATGCTGACGACGACGCCGGTGCCTTGGTTGGGGCGGAACAGTGTGGTCAGGCGTTTGGCCAGCTGCAGGCGCGCCAGCCTGCCCCGATGACCATGCAGGGTGGCGACGGCCAGCAGCCAGATATCGTCGCCTCGTCGGATGGCCGCCGTATGGGCGCCGAGCCCATCGTCGGGAAAGGCGGTAACCGACAACGGCGGGCCATCTCCGACGGCGCCGATTTGGCGCCCGTCCATCGTCCACAGCGACACCGACTCGAGGCGGAAGGCGGCGGCAATTCGGGCCACCGCGGCACGCGGCCGATCCATTCCTCCTTTCAGGTTGAGATACGAGTAGGTACTATCCACCAGTTCGGTGTCCTCGACGAGCAGGCTGGCGATGCTTGCCAATTCGGCCAGTTGTTCGGAGACCGTCCGTTGAGTGAGGCCGATGAGGCGGGTCAGGCGGACATCGTGAACGATGGTGAAGCGCGATTTGACGAAGTGGTCGACGCTGACGAACAGGACGGCGGTGGTGAGACCGACCGAGCCGGCCAGGACCACCACGGCCCGCATCCACAGGGTGCGCCACCACGCTGCCGTCGGCCGCACGCGGGATGGGGGCGCCGGTTCGGTGCGCTGAGACGTTGGCAAAAGGTCAGGACCCGTCGGCATGCTGGAGGTGAGTGGAATTGTCGGCACGAGTGCATGAGCATGGCCCATCCATCAGCGATGGAAAAGGAGGATTGACAGATATCATAATCGTCGAGGACGAACCTGATGTCGCCTATATCCTCAAGCGGGCCATCGAGTCCTGCGGCGAGTTCGAGGTTCGCCTCGCCAAGTCGGTGGGAGAGTTCGAGGCGGAACTGCTCCGCCAACCCCCGGATATCCTGTTCACCGATCTGATGATGCCGGGAGTCGATGGCTTCGAGGTGATCCGGCGTGCCCTGGTGATCGACCCCGACCTGCCGATCGTGGTGATCAGCGGCTATTCCAGCATCGACAACGCGGTCAAGGCAGTGAAGGAGGGAGCCTTCGATTTTCTGCCCAAGCCGTTCAGCCCCGAGGCATTCCAGTTGGTGCTGGCCAAGGTCGAGCGCGAGCGTGGCCTGCGGCGCCGCGCTCGCGAGGCGGCGGCCCGGGATCCGGAACTCGACGGTATCAAGGGCAACAGCCCCCTCGTGCAGCGCCTGCGCGAATGGATCTGCCGAATCCGCGACACCCAGGCCAATGTTCTGATCGAGGGCGAGAGCGGCACCGGCAAGGAACTGGTGGCGCGGGCGATCCACGCCGGGCGTGGGCCGTTCCTTGCCATAAACATGGCTGCCGTGCCCGACAATCTGGCCGAGGCCGAACTGTTCGGTTATCGCAAAGGGGCGTTCACCGGCGCCGTCGCCGATAAGAAGGGCCTGATGGAGGAGGCTCACCACGGCACACTGTTCCTCGATGAGATCAACGCCGCTACCCTGCCGATGCAGGGGCGCCTGCTGCGCGCCCTTCAGGAGCGCAAGATTCGGCCGGTGGGAGGAACCACCGAGGTGCCGGTGGATTTCCGCCTCATCTGCGCCGCCAACCGGCCTCTGGAGGAACTGGTGAAGAGTGGCGAGTTCCGTCGCGACCTTTATCACCGCCTCAATACCCTGTCGGTGCGGATCCCGCCGCTGCGCGAGCGGCGCCTCGACATCCCCGTGCTGGTCGAGCATTTCGTGCGACGCTATGCGCAGGCCCACGGCCGCCGGGTCTGCCGGTTCTCGGCCGAGGCGATGGCCGCGCTGGTCGAGGGGGACTGGCCGGGAAATATCCGCGAACTGGAGAACGCCATCGAGCAGTCGGTCATCCTGTGCTCGGGCAAGATGACGGAAATCCCGGTCACCGCACTGCCTACGGCGTTGGGCGGGCAGGGATGGCAATTCGGCGAAGCCGGCGAAGGCGAGGCGCGCCCCAAGACTCTCGCCGAGGTCGAGATGAGCTACATCCTTACCGTCCTGGAGCGGGCCGGCGGCAACAAGGCTGAAGCCGCCCGCATTCTCGACATCGGCTACAAGACCCTGCTGCGCAAGCTGGACACTTCCGGCGGCGATCTCGGGTGAAAGTAGTACATAAATATCATTGCCATCCGTGCCGCCACGATGCTAGAACATATCAGAGCAAGCTAATAATTATGGGTCAAAAAGACGGCTCGTAAAAGTAGAGTATGTCGATTTGACCGCGGCGCAGGCCCGCCCGAACGGATAGCCTGTTATCCTCTTCCTTCCTGGCGACGGGGCGGCGCTCGGCGCCGTCTTTACTCGTCCCGCCTATCCGTTTGGCTTTTGCCATCTGGCATCTCGGTTGCTTCTGTCCGGTGACGAAAAGGCGCTCCGCAGAGAGCGTCGCCATGGCTTGGCACCGGGGAGAACGGCAGGATGTTCATGGACAGGAAGAAGACCGAGACGGCCAGGGATTTGCCGGCGGGCATGTGGGGGAAGACCCGGCGGGAGGGGCAGGCTCTACGCGGCCAGGTGACGCCGCGCAGGAAAATCGCCCGGCATGTGGTTGCGGGCGCGGCAGTTCTCGCTGCCTGGGCCGGCGGCGCGCAGGCCACGGAAGGCGGTGGCACGGCTTATTTTCAGGGGCAGAAGACAACCAATCTCGGCCTGCTGCCGCCCGACGGGTTTTCCTATTCGGAACTGAATTTTTTCTATGATGCCAACAAGCTGGCTGGCCGCTATGGCCAGTCGTTCCTGCCCAAATATCATGTTGAAGTCGAACAGCTCGGCGCCCGGCTTTCCTACGTGTTCCCCGAGCAATTCGCCGGCACGAAGTGGGGCATGACTCTCCAGATCCCGATGCTGCAGTCGATGTTCCAGAAAAAATCACCCGACGAGGTCCACTTCCCCGTCGACCGGCGTCAGTGGGGGCTGGGAGACGTGAAATTCGCTCCCATCCAGATGGGGTGGAGCGGCGATACGGCTATCGGACATATTGATCACAACGTCCAGGTCTACCTCAGCGCGCCGACTGGACAGTATGACAACACCTATCCCTTTAACGTTTCACGGAACTACTGGAGCTACTGGGTTTCGTTCGGGCAAACCTGGCAGCCGACGAAGGATATCGAGATCGGCTTCATGCCGAGCTACATCAAGAATATGGAAGATACGCATACACATTACCAATCTGGCGACGAATTCGAAGTTGATTATAATATTGGCCACAGGATCTCAGGGTATACATGGTTCGACATCAACGGTTATTACTACAAGCAGCTGACGGGTGACACTCAGTTCGGCAGGCCGGTCATCATTCCCCACGACCCGGGCGCGGGGTTCATGGGCCGCGTTCTGGGCATCGGGCCCCAGGTCCGCTTTCCGCTGTTCGGTGTCGGCGTGATTGCCAAATGGCAGCATGAAATGCTGGTGGAGAACCGGCCGCAAGGCGACCGGGTATGGCTGATCTTTTCCGGACGCTTTTGAACCATCCCTGCTGTTCATGGCCCTCCCCCCGGATGGGGGAGGGCCGGCTGGGGGTGTGCCCGCCGCCGCGCAAAGGCGGCGAAATCTTCCCGCTGCCCCTCCGCTACCCACTGGAACATTGAGAGGAAATCATCAGCCTCCAGCAGGCCCGGCATGCGCGCCGACTCGATGTCGGGGCCCGATCGTCCGGCAACGGCGGCGGGATCCTTGGGAAGGAACTGGATCGTCGGGGTGACATGGATGGCGTATTTTTGCCCCAGGCGGCTTTCCGATTGCCGGCTGCCGTCGAAGTCGGTCACCATCCGCGTCCCGTGCAGATCCAGCACGACCAGGACGAAATGGCTGCTGATCCAACCGGAGATCCGCGGATCGGACAAATACTGATCGTCCATCCGGCGGCAATAGGGGCAGCCCTTCTGCTCCCAGACCACGGCGAAGCGCTTGCCGGTAGCTGCGGCTTCGGCGATCCGGCGCGGCAGGTCAATGCCGCCGCCGCTCCGGGCGGGCGCCTGACCGCTCCACAGCACCGCGGCGAGGGCGGCGGTCAACAGGCCGGCCGCCCTGATTGCTTCACGTCGGGTGATGGGGCGCCGCGTCATGGGGCGATGTAGGTCCAGCCCTTGAGCTGACGCTCGAGCAGCGTCGGCACGCCGGCCGGCGTCATCGCCACCCCCGGCAGCAGGTCGGCAGCAGTTTTTTTCAACGACGTCATGGTCTGGCCGCAGGCGAGAAACTCCACCTGGTTATATGCCGCCGCCGCCACCCGATCCGCCACTTTCGAGCCCTTCAACAGGACATTCACCCCGGGGCCGAAGGCGACGATGGCGACCTTGACGTTGTCGGGGCCGTAGAAGGTCTGGCTGTTGAGAGCGTTGTTGAGGATCAGGTTTACCTTCTTCGGATTATCCGTATCCAGTTGCAGCAGGAGCTTGCGCGGATGGTCCCAGTCGGGCGCGGGCTTGGCCAGATCCTCCGCCAGCGCGGGAGCCGAGGAGACGAGGAGCGCCGACAGAAAGGCGGCCGAGATCAGCTTCATGGTAATTCTCCCGAGTTCAGGATTGCTTGCGATGTCTTGCCATTACCCGACCCTGCCAAGGGCCGGCAGGCTGTCGACCAGCCACCCGGCCACGTCGGCGGCGCTGCCGGTGAGGATCATCGTGCCGGTGGCGATCAGCGCGCCGCCGATCGCCAATTCGACCAGACGCAGGTGGCGTCTGAACCGGCGCATCCACGTCAGGAACGGTCTGGTGGCAAGGGCGGCGGCAAGAAAGGGAATGCCGAGCCCGGCGGCGTAGGCGCTGAGCAGAAGGGTGCCGCCGGCGGCACCGTGCCGGCTGGCGGCGATCATCAGGATGGTGGCAAGGATGGGGCCGACGCAGGGGGTCCAGCCGAGCGCGAAGGCAAGGCCGATGACGAAGGCTCCAGCCAGGCCGGGTGGCCGCCGTGCGATGTGCAGGCGCTTGTCGCGATCCAGCAAGGCGAGACGCAGCAGGCCGCAATAATGCAGGCCGAGCAGGATGATGATCCCGCCTGCGGCCGGTGCCAGCCAGTGCATGTTGGCGGCGAGCAGCCCGCCGACCGCCGAGGCCGAGGCGCCCAGGGCGACGAACACGGTGGCGAAGCCGGCGACGAAGGCGGCGGCCGCCGCCACCACCTTGCCATTGGGCGACTCCGGTTCGCCGGCCAGATCCAGCGACGCTCCACCGAGGAAGCACAGATAGGCGGGAACGAGGGGCAGGACGCAGGGCGAGGCGAAGCTCAGGGCGCCGGCCCCGAAGGCGGCGGCGAAGGACACGTCGAGGATCGCCATGATGCGCCTCCTGCCGTTTCAGCCGCGGACCAGCACGGCGCGCAGGGCGCCGCCGACGCTTCTCCGCTCCAGATATTTGAGGCCCAGCACGCCGCCGCCGATGATCGACAACAGGGCGAGCAGCGAGCCGGCGGCAAGGGTGGACATACCGGTCAGTCCTTGTCCGATGGTGCAGCCCAGGGCCAGTACGCCGCCTATTCCCATCATCGCCGCGCCGACCAGATGCCGCAGGGTGTCGTTGGCGCTTTCGAACCCTTCCAGTCGGAACCCTCCTGTGGCCAGAGCGGCGGCCAGCGAACCGGCGATCACTCCACCTACCGTGCCGATGCCGAAGTTGATGGTGGCACCGCTGAAGGTCATCAGGTATTCGACGCTGTCGCCGATCGGGGCGATGAAGGTGAACGAGGCCAGGGCGGTGGGCGAGAAGTCGTCGTTGCCCAGGACGCCGGTGATCCACCAGCCGGCCGGCACCATCAGGCCAATGACCAGCCCCGACACGACCTTGGCCGGTGAACCGCGGAAATCCGGGTCACGGAAGCAGAACAGCAGCAGGCCGGCGGCCAGTGGCGCCGCGACCGCCCAGCGGGCGGCCGTCGGCGACAGGCCGGTGAGCTTGGACAGCATGCCCGGCAGGCCCTGATTGGATAGGCCGTGGCTGCCGAGGTCGATATTGGCGACGGCCTCCATCCGGACCCGGCCGACGGCGATCAAACCGCGCAACGTCATATAGGCGGCGACGCCGATGACCAGCAGGACCACCAGCGATTTCAGATTGCCGCCGCCGATGCGGACCAGGGTCTTGTTGCCGCAGCCGCCGGCCATGGTCATGCCGAAGCCGAACATCAAGCCGCCAAGCACGGCGCCGAGCCAACCGAAATTGGGGGTGAGGTAGATCGACTTGCTGGTATCGATCATACCCGCCGAGTTCATCGCCTGGGTGCCGAGGATGGCTACGGCGATGGCCAGAAGCCAGGCTCGCATGCGCCGCCAGTCCTCCATGAAGACGATGTCGGAGATGGCGCCCATGGTACAGAAGTCCGTCTTGTTGGCGACGGCGCCGAACACCATTCCGGCAAGGAAGCCGGCCCCGGCGACGACGGTGCTGACGGGTAGCTCGTTCATCGAATCCTCCTTGCTGTCCTACACCCCGACAACCTTGACCAGCTGCCCCTCCGGCACCTTCACCACCTTCCGTCCGGTGACGTAGTTGGCGACCAGGTCCCATATTGGCGGTCCCTGCGTTCCCTGGTTGACCGAGGCCCAGCCAGCCACCTGATAGGTCTTGGCGGGGTCGATGACCTTGCCGCCGCGGCTCAGGCGCATGTCGGTGATCCGCTTGCCGCTGGGCCGGGTGGGATCGATGATGTAGCTCATGCCTCCGACGCGCACCATGTCGCCGCCCTGCTGGTAATAGGGATCGGGGTTGAACAGGTTGTCGGCGACGTCCTCCAGCACGGCCTTGATCGCCTTGCCGGTCATCGCCATGCGATAGGCGGCGGGATAGGTGATGGCGGTCTGGTTATAGATGTCCTCGACGGTGATGTCCTGACCGGGAAGCAAGGTCGCTCCCCAGCGGAAGCCCGGCGACAGGGCGATTTCGGCGTCGCGCTCATGCAGCAGCGCCTGGCAGATCAGGTCGTCGAAGGTGCCGTTGAAATTGCCCCGCCGGTACAGCAGGCTGTCGGTGCGACCCAGCACGCGGCTGAGTTCCGCCTTGTGGGGGGCGCGGATCTTGGCGACTTGCGCCGCCATCTCGGGGTCGGGGGCGATGGCGTCGGACAGCACCGGGATCAGCTTGAAGGCATAGTCGGTGACCTTGCCGCCCTTGACCTCGAGGTCAAGGCGGGCCAGGAACTTGCCATGCGAACCGGCGGCTACCAGGAGGGTGGAGCCGACCGGCACCACCGCCGGGATGGCATCGTGGGTATGACCAGTCAGGACCACGTCGATGCCTCTGACCCGTTGCGCCATCTTGCGGTCGGCATCGAATCCGTTGTGACTCAGCATCACCACCAACTGGGCGCCGGCGGCCCGCGCCGCATCGACCCGCTTTTGCATGCCGTCTTCGCGGATGCCGAAGCTCCAACCGGGGATCATCCACCGCGGATTGGCCACCGGCGTATAAGGGAAGGCCTGGCCGATTACCGCCACCTTGATGCCGCCGCGGTCGAAGAACGCGGTGTGCCTGAATACTTCCTCGTCCCACTCGGTGTCCCGGACATTGCCGGCCAGGAAGGCGAAGCCCAGCTTGTCGACCAGTTCCTTCACCCGGTCGGTGCCGTAGGTGAATTCCCAGTGTGCCGTCATCGCATCGACGCCCAGCAGTCGCATGGCGTCGACCATGTCCTCGCCCCGGCTTTTGAGCGCCGTGTAGGAGCCTTGCCAGGTGTCGCCGGAGTCCAGCAGCAGCGTGCTGCCCGGACGCTCGGCCCGAATCGCTTTGACCAGGGTGGCGATGCGATCGAGTCCGCCAACCCGACCATAGCGCCGAGCCAGGGCGGTGAAGTCCTCGCTGGTGAACATGTAGGCGGCGCGGGTGCCGGCCTTCAGGCCGAAATGGTTGAGGAAGTTCTTGCCGGTCAGATGCGGTGGCAGGCCGCGCACCGCGCCGATGCCGATATTGACCGAGGGCTCGCGGAAATATAGCGGCACCAGTTGGGCGTGGATGTCGCAGAAGTTGAGCAGCGTGACTTGGCCGACCGGCTTGAAGGCCAAAAGGTCGCTTTGCGTGACCACGCCGCTTTCGGCAGCCTGCGCCAAGCCGGCGGGCAGGGCGGCGGCGGCGGCGGCGGCCACCTGAAGGAAATCGCGTCGGGTGAGCATGGGCATCTCTTCCTGGCCGGGCTTCGGCCGAGCTTGAGGGAAGGGGCTATTTGCGGACCGCGGGCGTCTCGACGGGCAAGCCGTTGCCCCGCGCCGCGACATAGAGTTCCAGGGCGATGGCCTCTTGCGAATCGGCGGCGAGCGGCTTCGCCTTCATGCTGGCCAGACAATTGCCGAACTGGCGTTGGACCGATCCCAAGGTTTGCCACGACAGGCGGTAGGTGGGAAAGCCGTTGCTCTGGCCCTGGCTGACCGTGTCCAGGCGGCGATTCCCCGCCTCGTCGCCGTGACAGGAGGCGCAGGACATGCCGTTTTGACCGCGCGGCTCTTCATAGGCCTTTCTGCCTTCGGCGAAGAGCGGCGCGGCGGGACCATCGACGGCGACATGCATCGGCAACCCGCGCGACTGGCTCTTGATGTAGGCAGTCAGCGCCAGCAGTTCGCGCGATTCCGCCGGGAAGGGCTTGGCTTGCAGAGCGCGCTGGCGACAGATATTGATCCGCTGCTCGAGGTCGATTGCCTTGCCGAGGTGGTTGTTGAACTTGGGATAGGCGGCGGCGACTCCCTTCATCGTGGAGGCCGCGTCACCGTGGCAGGAGCCGCACGATTTGCCGGCGGCACCGTCGGCCTTGGACCACAGGCGGGCTCCTTCGTCGACCCAGGCCATGCCGGGATTCTGGAAGTCGTCGTCCTGCATGGCCCGGGTGTCAGGGGAGGAGAACAGGTAGCCGGAGCGCTTGTCGCCGGCGCTGTACTTGGCGCTGTCGGCGCCGGCGGCATGGGCTGCTGCGTGGGCCAGCAGGGCGGCTGTCATCGCCGCCCCGGCGATCAAGGGTCTCATCGGCATGGAACTCCCTGGTTGTCAGGATACGGTGATGGGGGCCGAGGCCTTGTAGATCGAGCCGTTATCGTCATGCCAGGCGAAGTCGAAGGTTCCCGATTCGCTGGCGCGCAGGAAGAACGACAGATACGGATTGGCCGATACCGCGGTATACCAATCGGATCGGAAGACTTCCTTGCCGTTCAGGCTGCAGGTGAATTTGTTGATGATCTGGCGAGGAATTACTTTTCCACTCTTGTCTTTGCGTTGGCCGGATTCCATGTCATGCGCGATCATCGTCTTGATCTCGATTATCTCGCCTTTGGCGGCGGTGGAGGGAACTTTCACCCGTGCTTTGATATCTGCCATTTTTCTTGTCTCCTCTTGCTCAGCCGCCACAACCGCCGATGGTCACCTTTACTTCCTGTTGCGCCTCGTAGGCCGAACCGTTGGACATGACGGCGATGGCGCGGACGGTTTGGGTCTTGGCCAGGCGCATGCGCATGGTCACCTCGGCCTTGCCGTTGGCCGGCGACAGGTAGAAGGTCGCGACCTGCGGGAAGGGATTTTCCTCGGCGATGACGTGGATGGACTTGACGTGATCGGCCTCGCTCATCGGGCTGTCGACCGCCACGGCGAATTGGACCGAGTTGCCGTTTTCGGCGATTTGCGGCAGGCGCAGGGTGATGCGGCCGGCCGCCGGCTTGGCGCCGCCGGTGATCTTGGCGATAGCTGCCGCGGCCTCGGCCGGAGTGGCTTGTACCCAGCGCGGCATCGCCATCAGGCCGATGCCGGCGGTTCCGATCAGAATTTGCCGCCGGGTGAGTCCCGCCCGGCCGAGCGCCCTGTCAGACATAGTCTTTTCTCCTTGCCTCATCGTCGGCGGCGCGGTCCGCCGCCGGGCCGTCAACACCCGGCCTGTTCACCAAGAAGACAGCAATCGGCATGCCAGAGTGGAATCCCAGGCAATCGGCCCTGGGCGGGGGGCGGAAATGGGTCGGATTGGCCAATTGCGGCGGAGCGGTGGGCCAAAATGCCATTGCCCGGCCGGCGAAGGGCGAAAACCAGTCCGGTGACAAAGCGACGGGCTGCGCTACGATGGAGGGGTACCGAGCAATCTTGAGCCGAGGGGACTATGATGAAAACCCAGCACAACTTGGCGGATGCCTTTGCCGGCGAAAGCCAGGCTAACCGGAAATATCTCGCCTACGGCGACGCTGCGGCGAAGGAGGGGCTGGCCCAGGTGGCCAAACTGTTCCGGGCCGTGGCAGCAGCAGAAACCATCCACGCTCATGCCCATCTCCGCGCCATGGGCGGCATCAAGAGGACGGCGGAGAATCTGGCGGATGCCATCGCCGGAGAGAAGCACGAGTTCGAAGAAATGTATCCCGCCTTCGTGGCCGATGCAGAAGCCGAGGGGCATCGGCAGGCAACCATGTCGATGACCTACGCGATGGCGGTGGAGAAGACCCACCACGGACTCTTCGTCGATGCCCTTGAGGCGGTTCAAAGCGGGAGGGATCTGGCCGAAGCGAAGATCCAGGTATGCCCCGTTTGCGGCCACACAGTTGTCGGCGAGGCGCCCGACCACTGCCCGGTCTGCAAGGCGCGGGGCGATAAGTTCACCGAAATCCAGTAGCGGCAAGCTCATATGGGCCGACAGGGGCGCACCCTTGCCGGACTCAGTCTTGTGACATGAGATTTCGCGGCGTTGGAGCCGGCTTGGCGGCGGCTCCGCGCCGAGCGATCGACAAGACCTGTCGAGGGATTTCCTGCCGATGGCCGCGGTCGGCCTATTTTCCCGACGCCCGCTTTCCGCTGATTCCGGGGTGAAGGGCGAGGGCTTGCCCGGCAAATTGTCCGGCTTCGAAGGCTTTCAGCGCAACCGTCTTTCCTGAAGCTCGCCTCCGGCGAAGATTGAGGTCAAGCTTGGCGAACTCGGCCTCGACGATGGCGTGACGAACCACCACGAGGTCGCGACCGGTGCTGACCCGAATGGCTTCATCACGCTCTGCTTTCATGGCGCCCAGCTTGTCGGCGATGGACACTGCCATGCCGAACAGAAAGGATCCCTTTTCGTCATGGCCATAACGGATGAACCGCTGCTGACGTGCGTAGTCCATCCAGGCGGTCTGCATGGCGGTGGCGATTACGTCGTAAACGTAATGGGCCATCTCGATGCTGGGCCGGAGCCCGAAAAAGACATAGCGGACGCGCCCGGTTTCATCCTTTTCCTGCCATACCTTGCAGTCGCAATAGTCCGCGATGGCCGGGATGCAGGACGAGATGGGCTGTCGCTGCTTTCGATTGGTTTCGATGGCCGATTGGGTGCATTGCTCGTCACGGATTTCCAGGTCGCTCAGGGACAGGTCGTGCCGGTCGAGCAATTCCGCGACCTTGGCGGCAGCCGAGAGGGCTTCCTCCTCGGTGCATCCGTTGGCGATGGTCTTTTCCCGAAGTGCCTGAAGGCGGGCCTTGAGCTTGTCGAGATCAGTCGCCATCACGGTGTCCGAGCCACCTGCCCGCCGGAGATAGGCGCACATAGCCCCCCGCCACCGGCATCAGCGGTGAACTATTGCCCCTGCCGCGAGCAAGATAAGGGAGAAGCGCAGAGGCCCCTCCCATATAACTTACAGAGCCTTTAGGTTAACTGCCGAAGACTTCCCCTTCCGCTTGTCCATCTCTTCGTCGTAGGAAACCTTTTGGCCGTCGTGCAGGGTGCTGAGGCCCGCCCTTTCAACTGCCGAGATATGCACGAAGACATCGCTGCCGCCGTTGTCGGGGGTAATGAAGCCGAAGCCCTTGGTTGCGTTGAACCACTTGACGGTACCGTTTGCCATTTTGAAGTCTCCAGGTGTGAACGCCATAGGTCTAGCTGCTGATGGCCGCGGGAGAAAGCAATTTTCGCTTCCCATGCCCCCGCGACCTTCAATATCCGATCATCGTGGGTTGTTGGCGGCCATCGGGATCGTCAGCATATGGGGTGTCCTCCGGTCGATCCGGCGGGTCGATCGCCACCGGGTCGATGTTGAATGGCACCGGCGGCGAAGAGGAAGAGACGGTGGCCGATGGATGGGGCAGGGAAGGCCAGAGGCGGCTATGAAGGCTGGTCCGGCAAGAACAGGAGCGGAACATCTGTGCGGGACGATTGTGGGGCCGGGGCGCGGAATGGGGGTGGAAATTGCGGTTTTGTTCCACTTTCCGGGCTTGCCAAAATCGGCCAAACCCCCTAGAACCGCCTTGTTCGGGGTGTAGCTCAGCCTGGTAGAGCGCTAGCTTTGGGAGCTAGAAGCCGGAGGTTCGAATCCTCTCGCCCCGACCATATTTTTCAAAGCATTGCCAAATATATTATAATATCTCTTATGCAGGTGTGGCGCAGGACGTGCGGCGCCATATCGGCATGCGGCACATTCTCCCACACCTCCTTGTCGTTCCTCTGCTTGCGCTTCCGCTTGACCTTCTGGAGCGTTCCCATGCCAGCGTTGCAGGCGGCTGTGGCAAAGCCGTGGACGATGTTGCCAAGGGGCGCCAATGAACACCCCGTCGGAAACCAGGCGGGCATTGCCTTGCAGATCGAGGAAGCCGACTTGGTGCTTTCGGCACAGCGCTTGCGCTTCGGGCGACAGATGGGGCGCGATGAGGAGGGGGACCGCGGCATCCCCCAGCGGGGCAGCGTACGCGCGCAATTGCAGCAAGGCCGTCCGCTGCTGAAACTGGCCTTTTCAGTGAATGCCATCAAGCGGACTTTCACCAAATCCAGCTCTTTCAACGAACGCTGAATAGGGTGCATCCACGATCGACCAGAGGCAATGTCCCCCAAAATTGGTTTGGCACATGGCCGGTAACGCATTCATTTGGATGGGCGCCGAACAGCGGACCGCTACGCGCCCCCGAAGCTGCGGTGCCGCGCTTCCATCTGTCAATTGCGTTCCGCCGTTCGGCCCGTCGTCGTCGGGGATCTCTGGTCACGGCGGGAAAGATAGGGGATCGTAGCCGCCCATTCCGCCCCAGCCCCAGCCGGACCCGGGAAACCCGCCATTGTACCAGCCGAAGCCGTCCCCGGCCATCATGCCGGGAAACCCGTCGTCAAAGCCGAAAGGAGAACCGAACGACGAATCATCGTAACCCGAGATGCTGAAATCCCCCATGTCCACACCCGCGCAGGCAGCCAGCAGCATTGCGGTCATCAAGGCAAGCGTGGTTCGCATGAGCTTTTTCATTCCGGTCTCCTCAGGCGCCAGGGCGGGGAGCATCAACGGGCGGTGGCCGGCGGCATGCCGGCGCGATGGGCATCCGCACCGGGGCGCGGATGGCGAAGCACCGCATCCGCGACCTTTTTCTGCTCATCCGACATGGTGTTGTATAGTTTGGCAAACGCTGTGGAGAGGCGCGTGACGTTTTCCAAATGGACTTCCGCAGCCTTGCGATAAAGGTTGAGGTCATCGACGGCGGTAAGGGTATCGGCCTTCTCGTGCCGCTCGGTGATTACTTTGCGCATCGCCTCGCTGTTGTCCCGCATGATTTGGGCTATCACATTCCAGTCCGTGGTCTGGCTATCCGTGATATGAAGTTTATCGTGCAGGTCCCGGATTCTTGCTTCCAGACCACTTTCACGAAGCGGCTTCGCTGGCGCCGAACGTGTCCCGGGCCGCGTCGGAGCGTCGGCTTCGGCAGCGGTGACTACGCTGCTGGCCGAGACGGACAAAGAGACAATGGCAATCATGGCAAGAACTGATTTGCGGAAGTCTTGCATGGAATTTTCCTCTTCGGTCCCGTATCCCAGTGGGGATCCAATAATTTTCGAATCTGTCGATTTTAAGGCTAGATGCCGTAATGGGCCTTGCGCCGGGCGGTAGCCAGGCAGGGTGGCTGTCCCTCAGAGTGATGGTGAATTGAACGGGGTCCGGTCGCCCGGCCCCAAGCATCATCAGGGGACAGCCATGGACTACTATGCCGGTATCGACGTGTCGTTGGAACAGAGCAGTGTGTGGTGGACGACAAGGGCAAGATAGTGCGGGAGGCCAAGGTAGCGCTGGCCCGCAAGCTGGCAACAGTGCTGTACCGCATGTGGGCGGACGAGACCGACTTCCGCTTTGGCAAGGAGGCTGTTGCCGCGTAAGCTCAAATCACGTTTCGGGCCGGATCGAGAGATCCCGCCCCCCGAGGTCCCGTCGCCGGGACGCGGAATCCGATGAAGCCGGAAGTGCACTTGTGCCTTCGAGCACGCGCCTCAGATCGGCTCTCGGGTTCGATCTGACTGCATGGTGTGGCGGCTCCATACCGACCACGGACGGAAGCATGGTACCGGCGGCGAGATGGTCATTCGGGGGACTTGACTCCCAACGGCCCATTACGGAAGTGGTTCGCCCTGGTAATCCAAGTCAAGATCATTGACTGTTTTGAATTATACTATTAACAGAGTCTGGCAGAATACAATGCTGTGTTGTGTGAATGTTTTAACATCACAGTGATGCCAAAATAAAAACTTTGCCCTGGGTGGTGCTATCTACTAGGATTTCGCCCACCATTTCAGGTTGTCATAATGCCTCAGGGTTGAGATGGGGCGGGCGTATACCTATGTCGGCATCCGTAACCAGAGTTCCGGGGCGCATCAGCAAACGTACCGAGATCATTGTATTTATTGGGATGTTGGTCGTGGCGATGTGGCTTGCCGCCCTGGTCTTGGTGCGCCACGAGCAGCGCGAGGCCATCGACGGGACCCGCGCCGACCTGACCCAACTGACTGCGGCCGTCGAGCACCAGGTGGTGGGCCTGGTCAAGCTGACCGAGGCTTCGTTCTATGCGGTGCGCAACTGGGTGAATACCTACCCCAGTCGCCGGCCCGACGACGATCCGTCCTTTCTTGGACTCACCGCACGCCTGAAAAGCCTGTCGGAAGCCATCCGCGAGATCCGGGTGGTCGATGCCGGCGCCGAACCGGAATCGAACGGACAATTTGCCGTTCGCGTCAAGGAGGGCACGTTCTACATCTCTCGCCCGGTGCGGACGGAGGGCTCATGGAGTGCCACGGCCAGCTATCCGTTTACCGCGGAGGGCGGGGCACGCAAGCTGGTCGTCGTCGAGTTGAGCCTGCAGAAGATAATGGCGATTTTCGATGAGGAGCGGATCGCGCCTGACGGATCGATTACCGTCCTTCTCGCCGACGGCACCACCCTGATGCGCGCCAAGGAGCCGGCGGAATTGGGCAAATCGGTTGCCGCCTCGAGCGATTTCACCCAGCATTTCAACCTGTCGCAGCACGGCTTTTTTGAAACGCCCGGCCTTTATGACAAGGCGCGTCGGTACGTCTATTTCAGGCATGCGGCCCATTACCCATTCATCGTCGCGGCGACGGACACCGTACGCCATGTCCTGGCCAATTCGGCGCAGGAAGGAGCGGCTATCTTCGGTTTGGTCATTTGTGTGACGATCGGTTCCATCCTCTTCACCCAACGACTTCTCCGCACCACCGAGGACTCGGATCGTCGATTGGCCATGCTGAAGGCGTCCGAGGCGGAACTGGAGTACCTCGCTCATCACGATCCGCTCACCGACCTGCCGAACCGCTTCCAGTTGCGGTCTCGCCTCCACCGGGCCCTTGCCCGTGCCAGGCGCGACGGCACCAAGGGCGCCGTCCTGTTCGTCGACCTGGATCATTTCAAGCACCTCAACGACAGCATGGGGCACGCCGTCGGCGACGAGTTGCTGCGGATGGTGGCGCAGCGCCTGCGGGGCCGGTTGCGGGAGACCGATACCCTGGCGCGCATGGGGGGTGATGAATTCGTCGTCATCCTCGAGCATCTCAAGGATGCGGCAACGGCGGCGGTTGCCGCACAATCCCTGATCGACGAGTTGGCCCACCCGTTCCGCTTCGTATCCGGCCAGGAAGCGTACATAGGGGCGAGCATCGGCATCAGCGTGTTCCCCGATGACGCTCACGACATCGAGCAGGTGGTGCGCAACGCCGATGCTGCGATGTACAAGGCCAAGGCTGACGGCCGCAACAGGTTCTATTTCTACACCAGTTCCCTGACCCGCGCGGCCAATGCCCGGGTACACCTGGAGGTGGCCTTGCGCCAGGCGTTGGACCGGGGTGAACTGACGGTCCATTACCAGCCGCTGGTGACATTGGACGGGCTCCGCGCCGGCGGCGTGGAGGCTCTGGCGCGTTGGGACCGGCCCGGCGAGGGGTTGGTGCCGCCGCTGGCGTTCATCCCCCTGGCCGAGGAGACGGGCCTGATCGTGCCGCTGGGCGAACAAATCCTGCGCATGGCGTGCAAACAGATGCGCGACTGGCTCGATCAAGGGCTCGACCTTAAAACGCTTGCGGTCAATCTTTCGGCGCATCAACTCAAACATCCGCGAATCGGGCAGATGGTGTGCGAAGCTCTTGACGACGCCGGCTTGCCGGCCAGCTATCTGGAACTGGAAATTACCGAGACCTCGCTGATCTCCGTCGGCCAGGGCGTTCAATCGGTCCTGGCCGATTTGAAATCGACGGGTGTCCGGCTATCGATCGACGACTTCGGTACCGGCTATTCTTGCCTGTCCTATCTGAAGGATATGCCCATCGACAAGTTGAAGATCGACCGCAGCTTCGTTCGCGACCTGGTCCAGGATCGTGCCGATCTGCAGATCGTGACCGCCATCATTGGTCTGGCGAGGACTCTCGGCCTCGAGGTCTTGGCCGAAGGCGTCGAGACCGATGCCCAACTCGCCCTGCTGCGCAAGCTGAACTGCGACTGCGCCCAAGGCTATCTTTTCAGCGCGCCGCTGCCGGCGCCCGAGCTTGCCTGTTGGATCGGGCATTCGGCGGCGGGCGCGGGCTTCCCCCATCGGGGAGGAGAAGCCGCGGTACAAGCAATCTGACTGCGCATTCGCTCCCGCCGCGCGCCATGCACGGCCGGCAGGATTTGATCGCCTCGGGCGAGGACCGGCAAGTTGTGCCGACCCTCGCCATCCCGACAATCCGAAGTTTCGCCGTGGAATCATCGCCTTGCGGTTATCGGGCGCGATGGCTCGACTTTTGCTTAAGCGTGGAGGGCGGTGCCATCGGGTGGGACCGTCACCGGCGATTGTTGGGAGAGACAGAGATGAGCATGGCAGTTACAGGGATCGGCGCGGGCAGCGGCATCATGCCGATGACAGGTGCGAGTTCGCGCATGCCGCCCCAGCAGAAGATGTCAAATCTTTTCAACGCCATCGATGGCAGCGGCAGTGGCAGCATAACTCAGGCGCAGTTCAGCCAGGCCTTCCAGACAATGAATCCGCCGGCTGCCATCGCCGCCCAAGGAGCAAACGCGGTGTGGTCGCAACTCGATCCGAATGGTGCCGGCAGCGTGTCGAAGGCCGGTTTCATCAGCGGCATGAAGAACGTCATGGCGGCGGTCCACAAGGGCGGACATCACCAGCATGGCGACGGAGGGCCGTCACCCTCGACCTCGACAAACACACTGACGAGCGCCGGGCAGACTCTCGATGGTCTGGGCAGCGGTTCGGGGACGACAACGAACGGCGGGATCAATATCCTAGCTTGACGGGGGCTCCGGTCAGGGCTTTCGAGCCCTGCCGCCCTTCCGAATCAACCCACAAGCAAGGAACCCCCAGTTCCTCCAGCCAATCGATCCCCGCCCGGCCGTTCAGCATGGCGATGGTGGAGACGCTACCCGCCACGAGGCAGCTGTCCGCCACCACGGTGACCGCCGCCAGCCCCTGAACCGGCCATCCCGTCCGTGGATCGAGAATATGGCAGTAGCGCCTGCCGCCAACGTCGATGAACTTCTCGTAGTCGCCGCTGGTTGCCACGGCCCCCTCGGCGATCATCAGACATGCCGCAGGACCATCCGTGCCCGTTGGATGACGCACGCCGATCGGCCACGGCGACCCGTCGGGCTGTGGACCTGCCACCCGAATATCCCCGCCAAGATCGACAAAACCGTTGGTGACCCCGTGCTCCAGGCAGATTTCGATGGCCCGATCGGCGGCATATTCCTTGCCGATGCCCCCGAAATCCAGTTCCATGCCCGGTTCCGGAAAGGCCAGCCAGGGTGACTCCCATCGCAATTTGTGGAGGCCGACATGCTTCAGCAGCATCTCGACCCGCTGCGGATCCGGAAGTCGCGCCCGGGAAAAGTCCCAAGCCCGACACAGGCAGCCGGCGCTGATGTCGAACAACCCCCCACTTTTTTTGTAGCAGAGGTGTGCGTAATCCAGGATCGCAGCCGTCTCGGCGTCCAATTCGACGCTCGCCCCGCGGCCAGCTGCCTCATTCAGATGCGACAGCGTGCTGTCGGGACGATAGCGCGAATATTTTGCTTCGATGCGGGCGATTTCCGCCATCATCGCCGATGCGGCCGCTTCCGCCTTCGCCCTGTCCACCGCGGAAAGACACAGCTGACATGGCGAGCCCATGGCGGTGAACCGGAAGAGGTGCGTGATCTGCGCGGCGATTGTCTGCTCCCGCCTTGTCTGGGAGAATCCGTTCGGGAACGGTACGGCGCTTTCCGTATAAGCGCTCAGGCCGTACCCGGGTAATTTTTAAGCTGAGACACAATCCGGCCGCAAAGTCACGTCGCACCGCGCGGCAAGCGGATCAGCGCTTCGCGCTCGCGCTCGCAACCGGTCTGGCGAGTCCTGACGCGCAGCAAGTCGCGGCGGGCCACCAGCCCGACCAGCGCGCCGTCGCCGCGGCGGAGGATCGGTACCCGGCTGACATCGGTGGCGACCATGCGGTCGGCCAGGTGGGCGGCCAATTCGTCGACATAGCCGACCACCGTGTCGTCCTGCCGAATGCTCTCGCCGAGGGTGGCGTCAACCGGTGTCCCATCGGTCTCCCAGCGCAACAGGTCGGCCCGCGAGACCATGCCGTGCAGACGGCCGTCGCCGCCGACCACCGGGTAGCTCTTGTGGCGGTGCGTCCGGCCGTCGTCGGCGAGGGCGAAAAAGGCAAAGACCTCGGCCAGCGGCATCGCCGCCGGCAGTGTTTCGACCGATCCCGTCATGATCTCGCCGGCGCGAGTGGTCTCGAACGGGTCGACGATATATTCGCGCACTACATGGTGGCCCCGCCGGGCCACCTTCTCGGTGAGAATCGAGCGCTTCAGCAGCAGTACCGTCGTCGCATGGGCCATGGCGCAAGCGACCGCCAGCGGCAGGGCGGCATCGAACTGGTGGGTCAGCTCAAGGGCGAACACCATCGCGGTCAGGGGAGCGCGCATGGTGCCGCTCATGATCGCCGCCATGCCGAGCAATGCCCACAAGGCGGAGGTGCCCACCGGCACGGCCCCGCCGAACAGCGCCCCCATCGATCCACCGATGATCAGCAGCGGCGCCAGGATGCCGCCCGAGGTCCCCGAGCCGAGGGCGACCGTCCAGACGATGACTTTCACCATCAGCAGGCGCGCCTCTTCCCGCGGGACCATGCCGTCATTCAACAGGCGGGCGATGACGTCGTAGCCGACC
Source organism: Pseudomonadota bacterium (assembly GCA_021781575.1). Taxonomy (GTDB): domain Bacteria; phylum Pseudomonadota; class Alphaproteobacteria; order Rhodospirillales; family Magnetospirillaceae; genus DUZF01. Next base: position 82,106 of record JAJXWP010000010.1, read on the forward strand.
CCCAAGGCATGCGGTTCGGCCAGCCCGCCAAGGCCGATCACCACGCCGCCCAGCATCGGCCACCACATCCAATGCAGCGGCAGCATCGAGAAGAAGTCCTCGACGGCGTAGACCAACGCGGTCAGGCCTCCCGAGGCCAATCCGGCGGCAATGCCGATCAGGGCGCAGAACGCCAGGCCGAGCGACGGCAAGGCAACAAGCGCCGCCATCGGGAACAGCGGTGCCGCGCCGAGCAGCCAGACCCGCCATCCGGCCGCCACCACCGCGGCGACCGCCACCGGCACGAAGCTGCGCGGTTTCCATTCAAACAGCAACAGTTCGACGGCCAGCAACATGGCGGCCACCGGTGTCCCGAAGGTCGCCGTCATGCCGGCCGCAGCGCCGGCCACTAGCATAGTCTTGCGTTCGGCCGAAGACAGTTTGAAGCACTGGGCAAACAGCGAGCCGAGTGCGCCGCCGGTCATGATGATTGGTCCTTCGGCGCCGAAGGGGCCACCGGTGCCGATGGAAATTGCCGAGGACAATGGCTTCAGCAGGGCGACTTTCGGCTGGATTCGGCTACGCCCGATGAGGATCGCTTCCAGCGCCTCGGGAATGCCATGACCGCGGATCTTTTCCGACCCGAAGCGGGCCATCAGTCCAATAATCAGGCAGCCCGCCACCGGTACCAGCACCGACCAGGCGCCCAGCTTGTGCTCGCCGATCACCATATGATCGGTGCTGAGCCGGCCCAAATATGCCAGGTTGGTCACCAGTTCGATCAGCCGGGACAACACCCAGGCGGCGCCGGCACCGGCGGTTCCCACCACCGGAGCCATCGCCACCAGGATCACCAACCGCCGGTCGGCGCTGAAATCCCTCAAATGGTCCCTATCACCATGATCCATCGATATCCTGCCCGCGGTAATGCTTCACACCCGGATGATGTATCATATTTATATCGTATTGCGATATTTCTCAACCATGCTGAGCGCAGGAGGGACAAAAGCCGATGAGCGCCGCAGAGATCGATCCGGGCCTGTCCGGCGCGGACTACCGTCGGCTGGCCGAATTCCGCTATCTGCTTCGCCGTTTCCTGGCCTTCAGCGGCAACGCGGCTGAAGCGGCAGGACTGACGCCGCAGCAGCATCAGGCGCTGTTGTCGATCAAGGGCCATCCGCTACGCTGCTGGCTGACCGTGGGCGAATTGGCGGAGCGCCTGTGCATCCGCCACCATAGCGCGGTCGGACTGGTCGACCGGCTGGAAGCGCGGGGGCTGGTGTGCCGCCGGCCCAACGACGACGATCACCGCGAGGTATGGATCACTCTGACGCCCGATGCGGAAGCCCGGCTGGCCAATCTCACCGCGGCCCACCGCACCGAACTGCGACGCATGGCGCCCCTGTTGCAAACGCTGCTGGCGCAGCTTTCCGAGGATGACGCGCCGTCGCCCGCAGCCACGCAGGGGTGATCAAGATGACCCGTATAAGGGGGCGGCCTGGGCGATTGCAGGCTGGGACCGGTCTTTCGATCGAACCCGATGGTTACCGTGACGTTATGCTTGGCGAGCAGGGCATATGCGTCCACGGCCGGGCAAAGGGGAAAGGCCAGGAGTCTCATTCGGATTTGAATGGACAGAACGCGACAGCTTTCTCCTCAGCCCAATCTGGGGGCGCGGGTTTTCGGATTCCCCTTGCGCTTCTGGGCGGTCGTCGTCGTCACCGGCGTGCTCGCCGGATTGGGCGCCGGCCTCCTGATGACGCTCCTGCGGGCTGTGCAGCACCTGGCTTGGTCATACCGGGTCGGTCTGTTCGAGCCGGCCGTCGCGGCCGCGCCGTATGTCCGGCGGATCGCCGTTTTGGCCGGCGCGGGCATCGTCGCCGGCATCGGCGGGCTTGCCTTGCGCCGCTCCGTCGGTGGGCATGCCAGTGAGTTGGCTGCGGGGATCTGGTTCCATTCGGGCCGCTTGCCGCTGCTCTACACCTGCGTCCGCGCCGTCTTGTCCATCGTCGTCGTGGGGATGGGCGCATCGCTCGGACGTGAAGGTGCGCCGAAGCAGGTCGGCGCGGCAATCGCGAGCACCCTCTGTCGATGGCTGGCGCTGTCACCGGCGCAATGCCGTCTGCTTGCCGCCTGCGGAGCCGGGGCGGGCATGGCGGCGGTCTATAATCTTCCGGTGGGCGGCGCGCTGTTCGCTTTGGAAGTCCTGCTGGGGACGATTTCGCTTGGTCTGGTCCTGCCGGCATTGGCGACGTCGGCAATTGCCACGGCAGTCTCCCACGTCATGCTCCCCGATCAGCCGACCTATTCCCTTGCCGCGCTCGCGGCCGCACCACAAGACCTCTGGTGGGCGATTCTGTTCGGCCCGGTCGCCGGCGTCGCCTCGGCTTTCTATGTGCGGCTCATCGCCTGGGCCGAACGATCGAAGCCGGGCGGATGGCTCCGTGGCGCGGCGCCGGTGGCGGCGCTGACGGCGCTCGGTGCACTGGCCATCCCGCTGCCCGAGCTGCCGGGGAATGGCAAGGATGTGGTCCTTCAAGCCATGCTCGGCGAGCCGAGCCTCACTCTTCTTGTGCTGCTGCTCATCCTGAAGCCGTTGGTCACCGCCGCCTGCCTCGGCAGTGGAGCCCCCGGCGGCCTGTTCACCCCCAGCCTGGCCTTTGGTGCTCTGCTGGGAGGGGTCTGCGGCCGCTTGTGGTCAGGATTGCTCCCTGCCGTCGGCGCCGCCCATGCGGCTGTCTTCGGTGCCGGAGCCGTCCTGGCGGCGACCACGCAAGCGCCAATTTCCGCGATCGTCATGCTTCTTGAACTGGTTCATGGAATATCCGGCTTGACCTTGCCGCTGCTCACCACCACCGTCTGCGCCATTTTCGTCGCCCGTCGTGTCGACAGGAGGACCATCTATTCGGCCCGGGTCGAGCGGGGAATTGAGGCCGCCCGCGGCCCCGCTCCCGGGTCGTGGACAGCCTTGTTTCCGGTGTTCTCGCCGAAGGCGCGAGCCGTCTCCGCAGCGGCTCCCTTGATCGAAATTCTTCGGCAAGGCGCCTCCGATAGCCTGAGCCGGCCGCTTTACGTCCTGGATGAGGAGGGGATCCTGCTTGGCGAGATTCCTGCCGGGCGAATTCTTGCCAGCAGCCCTGTCGGCGCGCCCTTGGAAACCACGACCGTGGCGGATATCGTCGAGCCGACGACAAGTATCGACGCCAAGACCTCTCCCGAGGTGATCGCGGCGATGCTTGGGCGTGACCGGCGAGGGGAAATTCCACTGGTTGATGGACCATCGGGAAGGCTGGTCGGTGTGGCGGTTCGGCCACCGCGCCCGCCCGGCGAGGGGCTTTGATAGACCTGGCGCAGTGAATCTTTTGAATAAGTCACTGCACTCGTGTCGCCGCGGCGTGAGATCGGCTCGACGATCGGGCAAGCCCCGGAAGGACTATTCCAGCATCGCCGTTCTACGAAGTGCGCTCGATGCGCTCCATCATTTCCGCCGTCTCGGCGGCGGGCAGGGCGGACCGCATGGCCAGCCAAATGACGACGAGGCTCCATGCGCCGACGGCGGCGACAGCCGGCCAGAAGCCGAGCAGGCCGTATCCGCCGCCGACATCGCCGAGAGCCGACAGCACCCACATGCCGCCGAACCAGGGAAACAGCCAGGCGATGTGGGGCCAGTCGAAATCCTCGGCTGATCGTTTCGCCACCGCATGGTGGTAGAAGGCGTAAAGCAGGAAGCCCACGCCCACCAGGGAAAACAGGAAGCTATTGGTCTTGAAGCCGGTCCAATAGATGATCCAGTTGCTGCAGACGAAGGCGATGGGCGCCAGGATTTGGCCTCTCCATAGGCGGAACGGCCGATGCAGCGAAGGCTGGGTGCGGCGCAAGACCAGCAGCACGATGGGCCCCAGGCCATAGGTCAACACGGTGATCGAGGTGATGTAGTTGGCCATCAGCTGCCAGGCCGGGAACGGCAGCAGGAACAGAACGCCGACGACCCACATGACCAGGACGGCCGCCCAGGGCGCCTTGGCCGCGTTCAGACGGGTCAGCCAGCGCGGTCCGCCGCCCAGTTCGCCCACCGCGAACAGGATGCGTGAACCGCCGGTAACAAACATCAGGCCGGTACCCCCCGGCGATACATAGGCGTCGATGTAAAGCAGTGTCGCCATCCAGCCGATGCCCAGGGCGGCGGCCAAGCCGGCGAACGGTCCCATCGCCCCGGCGAAGCTCAATTGCATCCAGCCGTGGGCCACGTCCTGCGGCCGCAGCGCCATCAGAAAGGCGACTTGCAGAAGAATGTAGACGACACCCGACAGCGCCACCGATCCGATCACCGCCATCGGTATGTCCCGAGACGGGTTGGAACTTTCCCCGCCGAGGTCGATCGCCGTGCGAAAGCCCAGATAGCTGAATACGATGCCGGCCGTGGGCAGCGCCGTGAAGATCCCGGAGACCTGATAACTGCCCGGGTCCGCCGCCCAGACATCCCAGTGGCTGCTGGCGGCGACCAGAACCACCACGGTCAGCAGCGGCACGGCGATCTTCCACCAGGTGACGGTGGAGTTGACGTTCAGCAGCATGCGAACCGCCAGCAGGTTCAGCAGCGCCACAATACCCAGCAGCACGGCGCAGACCACGAAGCCGGTGGCGGTCAACAGGCCGCTGCCGTCCGCTTTCAGGAAATAGGGGAGGTAGTTGTCGGCATAGGTGACGATCGCCTCGGCTTCGATGGCGGGCACGGGGACATAGGCGAGGAACAGCATCCAGCCCCAGATCCGGCCGAGCCCTTCGCCATGGCTGGCATGACTCATATGCACCAGCGCGCCGCTGCGGGGAAACAGCGCGGCCAGTTCGGCGAAGCACAGCGCGATCATCATGATGATGACGGCTCCGACCGCCCAGCTCCAGACGCTCAGCGGCCCGGCGATGCGCGACGCATGGTAGGCGCCGAACAACCAGCCGGAGCCGATCATGCTGGTGGTGCTGGCGAACAACAGCCCGACGATGCGCGCGTCCCGCCGCAGAGTTCCGGAGATATTCAAGCTCATGATGTCCTCTGCCCCTCCTGCGTCCGGGTCGCCGTCAATACCACATGGCCGCCCGACCGCTATACGCGGTAGGCGATCCGGCGGCGAGGCGCTGGCCAAATCCCGAGAGGAGTTGTATCGCGTCGGCGCTCTTGCCTGAAGGGCTTTGGTTCCCGCATCCGCAAGCGTCCGGCGGCGGATTATCCGGAGTGCGCCGCCTGGCGTCTTCTCAGCGCCCATAGGTCGTGGTGAGCTGCGCGGTTGCCGGCCATCGGGAAAGGGAGGGGAACGCCAGCGGGCCCGGCTTGTTTTAGCCAACGCCCCATGGCGGTTCCGGCGCGGAACGACCGGGGATGGCGATATGGCAGAGGCAGGTCGGCCGATGGAACCAGACACACCAAATCCGGGCATCGCGGCCACCTTGCCGCGAGCCCGCATCGTTCACCAGTCCCCAGGCCGGGCGCGCCTGCGCGTCCGGGGGCATCGCCACGACGACAGCTATTTCCGCCACATCGCCCGCGGTTTGAGCTTGGTGCCGGGAGTCTCTTCGGTGGAAACCAACGCCGCCACCGGTAGCATCCTGATCCGCCATACGGCGGAGATCGGGCCGCTGCTGGAGCATGCGCGGCGCAGCGCGGTTCTGGCGGTTACCGGGGAGGCGACGGTGATGCGGTGGCTGTCGCAGGCCGCCGACGCCCTCGGCGGCGGCGTTGACCGGCAGTTACGCCGCGCCTCGGGCGATCAACTCACCTTGCCGCTTTTCCTGTCCTTCGTCTTTTTCATGATGGCGCTCGCCAAGATCGGGCAGGGCGACTTCCGCACGTCGACCCTTCACTTGTTGCTGTCGGCGCTTCATGCGGCGAACAGCCATTCCTGCGGCGACCAAGGCGGGCAACTGACGGCGGCAGCCGAGGAAATCGCCTGAGCGACGTGTCGGCGCTGTTCAGTTGCCCCGCAACGCCCTGGCGTCATCCACGCCCAGGCGCAGGGTTTCGCCGGTCTGGCGGTTTTCCGCCAAGGCCGTGCCGTCGTCGTGGAAGGTTACGGTCCAGCCCATCAAGGCCATTTCGTTGCCTCGCTGCCGGGACTCGGCCTCGGAAATTTCGCGGTAGACCTGTTCGGCGCTGAACAGCCGGTTTGCCACGGTTGTCGCGTGAACCTTCAGCCTCTCGCTCACCGCGCGGATCCGCTCGGTAATGCCGACGATGTGATTATACCCGTGATTGCTGCCGAGGGTGACCATGACGCCCCCTTCCCGTGATCGATCGATGCCGTTACACCGGCAAATCTATCACGTGCAACAATTGTACATGCTCTCTACCCCAGATGTCAATATGACGCTCCCGTCGAGTTCCCATTTCGCCCCTTAGTTTAAAATTGAAAAAATTAATGCTAGAACATCGTGGAAGATATTTCAACAATCGGTTATTATGCGCTGAGTTTAACTTGGGTAGTCGCCCAATGATCACTGCCGCGCAACTTCGGGCCGCCCGTGCCCTGCTTGGCATCGACCAGCGTCAGTTGGCTGAACAATGCGGACTGTCTCTGCCGACCATCCAGCGGATGGAGGCGAGCGGCGGGGTGATTCATTGCAATGTTGATTCGCTGATGAAGCTGGTCACCGCCTTGGACGCGGCCGGCATAGAACTCATCGTGGCGGGGGCCTCCAGCACTGGCGGCGGGCGGGGTGTGCGTTTGAAGGGATAGCCGAAGGAAAGGCGGGGCGCTCCACCGGCGATCCCCGAAAGATACTATCGTGACCATGCTCGTCGTCATGTCCGCCGTCGCCGTCCTGCTCGCTCTGCCCGTGGCGGCTCTTGGCATCGGCGCCAGGCGGGTGGCGACGGTTCTGGTCTACGGCTTCGGGTTGGCCGCCAGCCTGGCCAGCCTGGCCGCCGCCCTCGGCCAGCTCCTGTCCACCGCCGGCACCACCCCGGCCATCACCCTGCCGCTGGGGTTGCCGTGGATCGGCGCCCATATGCGGTTGGACGCCCTGTCCGCCTTCTTCCTCACCGTGGTCGATCTCGGCGGCGCCGCCGCCTGCCTGTACGGGCTGGGCTATGGGCGCCACGAGCGGGCGCCCCGCCGGGTCCTGCCGTTTTTTCCGCTGTTTCTCGCCGGCATGCAGTTGGTGGTGCTGGCCGACGATGCCTTCACCTTCCTATTCTCGTGGGAGTTCATGTCGCTGGCATCCTGGGCTCTGGTCGTCGCCGACCACCATAAGGGGGACACTGTTCGGGCCGGATACGTCTATCTGATCATGGCCAGCTTCGGCACGGCGGCACTGCTGCTGGCCTTCGGCCTGCTGGCCGGGCCAGAAGGCGGCTACGGGTTTGCCGCCATCCGGGCGGCGGCTCATTCGCCGGCCGAGGCCTCGCTGGTCCTGGCGCTGCTGTTGCTGGGGGCCGGCTCGAAGGCGGGATTGGTGCCGCTGCACGTGTGGCTGCCGCTGGCTCATCCGGCGGCGCCCAGCCATGTCTCAGCGCTGATGAGCGGCGTCATGACCAAGGTGGCGATCTACGCCTTCGTCCGTGTCGTCTTCGATCTGCTGGGGCAGCCGCAATGGTGGTGGAGTATGGCGGTGCTGACGCTGGGTGGCATCACCGCGGTCCTCGGCGTGCTTTACGCGCTGATGCAGCACGACCTGAAGCGCCTGCTCGCCTATCACACCGTGGAAAATATCGGGATCATCTATATCGGGTTGGGGCTGGCGCTGGCGTTTCGCGCCGAAGGCCTGGCCCCGGCTGCGGCCCTCGCCCTGACCGCCGCCCTGTTCCATGTCCTCAACCACATGACGTTCAAGAGCCTGCTGTTCTTCGGCGCCGGCGCGGTGCTGACGGCGACCGGGGAGCGCGACATGGAACGGCTGGGCGGCCTGATCCACCGCATGCCGGTGACGGCTTTCGCCTTTCTGATCGGCTGCGCCGCCATCTCGGCTCTGCCGCCGTTCAATGGCTTCGCCTCCGAGTGGCTGACCTTCCAAGCGGTGCTGCAAGGGCCAAAACTGGCCCTGTGGGGGCCGAAGCTGTTGGTTCCCTCGGTGGGGGCGCTGCTCGCCCTGTCGGCGGCGCTGGCCGCCGGCTGCTTCGTCAAGGCCTTTGGCGTCACTTTCCTCAGCCGGCCGCGCAGCAGGCCGGCGGCGACGGCCGGCGAAGTGGACCGCTTCTCCCTGGCCGCCATGCTGCTGTTCGCCGTTCTTTGCCTGTTGGCCGGCATCCTGCCCGGCCTTGTCATCGATACCCTGGGGCCGGTGGTCGGCGGGCTGGTCGGCCAGCGCATGCCGGTGCAGAGCGTCGAGCCGTGGCTGACCATCATCCCGATCGCCGCCAGCCACAGCTCCTATAACGGGCTTCTGGTTTTCGTCTTCATTACCTGGGCGGCACTGACCGCGGCCCAGGTCATCCACCGCTGGGCATCGCATGCTCTGCGCCGTGGCCCGGCCTGGGACTGCGGTTATCCCGACGCCAGCCCGTTGACCCAATACTCGGCCAGCGGCTTCGCCCAGCCCATCCGGCGGGTGTTCGGCACGGTGGTGTTCCGCGCCACCGAGGAGGTCCGCATGCCGCCACCCGGCGACACCGGCCCGGCAAGACTGGAGGTGGTGGTCAAGGATCTGGTCTGGGCGGTCTTCTACGCCCCGGTGGCGAAAGCTGTCGGCATCCTCGCCGACCGCCTCAACCGGATGCAGTACCTGACCATCCGCAAGTATCTGAGTCTCGTTTTCCTCGCTCTGGTGATCCTTCTGCTGGCTTTGGAGCTATGGCTTTGATCATCGACCTGCTGACCCAGGGGGTGGAGATGATCCTGGTGCTGGCCATCGCTCCGCTGCTGACCGGCTTCGTGCGCAAGGTCAAGGCGCGGCTGCTGCGCCGCCAAGGGCCGTCGGTGTGGCAGCCATACCGGGACCTGCTGCGGCTGGCGCGCAAGGAGGTGGTGCTTGCCGAAAACGCATCCTGGCTGTTCCGCACGGCGCCCTATCTCATCTTCGCCGCCACCTGGGTGGCCGCCGCGCTGGTGCCGACTTTCGCCAGCGGCCTGATGTTCAGCTGGGCCGCCGACCTTATCGCCATCATCGCGCTTTTGGGCTCGGCCCGCTTCTTCCTGGCTCTCGCCGGCATGGAGGTGGGCACGGCTTTCGGCGGCATCGGCTCGAGCCGGGAAGCGATGATCGCCTCGGTGGCCGAGCCGGCCATCCTGATGATGGTGTTCACCGTCGCCCTGATCGCCGGCTCCAGCCAGTTGAGTACGGTGGCGCGGTTCATGGCGACCGCCGAAGCGGGTTTGCGGGTGTCGACCGGCCTCGCCCTGTTCGCCCTGATCATCGTTGCCCTGGCGGAGAACGCCCGCATCCCGGTGGACAACCCGGCCACGCACCTCGAGCTGACCATGGTTCACGAGGCAATGGTGCTGGAATATTCGGGGCGTCACCTGGCGGTCATCGAGTTGGCCGCGTCGCTCAAGCTGCTGCTCTATCTCTCGCTGATCGGCTGCATCTTCATCCCTTGGGGAATGGCGGCATCGGGGGGCGGCATCACCGGCTATCTCATAGGGTCGTTGCTTTATCTGGCCAAGCTTGGGGTCCTTGGGCTCGGCCTGGCGCTGTTCGAATCGGCGATCGCCAAGATGCGGGTCTTTCGCGTTCCGCAATTCGTTGGAGCGGCCCTGATGCTCGGCCTGCTCGGCACCCTCTTGCTGTTTTTCTGAGGAACGATGGACAAGCTGGTCTTCGATATCGCCCATCTGCTGGCCGGAAGCGTGCTGCTGGTCAGCTTCATGATGCTCTACCAGAACCGCCTGTCCGCGTTGCTCAACCTGTTTGCCCTCCATGCCGTCATCCTCGCCTTCTCGGTCGCCTGGCAGGCGCATTTGCAGGACGCGCCGCATCTCTATGTGACGGCGATGATCGCGCTGTTTTTCAAGGCGCTGTTCATCCCGCTGGCGCTGCATCGGATCGTCGTGCGGCTGAACATCCACCGGCAGATCGAGAACGTCGTCGGTGTCGGCCCCACCATGCTGCTGGGCATGGGGCTGGCGGCTCTGGGCATGCTGCTGATGGTCCGCATCACCCCGGACAGCGATCTGCTGGGGCGGGAAGACCTGGGATTCGCCCTGTCCACCGTCATGCTCGGCCTGTTGCTGATGGTCGCCCGGCGCAATGCGGTCAGCCAGGTCATCGGGTTCATGTCGGTGGAAAATGGCACCATCCTGGCCGCGACGGGAGCCAAGGGCATGCCCATGGTCGTGGAGATCAGCGTCGCCTTTTCCATTCTGATCGCGTTCATCGTCATCGGCGTCTTCCTGTTCCGCATCCGCGAACGCTTCGACACCGTCGACCTGCAGGCACTCGATCAGTTCCGGGGAGAACAGGGATGATTGCCGTGCCGTGGGATGCCGAAACCCTGGTCCTGTTGATCCCGCTGACCGCCGCCGCGTTTTTGGCGGTGCTTCCGGGCTATCGGCTGACCGCCTGGCTCAACATGCTGGCCAGTCTGCTGACCCTGGTCTGCGTTCTCGCCCTGTTCATTCTGCCCATGCCGGCGCCTACCCAATTTCTGCTGATCGACGACGTCAACATCGTCTTCATCCTGCTCAACAGTTTCGTCGGCTTCACCACCAGCGTGTTCAGCGCCAGCTACATCGGTCACGAGTTGCATACCGGCCGCCTGACGCCGGTCTATTTGCGCTTCTACCATGCCATGTACCAGGTGCTGATGTTCGCCATGAATCTGGCGCTGGTGTCCAACAACATCGGACTGATGTGGGTGGCGATCGAACTCGCCACCCTGACCACCGTGCTGATGGTGGGCATTTACCGCACGCACCAGGCCATCGAGGCCGCGTGGAAATATTTTATCCTCGGCAGCGTCGGCATCGCCCTGGCGCTGTTCGGCACCATCCTGGTCTACAAGGCGGCCCAGCCGGTGGTGGGCGAGGGAATGCCCGGCATGGTGTGGACGGTGCTGATGGCCCATGCCGCCAAATTCGATCCGGCGACCCTCAATGTGGCCTTCATCTTCCTGCTGCTCGGCTATGGCACCAAAGTTGGCCTGGTGCCGCTGCACGCCTGGCTGCCGGATGCCCATTCCGAAGGGCCGACACCCATCTCGGCGGTGCTGTCGGGCCTGCTGCTGAACGTCGCGTTGTTCGCCGTGCTGCGCTTCAAGCTGCTGCTGGCGGCCAATCCTCAAGCCATCATGCCGGGCCCGCTGATGGTGATGCTGGGCCTTGCGTCACTGCTGTTTGCTTCGCTGATGCTGTATCGGCGACGTGATATCAAGCGGCTGTTCGCCTATTCCTCAATCGAACATATGGGAATCATCACCTTTGCCTTCGGCATGGGTGGAGCGCTCGCCAATTTCGCCGCCCTGCTGCACATGACCATGCACAGCCTGACGAAATCGGCGATTTTCTTTGCCGTCGGCCATATCAGCCAAGTCAAGGGGACGCAGAAGATCGCCGACATTCGCGGCCTGACCGAGACCCATCCGGTGCTCGGCTGGGGATTGGTCGTCGGCGTCTTCGCCATTGCCGGGCTGCCGCCGCTCGGCATCTTCACCAGCGAATTCCTGGTGGTTACCTCGACCTTCGCCCGCGAGCCGCTGCTGGCGGTCGCCCTGGTGGCAGGGCTGGTGATCGCTCTGGGCGGGCTGCTGGTGCATCTGAACGGCATCGCATTCGGTTCGCCCAGCAGCGGCACGGCGCGCTCCCAGGCCTCCTATGTTCCGCTGTTCGCCCATCTGGCGCTGGTCTGCGCCGCCGGCCTTTATCTGCCGCCGGCGCTGGTCTCCTGGTTTCGGCATGTGGCCGGCCGGCTCGGATAGAAGAGGAGGGGAGATTGGCCATCGACTGCATTCCGCAAGCCCTGAAGCTGCGTCGTGATCGGCGCTGGTGGCGGGCCACGGTCGATGACGGCCTCTGGCAGGAGACCGCCGCCGGCCTGGCCGCCGGCCGGTGGACGCTGATCAGCCTGTGGGGCGAGGCCGAAGGGGTGCGTATGGCGCTTGCCGACGAGGCCTATGGCGAGATCGGCGTGGTCAGCCTTCCTTGTCCCGAACGGCGGTTCCCTTCGGTCGGCCGGCAACATCCGCCGGCACTTCGCCTGGAGCGCGCCGCCCGCGACCTGTTCGGCCTGGAAGCCGACGGGGCGCCGGACCACCGGCCCTGGCTCGATCACGGCCGTTGGGGAGTGCGCTACCCGCTGGGTCTCGCCAAGCCCGACAGTGCCGCAACACCCTATGAGTTCCTGCCGGTACAGGGCGAGGGGGTGCACCAGATTCCGGTGGGGCCGATCCATGCCGGCATCATCGAACCGGGGCATTTCCGCTTTTCGGTGAACGGCGAGACGGTGGTGCGTCTCGAGCAGCGGCTGGGCTATGTGCACAAGGGAATCGAGGGACTGATGGCCGGCACCGATCCGGTATCCGCCGTCCGCCTGGCCGGCCGAGCCAGCGGCGATAGCACGGTGGCCTTCGCCCTGGCGTTCTGTCAGGCAGGGGAGGCGGCGATGGGGATCGATGTTCCCCGCCGCGCCGTCTGGCTGCGCGCCCTGATGGCCGAACTGGAGCGCCTGGCCAACCATTTCGGCGATATCGGTGCCATCTGCAACGACGCCGCCTTCGCCATCCTGCAGGCCCGCTTCGCCTTGCTGCGAGAGGAAGTCCTGCGGGCTGCCGCCGACTGCTTCGGGCATCGCCTGATGATGGACCGTATCCTGCCCGGCGGGACGGCTGTCGACTTGCCGGCCGACGGACCGCGGAGGCTGGCGCGGCTGGTTGAGATGGTGCGGCGGCAACTTCCGCGCCTGGTGGAGCTTTACGAGAACACCGCCTCGTTGAAAGGGCGGACGGTGGGCACCGGCCTGCTCTCGCCAGAGCTGGCCCGGCGCTTCGGTGCCGGCGGCTATATCGGGCGGGCATCCGGCCGCCAGATCGATGCCCGGCTACACCCAGGCTACCCGCCTTACGACCAATTGACCTTCGAGGTGCCCGTGCTGAACAGCGGTGACGTCAACGCCCGGGTGTGGGTGCGGATCAGCGAGGTCGAGCAGAGCCTTGGCCTGGTCGAGCAGATCCTCGGCGCACTGCCAGACGGCCCGACACGCGGCGAGGCCGCGGCTGGCCAGGGGGAGCAAGCGGCAGAAGGCGGCGCGTTGGTCGAAGGATTCCGCGGCGACATCTTCGTCTGGCTGCGGCTGGGAGGCGACGGCCGGGTCGAACGCTGCCATCTGCGCGACCCGTCCTGGTTCCAGTGGCCGCTGCTGGAGGCCGCCATCGAAGGCAACATCGTCGCCGACTTTCCTCTGTGCAACAAGTCGTTCAACTGTTCCTATTCCGGCCAAGACGGTTAGCCAGCGAGATATTCATAGGTTTCCCATGCGAAAGCTGTTGTTCGAGGGACTTTTCCAATCGCCGTTGACCGAACCGCCGCCCGCGGCCGAAGCGGTGGCGGCATTCGACCTGGCCGGCCGGCTGGATCGCGCCGCGCGGCGCAGGCTGGGGCGCAGCCTCGCCATCCGGCATGTCGATGTCGGCTCCTGCAACGGATGCGAGCTGGAATTGCACGCCCTCGGCAACGCGTTTTACGACCTGGAGCGCTTCGGCCTGCGGTTCGTCGCTTCGCCCCGGCATGCCGATGTGCTGATGGTGACCGGGCCCATGTGCAAGAACATGGGCGAGGCCCTGGAACGCACCTGGCGCGCCACACCGGATCCCAAATGGGTGATCGCCGTCGGCGATTGCGCCGTTGACGGCGGGGTGTTCGCCGGCGGCTATGCCTGCCATGGCGGCATAGCCGCCCTGGTACCCGTGGATCTGCAGTTGCGGGGATGCCCGCCGCAGCCCCTCGACCTGCTCGCCGGGTTGCTCAACCTGATCGAAGAGAATGCCCGGTAGGGTGGCTGTCAGTGCACTAGCCCGGGTCAGCGGTGGTTGAGGTAGAATGCCACGGCTTGCGCCCGGTTTCCCAGCCCCAGCTTGTCGTAAAGATGCTTCAGGTGGAACTTCACGGTGTTGAGGGAAATGTTGTTCTGCCGGGCGATCTGCCGGTTGGTCAGTCCCCCCGCCAGCGCCACCAGAAGTTCGCATTCCCGCCGCGTCAGGCTGGCCAGCGGATCCGATGACAAGGTGTTGACGTCGATGAAGGGAAACACCATGCGCCCTGCAGCCACCGTGAGGAGCGTCTCGATCAGTTGTTCAGGCGATTCGCGCTTCGAGGCGAAACCGGCGGCCCCCAGGGCCATCGCCTGGCGAGGCAGATCGGCATTGGGGCTGCCCGTGTAGACGATGATCCGCGGCGCATCGCCGCGCCCGCGCAGACTCCGCAGCACGTCCGACCCGTCCAGTTCGGGCATTTCCCACCCGATCAGGCCGATGTCGAACGGCACCTGGCCGATCAATTCGAGAAACCGCTTGCCGTTATCGACGGCCGCGGCGACATGCAACTGGTCGTTCCCTTCGAGCAGTGCGGTCAGGCCGGACCGCAACAGAGGGTTCTTCTCGGCGATGGCTACTCTGATTGCGCGGCCTCCTTGCACGCACATCTTGTCCTTCCTCCGCTCCGGCCGGGTTTTTCCCTGCCAATTTTGCGGGCATTATATTCTCAACCCAGGGTGAAGGGGTAGGTGGATTTTGTCTTATCCCTTGTGCCAGCTCGAAGGGGTTGGGCACATACCTCAGCAAGCGACAACATCGTCGCTCAAATGGCCGTCATCCGCCTAATGGGCAAGCGCCCGATCCTACGCGCTGGGCACCGGATCAGGCGGCCGGCAAAAGGGTAACCCCGTGCCTCGCGGCAATCTCGAAGAGAGTGTCGACGCCCGGCGCCAGCCCCGCCTGGACCATTGCCTGGTGCAGTTCCAGGAACAGCAGTTCGAAGCCAGGGATCGGCGCCGAAAGCAGCATCAGGCGCGCCTCCTGTGGGCCGGGATTGTAAAGGGCGTGGGGCTGCCCGCGCGGCACCAGAACAAAGGCGCCCGGATCCAGGCGACGGGTCGTCCGGCCATCTCCGGCTTCGATGAAGATCCTGCCGGTCTGCACATAGATGGCTTCGTCAAAATCCGTATGAATATGGCGCAGCGCGCCGTAGCCTCGGGGGGCGACCGCCTGCCGGAAGGCGATACGGCCGGCGCCGGTCGAACGGCGCGCTGCCGTTGCGCCATCCTTGGCGGCGGTAGCGACCGGGTCGAGCGAGGAGGGGGAAGCAGGGTGTCTGGAGGAGGAGGAGCGTGCGGGAAATTCCTGCCGCAACGGCAGCGATCGGGGCATGATACAGGATGATTTTTGGAGATCAAAAAAGCTGGGCGGAGGCACTTAACTCGCCGAAAGGTGCCTCCGCCCGAGTTGACGCCTTCCGCAGGGAACTTGGAGGTCGTCTGAGTCGGATTCGCGCCCGCAAGCGCAAAGGCAAGGATGAGGGGCTAGTCGAGAATGTGCTCGGCGTGCCAGGGATTGACGTGAAAGCCGGCGGCAAGGCAGCGCACTTCGGGGTGCTCCTGGACATAGAGCAGATCCTCGCCACCGTTCCCCGGGACAAATTCGGCTACGGTATAGGTTGTTCCGCGCTTCAGCGGCGTGGTCGCCATGTAGGCCTGCGCCTCGGCGGAAAGCCCTTTGCCGGTGTAGGTCACATGAGCACTTCTTCGAACTGGCTGCCTCATCGTTGTTTCTCCTCCTCCAGATATCGAGCCTCGGCAGTGGCCGTTGCCACGCGTGCTCTTGCCCGGAGAATTGCCGATAGCCATAGCGGGTGAAACACCCGGAGGGAGGGGGGGGATCAGTCGTATGGGGGGGCAAGAAGCAACCCGAAGGGGTGGGCCATTCCCCACCCCGCACGCCTCGCTATTGCCGCTCCCGCCGTGGGGCGTCAAGCAACGCCCCAGGGGCAGTCTTGCTCGGGGCTGAACGACTCGGGGGTGAACTGCCCGGAACGGAGCAGTGCGACGCAGGCCGCGACCGCCTGCGGATCGAAGAGCGTGCCGCTGCCGCGCTGGAGTTCCTCGATGGCCGCCTCGACGCCGCGGCCGGGCCTGTAGGGGCGGTGGCTCATCATTGCTTCACAGACGTCGGCGACGGCGATGACCCGCGCTTCGAGGATGATCTGGTCTCCGGCCAGCCGGTTGGGATAGCCGCTGCCGTCCAGTCGTTCGTGGTGCTGCAGAATCATGGTGGCGATCGGCCAGGGGAAATCGATGTCGCGAACGATGGCGTGGCCCACCTGGGGATGGGTCTGGATGATTTGGCGTTCCAATTCACCGATGCGGCCCGGGCGGTTGAGGATCTCGGCGGGAATGTGGATCTTCCCGAGGTCGTGAATTTCCGCCCCCCGCTGTATGCCCACGACCTGTTCTTCCGGCAGCCCCATTTCGAGGGCGATGGCGTGGGCCAGGCGGCCGACCCGCAGGTGGTGGCCGGCCGTATAGGGATCGCGCGCCTCGATCGTGGTCGCCATCGCGCGGATCGTGTCCTCCAGGCTTTTCGCCAGTTTGCGTGCGCTGTCGGCTTCCCGCTTGCGGGCCCGCAAGGTGGCGATGCCGAAGGCCAGGTCGCTGGCCAACTCATTCAGGATGTCGATCTCGCCTTCGTTGAAACTTCCCGTCTCAGCCGAAAATATGTTGAGCGCTCCAAGTGTTTCCCCTGAAGTGATCAGGGGCAGCGACACGGCGGAGCGGTAGCCGCATTCGAACGCCCACGGCCGGCAGGGAAAGTCGACCGCGGTGTCGGCGGTGTCGTGGATGACCTGGATGGTCGCCGAGCGCATGGCGCGGCCGAAGGGGCTCTCGCCGGTCCCGGCCTCTCCCTCGGTGGTCCCCAGGCCGTCGAGAAACCTCGCCGCATTGTCGCCGAACGCCGCTTTCGGTTCCAACTTGCCCGGCGGATCGGATTGCGGATAGGCGACCCAAGCGAGGGCGAACCCGCCCACCTCGACGACGATCCGGCACATGGTATGGAGCAGGCGATCTTCGTCGTCGGCTTGCACCAGGGCTTCGTTGCAGCGGCTGAGGGTCCGCAGGAAGCGGTTGCTGCGGCGAAGCGTATCGGCGGCGATGTTGCGCTCGCTCATGTCACGGACGACGCCGATGCCGTGCCATCGCCCTTGCAGCAGCACGGCGGAAATCGATACTTCGACCGGAAATTCTGTTCCGTCCCGCCGCAACGCCGAGACCTCGACGGTCCTGCCGACATAGGCCCCTGCGCCGGTCTCGCGGAATTCCCGCCAGCGGTTGCGGCAGGCGTCGGCATGGCGGGTGGGCGCCAGAACGTCGTGAAGGACCCGGCCCGCGATCTCCTCGGCCGCATAGCCGAATGTCCTGGTGGCGGCGCGATTCCAATAAACGACCTTTCCCTCGTCATCGATAATGGCGATGGCGTCCTGGGCCAGGTCGGCCATCAGCCTGAACTTTTCCTCGCTTTCGGCCAGTTCGATCTCGGCTCGGCGGTACAATTCGCGTCTCCGGGCATTCTCGAGGACCCGGCGGATCGCCGGCCCGAGCCTGCTCAGCCGATCTTTCGGCACATAGTCGGCGGCGCCCTCATGCAGCATGTTGATGGCGCATTCCTCGCCGACCGCTTCCGAAACGAAGACGAACGGCACCTCCGGCGCTACCTCGCGGCAGATCGCCAGGGCTGACAGGCCGTCGAAGGCGGGAAGGCGGCAATTGCTGAGAACGATGTCGGGGGCGAAATCGGTCAACGCCCTTACAAAGTCCTCACGCAGTTCGACACGGCAGGCGGCGAAGCGGACACCCGCCTTGCGCAATTCCTCTGCGATCGGCTCGGCATCGCCGCTGGTCTCGAGCATCAGAACGCGCAGATCGTCGCCCATTGATCACACTTTGGGGCGGTTGTCCCGCATCGTCCGAGGGATTCCATCCCGGCTGACGACATCGACCGGATCATGGCCGAACGGCACGGCAGGCTGGAAGCCTCGGTCATGTCCGTTCGCCCGACTGACGGTCGCAAAGGACAAAACAATCCCTCCGCGGCCGCTCGCGCGACCGCGCCCCCGCCGGCCGTCCTGTCCTCTTCCTACTTGCGCAGGCTGCGCTGGAACATGCGGTCAGCCTTCTCGTTGGCCGCCTTGGCGCTGGCCGCGGCCTGCGCCGCTTCGTTGGCCGCCTGGGCGGCGCTGGCCTGAGCACTCTTGGCGGTGTCCAGCGCCTGCTGCGCCGTTGCCAAAGCCTGGTCGGCCTTGTGGTTGGCCGCCGCGATGGATGCCTTGTCCTCGTCGCTGAGGCTGGCGCAGGCGCCGAGCAGCGCAACGGGAAGGAGCACGGTCAGGATTCGGCTGGTGATCGTCATGGTAGTCTCCGCAATTGGACCGGGAGCAATAATCGGGCGACGCGGCCCGATCCCCGGACTATGAGCGGCTTCATGCTAAGCCAATTGGGGAGGCGGCTTCTTAATCTGGGTTAAGCGAGCCGGTTCATTGGCTCGGCCGGGATTCCTTCAGCACCGGGACCGCGATCCCATCCCGCCGCGCCTCCGCCGCGTGGATGGCGTACCAGTCGAGATCGGGAGCCGCGCGGCCGGCCGCCTTGATGACCATTTGGTCGGCATCGACCTCTCCGGTCGTACGCGGCCGCCCGGTCTCCTCCAGGGCATCGGCGTCGGCCTGCCCGGGGTGGATTTCCAGGTACAGTTGCCCGCCCAACCAGCCCACCTTGGCCGGTTGGTCGACCACCCTGACCGGCGTACCGACCGGGACAAGGCGAAAGAGCCTTTCAATGTCCTCGGGGAGCAGGCGGATGCATCCGTGGCTGTCTCGACGGCCGATGCTGTATGGGTTGTTGGTTCCGTGGATGGCGTAGCCTCGCCACCCGAGATAAAGCGCGAAGTCACCCATCGGGTTGTCCGGTCCGGCCGGCACGACGGCCGGCAGTTCCGGCTTTTCCGCATGTTCCGACGCAGTGGGGATCCATATCGGATGGACGCGCTTGCGGACGACCTGCGTGGTTCCCACCGGTGTTTCCTTTCCTTCGCCGCCGATGCCCAACGGGAAGCTCATTGCTTGGCCGCCGTTCGGCGGGAAATAATAGAGCCGCAGTTCGGCAAGGTTGATGACGATGCCGCGGCGCGGCGCATCGGGCAGAACGTGCCGGGTCGGCAAGGTCACGGTTCTGCCGACTTCCGGCAGCCAGGGGTCGGCACCGGGATTGGCGGCGCGGATCTCGACATAGCCAACGTCGTGGTTGCGGGCGATATCCAGCAGCGTATCGTCTGGCTGGACGACATAGGTCATCGGCATGCCGATGACGTCGGCGGCCCCTGCCGTCGCCGGATAAATCCAGCAGGCGGCCAGCAGCAACAGGCCCATTCGCAAGGTTGACCAAGCCATGTGCTTTCCTCGTTCGGCCGGTTCGCTGTTGCTTGTCGCCATCATGATAGCATGGCCCCGTCCGTCCGGGGCGTCGTGGTTCCCCGATCCGGATGGAATTGTCATTGTGAAGCATGAACGGATTCTGCAACTGCTTTACCAGGGCCAGGTCCTGAAGTCCTATCCCATCGCGCTGGGCCGACACCCGATCGGGCCGAAGCGCCAGGAGGGGGACGGGCGCACCCCGGAAGGCTCGTATGTGATCGACGGTCGCACCGCGAATACCCCCTACCACTTGGCGCTGCACCTCTCCTATCCCAATGCCGCCGACCTCGTCCAGGCCGGCCGTCACAATCCCGGCGGGGCCATTTTCATCCACGGCATGCCGGCCCGCTTCGGCCGGACCGACCCGGTGCGCTTCTTCGTCGACTGGACCGATGGCTGCATCTCCGTCGGCAACCATGCCATCGAGGAAATCTGGGCGGTCGTCCGCGACGGCACGACGGTTGAAATCAGGCCGTGACCGGGCAAGGCGCAGGGTGGCGGCGCAGGCCGCCGCCCCCCATGGGTTGCTTCTCGGTAGGCAACTACATCGCCCGCACATTGCCAAGGAATTGGTTGACCCGGTCCTCCAGATCGGAGGCTTGGCCGGCCAGCGAATGGGCGACATTCAAGAGCTGCGCCGAGGTGGTCCCGGTCTCCGCGGCCGCTTCTGTCACTCCGTTGATGTTCGCGGAGACCTCTTTCGTCGCGGCTGATTGTTCTTCCACGGCGCCGGATATGGACGCGTTGATTTCGCTGACCTGTTCGATCGTCTTGACGATGTCGCGAATGGCATTGGCCGTGCCCCGGCTGGCGTCCTGGATTTCCTTGATCTGTTGCCCGATTTCGTCGGTCGCTCTGGCGGTCTGGTTGGCGAGACTCTTGACCTCTCCAGCCACCACGGCGAACCCTTTGCCGGCGTCGCCGGCGCGCGCCGCCTCGATCGTCGCATTGAGCGCCAGCAGGTTGGTCTGGCTGGCGATATCGGAAATGAGCTGGGTAACCTCGCCGACTCTAGCGGCGGTGGAGACCAGCTCGGCGACCAGCTTTTCCGACTTCTGCGCTTCGCCGACGGCGGAAGTGATGACCCGCGTCGCCTCGGTGATCTGACGGGCGATCTCGTTGACCGAGGCCGCCAGTTCCTCGGTCGCCGAGGCAACCGAGGATGATTGCTGATTGGTCTGCTCCGCCGCCGCCGCAAGTGACTGGGCCGTGGATTTCATACCTACCGCTGAATGTGCCAGGGCCTCGACCAGGGATTTGACACTGGTCTCGAAATTAGCGGCGAGGGCGGCGTTCTCCTTCTTGCGCCCGGAAAGATCGGTGGCGAATTTGACGATTTTGCAGACCTTGCCGTTCAGGTCGCGGACCGGATTATAGGACGCCTCGATCCACACCTCCTTGCCGCCTTTGCCGATGCGCTTGTATTGCGCGGCCTGGTATTCACCCTTGCCGAGCTGTTCCCAGAACAGCTGGTACTCGGGAGATTTCTTGAACGCGGACTCGATGAAAATGCTGTGATGCTTGCCTTTGATTTCTTCCAGCCGATAGCCCAGGAGATTGAGGAATTTGTCGTTGGCCGTCAGGACCGTGCCATCGAGAGCGAATTCGATAACGGCCTGAGACCGGCCGATGGCGTCGACCTTGCCCTGCAGGTCGGCGAATATCGCCTTCTTCACCGAAACGTCAGTGGCGAATTTCACCACTTTGTACGGCCGACCGAAGCGGTCTGGGATCGGATTGTAGGATGCCTCGATCCACACCTCCTTGCCCGCCTTGCCGATCCGCTTGAACTCCGCGGCGACGAATTCGCCGCGCCGCAGTTTCTCCCAGAACTCCCGATATTCGGGCGAATCCTTGTAGGCCGGCTCGACAAACATGCTGTGATGCCGGCCCTTGATCTCGTCCAGTGTGTAGTTCAATGCCTTGAGGAAATTCTCGTTGGCGGTGACGATCGTGCCATCCATGGTGAATTCGATGATCGCCTGAGACTTGCTGATGGCGCCCACAATCGCCGCGCCATCTCCGTGGCTGCTAAAAAGACGCATGATCTCTTTCCCTCTTTCCATCCATCGGGCCGACTCCAGAGCCGGCTTATTTAGAATGAGTGTAACTAGCGAAAGAGTGGGCAGGCGCCACGATCAAATCTGCCCCCAAATGGGGACTGAAAATGAGAATTTCTTTCGAGGCCGACGAGGCCCCCTGTTCAATGGGCCAGCGCCGTCACCCGGTCTTCGTGTTCAACCAGGCGGAGACGAAGCTCATGGAATAACCGGGCCCCGACCGTCAGCGGCATGGTGAAGGCGCTGTAGATGTTGAATTCAACCTCGAATGCCAGCAACACCGCATCACCGGCCACATGCATTTCGAAGCTTGATGCAATGCACCGCCGATTATTCTCCGCAGGGTTAATGACTTCGTCGTCGATCGCCGGTGGACCGTCGCCCCCATGGCGTGGGCCCGGGCGGTATTTCGCAAGGACCGTGGGGCCGTGCCGGCGGTTCAGTGCGGCCATTACCTCACCGCCGTGATCGGTGAACTCGCGCGCCACCGCATCGGGCAGGGAGATGACCCGAGACACCCCGTCATCGAAGACGAACTTCAGGTTGGCGAAGCGATGGACCGGGTCGAAGCGGCTGGCGAAAGAAACTGCCTGCCGCTCCTCAGCCAATGCCGCCAGCATCTCCGGCGACAGCCGTCCCGGCCTCAGGCGCACCGCAGGCGGCCCCCGCCGACGCTGAATGCCGCTTCGGTCTTGGCCCGGATCTCATCGACCGTGACGCCTGGCGCCGTCTCGATCAGGCGCATCCCGTCGTCGCCACGCTTGTCGATGGTGAAAACGCCAAGGTCGGTGATGACCATGTCGACCACCCGCGTCCCTGTCAGCGGCAGGGTGCAGCGATGCAAGAGCTTCTTTTCGTCGCCTTTGGCGGTGTGTTCCATCACCACCACCACCTTCCTCACCCCGGCCACCAGATCCATGGCGCCGCCCATGCCTTTGACCATCCTCCCCGGCACCATCCAGTTGGCCAGGTCGCCGTTCTCCGCCACCTGCATGGCGCCCAGAATGGACAGGTCGATATGCCCGCCGCGGATCATGGCGAAGCTGTCGGCCGACGAGAAATAGCTGGTCTTCGGCAATTCGGTGATGGTCTGTTTGCCGGCGTTGATCAGGTCGGCGTCTTCGTCGCCGGCGAAAGGGAACGGGCCCATGCCCATCATTCCATTCTCGCTCTGCAGCGTCACCTCGATTCCTTTCGGAATGAAGTTGGCGACCAGGGTGGGGATGCCGATCCCCAGGTTGACATAGAAGCCATCCTCGAGCTCGCATGCGGCGCGGGCGGCCAATTCGTCACGGTTCCAAGCCATTATCCTTCGCTCCTCTTCACGCGACCTTGCGGACGGTGCGCTGTTCGATCCGCTTTTCGTGGGTGCCGCGCAGGATGCGGTTTACGAAGATGCCGGGTGTGTGCACCAGATCGGGATCAATTTCTCCTGGCTGCATCAGGATTTCGACCTCGGCCACCGTCTGCTTGGCCGCCGTCGCCATCATCGGATTGAAGTTGCGTGCGGTCTTGCGGAATACCAGGTTGCCCTCGGTATCGCCCTTCCACGCCTTGACGATGGCGAGGTCGGCGACCAGCGCCCGCTCCATCAGATAGGTTTCGCCGTTGAATTGGCGCGTTTCCTTGCCCTCGGCCACCAGCGTGCCGATACCGGTCTTGGTGAAAAAAGCCGGGATTCCGGCTCCGCCGGCGCGAATTCGCTCGGCCAGCGTGCCCTGGGGATTGAACTCCAGCTCCAACTCGCCCGACAGGTACTGCTGGGCGAACAGCTTGTTCTCTCCGACATAGGACGAGATCATCTTGCGGATTTGCCGCGTTTCCAGGAGCTTGCCGAGACCGAAGCCGTCGACCCCGCAATTATTGGAAATGATCGTCAGCCCCCTGACGCCGCTCTCCTGCAACGCGTCGATCAGATTTTCCGGAATGCCGCAAAGGCCGAAGCCGCCGGCCATGATTACCATGTCATCGCGAAGAAGCCCGGCAAGGGCGCTTCTGGCGTCTGGATGAACCTTCTTCATCTCGCTCCTCAAGGTCACGTCGGTTGCAGGGATACTGGGACGAGATCCCTAACGAGACCTTTCCTCGGAGCCGAGGAGGGGCGGTACTTCACGGAATCGCGGATCAATGCGCCGAATGACCGCAGAGGCGGCCATTGCCGAACAATTCATCGGTTGGGCGGACGCTTTCGCCTCCGCCCTTCGCTCGGCCGTCTATCGGGCGGCGGGGCCTGAGGAGGAGGGGGAAGACGCCGCTCCGTTGGTCATCCGGGCAATGAGACTGGCCACGCGGCCCGCCTCTTCCGCATATTGACTGGTCAGTCGCTGGGCGAATTGGCGTTGGCATTCGAAAGCGTCGAGCACCGTTCCGCAAGTGAGCAGGCCGCGGAAGGTATCCATATCGTCTTGCAGCCGGCGCTGGGTGAACTGGCCAAGCTCCTGGGAAAGCGCCATCGCGCCTTCCAGCATCGAGCGGTTTCCCTCCATCCAGGCCTCAACCGTTTCCGCGTTCATGGGGCCGAACGGGCCATAGCCCGTCATCCAGCCGCCGTCACTCTCGCCCTGTTTGCGCGATGTGGTGGTCATTGCACACTCCATCTTTTGTCCGCCGGCGTCGCCTTCTCAAGGGGACCGAAAGCGGCGCCGGCGTTCAGAGTCAGCGTGACGGCGGGGGGCCCGGGCGTCTGGTTTATTCATTGCTGCTTTGTTGCGCCGACTCCTGTTGCGAACCCTTCCTGGTTGACGAGCTTCGTGGTGGACGACATGGCGGTGAAGCCGCCTCGGCGCCGGGCTATTGCAGGCATTCCAGCCCAGCCTCGTGACCATCTTCATTAACCTGTGTTAAGCGTGGCGGCCAATCTTCCGGAGTGCTGCCAATGGCGAGGAAAGGGCGGTGGGGCTGTATTCGTATCGCATACCGTGAGTTGTCATGGGTGTGCCCGATCGACTGGTGTCTCGACTGATTGACCTTTCGTCGCATCGACCTATCTTAAGGATTGTTCATTGCCCTGGCCGCTTCGGCGACTTGTCATTTGTGCATAGGCCCAGGCAGGATAGTTCTCGTCGCAAGCGCTTGAATATCAGTTTGCGTCAGTGCACCAGGTTCCTGTTGGCCCTCGCCCGGCGGGGGGCATTTCCGCCTGGAGGTTCGGGTCATGGCGCGCAAGATTGACGGGGAACGCCGTGTGGGCGAATCCCCTTGCCCATCTTGGCTTATCCAGTCTTCCGGCGCACCGGCGAGTGTGACGACGGCGGGCTCACTTGGAATCAACGGCGCCGGGCGCGTTCGCCCCGCTGCCGGGATAGGCATGGCCGTCGACGCATGTCGCTGCTGCCCGATCCGTCAGGGTGGCGTCTGCGGTGACCTGCCGGATCCGGACATCACCCTGATGCCGGCGCCGGTTCAGGTGATCGCCACCGGTCACGACCTGTTTTCCCAGGGTGAGCCATGCAGGCACGTGTTCATGATTCTGGAAGGCTGGGTGTGCCTCTACGAGCTGCTGGAAGATGGCCGGCGCCAGATCTTGCACTTCGCCTTGCCGGGAGACATGGTGGGCTTTCGGCCGGACAGCCGCACCCTCCCGTTCGGGGCCCAGGCGCTGAACCAGGTGCGCCTTTGCGCTATTCCGCGGTTGCGCTTGATCGAGGCGGCCCGTACCAACCCGGACCTGGCCTTCCGCATCGTCGGCATGCTGTATGATGACGGCGCCGAGGCCTATGAACGGCTCACTTCCATAGGCCGTAAGACGGCTTTGGAGCGTGTGGCGACCCTGCTGCTGGAGCTGTTCTTCCGGCTCCGTCGCCGAATTCCCCTTGCTCACGGCGAGACCGTGCAGATTCCATTGACCCAGACCCACATCGCCGACGCGGTCGGCCTGACGGCGGTGCATGTCAACCGCATGTTGGGATTGCTGCGGCAGAAGGGCATCATCGACTACGGCAACGGCGTGTTTCGAATCCTCGCTCCAGCCAGACTGTTGCAGATTGCCGGCGCCGATGCGCAAGGAATGGCCGGGCAAGCCGACCAGCCGGTGAAGCGGAACCTTCAATTCTCGGCGCCTTGCAGCCAGGTGGAACAGCTGAGACACTGATTCCTGCCGATTTACCCCGTATTGCGCAGGCCCGTGGCCAGGGCGTTGATCGACCGCAGCACTGGTGTCAGCCATCGACCGCGTTCATAGGCGTCACTGTCGGGAGCGTCACGGTAGCGCTTGATGGCCACGACCTGGATATGGTTCAGCGGGTCGAGATAGGGATTGCGCCGGGCCAGGGAGAGCGCCAGCCGCGGATTGTCTTCCAGCAGCGTCTGGTGCTCCGACACGGCCAGCACCTGCTCGACGGTGCGGCGGTATTCGTCGGCGATGCGCTGGTAGATCTCTTCGGCCACCACCGGATCGCGACAGAGCTGGGCATATTCACGGGCGATCGACATTTCCGACTTGGCCGCGGACATTTCGCTGTTCGATAGCAGCGCCCGGAAGAACGGCCATTCGCGATACATCTTCTTCAGCTTGTCCAGGCGGCCGGGATCATCCCCCCGCCACGACTCCATGGCACTGCCCAGGCCGTACCAACCGGGCAGCGTCTGCCGTGACTGTCCCCAGCCGAATCCCCAGGGGATGGCCCGCACCGAATATTTCGAGCGGTCCGCCTTGCTGCGGTGCGACGGCCGCGAACCGATGTTGAGCAGGCCGATCTCGGAAACCGGTGTCGCCTCATAGAAATAGTCGATGAAATGCGGCGTGTTGTCGGTCAGCGCGCGATAGGCGGCTTCGCCGCGGTTCGCCAGTTCCGCCATCACCGCCATGAACTCGGGTGGATCGGGCGTGCACGCAACCAGCATGCAGCGCGCCGCTTTCAGCAGGCCGCTGGCGCCCATGGTCAGCTCGTATGCGGCGGTTTCGGCATTGGAATATTTGGCCGACAGCACCTCTCCCTGCTCGGTGAACTTGATCTCGCCCGCCAGCGTGCCGGGCGGCTGGGCCAGGATAGCGTCGTGGGTCGGGCCGCCGCCGCGCCCCACGGTGCCGCCGCGACCATGGAACAGGCGGCAGGACAGGCCGCGCTGGCTGGTCGCCTGGACGATCAGCTTCTGCGCCTGATAAAGGTTCCAACTGGAGGCCAGGATGCCACCGTCCTTGCAGGAGTCGGAGTATCCCAGCATCACCTCCTGAATATCGCCGTTTGCGGCCAGCAGGGCCCGATAGGCCGGCAGGTCGAGCAGGCTGTCGAGAACCGGTTTGACCCGCGACAGGTCGTCGATCGTTTCGAACAGCGGGCTGACGCGGATGTCGCAGAACCAGCTGCCGTCCTCGCGCCGGCCGCACAGGCCGGCAAAGCTGGCCAGGAACAGGACTTCGAGGACCTGGCTGGCCTGGTGCGCCATGGAGATTACATAGGCGCCGATGGCCCGCGGGCTGATCTCGCGGCGGGCCTCGGCTATGGCGCGCATTACCGCCAGCACCTCGCGGGTGTCGGGCGACAGCTCGCCGGCGTAGAGCAGCGGCGTGCCCCCATGCGACAGCAGGTCGCCCAGGATCCGGCACCGGTCCTGCTCGCTCAGCGCGGCATAGTCGGGCAGGTTGGGGGCCAGGCGGAACAGTTCGGCCACCGCTTCGGTATGGGTGGTCGAGTCCTGCCGGATATCCAGTTCGGCCAGGAAGAAGCCGAAAGTCTCCGCCAGCCGAACCAGGTCCTTCAACTCGGCTTCGGCCAGGTTGCCGTCGCCGTGGCTGTAAAGCGACGAGCGAATGACCAGCAGATCGGCCATGAAGCTCTGTTCGCTCGCATAGCCTCCGCCCAGCCCTGGGTCGGCCTGGCCGGCCAGCAGCGCTTCGAGCCGGGCAAGCTGTCTGCTCAGCCGATAATGCATCAGGTAGAGTTTGCGACGGTACGGCTCGTGGCTGAAGCGTTTCGGGTTGTCGGCCAACGCCTCGGCGGTGATGGCGTCGTCTGCCGCCAAGGAATCCTCGAACGCCGGAGAGGGGCGGACCAGGGTCGATGAATGGGTCAGCAGCAGTTGCAACTCGGCGACGCGGCGGAGGTAGACCTTCAGTACCTCGCGCGCCTGGAGGCGTACAGCGAGGCGCGTCATGTCGTGGGTGACGAAGGGATTGCCGTCGCGGTCCCCCCCGATCCACGATCCGAAGCGGAGGAATGGCGGGACCCGCAAATCGGCGGCGTCATCCCCATAGACGTTGGCCACGGCGCGCTCGAGATTGCGGTACAACACCGGAACGGCGTCGAACAACGCTTCGCGAAAATAAAACAGGCCGTTCTTGATTTCGTCTTCGACCTGCGGCTTGTGGACGCGGACCTCGTCGGTCTTCCACAGGGTCTGGATCTGGTTGACAAGCTGCTGCTCGATCCGACGGCGCGATAGCTCGCCCAGTGCCGGGTGATTGAGCTGTCGCGCAAGGACGGCCAGGCGCCGCTGAGCCTCGAGCAGCGTGCGGCGCTTGGCCTCGGTGGGATGGGCCGTGAATACCGGCTGGTACATCAGGCGATCAAGGAGGTGCTGACACTGCGCGACGGTCATCCCCTGGTCGCGAAGCACACGCAGGCTGTCGTCGAACGAGCCGTGCCACAGCCGCTCCCCCTGTTCCACCTGGCGCCGGCGCTCCTGGTGCGCCTGTTCCGCCTCGACGATGTTGGCCAGCAGGAAATAGGTGCTGAACGCCCGCACCACATGGGTCAGGGTTTGCGGATCAAGCCTGCCGATCAGCCGCATCAGCTCCCGGCGCTTTCCCGGATCTTCATGCTGGCGCAACTCGATGAAGCCCTTGCGCAGAACTTCGACCGTGTCCAAAACCTGATGTGGTTCCTGGTCGCGCAGGACATTGCCCAGCAGGGTGCCGAACAGCTTGACCTGGCTTCGCAGTTCTCGGTCATCGATAACGTGCATGTGTTACTCCACTCGGATCGGCCGGGAACGCAATTAGGAAGTACGTATCGAGGTTGGTTTGGCAACCCTGCATCAAACAAACATAGGTAAGATTGGTAATGTTGGGCAATCCCCGGAAAGAGCCGATGTTTCCGCCAAACTTGCGTTGAAGCTTCAGCGGGGGTGTGGTACCCCATTGAGCCGCCGTGGAGGCGAATGAGCGTTGGCGGACGCCGAGGCGTGTGCCGCCACTGGAGAAGGCGCAGTCCGGGACCCACGCCTGCCATTTCCGGAGAGCGCCGAAATTGAAGGAGTTTCTGCATGCCGCAGCAGGTCCGCATCTACCGTCCGGCGAAGAACGCCATGCAATCGGGGCGCGCCAACACGCGCCATTGGGTCCTCGAGTTCGAGCCGTCGGACCGCAAGGAGCCGGATCCTTTGATGGGCTGGAACGGCTCGCGCGATACGCAGAGCCAGGTACGCATCCGCTTTGACAGCAAGGAGCAGGCCGTCGCCCATGCCGAGCGGGAAGGCTATGCCTACACGGTGATCGAGGACAAGCCGGTCAAGGCGCCCAAGCCGAAGAATTACGCCGACAATTTCCGCTTCGACCGCGTGGCTTGAGGCCGCCGTTCCAGGTCGACTGCGCCCTTAGCTCAGCTGGATAGAGCAACCGCCTTCTAAGCGGTAGGTCACAGGTTCAAGTCCTGTAGGGCGCGCCATTCCAACTTGCTGATTTTCCGAGGTTTCGTTGCCTGTTTCGGTAGCGGGGCCTCCTGGCGCTGCAACCGTGTTTGCGACCGCCGTTTGCGACCTTATCAGGCCGGTCGTCGCATTGAAGGCCGTCCTGACGGCCTGGTCGTGGACTTTGGCATAGCGTAAGGTGGTGGCTAGACTTGCATGTCGAGCCGCTTCCTTCAGCGTCATCGGGTTGTCATTCGCCGCCAGGACGGCGGTGCAGAACGTCGCCCTCAGATCGTGAAAGCGGTGCGGCGGCTGGACGCCGGCGCTCTTCTGCGCGGTCATCCAGGCGCGGCGTAACGACTTGATGGGCCGATGGACGGCGTCCTTGCCGCGCGGTCGATAGGCGACGACTTGATCGCAATGGCGTGGGGCCTGTTCCAACACGGCGGCCAAGTCGTCATTGATGAAGACGGCTTGACCGGTTTCCGCTTTGGTGGATTGGCTCTGTAGGAGGATCGTGCGGCCCGGCAGATCGACCTGCTGCCACCTCAATCCGAGGGTTTCGTCGAGGCGCAGGCCTGTATGCACGGCGATCAGAATGGCGATCCGCAGGTGCTCGGGCGCTTTGGCCAGAATGCTATTCACTTGCTCAATCGACACCGGGTTGGGCAGGTCCCGCGGCTCCTCCAGTCGGCGGACCCGCAGCCCGACGATCTTGCCGCGTTTCACCGCCCAATTGATGGCGGCGCGCAAGGTCGTCAAATAACGGTTCGTCGTGTTGTCCGTTCGCAGCGTTGGTTCTTTCGCTCGACGGATTTTGCGCCTTTCCGTGGGCCACCCCGGTAGACCGCTCTTGGCTGCCGGCGCGAATGGCCAATGAATCGCTCGACGTCGTCCACCGTGAGGGAGGCTGCCGCCGTCGGCCGGCCGAAGAAATCGAGCAGTTCCTTGATGTGCTTGCGCATGTTTGAGGCCCAGGATCGCTGCCGCCCGGCATGCTGGGCGACATAGTCGGCGAACATTTCCTCAAGGGTGTAGGCGCCCGAAATGACAACGCCTTTCCTCCCGGCGCTCAGCGCTTGCTCGACCTGCCTCTTGACCCGCGCTTCGCAGGCATCGGCAGCCCGTCGGCTGCTGACCTCGCCGCCTTGTTCATCGGTGCAGTAGGCGGCGTAGCGCTTACCGCCGCGAACGAAGTTGTACATCCACTTGCCGCGCGCTTGGTTGAAATAGGTCGTCATACGCCGAATTCCTTCAAGATATGGCGCGACAATCTGTATGGGAGTATCGCGACAATCAGGATGGAGAGTTGTCAGTCGCGACGAAGTGATGATTGTCGCCGCCCGACATTAAATCAAGCATTATTTTCATCCTGATTGTCGCTG
>JAJXWP010000044.1 GCA_021781575.1 Pseudomonadota bacterium
TCCGGCGACCTATGACGACCGTTCGGAGGGCGAGGAGCGGGAGCCGGCCGACGACCGGGAAGAGGGATTCGACGACGAGGCCGAGTCCGAGGTCGAGGACCAGGAGGAATAGCCGCCGCCAGCGGTCGCCGGCCGCGCTTTCCGTCTTTGAGTGGCGAGGAGCCTGTTACCGTCATATCGGCGCCTGTGGTACAAGGCGAGGATGCTCACCTCGCTGTTCCGCGCCATCGCCCAGCTTTCGGACCCTCGCTTTCGCCGCGTCCTGGTGGTCGGGCTGGCCGCCACCCTGATCCTCTATGTGCTCTGTTATCTGGGCATGGGCTGGTGCCTCGCCCGGCTATCACTGTCCGGCATCGGCTGGGTCGACCGGTTGACCGACGTCCTTGGCGGCCTGGCCATCTTCGTGCTGACCGTGCTGATGTTCCCCAGCGTCGTCACGCTGACCCTGAGTTTCCTGCTCGATGACGTGGCGGCGGCGGTGGAAGCCCGCTACTACCCGGGACTGCCGCCGCCCCGGCGCCAGAAGTTGGGCGAGATGACCTGGGGCGCCATCCGTTTCGCCCTGGTCACCATGGCGGTCAACCTGGCGGCCCTGCCGTTCACGCTGATCCTGCTGTTCGTCGGCATCGGGATCGCCGTCTATTACGCGGTCAACGGCTATCTCCTGGCGCGCGAATATTTCGAACTGGTGGCTTGGCGCCGCATCGAGCCTGCCGCCGCCGACGCCCTGCGCCGCGCCCATGGCCTGCGCCTGTGGCTCGGCGGCGTGGCCATCACCTTCCTGTCCACCCTGCCGGTGGTCAATCTGGCGGCGCCCCTGATCGGTACCGCCATGATGGTGCATGAATTTGAGAACCTGCGCGCGAACGGCAAATCGGGAATTGCCCCGGCGCCGTAACACCTTATAATTTTGGCCTGATTTGTGCCCACACCAACCCATCGCGGCACCATCGGACCGGTTCAATCCATGCTTTCTATTTCCCCACGCCGTCTTCTTCCTTCATGTCCTGTTCTTTTCCGCCTCAGTGTCTTGTCGCTCGCCGCCGTCCTTGGCGCTTGCGCGGTGCCCTCCGGCAGCGGCCTCGACAACTCCGGGGCGACAATCGGCCGAGCGACACCTGGTGACGAGACCAGGCCCATCCCCTCCGGCCCGTTGCCTCCCAACGGCGACTTGGCGGCCAACCCGCGCCGGTTCGAGGGATATGCCGCCGGCCAGGTGATCGCCGCCCTCGGCGATCCCAACTTCCGCCGCCACGAGGCACCGGCCGAGGTGTGGCAGTATTACGGCCCTGGCTGCGTCCTCGATCTGTTCCTGTACCAGGACCACGGCGCCGAGCGGGTCACCCATGTGGAGCTCCGCAACCAATTGGCCGATCAGGACAGCGCTTCGGCATGCATGTCGCATCTGCTGGACGGCCATCGCGGCCAGCGCAGCAGTTAAGCGGATCCGCCTTCCCGAAACGCGATGCCAACCGGCCAGGATGAGCAACGGGGATTACCCTGCGGCTTTATCCGGGTATTCACAAAGGTCCGCCACTGGGCAGATGGGGCAGTCGGGCCTCTTCGCCTTGCAGATGTAACGGCCGTGCAGGATCAACCAATGGTGGGCATGTCGCTTCCATTGGTCGGGAGTGATCCGCTCCAGCGCCTGTTCGACCGCCTCCGGGGTCTTCCCGGGGGCCAAGCCGGTGCGATTGGCCACGCGGAAGATATGGGTGTCGACGGCGATGGTCGGCTGGCCGAAAGCGACGTTGAGCACCACATTGGCCGTCTTCCGTCCGACCCCGGGCAGCGCCTGCAGAGCTTCGCGGTCGGTTGGCACTTGGCCCCCATGCTGCGCGACAAGGCGGCGCGACAACTCGACAACGTTCTTCGCCTTGGTGTTGAACAGCCCGATGGTGCGGATATAGTGCTTCAGCCCCTCCTCGCCCAAGGCGACCATGGCCGCCGGGGTATCGACGGCGGCGAACAGGCTGCGGGTCGCCTTGTTGACCCCCACATCGGTGGCCTGGGCCGACAGCACCACGGCGACCAGCAGGGTGAACGGGTTGACGTAGTCCAGCTCGCTCTTCGGCTCGGGGTTGCGGGCGGCCAGGCGGGCGAAGAACTGGTCGATCTTGGCGGGTCCCATCGCGGCGGCTATCTCCAAGCGGTACGGCCATGGTAGCATGCCCGGCGACATGCAAGGAGACCAAGGTGCGGATTAGGCCTGGCGTAACGATGGCGACGGTCCTGGCGCTGCTGGCCGGATGCAGCGGAACTGCGGAGCAGCAACAAGCCAAAGCGACGCCGCGGCCCAAGCATGTGTCGCCCGCACCGGTGCCGCCGCCGACGCTGCCGCCGGGCAGCTTCGACGAAGCCAAGGCCAAGTCCGAGTTGGCCGCCGCGCGGGACGCTCGTGAGGCCGGCAAGGCCGCCGACGCCCGCCACCTGGCCGAAGCGGCCATCGAGCATTGGCCGGGCGACCCGGCCGCCTGGGCCGAGTTGCAGAGCGATTGCCAATCCCTGGGCGATGTGCAATGCCGCCGGTACGCCGACTTTTTCCGGGCCAAGGTGGAATTCGTCAAGACGTTGCCGGCACGGGCCGGTGTCCTCGGATTCCAGAACATCGCGGAAGCGCCGACGGGCACCAAGAGCGGCGACTACACCTACGACGATAAAACCACCGCGACGGCGCGGCGGCTGTGGGCCTTCTACCACCAGGAAGACCCGATGACGGCCACGCGCAACAAGCCGATGAACGAAGAGCCGTCGTTCGCCGAAAAATACCCTTATGCCCCGGCACTGCTGGTCGGCGGCATCGGCGCCGGCCTCCTGACGGCGGCCAAGAGCGTGGCGAACAAGTAACGCGTCTGAGCCTCGCGGCTAAGGAAACCAGTCACCCCAGCCCGAGCACGTCGCGCATGGTATAGAGGCCCGGCGGCTTGCCGTGGGCCCAGCGGGCGGCCCTTACCGCGCCTTTGGCGAAGATCTGGCGGGACGAGGCCTTGTGGGCGATCTCGATACGCTCGCCGTCGGCGGCGAACACCACCGTGTGATCACCGACGACATCACCGCCGCGCAACGTAGCGAAGCCGATCTCGCCGCTCTGCCGCGCGCCGGTATGGCCATCGCGAGCCTTGCACCAGACCTCCTCGAGCCGGACGCCGCGCCCCTTCGCCGCGGCCCGGCCGAGGCCGAGGGCGGTGCCGGACGGCGCGTCCACCTT
Source organism: Pseudomonadota bacterium (assembly GCA_021781575.1). Classification (GTDB taxonomy): domain Bacteria; phylum Pseudomonadota; class Alphaproteobacteria; order Rhodospirillales; family Magnetospirillaceae; genus DUZF01. Next base: position 3,209 of record JAJXWP010000044.1, read on the forward strand.
GTGGCGGTGGTGCATCTCGACGATCTCGATGTCGTAGGTCGCTGCGTCAAGCGACGCCGCCACCTGCTCGACCAGCGAAAGCAGGATGTTGACACCAACGCTCATATTCGGCGCCCAGACCACCGCCGTGCGGGCCGACGCTTCGCGCAGGGCGACTTCCTGTTCTGCGGTGAGACCGGTGGTCCCCACCACCAGCGCGGTCCGCGTTTCGGCGGCCAGCCGCGCATGTTCGACGGCGGCAGCGGGGGCGGTGAAGTCGATGACGGCATCGGCCAGTTCGAACAGTGTCTTGCTGTCGATTCCCACCGCCAGGCCATTGCGCCCGCGGCCGACCAGTTCGCCCAAGTCGCGGCCGACCGCGTCACTTTCCGCCCGCTCGACGCCGCCGGCCAAAGCCAATCCCTCGGTGTCGAGGACCTCGCGGACCAGCATCTGCCCCATGCGGCCATCGCAGCCGACGATTCCGATCTTGGTCATTGGGTCAATCCTTCAAGTCCTCCCACAACTCCTTCACCTTGGCAAAGAAGCCGGTGGATTCCGGACTGGTTTCGTGGCCGCCGGCCTTGTCAAACTCGCGCAGCAGTTCCTCCTGTCGCTTGTTGAGATTGACCGGGGTTTCCACCACCGCCTCGACGAACATGTCACCCCGCGATGGGCTGCGTAGCACGCTCATGCCTTTGCCGCGCAACCGGAACTGGCGACCCGACTGGGTCCCCGCCGGGATGGCGATCTTGGCCCGTGAGCCGTCGATGGAAGGCACTTCGATGGAGCCCCCCAGCGCCGCCGTCACCATGGGTATCGGTACGCGGCATTGGATATTGGCGCCTTCGCGCAGGAACAGGCGGTGGGGCTGGACCGTAAGAAAAATATAGAGATCGCCGGCTGGAGCGCCCCGCATGCCAGGCTCACCTTCGCCCGCCAGGCGGATGCGGGTGCCGTCTTCGACGCCGGGCGGCACATTGATCTGCAGTGTCTTCTCCTTGCGCACCCGGCCGGTGCCACCGCAACCACGGCAGGGGTCCTTGATCACCTTGCCCATGCCATGGCAGGTCGGGCAGGTCCGTTCGATCGTGAAGAAACCCTGAGTTGCCCGTATCTTGCCGGCACCCCGACAGATGGTGCACTCGATCGGCGCCGCACCGCCGGCACCGCCGGAGCCCTTGCAATCTTCGCACACCGCCGAACTGGGGACAGTGATCTGCGTCGTCTTGCCGGAGAATGCCTCCTCCAGCGTGATTTCCATGTTGTAGCGCAGGTCGGCTCCTCGCGCGGCAGCGTTGAAACCGCCGCGCCGGCCGCCCATGAACTCGCCGAACATCTCGTCGAAGATATCGGCGAAGCCGGCGGCGAAATGGAAGTCACCGCCCGGACCGCCTCCGCCGAAGCCGCGACCCTGCTCGAAGGCGGCATGACCGAAGCGGTCATAAGCGGCGCGCTTCTGCTCATCCTTCAGGACGTCGTAGGCCTCGTTGACCTCGCGAAATTTCTGCTCGGCTGTCGGGTCGTCGGGATTCCTGTCCGGATGGAATTGCATCGCCAGCTTGCGGTAAGCCTTCTTGACCTCGTCCGCGCCGGCTCCTTTGGACACTCCCAGAACTTCGTAGTAGTCCCGTTTGCTCATACCGCCCCGATTGATCAGATGCCGCCAACCCAGCCGCCCCGCGGACGACGATGTCCACGGGGCCGGGTCTTACCATACAGGTGCGCGGAAGGAATTACTTTTCCTTCTTGTCGCCGTCCACCTCTTCGAAATCGGCATCCACGACGCCCTCGCCGCCGGCGCCGCCCTGCTGCCCCTGGCCGCCCGCCGCGCCGCCACCGGCCTGCGGGCTCTCCTGCTGCGCTTTGTACATGGCCTCGCCCAGCTTCATCGAGGACTGCATCAGGGCGTCGTTCTTGGCCTTGATGACGTCGGCATCATCGGACTCGAGGACGTCCTTCAGGGCCTTGAGATCGGCCTCGATCTTCGATTTCTGATCAGCCGGAACCTTGTCGCCGAACTCTGCCAGGTTCTTCTCGGTGGTATGGATCAACGCATCGGCGTGGTTGCGGGCCTCCACCACCTCCTTGCGCTTCTTGTCCTCGGCGGCATGCGCCTCGGCGTCCTTGACCATCCGCTGGATGTCGTTGTCCGACAGGCCACCCGAGGCCTGGATACGGATCTGCTGCTCCTTGCCGGTGGCCTTGTCCTTGGCCGACACCGAGACGATACCGTTGGCGTCGATATCGAAAGTCACCTCGATCTGCGGCACGCCGCGCGGTGCCGGCGGCAGGCCGACCAAGTCGAACTGGCCGAGCAGCTTGTTGTCCGCCGCCATCTCGCGCTCGCCCTGGAAGACCCGGATGGTCACCGCCGTCTGATTGTCCTCGGCGGTGGAGAAGATCTGGCTCTTGCGGGTGGGAATGGTGGTGTTGCGGTCGATCAGACGGGTGAACACGCCGCCCAGCGTTTCGATGCCGAGCGACAGCGGGGTTACGTCAAGCAGGAGAACGTCCTTGACTTCGCCCTTCAGCACGCCGGCCTGAATGGCGGCGCCGACTGCCACGACTTCGTCCGGGTTGACGCCCTTGTGCGGCTCGCGGCCAAAGAAATCCTTCACCGTCTCGACGATCTTGGGCATGCGGGTCATACCGCCGACCAGGATCACCTCGTCGATTTCGCTGGCCTTCAGGCCGGCATCCTTCAGCGCGGCGCGGCAGGGCTCGACGGTGCGGGCCACCAGGTCCTCCACCAGCGCTTCGAGCTTGGCCCGGGTCAGCTTGATATTGAGGTGCTTGGGGCCGGAGGCGTCAGCGGTGATGAACGGTAGATTCACCTCGGTCTGCATGGACGAGGACAGCTCGATTTTCGCCTTTTCCGCCGCCTCTTTCAGGCGCTGCAGGGCCAGCCGGTCCTTCCGGAGGTCGATGCCTTGCTCGCGTTTGAACTCGTCGGCCAGGTAGTCGATGATGCGGGCGTCGAAATCCTCGCCACCCAGGAAGGTGTCGCCGTTGGTCGACTTCACCTCGAACACGCCGTCGCCGATCTCCAGGATCGAAATATCGAAGGTGCCGCCGCCCAGGTCGTAGACCGCAACCGTGCCGGTACCCTTCTTCTCCATGCCATAGGCGAGCGCCGCAGCGGTCGGCTCGTTGATGATGCGCAACACTTCCAGGCCGGCGATCTTGCCTGCGTCCTTGGTCGCCTGGCGCTGGGAATCATTGAAATAAGCCGGAACGGTAATCACCGCCTGGGTCACCTTCTCGCCGAGATAGCTCTCGGCGGTCTCCTTCATCTTTTGCAGGATGAAGGCGGAAATCTGGCTGGGGCTGTACTTCTTGCCCTCGCACTCCACCCAGGCGTCGCCGTTGTCGCCATCGATGATGTGGTAGGGAACCAGATTCATGTCCTTCTGCGTCATCGGATCGTTGAACCGCCGGCCGATGAGACGTTTGATGGCAAATAGCGTATCTGACGGATTGGTCACCGCTTGACGCTTCGCCGCCTGCCCGACCAACCGCTCGCCCGAGTCGGTGAAGGCGACCATTGACGGTGTCGTGCGCGCCCCTTCGCTGTTCTCGATCACCTTGGCGGACTTGCCTTCCATGATGGCGACGCAAGAATTCGTCGTACCCAGGTCGATGCCAATGACTTTGCTCATCTCTGCCTCTTATGTTACGGCCGGTGCCGACGGTCCTGCTCTCAGCAACCGTTGGGCCCCCCGTCGGTTGTCACCTGTGGATACCCCTTTGGGGCTCCGCGTCTCGATCACATTGCGGTTATATAGGGCGCGGTCAGAAATGCCGCAACCGAGGCGCCGCAAGCGATGGGATACGGGTGTTAGCAGTCGTTCCCACCGAGTGCCAGAGAAGTGCCACAGTGCGGATTGTCCTGCAAGACGCAACCTTCACAGACCGTTCGGACAATGATCATTTCGGCAAGCTATCGCACCGACATCCCGGCGTTTTACGGCTCATGGTTCGAGTACCGCTTCCGCGCCGGCTGGGCCATGGTGGCCAACCCTTACGGAGGCAGGCCGAGCCGCGTTCCCTTGCGCGAGGGGGTGGACGGCTATGTATTCTGGACGAGGAACATCGAACCGTTCCTCCCCGCGCTCGCCCTGGTGCGTGACGGCGATCTGCCGTTTATCGTCCACTACACCGTCACCAACTACCCGCGCCAGCTGGAGGCATCGGTGATTCCCGCCGACCGCTCGCTGGGGCTGATCCGGCGGCTGGCCGGCGACTACGGTGGCCGGGCCGCGGTGTGGCGCTACGATCCGATCGTGATCACCGAGCTCACGCCGCCCGGCTGGCATCTCGACAATTTCACCGGCCTGGCCGCCGGCCTGGCGGGCGCCGTTGACGAAGTGGTGGTCAGTTTCGCCCAGATCTATCGCAAGACGGCGCGCAACTTGGCCGCCGCCGCCAAATCCCACCATTTTGCCTGGCGGGACCCATCGCTCGAGGAGAAAGGCCGGCTGCTCGCCCGGCTGGCCACCATCGCCAGGGCGCATGGCATGCGGTTGACCCTGTGTACCCAGCCCGATCTGGTGACCGGGAACATCGAGGCCGCCCGCTGCATCGACCCCGCCCGCCTCTCCGACCTGGCCGGCCGGGTGCTGGCCAGCCGCCTGAAGGGCAACCGGCCGGGCTGCTTTTGCGCCGAAAGCCGCGATATCGGCGACTACGACAGCTGCCCGCACGGCTGCGCCTACTGTTACGCGGTCAATTCCCGACGGCTGGCCAAGCAGCGCTTCCGCAACCACGATCCGGCGGGCGAATTCCTGGCTTTTCCTCCGCCGGGGCCTTGACTACAGTAAAGGGTGTTGCTTTCCGCAATCTGGTGCAAACCCCGCAGACGCCGTGACCAAAGCTCCCCGCCTTTCCATCGTCGTTCCGCTGTACAACGAAACGCTGAACATCGGACTGTTCTTCGAACGTCTGGTGCCGGTTCTCGACGGCCTTGGCGTGGAGTGGGAGGCGGTGTGTGTCGACGACGGCAGCCGCGATGACACCATGGCCGCTCTGTTGCGCCTGCGTGAAAACCAGCCGCGCATCAAGATCCTCGGCCTGTCGCGCAATTTCGGCAAAGAACGGGCGCTATCCGCCGGCCTCGCCCATGCGGGCGGCGATGTGGTGATTCCCATCGACGCCGACCTGCAGCATCCACCCGAGGTAATCCCCGAGATGCTGGCGAAATGGCGCGAAGGGTATGACGTGGTGTATGCCGTGCGGCGGCGGCGAACCGGCCAGAGTTGGCTTGGCCGAGTCCAGGCCAAGGCATTCTATTGGCTGTTCGACAAGCTGTCGGAAGTGCCCCTCCCTCGGGAGGTCGGGGATTTCCGGCTGCTCGACCGCAAGGTGGTCGAGGTGATCAACGCGATGCCGGAACGCACCCGTTTCATGAAGGGCATCTTCGCCTGGGTCGGGTTCCGCCAGACCGGCGTCCCCTACGAGCAGGAGGAACGCCAGCACGGCACCAGCCGCTGGCAGTTCATGAAATTGCTGGGCTTCGCCTTCGACGGGCTGGTGGCCTTTTCCGACTACCCACTCAGGGTGTGGGCGTTGATCGGCTCGATCATTTCCGGTTTCGCCTTCTTCTACATCGTGGTGCGCCTGGTGCGAACCATGCTCTACGGCATCGACGTTCCCGGTTACGAGTCGATCATCGTGACGATCCTGTTCCTGGGCGGCGTCCAGTTGATCACCTTGGGCATTCTCGGCCACTACCTCGGCCGGGTGTTCAACGAAGTGAAAGGACGGCCGCTGTTCATCGTGCGCGAGCGCCACGGGTTCGATGAGGAAACACCAGCGGCCGGTCCCGACCGGCCGATTCCGACGATGGTTCCCCGACCGCGCTAAGACACTGAACCATTCAAATGGTTCAGTGTCTTAGGTCTATCCCAGGCCCTCACCGGGGGGGGGGCTCGGCGGAGAGCACGATTTGCCGCAGAGCGCCCCCATCCGGCGCGAAGCCGAATACCATGTCACCCCAGCCGCGGTGGTAGGTGTGGTAGATTGCGGCGCCATCCACCTCGACCTCCATTTCGTCGCACGGGCCGAAGCGGCGAGCGACCTCGTCCATAGCGATAGCGGCATCCTCGGCAAGATGCAGGCCGAGCACGACCTCATCGGCGTGCCGCTTGAAGAAGCGCAGTTCCGCCAGGCGCAGGATGCCGCCCGGCCGGCACGGCCGCCCGATCCACACCTCGATCTGCGCGGTACACAGATCCGGGTCCCTGGCGAATGCAAGGTCCAACGCATCTTCCACGGCCTTGGCCTCAAACGGCAGAGCCAGGGCCGACAGGCGGCCTAACAAGTCATCGAAGCTTGGGGCTTCCATCAAGTTTCCTTTACGGAACATATTGTCAACAACGACTCGATCTTATAACATCGCGGCATTGGGTCAATCATCAATCTGATTGCTTACCGCGAGACGCGCAATGATCACCGGTCTGGGAAATGAAGTCGATGCCATTGTGGAAAACTCGCCGACGCTGGTCAGCGACCTCGCCTCCCTGAAGGAGGCCGGTTGGCTCATCGACACCAAGGGGGTTTTGCTGACCCCCGACGGTCGTCGCGGTGAATGCGTGCGTGGTACCAAGAACCGGCGGATCAGTATCGATCCGCATGCGCCGCCGACCGAACTGGCTGCGGTGCTGGCGCACGAGGTGGGGCACGCCAGATCGGCGGCGGAAGCCCCGGTCCGCCCCCACGGCCTGACCCGCACCGAATTCGTTACCGCCAATTTCATGCGCCACCTGCGGGACGAGGCGGAGGCCGTCCTCTACAACTACGAGATCCGCGAAGAAATCAAGCGCAACGGTGGGCCGGAAATCGGCCTGACCGGCCCGCGGGGCGCCGCCGGCCTGCTGGCCGCCGGCCATCGCGACGGAGACCGCACCGCCTTGCGCGACAAGGTGGCGGCGCTCTATGCCGACGATGGCCAGCCTTCCCCCCTCACCTCGTTCTACAGGAATTATTACAAGCGCCCTTACGAAATCGCCTATGACCGTCTGCCCGACCACCTGAAAGTCGCGGAACGGCAGATTACCGCCGGTGACAGGGTAGTCGAGTTCCTGGGCAAAACAGCCGAGCAGATGCATAGCCTCGGTCTCGCCCTGGCATCCGGCGGAGAGATGCGGCAAGCCGCCGTCGCCCATGCCACCGACATTGCTGCGGACAAGGCCGCCATTGCCGCCGACCTGGCCCCTTCCGCCGAGATGAGGCGGCTGCTGGCGGCAGCGCCGGCGGTGTTCACCGCCGTAGCCCGCGCCGCCACCCGTCGGGACGATTGGGCTGTCGCCGCTCCCCTGGCCACCGATCAGCGTATCGCCCAAACCATGCATCGGCATGGCGATCTGCTCGACGCATCACCCAAGGTGGTCCGGCCGCAACTCACCGCCCAAGCGGCGCCCGCCAAGCCCAATCCGGATCGCAGACCCGGTGCGTTGATCCGGCGGGATCGTTCGCGGTCCTGAGGTCACGCCCCACCGCCCCGCAGACTCCTTGCCAACCGATCTGCGCCGAACGCCGGCGCGGCCGCTCAGTGGGTGTGCCCGTCCCCATGAGCGTGACCATCTCCATGGCCGCAGCCGCAGGCGGAGACCTCCGAGTTCGGCTGGCCGGTCTTGCCGGTGAGAAACTGGCGCACCGCCTCCACCGGATCGGATTCGCTGCTCACCGCGGCAGCTATTCCGCGTGCCGACATCCGTCGGATGAAGCCGGGCCCGGCGCTCGCCGCCAGGACGACCTGGGCCTGATCCAGGGGATGCGGTCCATCGCCGTGGAAATCGTGAAAGGCCATCCCCATGGGCAGGTCGAGACGGCCGACCTCGATCGGCTCCTTCCCCTGTTCCGCCTCGAAGAGAATGAAACGGCGCGTCTTCCCGGCATGGGCGGTGACGGTACGAAAGTTCTGACTGGCGACGGCAATGATCATCGGCACCTCCTGATGCTGCCCAAGTAATGTCGCTCGAACGCCCGCTTCACCCAGTGAAGCGGGCGGAGTCCTGGTAGCGCCAGGTTCGCCCGCGGACTGCGGTAGACCAGCATGCCGGACTCAAGGGTATCGACGATGCAGATCAATTCCGGCTTGAAACGCACGCTCGCCTCGTCGCCACGCAGCTCAGCCGCCAGGTTGGCGGCGACGGCACGGGCATGCAGGTCGGCCTGGTGTGCCTGTTTGGGCATCCAGTCCGGCCCGGGAAAGCTGCCGGCATCGCCGGCGACATAGACACGCTGCAAGCCCGGCACCCGGCAGGTTCCGTCGGCCTGGACGAACCCGCCGGGAGAACGCGGCAGCGTCGTCCCATCGAGCCAGGCCGGGCCGGTCATACCGGGCATGAAGAGGATCAGGTCGGCCGCTATCTCGCCACCTTCGGTCACCACCTTCTGCGCTTCGAAGCGCAGCGGCTTGTGGCCAAGATGGGTGGCGATGCCGCGCCGAGTCATTTCACCCAGCAGGCCGGAGACCGCCCTCGGGCCGAGCCGGGCGCCAGGTTGCGCCGCCGGGTTGAAGAAGATCAGGCGAAAGCGGTCGCGCCGTCCTTGCCGGCGCAGCAGTGTCTCGATACCGAACAGGAACTCGAACATCGGCCCCCCGCGCATCGCCGAGGGCTCCTGGGGGTTGGAAGCAAAACCCATGGCGATGGTGCCGCTGTCCAATGCAGCAAGGCGCTCGCCGATCGTCCGCGCGCCGGCCAAGCCTTCGCAGGGGACGATCGCATGTTCGATTCCGGGCAATTTGCGGATGAAGCGGCCACCGCTGGCGATCACCAGGGCATCATTGCGCACCACCCCGGCGGAGGTGGCCACCGTTCGGCCGTCGTCACCCACTCCTTCCACCCGAGCGCAATGGAAGGTTACCCTATGGGCGGCGAAAAAATCAGCCAGCGGCACCGTCAGCTGGTCTTCGCCGCGCAGCCCGGCCGGAACCCAGATCAGACTCGGCAAATAGACGAAGACGTCGCTGGGCGCGACGACGGTGATGTCGGCGGCCACCTTGCGGCGCCGAAGTTCACGGATAGTCCGCAGCGCGGCGAAGCCGGCCCCCAGAATGGTGATGTTCGTCATCGACAGGAACACCCCTCCTGCCACAAGAATCCCTTGAAAATATCACACATGCGGTTGGCTGGCCCGATCGATGAAGACGACCGGAGTCTTTTAGAAAAACGGAGGCGACGCCGTCATTGATATTTATCATCAGCATCGTTCTAAAAATCGATGCAGCGCCCGCCCTTTTCCCAATCGTTGTAGCGGGTCGGCTCGGGGCCCTTCGGCCCGCCGATTTCCACCGGCCTGGCCGGAGCGGGCGGAGAGTGATCAATCGAATCGGCCGGTCGGTCGGCCTCATCTCTCGAGGGCTTCGGATCTTCGGACATGGCGATCTCCTCTTGCGCCGCAAGCAGGCCATACTTATTCATGTGCCGCCATCGATCAATCGGGGATTTGCCACAGATGACTCCGGCTTCCGGTCTGCCGGCCCGCGCGGTGGCGCTAGAGGCCTTATCCAGGGTGCTGCGCCGCCGCCTTTCCCTCGACGATGCCCTCGACCCCGGCGGCCTCGACGAGCGCGACCGGGCCTTCGCCCGGCTGCTGTCGGCCACCGTCCTGCGCCGACTGGGCCAGATCGACAGCCTTATCGACGGCTGCCTCGAACGTCCACTGCCGGCCAAGGCGGCAAAGGTCAAGGATCTGCTGCGCCTGGGCGTCGCCCAGTTGGTGTTCCTTGATACCCCGCCGCATGCCGCGGTCACCACGAGCGTCGAAATGACGAAAGCGGCCGGCCTCCCGGCCCATGTCAAGCTGGTCAACGCGGTGCTGCGGCGCTTGGCCCGCGACGGCAAGACGTTGGCCGCCGGGCAGGACGCTCCTCGCCTCGACACCCCGGACTGGCTGTGGGACGCATGGACGGCGGCTTACGGCGCCGAGACCTGCCGTGCCATCGCCCAAGCCCATCTGGCGGAGGCGCCGCTCGACTTCAGCGTCAAGGCAGATGCCCCCGGCTGGGCCGGACGGCTGGAGGCCGAACTGCTGCCCACCGGCAGCCTGCGCCGGCCGGCCGGCGGACTGGTGTCGGCGCTTCCCGGCTATGCCGAGGGCGCCTGGTGGGTGCAGGATGCGGCGGCCGCTCTTCCGGCACGGCTGCTTGGCCCAGTGGCCGGGCAGCGCGTCGCCGACCTCTGCGCCGCGCCGGGCGGCAAGACCGCCCAACTGGCAGCCGCCGGGGCCGAGGTGACCGCCCTCGACCGCTCACCGGCACGACTGGAGCGGCTGTCGGCTAACCTGACCCGCCTCCACCTCAACGCCCATGTCCAGTTGGCCGACGCCTCAGCCTGGGAACCGGCGGTGCCGTTCGATGCGGTGCTGCTCGACGCCCCCTGCTCGGCCACCGGCACCCTGCGCCGACACCCGGACGCCGCCTGGCTGAAGCGGCCGGAAGACGTGGCCAGACTGGCCGCCGCCCAGGACCGCCTGCTCGCCGCGGCCAGCCGCATGCTGCGCCCAGGCGGCATGCTGGTCTATTGCACCTGTTCGCTGCAGGCCGAGGAAGGGGCGGAGCGGATCGACGCCCTGCTGGCCGGCGGCGCGCCACTCCGCCGCGTTCCCATCGGCGCCGGAGAAGTGGGAGGCTTGAGCGAACTGCTGACCCCTGTCGGCGATCTCCGCAGCTTGCCCTGCCATCTTGCCGAAAAAGGTGGTATGGACGCATTTTACGCCGCCCGCTTGCAGAAATCGTGAAAGTCCCGAGTCCCATGACCGCCGCGACCGCCGACCGCCGCTTCGTCCTGCTCGACCGGGACGGCACCATCAACGTGGAACGCAACTACCTCTCGGACCCCGACCAGCTGGAACTCTATCCTGGTGTCGGACCGGCATTGCGCCGGTTGCGCCGGCTTGGCTTCGGCATCGTTGTGCTGACCAACCAATCGGGCGTCGCCCGGGGTTATTTCGATCTGGCGACGGTGGACCGGGTGCATGCCCGCCTGCGCCGGATGCTCGCGGCCGAAGAGGCCGAGGTCGACGGTATCTATCTTTGCCCACATGGCCCCGAGGACGACTGCGGCTGCCGCAAGCCGCTGCCCGGAATGGTCGAACAGGCGGTCGCCGACTGGGGATTCGATCCGAGGCAGGCCTTCCTCATCGGCGACAAGGCGGTAGACATCGACTTGGCCCGGGCGGTCGGCGCCACCGGCATCCTGGTCCGCACCGGCTGGGGTGCGAGAGCCGAGCGGGAAGGCAAATGCACACCCGCCGCCATCGTCGACGACCTGCCGGCCGCCGTAGCCTGGATCGAGCGGACGGCCGGGCGCCAGGATCGGACGGAGAACGTCTGATGGCCCGCATCGTCATGTCCGACGACGGCATCGTGTTCGACGGCCGGATCAAGGATCAGCAGCCGCTGGGCGGTGCCGAAACAGCCTTCGCCGAACTGGCCGAAGCCCTGGCGGCTCGGGACCATCGGGTCGAGGTGCACAACCGCTGCGCGGCGCCGCTGCAATGGAAGGGCGTGCATTGGACGCCTCTCGACGGCACGGCCTCGATGGGGCTGCCGGACGACGCCGATCTTTATATCGCCAACCGGTCGAACCATCTGATCCGCCTTTGCCCAAATGCCGCGCGGGCCGTGTTCTGGATCCACAACCCGGCCCGCTACCTGCTGAAATGGCGCTATCAGTGGCCGCTGCTGCGGCGCCGGCCGGCCATCATCTTTTCCGGCGCCAGCCATCTGTCAACCTATCCCGGTTGGGCAAGCGGCGGCGAGCGGGTGGTGATTCCCTACGGCATCACCCCTTTGTTCCTCGGCGCAAAGCCCCGCGACCAGGCCCCGCCGCCGCGCGCCGTCTTCCTGTCCAATCCATTGCGATCCCTCGACTGGCTGCTGGAAATCTGGGCCTCCTCCATCGCGCCCCGCCTGCCCGGCGCCGAGTTGCACATCTTCGCCGGCGCAGCCATCTACGGCTCGGCCGGCGCCGCCAAAGCCGACCGAATGGCGCCCGTGCTCGAACGGGCCCGCCAACTGGCCGACCAGGGCGTGGTGCTGCGCGGCCCGGTGCCGAAACCTCAACTGGTCGAGGAAATTGCGGCGGCCCGGGCGTTTCTCTATCGCGGAGACATCGGCGAGACCTTCTGCAACGCCGTCGCCGAGCCGCAGGCCATGGGTCTGCCGGGAGTGGTGGAGGATATCGCCTGCATGAAGGAACGAGTGGTCGACGGCGAAACCGGATTTGTCGTCACCGGCGACAAGGCCTTCGCCGAAGCCGCTCTCCGGCTGCTCACCGACGACGACTTGTGGCGACGCCAGCACCGCGCCGCACTGGCCCGCCAGGGCCGCTGGACCTGGACGCAGGCCGCGGAACGGTTCGAGCGCCTGGCGGCGGCGTCCCGCGTCGTCATGCCCGGAGTTGATCCGCATCTCCGCGAACCCCCGGATCAAGCCCCAGGTTGACGGCAACAGGCTACAGGTAAGCCCGGATACGCTCGGCCATCGCCTCGATCGCCGACAATTCGCCCGGCCGCAAGGACCAGTTGAGCAGTAAGCCGTCATCCATCGTGCGCGGCACCACATGCATATGGAAATGCAGCACCGACTGCGCGGCGCCGCGGCCATTGCTTTGAACGACGGAAATGCCGTCCGGCAGCAGGGCCGAATTGACCGCCTGGGCCACCTTCTTGACCGTTGCCGATACCGCCTGTAGGTCAGGAATTGGCAGGTCGAAGATCGTCTCGGCATGGGTCTTGGAGACGATCAGGGCATGCCCCGGCGCGACCGGATTGATGTCCATGAATGCCAGGCTGTGTTCATCCTCGCACAGCAAGAAGGCGGGTGCGCTCCTGGCAATGATCCGGCAGAAGATACAGCTGTGGACGTTCATGCTTCATCATTACCTCGGCGCTTCATTCTCGGCCAGTCAATTGTGGCACCGCCGCCTTACTTGGCGCGAAAATATCATTAATCAGCGGTTTATTGCCTCAGACCTGCCATCGGCCCCGGGTACAAATAAACCTGTCTCCGGGATGTCCCGGAACAACGACCAACGGAGATTAAGATGTTGAAGCATGTGGTTTCGGCCCTGGCAGTGTCCACTTTCCTGTTGAGTGGCGCCGCCTTCGCCGCCGAGGGCAAGAGCCCCGCCGGCCAGACTCCGACCCCCGCGGCCAGCGCCTCGGCCAGCACCGGGACCACCGCCGCCAAGACCCACGCCGTGCACAACAAGCACGAGAAGATGGCGCACAAGCATGGAAGGACGCACAAGCGGACCGCCGCCGCCAAGTCCGCCAAGACCAACTGATGCGCCAGCACGGGGCGCCTGCCTTCCGCGAAAGGAGGCGGGCGTCCCCGGCGGCTCAGCCGTTCAGCCTTTATCGAGGATCAGCACCCAGTCGGTGCCGGTCCAGCGGACCCGCTGATCCTTCCGCCGCCACTGGCCGGTGGCCGCATCTTTCTGGCGGCCTTCGACAAAGCGCAGGTCGGGCAGCCAGCGGTGCGGCGTCGGCACGACCACCAGATCACCGGCGCAGAAATCGCCGCCCAGGCGATCGCGCCCGCCTTGCGGCGATGCCGGCCCGAAAACCGTGAAGCCGAACTGCCCGCAAGGCGCGTGCAACGGCTGGCGGATCACCAGGAGATCGCCTTGGCCGTGGGTGATCGGGATCAGCACGGCACGCGGATCAAGCCAATCAGGCCAGAGTCCGGGATTGCCGCCGAAGTTGGGGGCCAGCGCCTGGGCGGCGTAAAGCCGATCGATGGAGTCGAGCCGCTCGAAGGACTGCCAATAGGCATCCGCGCCGGCCCGCACCGGCAAGCTCAGGCCGAAACCGATCACAACGAAAAGCAGGAGAAGGCGCCACAGTCTCATCATGGCGGAATGTCTACAGCCGCTGGGCCAGCTCCGCCAAGCGACGAAATGGTGATTCGTTGGTGGCCAAGCTGAGATCGCCGGCCCGACGGACTCCTTCGCGGCCGAATCGCTCGCGCACCGCCTCGACCAGCCATTGGCCGGCCTGCGCCCGCCGTGCCGCAGCCAGGCGTCCGCCATCGCGCAGATACAGGGCGTGGGCGTCGATAGCCGCCACCAGGTCGTCGATCCCGCGCTTCTCCATGGCCGCCACCATCAGCACCGGGATCGCCCAGCCTCCGGGCTCCTCGGCCAGGCTGAGCGCGCCCTTCACATCGGCCCTGGCGCGACGCGCCGGCGGACCCATATCGGCCTTGGTCACCACCACCACATGGGGAATCTCGGCGATCCCCGCTTTCATGAACTGCAGGCTGTCACCGGAGCCGGGCTGGACGCAGAACAGCACCGTATCAGCCACGCCCACCACCTCGGTCTCCGATTGGCCGACGCCCACTGTCTCGATCAGCACCACGTCGTAGAGAGCCCGCATCAACACCATGGCCGAGATGGTGAGTCCGGCTAGGCCGCCCAGCCGGTCGCGGGCGGCCATCGACCTGACGAAGATCCCCTGGTCCTCAGGATCAGTGGACAGGCGCGTGCGGTCGCCCAGCAAGGCGCCGCCGGAGCGTCGCGACGACGGGTCGACGGCGATGCAGGCCACCCTCTGCCCACTGGCCCGCCAAGCCTGGATCAGCGCGTTCATCAGTGTGGATTTACCCACCCCCGGCGGACCGGTCATGCCGACCACCTGGGCCGTCGGCGCCGCATAGGCGTCGGACAGGAGATCGACCACCTCGGCCGAATCGGGCGCCTGCTCGATCCGCGCCAGAGCCCGCGCCAAGGCCGCCTTGCCGCCGGCGCGGAGAGACAGAAGGGTCATGGGTTCCGGCACGAAATGACCCCCCGTATGCATTAGTTCAATTCACCACGGAGTGCACGGAGAGCACGGAGAAAAGCATTGATGAGCGAAGCTCAAGAGTCCTTCTCCGTGGTCTCCGTGGTCAAACCTCACGCCGTCGTGTCGGAATGCGCGCCCAGAGCCGCCTGGGCGGCGGCCAGGCGGGCGATCGGCACGCGGTAGGGCGAGCAGGACACATAGTCGAGGCCGACCTTCTGGCAGAAGCCGATGGAGGCCGGGTCGCCACCATGCTCGCCGCAGATGCCCAGCTTGAGGCCGGAACGGGTCTTCCGGCCGCGTTCGGCAGCGATCTTGATCAGTTCGCCGACACCTTCCTGGTCCAGACTGGCGAAGGGATCCTGCTCGTAGATCCCTTTCTGGCGGTAAACCTCGAGGAACGGTCCCGAGTCGTCGCGCGACATGCCCAGGGTCGTCTGTGTCAGGTCGTTGGTGCCGAAGCTGAAGAAGGCCGCCGTCTCGGCGATCTTGCCGGCGGCCAGCGCGGCGCGCGGCAGTTCGATCATCGTGCCGACCAGATAGTCGAGCCTGGTGTCGTTCGCCTTGAACACCTGGTCGGCGGCCGTGTCGACCACGCCTTTCAGCAGGTCGAGCTCCTTCTTGGTGCCCACCAGCGGAATCATGATCTCGGGCGTCACGGTGCTGCCGCTCTTCTTCGACACTTCGACCGCCGCCTGAAAAATGGCGCGGGCCTGCATTTCATAGATTTCCGGGTAGGTGATACCGAGGCGGCAGCCGCGATGGCCGAGCATCGGGTTGGCTTCATGCAGCTGGCTGTTGCGCGCCTTCAGCACGGCGACGTCGGCACCGGCGGCCTTGGCCACCTCGGCCATTTCGGCTTCGCTGTTGGGCAGGAACTCGTGCAACGGCGGATCGAGGAGCCGGATGGTTACCGGCAGGCCCTGCATGATCTCGAACAACTCGACGAAATCGTTCTTCTGGAAAGGCTCGATCTTGGCCAGGGCGGCGCGGCGCCCGGCCTCGTCGGAGGCCAGGATCATCTCACGCACGGCGATGATGCGCTGCGGATCGAAGAACATGTGCTCGGTGCGGCACAGGCCGATGCCTTCGGCGCCGAACTTGCGCGCCGTGCGGGCGTCAAGCGGCGTTTCGGCGTTGGTCCGCACTTTGAGCGTGCGGATCCCGTCGACCCAGCCCATCAGGATGCCGAAGTCGCCGGTCAGCTCCGGCTGGACGGTGGGCACTTCGCCCAGCATCACCTCGCCGGTCGAACCGTCCAGGGTGATGACATCGCCTTCGGTCACCGTCTGGCCGCCAGCCTTCAGTGTCTTGGCGCGATAGTCGATGCGGATGTCGCCGGCGCCGGCGACGCAGGGCCGGCCCATGCCGCGAGCGACCACCGCGGCGTGGCTGGTCATGCCGCCACGCGAGGTCAGGATGCCCTGGCTGACATGCATGCCGCCGATGTCTTCCGGGCTGGTCTCGATGCGCACCAGGATGACCTTGTCGCCGCGCTGGGCCCAGGCCTCCGCTTCATCGGCGGAAAACACCACGCGGCCCGAGGCGGCACCCGGCGAAGCCGGCAAGCCGCGCGCCAGCAGGCGCCGCGGGGCCTTGGGATCGAGGGTCGGATGGAGAAGCTGGTCGAGGCCCGACGGCTCGATGCGCTGCACCGCCTTCTCCTTCGAGATCAGGCCGCTTTGCGCCATGTCCACGGCGATTTTCAGCGCCGCCTTGGCGGTGCGTTTGCCGGTGCGGGTCTGGAGCATCCACAGTTTGCTCTTCTGGACGGTGAACTCCAGATCCTGCATGTCGGTGAAATGGGCTTCCAGCTTGTCGCGGACATCGCTCAGGTCCTTGAACACCGCCGGCATCACCTCTTCCATCGACGGCAGCTCGGCGCCGGCCGCCTCGCGGGCGACCTTGGTCAGGTACTGCGGGGTGCGGATGCCGGCGACCACGTCTTCGCCTTGGGCGTTGACCAGATATTCGCCGTAGAACTCATTGGCGCCGGTGGAGGGATTGCGGGTGAAGGCGACGCCGGTGGCGCAGTCGTTGCCCATGTTGCCGAACACCATGGCCTGGACGTTGACCGCCGTGCCCCAGCTGGCGGGAATATCGTGCAGGCGGCGGTAGGTGATGGCGCGCTGGTTCATCCACGAGCCGAACACCGCGCCGATGGCACCCCACAGCTGTTCCTGCACAGCCTGGGGGAACGGCCGGCCGAGCTGTTCCTCGACCTTCGCCTTGTAGGCGGCGACGATCTTCTTCCAGTCGTCGGCGCCGAGTTCGGTGTCCAGGTGGAAGCCCCGATCTTCCTTGTGGGCCTCGAGGATTTCCTCGAAGTGATGATGCTCGACGCCCAGCACCACGTCGGAATACATCTGGATGAACCGGCGATAGCTGTCATAGGCGAAGCGCGGGTCGTTACTGCGCTTCACCAGGCCTTCCACCGTCTGGTCGTTGAGGCCGAGGTTGAGCACCGTGTCCATCATGCCCGGCATGGAGGCACGCGCCCCCGAGCGCACCGACACCAGCAACGGGTCGGCTACGTCGCCGAAACGCGAGCCCATGATCGATTCGATGCGGACCAGCGCCGCTTCGACCTGGTCCCTCAGGTCGCCGGGATAGGTCTGGCCGTTGTCGTAGTAATAGGTGCAGACTTCGGTGGTGATGGTGAAACCGGGCGGCACCGGCAGGCCGAGATTGGCCATCTCGGCCAGGTTGGCACCCTTGCCGCCGAGCAAGTTCTTCATCTCGGAACGGCCTTCCGCGGTACCGCCTCCGAACGCGTACACCCACTTTGCCATAGAACAGAGCCCTCCCTAGCCCTCAATCCTCGAGAAGTCGGCAATCATCCCCATCGCCGCTTCGATCTGCGACAACAGGCGCAACCTGTTGGCTCGCAGCTCCCCCTCGTCGCAATTGACCGTCACGCGGTCGAAAAATTGATCGACGGGGCGGCGCAGGCGGGCCAGAGCGCCCATCGCGTCGGCGAAACGCTCGGCGGTCAATGCCGGCGCCATCGCCCGGCGCAGCTCGGCCAGACTGTCGTACAAAGCCTTCTCCTCCGCTGCCGTCAGCAGCGACGCATCTACTCCGCCCGAATAAGAGATGCCATCTTTTTTTTCTTCGATGCGCACAATGTTGGCGGCGCGTCGGTAAGCGGTCAAAAGATTGGCTCCGTCATCACTGGCCAGGAAGTCCTTCAGCGCGTCGACCCGGGCCAAGAGGCGGACCAGATCGTCTTCGCCGCCCAAGGCGAATACCGCAGAAATCAGGTCGTGGCGGACCCCCTGTTCGCGCAGGTGCACTTTCAGGCGGTCGGCGAAGAAGTCCAGCAGGTCGGCGGCGGTGGCCTCGGCGGAAGCAGCCAGCGGCCCCTTGAATTCGCCGTGCGCGCCGCGGAACAGGTCCAGCAGATGCAATCGCAGGCCGTTCTCCAGAATCAGCCGGATGACACCCAGCGCGGCGCGGCGCAGCGCGAAGGGATCCTTCGAGCCGGTAGGCTTTTCGTCGATGGCGAAGAAGCCGACCAGGGCGTCGAGCTTGTCGGCCAGCGCCACGGCCACCGAAATCGGCGCGGTGGGGCAGCGGTCATTGGGACCCTGCGGGGAATAATGGTCGGCGACGGCGTCGGCGACGGCCGGCGGCTCGCCGTCCTTCAGCGCGTAATAGCGCCCCATGACGCCCTGCAATTCGGGGAATTCGCCGACCATCTCCGACGACAGGTCGGCCTTGGCGAGGAGCGCCGCCCGGGCGGCTGCGGCCGAGTCGGCGCCGATGGCGGCAGCAATGGCGCGGGCCGCCGCCGTCACCCGCTCCACCTTGTCGGCCATGCTGCCCAGCTTGGCGTAGTAAAGGCGCTCGGCCAGCTTGGGCAGGCGGCTCTCCAGCTTGGCCTTGCGGTCGGTATCCCAGAAGAACTTGGCGTCGGAGAGGCGGGCCCGCAGCACCCGCTCGTTGCCGGCGACCACCGCCTTGCCGTTGTCGGCCGTCTCCATGTTGGAGACCACCAGGAACCGGTTGGCCAGGCGGCCGTCGGCCTTGAGCAGCGAGAAATATTTCTGATGGGAGCGCATCGAGGTGATCAGCACCTCGTCCGGCACATCCATGAAGGCCTGATCGATGGTGCCGACCAGCACCACCGGCCATTCCACCAGCCCGGTCACTTCGGCCAGCAGGCCGTCGTCGCGGCGCAAACTCAGTCCCTCACGCTCGGCCGCCTCCTCCGCCTGACGAAGAATGGCATGGCGGCGCTCCGTCGGGTCGAGAATCACCTTGGCGGCGGCCAACTGGCTGGCATAGTGGCTGTAATCGGACACCTGGAAGCGGGCCGGGTGCAGGAAACGGTGGCCGACGGTGGTGCTGCCGGCGCTCACCGGGCCGAACCGCACCGGCACCACGGCGCCGTCGAACAGACAGACGATCCCCTGCAGCGGCCGCACCCAGCGTACCGGCAGACCGCCCCAGCGCATGGACTTGGGCCAGGGAAAGTCGGCCATGGCCTGTTCCACCACCTCGCCGATCACTTCGGCGGTCGGCCGCCCTTTGCGCGAGATGACGGCGAAATGGAACACGCCCTTGCCGGTGTCCCGCTGCTCGCATTGCTCGAGGGTTACACCGGCCCCCTTGAGGAAGCCGTCCAGCGCCTGCGCCGGCGCGCCGACACGGGGGCCGCGCCGTTCCTCGGAAACGTCCGGAGTGGCGGTGGGCAGGCCTTCGACCACCAAGGCCAGCCGCCGCGGCGTCACGTAGCTGCGCAGTCCGTCATAGACGAGGCCGTTCTTTTTCAGCCCCTCCGCCACCAGGCGTTCCAGATCCTCGGCGGCGCGCGCTTGCATGCGGGCAGGAATTTCCTCGGAGAGCAGCTCCAGGAGCAGTTCAGCCATCGCTCAGGCCTCCCCCACCTTAGATTGGCGGCTGGCCAGCCAGCCTTCGCAGCAGGCCTTGGCCAGCGCCCGGACCCGGCCGATATAGGCCTGGCGCTCGGTCACCGAGATCACCCCGCGGGCGTCCAGCAAGTTGAACCGGTGGCTGGCCTTGATGCACTGGTCGTAGGCCGGCAGAGGCAGCCGGGCGGCAAGCAGCGCCTGGCATTCCTTCTCGGCGTCGAGGAAGTGGCGCAGCAGCATCTCGGTGTCGGCGACCTCGAAATTATGGGCCGAGTATTCGCGTTCGGCTTGCAGGAAGATGTCGCCGTAGCGGACCCCGGCGCCATTGAAGTCCAGGTCGTAGACGTTCTCCACCCCCTGGATGTACATGGCCAGGCGCTCCAGACCATAGGTCAGCTCGACCGCCACCGGGTCGCATTCGATGCCGCCGACTTGCTGGAAATAGGTGAACTGGGTCACCTCCATGCCGTCGCACCACACCTCCCAGCCCAGGCCCCAGGCCCCCAGAGTGGGGCTTTCCCAGTCATCCTCGACGAAACGGATGTCGTGGGCCAAAGGATCGATGCCCAGGCATTTCAGGCTTTCCAGGTAGAGCTCCTGGCTGTTTTCCGGGGAGGGCTTGAGGATCACCTGGAATTGGTAGTAATGCTGCAGCCGGTTGGGGTTCTCACCGTAGCGGCCATCCTTCGGTCGTCGCGAAGGCTGGACATAGGCCGTCTTCCACGGCTCCGGGCCAAGGGCGCGCAATGTCGTCGCCGGGTGGAAGGTACCGGCCCCCACTTCCATGTCGTAGGGCTGGAGAATGACGCATCCCTGCTCGGCCCAGAAGGACTGCAGCCGCAAGATCAGGGATTGAAAACTCGGCGTGGGCGCCATGGGAAACCGTTATCGTTGGACAATGGGTCCCGTTGGCGGGACGGGGAAACTTAAGCGGGGGGCAACCCCGGGGTCAAGGGTGGGACTTCACCCTGGCTTGGCTGCGTCCAAGAAGCTGTGTTATAGCTCCCGGCGATCCGGCATGGGCGAGGAAGGCAGGGTAAGGCTCCGATGACCAGCGGCATGGGCTACGAGGTGCGCCCCACCTCGGCGGTGTCCCGGGAATTCTTCAAGGAAATCTGGTTCTTCCGCCGCCTGATCTGGCTTTTCATCTGGCGCGACGTCGTTGTGCGCTACAAGAACACCATCATCGGCGCCGCCTGGTACGTGCTTCAGCCGCTGGCCATGATGGTGGTCTTCACCCTGTTTTTCGGCAGCGTATTCAAGCGCTACATCGGTGATCTGCCTTATCCGCTGTTCGCCTATGGCGGTCTTTTGCTGTGGCAGCTGTTCAGCCGCTCGCTGAGCCTGTCGGCGGGAAGCCTTGTCGTTTACGACTACATGCTGAACAAGATCTATTTCCCGCGGATCATCGTGCCGGCCTCGATCGTCATCGGCGCCGTATTCGATTTCCTGGTAACCGCGATCCTGCTGGGTCTGATGCTGATCTATTACCACGTCGCCGTCGGGCTCTCGCTGTTGCTGATCGTTCCGATCCTGCTGGTCACCCAGATGTTCACCATGGGCTGCGGCTGCTTCCTGGCGGCATTGGATGCGCGGCACCGCGACGTCCGCCACGCCATTCCGCTGCTCATGCAGGTGTGGATGTTCTGCACCCCGGTCATGTACCCGGCTTCCTACGTGCCTGAAAAGTGGCGGATGTTCTATTCCTTGAACCCCATGGTAGGGCTGACCGAGGCGTTCCGCTGGGCGATCTTCCGCAGCGGCGACCTGCCCCCGCTGGCCAGTATCGGCATGGCGGCGGCCATCGGCCTCACGGTATTCGTCGCCGGCGTGGCGTTCTTCCAGAAGGTCCAGGGTACGCTGGTGGACACGCTGTAAGGAGATGCCGGTGGACGACATCGCCATCCGCGCCTATTCGCTCGGCAAGCGCTACCGGATCCGCGAAACCGGCGGGGTCACCGGCCTGGTCGATCTGGCCCGCCGGCGGCTCGGCCGGCCGGGCGACGGGCCCAATCAGTTCTGGGCGCTGAAGGACATCAGCTTCGACATCCGCAAAGGCGAAGTGGTCGGCGTGCTGGGCCACAATGGCGCCGGCAAGAGCACGCTGTTGAAGGTCCTGACCCGGATCACCAATCCGACTGAAGGCTGGGCCAGGATCAACGGGCGAGTGGGAATGCTGCTGGAGGTAGGGACCGGCTTCCATCCGCATCTGACCGGCCGCGAGAACGTCATCGTCGGCGGCGCCATCCTCGGCATGAGCCGCAGGGAAACCCTGGACAAATACGACGCCATCGTCGAGTTCGCCGAAATGGCCGGCTTCATGGATATGCCTGTCGGCCATTATTCCTCCGGCATGGCCCTGCGCCTGGCCCTGTCGGTGGCGATTCACCTCGATGCCGAAGTGGTCTTCCTCGACGAGATCTGGGCGGTCGGCGACCATGCCTTCCAATACAAGACCTGGCGACGCATCGAACAGCTGATCGCCAGCGGCCGCACCTTCGTCATCGTCGCCCATAACCTGCAGATCATCGAACGGCTGTGCACCCGCTGCCTGCTGCTCGATCACGGCACCCTGACCATGGACGGAACCCCCGCCGAGGTCATCGGGCGGTATCGCGACGAGCTGCGCCGGCGCAGTTCGGGAAGCGGTGTGCCGGTAAACGGCGGCAGCACGAGCGGCGCGGGCGGCGTCGACATCGTCGAGGCCCGGCTCGACACCGATGACGTGCGCCGGGGCGAGCGACTGCACTGCCACCTCGTCCTGGAAGCGCGGGCAGCGGGGAAAGTCACCCTCGGCCTGTCGGTGCGCGACGGCATGGGCAGGACGGTAGCGGTGTGCACCCAGGGCGAGCAGCCGCTGCCCTGGTCCGAGCTGACCCTGCTGACCGGCCGCAACAGCTTGCGCTGTGCCATTCCGGTAGTCTTTCCTGCGGCCAATACCTTCGAACTGGTGCTGGAGCTGCGTGGCGAAGACGGTTTGGCGGCCTATGCCGACCTGCCGTTCTCGGTGACCGAACACGAAGTGGTCGTGGCCGATGCCGGCGGTAGGGGTGTCTCCGTCCCGGCGCTGACGGTCGACTGGCGGGTCGAGGAGGGGGTGGCGGAGTAGGCACTCATCGGCGCCGTCTGGGGATGGCCCTTCCGATGTCCTTCATCCTGGCCGCCGTCATGTCGAATTTCCTGACAAACTACAGGTTGAGCCACTCCAGGCAACTATAGTTGCCTTTGGTTTCCCTTTGAATCTCGGGGATGGCACGACAGTTGCTGGGTATCAGGCCGACAATTCATCGGGCGGGTCCCTGCCCGACAAGAAATCTGGCCAGATTAAGGAGCTCAACATGCGGGCTATCCTAACCACCGTTGCAGCAGCCGGCGCGTTCCTGATTGCCGCGGGCTCGTCGATGGCGAACCCGATCGGCCTGACATATGCGGGCGACATCGCGTTTCTAGACAAGGCGGACAGTGGCCGTAATGTCGCCGTGACCATGAACCTTGCCAATCCGACTTCCCCGAATTTCAGCACGGATTTGACGGTTGGCATGGAACACGACCTCGGGAATCTCTTCAGCCTCACCACCACCGTGGCTACCGGTGGCACTTACCGTTTCATTGACGACATCGTCGTGACCTTCACCTTCACCCAGCCGCCCGGCGGTACGGGGACGGTGACGGCCACCGACACGGGCAGTATCCGTGGCAACAATCTGGGTGCTATCGACATCAGCTGGAACAATCCGACGTTTGTCTCGTTCAGCGACGGTTCAATCCTTTCGATCGCACTCCAGACCATCGATCCGCCGGGCAGTTACCGGCAGCAGACCGATCTCATCGATGTCAAGTTCACTCTGACCCAAGGTCCGACGGCGGTTCCAGAACCTCTCACGCTGGCCGTGCTCGGCACCGGGCTGATTGGTCTCGGCATGGTGCGCCGCCGCCAAACGCCCAAGACCTGAACACTGCGCTTCGCGGGCCCGTCAGTTATTGCGTAGCCATGCCTGGAACATCAGCACCACCCATAGCGGATGCTGCCAGTTGCGACTTCCGGCCAGATGCTGGCGCCATTTTTCCTCGACCTGAGTGGCGTCGAGGAAGCCCTCGGCCGCCATGGCGCGGCGGTCGAGCAGGGATTCCGCCCAGTCGCGCAGGGGGCCGCGCAGCCAGGAGTCGATGGGCACGCCGAAGCCCATCTTGGGGCGCTCCACCAGCCGGCGGGGCACATGGCGATCCAGCACCTGGCGCAGCAGCCACTTGCCGGTGGCGCCCCGCAGCTTGGCGGCGAGCGGCAGCGACCAGGCATATTCCACGACCCGGTGGTCGAGGATGGGCACCCGCACCTCCAGGGCGACGGCCATGCTGGCGCGGTCCACCTTGGTCAGGATATCGTCGGGCAGATAGGTGAGCATGTCGAGACCCTGCATCCGCTCGACATCGCCCAGACCCTGCGGCAGGCGGCCCCAATCGGCCGCCGCCTCGCCGCCATGACCTAAGACCAGACCTTCCGGCTCGGTCCACTGGCTGATCAACCGGCGATAGAGCGCATCGATGTCGTCGAGAGCCAGCACGCCGGCCAGCTTGTGCAGCTTGTCGCCCGCTTGGCCCAGCCCGCGCCCCAGCACCGGCCGCAGCAGGCGGTCCCAGGCGGCCGGTGGCGCACCGCGCAGGAGTGCAGCGGCAGCCGTTCGTAACGGGTAAGGAACGAGCCCCAGCCGGCGCCACAGCCGGTGCGCCAGGACATACCGGTTATAGCCGCCGAACACCTCGTCACCGCCATCGCCGGACAGCGCCACGGTGACCTGGCGCCGCGCCATCTTGCAAATCAACAGTGTAGGGATTTGTGAGGAATCGGCGAACGGCTCGTCATAGACGGCGGGAAGCTTGGGGATGGTGTCGAGGGCATCCTGGGCGGTGACATAGAACTCGGTATGGTCGGTCCCGAGATAGGCGGCCACCGCCCTGGCATAAGGCGCCTCGTCATAGCCCGCTTCGGCGAAGCCGATCGAATAGGTCTTTACCGGGCGGGCGCTTTGTCCCTGCATCAATGCCGCCACCGCCGAGGAATCGACACCGCCGGAAAGAAACGCCCCCAGTGGCACATCGGCCACCATGCGCCGTGCGACCGCATCCTTCAGCAAGGCTTCGGCCTCGTCCACCATGCCGGCGTCGAACGCGCGGGCGCGCCCGCCCCCTCCCGCCTCGATCACCCGAGCGAGATCCCAGAAACGCGCCACCTGCTCTCCGCCGTCCGGCCCGATGGAGAGGATGGTGCCAGGTTCCAGCTTGTGAACACCCAGGTAGATGGAGCGCGGGGCCGGGACATAGGCGGTGCGCATATAGGCGGCCAGCGCCTGTCGGTCGATCTCCGGGCTCCAGCCCGGATGCGCCTTGAGCGCCTTCAGTTCCGAGCCGAACAGCAGCAGTTGGCCGAACCGTCCCCAATATAGCGGCTTGATGCCGAGCCGGTCGCGCAACAGCCACAGGCGCCGCTCGCGGCGATCCCAAAGGGCAATGGCGAACATGCCGATCAGCCGCCGGGCGGTCGCCTCCACCCCCCAGGCGGCGAAGGCCTCGAGGATTATTTCTGTATCGGAATGACCTCGCCAGGACCGGCTCGGCGGCCCAAGCTCATCCTTCAACTCGGAGGCGTTGTAGACTTCGCCGTTGTATGAGATGACGAACCGCCCATCGGCCGAGACCATGGGCTGGTGGCCAGCCGGCGACAGATCGAGGATCGACAGCCGCCGGTGGGCCAGCGCGACGCCCGCCGGCGCATCCACCCATAGCCCGCCGCTGTCCGGCCCACGATGCGTAAGACTGTCGCCCATGGCGGTCGCCAAAGCGGTTACCGTTCCCGGGTCGGCAGTGGCTCGGCGGTCGAGAAATCCGGCTATGCCGCACATACGCGGCCCTTTCCGGTGGATTCAGAGGAACACGGCTGAATACGGATGAGAAATGATAAGAAATCTGCGTTCATCCGTTGAAATCCGTGTCCATCCTATCCGCGCTTGACAGCGCCAAGTGCAAAGATGGCGGAATGTGGCTTCTCTGTCACTCTTCCAGGCAGCGGCGATACAGCTCGAAATGCTGGGCGACCACCCGATCCTCGCCGAAACGCTGCTCGGCCCGCTGGCGCGCCGCCCGACCCATGGCCAGCCGCAGGGCCTGGTCCTCGACCAGGCGCTGCATGGCTGCGGCCAGACCTGCCGACTCGCGGGCCGGCACGAGAAACCCTTCGATACCGTCGTCGATCACCTCGCGACAGCCGATCACGTCGGTGGTAATGATCGGCCGGCCGCAGGCCGCCGCCTCCAGCAGCGCCTTAGGCATGCCTTCGCGGTAGGACGGCAGCACCGCCACATGGGCCTGGCGCCAGATCTCGGCAATGTCCTCGCGGTGCCCCAGCCATTCGGCGGCCCCTTCCGCCTCCCAGGCGCGCAGTTGCCGCTCGGTGAAGGCACTGGGATTGTGCGGATCCAGCTTGCCGACCAGCCATAGGCGGCAGGCGACGCCGCGCCGATGCAGCTGGCGGGTCGCTTCCACCACCTCGGCGATACCCTTGTCGGCCAGCATTCGCGCCACCACGGCGAAGATGATCGGCTGATCGGCCGGTGGCGGCGGCAGGGTGGGCAGCGCCGCCAAGTCAACGCCGGAGCCGCGGATCAGGGTCAGCCGCTCTTCCACGGCGATGCCGTGGCGCAGCAGCAGGGCACGGTCATCATCATTCTGCACGATCACCTGATTGCCCGGCCGGCGCAGCAGCAGCCGCAAGCCCGCCACCAGCAGGCGGCGCAAGACGGCCACTCTGGCCGAGGTACCGGTGAAGGCGTAGCCCATGCCGGCCAAGGCGCTGATGGTCCGCCGATGGCCGCTCAGGATGGCGGCCAGATTGCCGTAGAGTACCGGCTTCAGGGCGACGCAGTGCAGGACGTCCGGACGGTGGCGCCGCAGGGCGGCGGCGACGGCGGCGATCGTCCGCAGCTCGCCCAACGGGTTGGCGCCGCGGCGATCGAGCGGCAGCGGCTGCAGCGTGAAGCCGTGCCGGCGGATCTCCGGGCCATGGTCGGTGACGTTGGCCGCGACCACCACGTCCCATCCGGCATCCCGGCAGGCCTTGCCCAGGACCAGCCGGTGGGACAGGAACGCCCAGTCTTCGGTGATGAAGAACATGATTTTCGGCATAATCCGGCGGGAATAGAGCAGTTGCCGGACTCTGTAAAGATGTAGCCGTATCGGCCGCCATATGTCACCCTGCCGGTCATGCATCCCAACATCTATTCCGGCGGCGACATCGACCGTGCCGCGACCTTGCGGCGCGACGAAAGCCAACTGCTGGCCCGCTTTGCCCATCCCGACTGCCGGCTGGTGCCGATGCTCGGGACCCGCACGCTGGTCCGGCGGGAAAAATCCCTCGTTCGCGTCGCGTTACCGCGCCGCGCCGAGCTCTCGCCGCTCGTCGATGATTGCGGTCCGCCGGTGTTCCTCGGGATGATCGGGGATGAGGCGCATTTCGCTCTCGACCTGACGGAACTGCCGGAGGCGACGATCCTGCCCCAGTTGGAACGGTTCGGCGAACTGGCCGAGCTGCGCAGCGTCGCTGCCTTGCTGCCGGCCGGCGAAGCGGCCCTGCTCGCCTATGCCCGCGGCGTGACCCACTGGCATCGCAGCCAGCGCTTCTGCGGACGCTGCGGCCGACCGACGGAAAGCCGGCAGGGGGGCCATATGCTGGTCTGTTCCGCCCCGGCTTGCGGCACCCAGCATTTTCCCCGTACCGATCCGGCGATCATCGTCCTGGTCACTGCCGGGGACCTCTGCCTGCTCGGGCGCCAGGTACGGTGGACGCCGGGAATGTTCTCGACCCTAGCAGGCTTCGTCGAACCAGGGGAAAGCCTCGAAGAGGCGGTCGCCCGCGAGGTCATGGAGGAAACCGGGGTGCCGGTGG
Source organism: Pseudomonadota bacterium (assembly GCA_021781575.1). Taxonomy (GTDB): domain Bacteria; phylum Pseudomonadota; class Alphaproteobacteria; order Rhodospirillales; family Magnetospirillaceae; genus DUZF01. The sequence continues at coordinate 30,800 of JAJXWP010000044.1, forward strand.
CGCGGGCCTGTTACCACTCGTCACAACCTTGGCCGTTTCCCGCTTCGCTCATGGTGGGATTCATTGCCGAAGCAGAACATCCCGTAGCGCCGCAGATCGACCGACAGGAATTGGAGGCGGCGGCGTGGTTTTCGCGTGGCGAAATCCTTGCCTTCGCCGACCAGGGGCGCAGCCTGCCGGGCCCAGATTCCATAGCCCGGCGACTGATCGAGGATTGGCTGCACCGGCTTTCTTGACAGGCCCGGCACAGCACGGGAAAGTGCGGGCGAATCCATTTTCAGGCTTTACCATGTCGCACCCTCGCATCGCGATCGTCGGGCTGGGCTATGTCGGCCTTCCCCTGGCCGTGGCCATCGCCCGCCATTTCTTCACCACCGGCTTCGACATCCATCCCGGTCGCATCGCCGAGCTGTCCTCGGGCATCGATCGCACCGGCGAGGTGGATCCGACGGCGCTGAAAAGCAGCACGCTGCGGCTGACCAGCGATCCGGAACCGATGCGGGGCGCCGATGTGTTCATCGTCACCGTGCCGACCCCGGTTGATGCCCACAACAAGCCCGATCTGTCGCCCCTGCTGAAAGCTTGCCGCTCGGTCGGCAAGGTGATGGCCGCGGGAGCCATCGTGGTCTTCGAAAGCACCGTCTATCCGGGCGTCACCGAGACTATCTGCGGGCCCGAGCTGGAGCGGGCCTCCGGCCTGGTGTGCGGCAAGGATTTCTTCCTCGGCTACAGCCCCGAGCGGATCAACCCGGGCGACCGCGATCATACCGTCGATCGCATCGTCAAGGTGGTGGCCGGCCAGACCCGGCAGGTCGCCGACACCCTGGCGGCGATCTACGGCACCGTCACCAGGGGCGGCGTCTACCGCGCCGCCGGCATCAAGGTGGCCGAGGCGGCCAAGGTCATCGAAAATGCCCAGCGCGACATCAACATCGCCTTCATCAACGAAGTGACGATGATTTGCCAGCGCCTTGGCCTGTCGGTCCACGATGTGCTGGAGACCGCCGGCACCAAATGGAACTTCCTGCCGTTCAGGCCCGGCCTGGTCGGCGGGCATTGCATCGGGGTCGACCCGTTCTACCTGGCCGAATGCGCCCTGGCCTTGGGCCATGATCCTGAAATCATCCTGGCCGGCCGGCGGATCAACGACGGCATGGGCGCCTTCGTCGCCGGCCAGATCGACCGGGCCCTGGATGGCCGACCCTCGCGCATCCTGGTGCTGGGCCTGACCTTCAAGGAGAATGTTCCCGACCTGCGCAATACCAAGGTGGTCGACGTGGTGGCCGGATTGAAGAATCGGGGCCACTCGGTCGATATCCATGATGCCTTCGCCGATCCCGAGGAAGCGTTGCGCGAGTATGGGCTGACCCTGTTGCCGCGGTTCGACACCGGCGGCTATGATTGCGTGGTCGGCGCCGTGCCCCACCGACCCTATACCGAGTTCACCCCCGAAACCTTCGCCGCACTCCTCCGGCCCGGCGGGCTGGTCGCCGATATCAAGGGAATCTGGCGCGGGCTGGCCCTGCCCGACGGTCTCAGGCTGTGGCAGCTTTGACCCCGAGCGACCCTGAACGCCTGCTGTTCATCACCTCGACCCGCATCGGCGATGCGGTGTTGTCGAGCGGCGTCCTGGCGCAATGGATCGAAGCCCATCCGCGGACCCGGGTGACGGTGGCCTGTGGCCCTTTGGCCGCTCCCCTGTTTGACGATCTGCCAGGACTGGAACGCCTCCACCCGATGGTCCGATCGGGGCGTGCCGGCCATTGGTGGCAGCTGTGGCGGGCCTCCACCGGCCGGCGCTGGTCGGCGGTGATCGATCTGCGGGGCTCGTTGTTTGCCTGGACCGTACGAGCCGGCCGGCGGCTGGTCTGCCGGGCCGAAAAGCGGCGCGAGCACCGGATCGAGGAACTGGCGCGGCAATTGAAACTACCCGCCCTGCCCACCCCGCATCTGTGGGTTTCGGATCGCCGCCAGCGGCAGGCCGATGCCCGCCTGGGTGCCGGGCCGCCGATCCTGGCGGTGGGTCCCAGCGCCAACTGGGGCGCCAAACAGTGGCCGGCCGAACGCTTTGCCGAGGCAGTGGCCCGCCTCACCGGGCCCGACGGCATTCTGCCCGGCGCCCGGGTGGCGGTCTTCGCCGCCGCCGCCGAACGCGACCAGGCCAAGCCGGTGCTCGACGCGGTGCCGGCCGAGCGGCGCCTCCCTTGCATTGGCATTCCCCATCTTCTGGATGCCTTCGCCATCCTGCGCCGGTGCTCGTTCTATTTTGGCAACGATTCCGGCATGATGCATCTGGCCGCCGCCGCCGGAATCCCCACTTTGGGACTGTTCGGCCCCAGCCCCGAGTGGCGCTACGGTCCCTGGGGCGACCGGGCCGCGGTGGTGCGCACCAGGGAAAGCTATGAGCTGCTGGTCGTCGACAATCCGGCCTTCGATCATCGGTGTCAGGACACGCTGATGACCAGTTTGACCGTCGACGCCGTGACGACGGCCGCAACTCAGCTGTGGCGGCGCACTCAGGCCCGTCTGGACGGAGTGGCAGAGTGAGCAACAGGCCAAGCCGCCCCAGCAAGCCGCTGAAGGACGACGCGTTGGTGCTGCCGCTGTTCGACGGCATGGAAGCGGCGACCCGTCGAGAAATATGCCGGCAGGCCGCCAAGACCGCGCCGATCGAAGGAGACTGCCTGTTTCGCCGTGGCCATGCTGATCTGGCTGTCTGAGCGGTATCGCGCCCACATCCAGGAGATCGGTGCCCTGTCCGATGCGCTGGAATCGCGCCTGTTCCCGGAAGGCGCGGTGACACGGCAGATCCGGAAGGCGGAACCGGGCGATAACCCGGCAAAGCCGCCGGCCACCGGCATCAGGACTTCGCACTGATGCGGGTCTGTCGATAGCAAATCAAGTTGACCGGTTTTTGTAGCACGTGGTTTGTCCGCTTTTGGTTCGCCGGGGGTGGGGGTACCCCCACCCCCGGCGGCCGGCGCCG
>JAJXWP010000011.1 GCA_021781575.1 Pseudomonadota bacterium
CCGTGGTGGCGGGTGACGACCGCCCCTGCCCGGTGGTCGCCGACCGGGGAATCGAATATCTCGGCCGCCGTGGCGGCGGCCAGCACCGGTGTCGCTTCGCCCGTCCGGCCAAAGCTGCCGGCCAGGCTGAAGCCATCGCCACCGTGCCGAAAAACCTGGCACCCGACGCCGCCCAAGGCGCGGGTGATAGCCTCGGTGGCGATGCTCAGGATGTCGGCCGGGTCCACCACATCGCGGATAGTCCGCAGGATATAGGCGAGCAGGCGCTCCCGGTTGTTGGCCCGTGCCAAGGCGGCATCCCGCTCCCTCTCCGAGGTGACGTCGCGGCAAATGCCACGGGCCCCGCGGGGCCGGCCCTGGGCATCGAGCAGCGGCGAGGACGACACGCGAACGCAGGCGATGCGGCCGTCGGCCCGGCGCATCCATACCTCGGCGTCCTCGATCGGCTGGTCCGGACGAAACGGCAGCAGGCCATCCATCCCCGCCTGGTCGGCGATGAATTCGCCCGGAGCATGGCCAACCAACTGGTCGGCGCCATGGCCGAGAGCGCCACGCGGAGAGACGAAGACAAACCTGCCGTCCGGCCCGGTCTCCCAGGCAAAATCGGTCGATATCTCCACCAGATCCTTGTACCGCTGTCGGGATTCCACCAGCGTCGCGCGCAGGTTGTTCTCCAGGGTGACATCCCTGGCCAGGACCAGAACCGCCCCCTGGACTGCCGGTATAAGGCTGAGCTCATAAAGTGCCGGCCCGCCCGGGCCTGGCAGCGTCACAATTTCGCTCCGTGCCAGTCCCGAGGCCAGCGTACGAGCCAGCGGCGCGGCCAAGGCCGGCAGATGCTGGCACGCCAATGCATCGGCGATGGTGTTGGCGGCGGCATTGGCCGACAGTATCCGTCCATCGGCAGAAAGAACCAGCGCCGGCATCGGCAAGCCGGACAATGTGGTGCCCGACAGCGTCACGGCGGCACCGTGATCGTCGTTGCGTAACTTCACCGCGCCGAGCAACGTCTTCATGACCGGCATGGTTATCTTGGCCTTCAGGCATGAAGACCGGTCTGATGGCTCCGGTCTTCAGGTATAATCCCCGGTAATCTTAGCAGGAACTTGCAACAACCGCACAGGAATTGAAGATGGGGCGGCCCGTCTGCCCGGCCGCATGGAAATCAGCGGCGCTGGGGTTGGATCAATCGTTCGGATGCTTGCAGCGGAGCGGGAAAACCGCGTATCTCGTACCCCCATGACAGCCCCGTCCCCCGCACCGTCGGCAGCAGACACGCCGCCACGCCTGAACCATGTGGATTCGTGGATCTTCGATCTCGACAACACGCTTTATCCGGCCTCCTGCAGCTTGTTTCCCCAGATCGACCTGCGAATGCGCCGATTCATCGCCGAGGCTCTGCATCTGAGCCTGGACGAGGCCTTCGCCCTGCAAAAACGTTACTACCGCGAATTCGGGACCACGCTGCGGGGTTTGATGCTGGTGCACCATTTGGAGCCGGCCGAGTTCCTGGCCTACGTCCACGACATCGATTGCACCGTCCTCGAACCCGACCCGCGACTGGAGCGGGCGTTGCGCGGATTGGACGGGCGCAAGATAATCTTCACCAACGGTTCGGAGCGCCACGCCGTCAATGTCCTTGAAAGGTTGGGGCTCAGTCGCCATTTCAGCGCCATCTTCGACATCCGCGCCGCCGACTACATCCCCAAGCCCAATGCCGAGAGCTACACCCGCCTGGCCCTCCGCCACGCCATTGACGCCAGAGCCGCCGCCATGTTCGAGGACTTGGCGCGCAACTTGGCGCCGGCCGGGGCCGCCGGAATGACCACGGTGTGGGTTCGCGAGGCCGGCCATTCACCTTGGACCGAAGATGCCGGCGAAGACCTCTCCCACATCCAATATGTGACCGACGACCTGGCCGGCTGGCTGGCTGGCGTCATTCAGGCTCGCTGCGCGCCGTCGCCTTGACAGCGATCCCTTGCCCGCTATGGTTCTTTGCCTGAACCAGCTCAACCCAGAGACCGAAGGCCCCTCATGCTGAACCCACAGATCATCGCCCGCATCGAGCAAGCCTGGGAGAACCGCTCGGCGGTGACGCCCGGCACCACCGGCCCCTTGCGCGACGACGTCGAAGCGGTGCTTGCCGCCCTCGACTCCGGCGAAATTCGCGTTGCCGAAAAGCGGTCCGACGGTTGGCAGGTGAACCAGTGGGCGAAGAAGGCGGTCCTGCTGTCCTTCCGCCTGAACGACAACCAACTGATCGGCAATGGCCCCGGCCAGGCCAACTGGTATGACAAGGTACCCAGCAAGTTTCAGGGGTGGGACGCGGCACGGTTCAAGGCCGCCGGCTTCCGCGCCGTTCCCGGCAGCATCGTGCGCCGCTCGGCCTATGTGGCGCCCGGTGTGGTATTGATGCCGTCCTTCGTCAATCTCGGTGCGTATGTCGGCGAAGGCACCATGGTCGATACCTGGGTGACCGTCGGCTCCTGTGCCCAGATCGGCAAGAACGTGCATCTGTCCGGCGGCGTTGGCATCGGCGGGGTGCTGGAGCCCCTGCAGGCAGGGCCGGTGGTCATCGAGGATGATTGCTTCATCGGTGCCCGCTCCGAAGTCGTCGAAGGAGTCGTCGTGGAAACCGGCTCGGTGCTGTCCATGGGCGTCTATCTGGGGGCCTCGACCAAGATCATCGACCGATCAACCGGCGAGGTTTTCATCGGGCGCGTTCCGGCCTATTCCGTGGTGGTATCCGGCAGCCTGCCCGGCAAGCCGCTGCCTGACGGCAGCCCTGGGCCCAGCCTTTATTGCGCGGTGATCGTAAAGCGGGTCGACGAGAAGACCCGGGCCAAGGTGTCGATCAACGAACTGTTGCGCGATTGACCGATTACTCCGATCCCCTTCCCCTCGCCCAGGCACTCATCCGCCGTCCCAGCGTCACCCCCGCCGACGAAGGGGCGCTGGCAGTGCTCGAGCAGGCACTGACGGCGCTAGGTTTCGCCTGCTCGCGGCTACCCTTCGGCGAAGACGCCGGGCGCCCGCGCATCGAGAATCTCTATGCACGTCTGGGGACCGGTGGACCGAACTTCTGCTTCGCCGGTCATACCGACGTCGTGCCGGCGGGTACCGGCTGGACCGTCGCGCCGTTCGGCGGCGAGGTCATCGGCGATCAATTGTTCGGCCGTGGCGCCACCGATATGAAAGGGGCCATCGCCTGTTTCGTCGCCGCTGTCGGGCGCCTCCTGGCCGAGGGGAAGCCGTCCGGGTCCATCAGCCTGCTTATCACCGGTGACGAAGAAGGCCGCGCCCTCGATGGGACGATCCGGGTTCTCGACTGGCTGAGGACGCGGGGCGAGCGCTTCGACGCTTGCCTGGTGGGGGAACCGACCAATCCGCGGCGGCTTGGCGAAGCCGTGAAGATCGGCCGGCGCGGAAGCCTGAACGCCCGCTTGCGGGTCCTCGGCGCGCAGGGCCACACCGCCTATCCGCATCTGGCGGACAATCCGTTGCCGCGGCTGCTCGACATGTTGCAAGCGGTGAGCAAGGACCCGCTGGATGACGGTACCGACCATTTCCAGCCATCCACCCTGGCGCTGACCACCATCGATGTCGGCAATTCTGCCACCAACGTCATTCCCGGCGAGGCCAAGGCCGCTTTCAACATCCGCTTCAACGACCGCCACAGCGGCGGAAGCCTCGAGACATGGCTGCGCCGTCAGTTCGACGCCATCGGCGGCACCTATGAGCTGGAAATCGAGGTGTCGGGCGAGAGCTTCCTGACTCCCCCGGGCAAGCTCAGCGACTCGCTTTCCCGGGCGATACAAGCGGTCACCGGCTTGACACCGGAACTCAGCACCTCGGGCGGGACCTCCGACGCGCGCTTCATCAAGGATTTCTGCCCGGTGGCGGAATTCGGGCTGGTCGGGCAGACCATGCACAAGGCTGACGAGAGGGTCGCCCTGGCCGATCTGGAATCCCTGACCCGCATCTATCACCGCATCTTGCGCGACAACCCGGCGGGGCCATGCTGAGTCGCGGCGAATTGGCGGGAGCGTTCCGGGGGCTGCTGCGCATCGCTCGCTTCGAGACGGACGGCTTCCGCTATTTCGACTCCACCCTCGATGGGTTCTGGAAATCGTTCTGGGCAGCCGCCCTTACCCTGCCCATCTGGGCGCTGCTGCAGGCCGAGCAGATGGGCGCCGCCCATCCCGCCTCGCCGGTCCGCTATGCCTTGCTGCAAAGCATCTCCTACGCGGTGGGCTGGCTGGCCTATCCGCTGCTGATGGTGCGTATCAGCGTCTTTCTCGACCGGCAGCAGCACTATTTCCGCTACCTGGTCGCCTATAACTGGTTCCAACTGGTGGAGGCCGCGGCGTGGCTGCCGTTGCTGCTGCTGATCGGCAACCACGCTCCTCCCGACCTGATCGCTCTGGTCTGGCTGTCCACCCACGCGGCGCTGTTCGCCTATGGCTGGTTCATCGCCCGCCACGGCCTGGAGGTCGAAGGCATCACCGCCGCAGCCCTGGTCATTATCGACTTCCTGTTGGGGCTGCTGATCGACGGCATTACCCAGTCGATGTTCTGACCTCAGTGCTTCAGCGACGATCCCAGGTGCTGGGGCAACTGGTGCAACGGCATATGGGTGAGATCCTTGCCGATTTCGGCGACCACCATCTGCCCGACGGTCTTGTCCAAGGCCTGCCGCAGTTCACCCAGCATTTCCGGCGGAGCAACCACCACCAGCCGATCGAACGACTGCTTGCCCGCCGCCTCGCTCAATTCATCAGCGACGGCACGGGCCAGCATGCGCTTTTCCTGCGTCTTCCATTCGGTCGGCGGCTCCATTGCATGACGCCCGTAGCCCGCGCTGTCGAAGCTGCGCCCCGGCCGGTCCGATTGGGCATCGCGAGCAGTCGATCGGGTGGGAACGGCGACGTCATGGTCAAGAGCCGGACTGAGGGTATTGCCGTCACTGGCGTAGAAATGCGCCCGGGCACCATCGGCAACCACGACCCAAGTGGTATTGGAGGCCATCGCATCCTCCTTTTTCGCTTTCGTCGATGCTCCATTCTACCTCGGCCCCATCGCCAAGGCCAGCGCTCCACCGGAGGATCAGCGCTGCATCAATATATCACGCCGGTAAGGCATAACCCTGGAGCCGGGGCGGTCGGACCGCCCGCCCGCCGATCACGCGCCTCAAGGGCGCTCCGCATCTCCATCACCCGCCATTTGCCTTCGCCCACCAGTTTCAGGCTGCCGACCATGTTGCGAACCTGGTGATGAAGGAACGAGCGGGCGGCAGCCACCACCTGGATCTCATCGCCGAAGCGCTGCACGTCGAGTCGATCCAAGGTCTTGAGGGGAGACGCGGCCTGGCATTCGGCGGCCCGAAACGTGGTGAAATCATGATGGCCGACCAGGATCTGCGCGGCCTCGTGCATGGCTCCGGCGTCGAGAGGCCGCGGCACCCACCAGACATGGTTGCGCTCCAGAACCGCCGGCGGCCGGCGATTGAGGATCCGATACAGGTAGCGTCGGCCCTTGGCCGAAAAGCGGGCGTGAAAATCCGCGGCGGCAGGCTCGACGGCCAGAACCGCCACGGCCGGCCACCCTTCCGCGCCCCGCAGCCAGAAATTGAGGCCGTCGCGCACCGTATCGGTACCAAACGCGCGGTCGAAGTCGACATGCGCCACCTGACCGGTGGCGTGCACGCCGGCATCGGTGCGGCCAGCGGCAACCACCTCGGTCGGGTGGCCGCACAGCTGCCGGGCGGCTGTCTCCAGCAGGGCCTGCACCGATGGACCGTTGTCCTGCCGTTGCCACCCGACCAGACCGGTGCCGTCGTATTCCAGGGTCAGCTTGAAGCGGGGCATGGCACCGCCAGGAGCGTCCCTGGAGGCAGCGCGTAGCCGCGCAGAAAGGCCGCCGTATCGACGGCCCCCCTGCCGGCCCGCTGGACTTTGAGAAGGCGCAGGGCTCCTTCGCCGCAAGCCACCGTCAGACTATCGTCGAGCACGGTTCCGGGCACCCCCTCGCCCTCAGCCAATTCCGCCTCCAGCACCTTGAACCGCTCGCCGGCCTGTTCAAACCAGGCGCCCGGCCAGGGGGTGAAGGCCCGCACCGCCCGCTCCAGCTGCCGCGCCGGGCGCCGCCAGTCGAGGCGCCCTTCGTCCTTCCCCAGCTTCGCCGCATAGGTGACCCCCTCGGCCGGCTGGGGTACGGCGATCAAGCGGCCGGCTTCAAGCCGGGCCAGGGCCTCGACGATCAGCCTTGCCCCCAGGGTGGACAACCGGTCGTGCAGGCTGGCCGCGTCGGTCCTCGGCGTGATAGGCGCCGCCTCGGCCAGGAGCATTGCGCCGGTGTCGAGGCCTTCGTCCATTTGCATGATGGTGACGCCGGTTTCGGCGTCGCCGGCCAGGATGGCCCGCTGGATCGGCGCTGCGCCACGCCAGCGCGGCAACAGCGAGGCATGAACGTTGATGCAGCCGAAGCGCGGTGCTCCCAGGATCGTTTGGGGAAGGATCAGCCCATAGGCGGCCACCACCGCCAGCTCGGCACCGAGGCCGACGAACTCAGCTTGCGCCTCGGGGCCGCGCAGCGATTTCGGCGTGCGTACCGACAGGCCCTCGGCGGCGGCGAAAGCATGCACCGGCGAGGGGCGCTGGTGATGGCCGCGTCCTGCCGGGCGGGGCGGTTGGCAGTAAACCCCGGCGATCTCGTGGCCAGCCTCGATCAGCGCCGCCAGGATGGGGACGGAGAAATCCGGCGTCCCCATGAACACCAGACGGAAACTCAAGCTCCCACCAAGGATTTGCGCGATTTCGACAGCTTGCGCAGGATCATGTTGCGCTTGAGGCTGGACAAATGGTCGATGAACAGGATTCCTTCCAGATGATCCAGTTCATGCTGAATCACCGTGGCCAAGAGACCGTCCGCTTCAAGTTCCCGGATCTCGTTCTCGTGATCGAGAAAGCGCAGCCGGATCCGCGCCGGGCGCGTCACGTCGGCATACTGCTCGGGAACGGAAAGACAGCCTTCCTCGTAGACGGCGTCCTCGTCGGACACCCACAACAGTTCGGGGTTGGCCATCCGGAGCGGCGCCTTGGCCTCGCCCTCCTTGGCGATGTCGATCACCAGAACGCGTTTGCTGACGCCCACCTGCGGCGCCGCCAGGCCGATGCCCGGGGCCGCATACATGGTCTCCAGCATGTCGTCCATCAGCCGGCGCAACGGCGCGTCCACCTTTTCCACCGGCTGGGCCTTCAGCTTCAACCGGGGATCGGGAGCGACGAGAATAGGAAGTCGGGCCATCGTTCAGTCCGCTACGTAAGCGCGACAGTCGCGCACGCACGACATATGCCGAGCAACGGCCGACGTCAAGGATCGGAGCCGCCGATCGGCACCGACACCTGGATGGTCTGCCCGCTGTTGCCGGGGAAGTTGCGGAACAGCGCCGCGACCAGATACGGCATGGCGACATTCAGGCTGCGGATTTCGCTTTGGCCAACGGCACGGCCTTCGAACGCCATCTCGCGCTTTCCGGCCCGCCAGGCCGGGCCGTCGAAGATTTCCACGTCCAGCATCTGCGCGTAGAGGGTGTAGCTGGAAACCGAGCCGTCATAGTAGCCGCCCCAGCCCCAACCCGGCCCCCAGCCGCCCCAGCCCCAGCCCCCCCAGTACGGCCCGGGGTCGTAGATGTAATCGGTGTGATTGCCGAGGCTGGCGTAGTGCATCTGGACCACCAGGTCGGCCGGCGGCCCCTCGTGAGGGAGCGGGCGCAGGCCTTGGGCCTGCAGGGCGGCCGCCACCAGTTCGGCGTAATGCTGGAACTCCAGGCTGCCGGCCTGATTCTTATCGGGAAGAATGGTAAAGCTTTGTCCGGCGTAATTGGCCGGCACGGTGTGGAAGCGGGTGACGTCGGCGTCCATCGTCTGCTGGCAGGCGCCCAGCAGCAACACCAGCGACAGGCAGGCAAGCAGGCGTTTCATCGCATCCATCCCAGCGCCGTGATGCCCAGAGGGTCGCGGTCAGGATGCCCGCGACCTGTCTCAACACATAGGTTGCCGGAATTGCGGCGCCAGGGAGCGGATGGCTAACCGGCGGTTAAACCGGCCGCCGGGCGCGCAGCGCCGCGCCGATGGTGCCGTCATCGAGGAAGTCCAGCTCGCCGCCCATCGGTACGCCCTGGGCCAGGCCGGAAACCGACACGCCGCAGGCCGCCACGCGGTCGGCGACGTAGTGCGCCGTCGTCTGGCCGTCGACGGTGGCGCTGGTGGCCAGGATGATCTCGCGAACCTCGGAGGCGCGAGCCCGTGCCACCAGACGTTCGACGTTCAGATCGTCGGGTCCCACCCCGTCCAATGCCGATAAGACCCCGCCAAGCACATGATAACGACCGCGATATACGCCGGAGCGCTCCATGGCCCACAGGCCGGCCACATCCTCGACCACGCAGATCGCCGTCGGATCGCGCCCCGGATCGTCACAGATGGCGCAGGGATCGGTGCTGTCAAAGTTGCCGCAGACGGAGCAGGTACGGACGGTCGCCGCCGCGTCGCCCAGCGCTTCGGTCAATGGTTCCAGCAGCGCCTCGCGGCGCTTCAGCAGATGCAGCGCCGCCCGCCTTGCCGAACGCGGCCCAAGGCCGGGCAGGCGGGCAAGGAGCTGGATCAGCCGTTCGATTTCAGCTCCGGCCATGAGATGTCAGCGACGGGCAGGCCGCCAGGCCGACACCGGCCCGGCGATAACGGCAGAGAGGAAACATCGGCTCAGAACGGCAGTTTCAGGCCGGCGGGAAGATTGAGGCCACCGGTGAGCTTCTGCATCTCGTCCTGCATGAGCCCCTCGACCTTGCCCTTGGCATCGTTGAAAGCGGCGACGATGAGATCCTCCAGCACCTCGACGTCATCGGCGGTGCACAGCGACGGATCGATCTTGAGGCGGCGCATTTCTCCCTTGCCGTTGACGGTGACCTGCACCATGCCGCCGCCCGCGGCACCGCCAACCTCCAAATCACCCAGCTTGGCCTGCATTTCGGCCATCTTGCTTTGCATCTGCTGGGCTTGCTTCATCAGGTTGCCAAGGTTCTTCATTCGTCCTCTCCGCTCGCGGGTTCAGGTTCAGCCAGCAAGGCGTCGGCCGCGTCGGCTCCGCCCCCGGCGTCGGTCAGGTCGCGCACCGCCTCGATGGTGGCGCCGGGAAAAGCGGCAAGCACGGCCTGCACCAGGGGATGACTGGCGGCATCCTGCTTGCGCTTGATTTCGCATTCGAGGGCCTGTTCGCGCAAAGTCGGCTCCCCCGCCTCGCGCGACAGGCTGACCAGCCAGGGTCGGCCGGACCACTCGCCAAGCAACCGCGACATCCGCGTCGCCAAGTCAGGCGGCGCCACCGGCTCAGGCCGAAATTCGATGCGCCCCGGCTCGTAGCGGACCAGATGGACGGCGCTGGCGAGTGCCGCCGCCAGAACGGCTTCACGCTTTTCGGCGAACAGCGCCACCACTTCGTCGAAGCTTTGCGGCAGGCTGGGAGCAGCCGGCTGCACCGGCTGCGGCACCAAACGCATGACCGGCTGCGCACCGCCGCCGGTTCCACCGTTGAGCGTCACCGCCGCAGGCATTTGACCATGACCACCCGACCGGCCGGCGAGGCTGCCGCCGCCGCCACCGCCACCGCCACCGCCACCCGGGGGAGCAGGCTGATTGCGCAGCGCTTCCAGGGCCTCGGCCGGTGTCGGCAGGTCGGCCGCATAGGCCAGCCGCACCAGCACCATCTCGGCCGCCTGCAGTGGAGACGGTGCAGCGCGCGTTTCTCCCAGCCCCTTCAGCAGCATCTGCCAGGTCCGCGTCAGGCCGGCCATAGACAGCGTCCTGGCCATTTCGCCGCCCCTGACCCGCTCGGTTTCCGAGGCCGCCGCCCCGGCCGCCGAGTCGGCTGCCAGCTTGAGGCGGGTCAACCAGTGGGTCAGCTCCAGCATGTCCTGCAGCACCACCACCGGATCCGCCCCTTGCGCGTATTGATCGGCCATCTGGTCCAGCGCGGTGGCAATGTCGCCCCTCATCACCGCATCGAACAGGTCGAACACCCGCGCCCTATCGGCCAAGCCAAGCATATCTCGCACTTGCTCTTCGCCGACCCGCCCCGCGCCGTGAGCGATGGCTTGGTCAAGCAGCGACAGGCCGTCGCGCACCGAACCGTCGGCGGCCCGGCAAATCAATGCCAACGCGCCGGGTTCGATAGCCGCCCCTTCCTTTTCGGCGATGGCGGAGAAATGCTTCTCCAGCACCTCCATGTCGACCCGACGCAGATCGAAGCGCTGGCAGCGCGACAGCACCGTCACGGGGATCTTACGGATTTCAGTAGTGGCGAAAATGAATTTCACATGCTCGGGCGGCTCTTCGAGCGTCTTCAACAGCGCGTTGAAGGCAGCCGTCGACAGCATGTGAACTTCGTCGATGATGTAGATCTTGAAGCGGGCCGAGGTGGGGCGATAGCGCACCCCGTCGATCAGTTCGCGGATGTCGTTGACGCCGGTGCGCGAGGCGGCGTCCATTTCCAGGACGTCGACGTGACGGTCCTCGGCAATGGCCCGACAATGTTCGCATAGGCCGCAGGGATCGGTGGTGGGCCCGCCATTGCCGTCAGCACCGATGCAGTTCAGTGCCCGGGCGATAATACGCGCCGTCGTCGTTTTGCCGACGCCGCGCACCCCGGTCAGCACGAAGGCATGGGCCAGGCGACCCGTCTGGATGGCATTGGTGAGGGTGCGGACCAGCGGCTCCTGCCCGATCAGGCCGCTGAAATCGGCCGGCCGGTATTTGCGGGCGAGCACGCGATAAGGAGTTGCGGCTGGAGCGTCGGTCATCGGCCCCTGGTCAGGATTGGCCCCTACTGCGATTGGCCATGTGTCGGGAAGGTGGGAGACTGGTCGACGACCCGGACCGAAAATCGTTACGGCTGCTTCCTTCCGGACCTGACCGGGTTGGCGACGAGCCCGTCCGCCGCCAGTCTCCCGAGGCGAGTATATCAGGCTCCGGAGCGAAAAAGGCAAGGCCGAAACGGAGCCGTCGAAAGACGGACCATCGTCAATTCATTCGGCTGCGGCCTGTGCGGCCGATGAACGGCGCAGGCACGGCACCGATAAGTGGGGGTGGAGTGCACTGTTTCATGGCAACATCCACCCAAGCGACAGGGTTGCATTGGTATACTGTACGGTTTAGTTTATACCCAGACTCAAACAAGAGGTCAAGCATGGCCAGACCCAAAAAGACCGTAGCCTGTATCGGCGATGCGCCATTGACCAAAGCCGAGTGCATCCTGGCCGCGGCTCGGCAGGTCTTCCTCGAAGCCGGCTATGCGGCAGCCAGCATGGATGCCGTGGCGGCACGGGCGAATGTGTCGAAGGCGACCATCTACGCCCATTTCGAGAACAAGCGCGCCCTGTTCGAGGCAGTGATCAGCGGACGCTGCGAAGAGACCTTCGCCAATATCGGCGTTCCCGAGACCTACACCGATGCGCGCCAGGCCCTGCTGCATCTGGCCAGGCATTTCCTTGGCCTGCTGCTGGCCCCCGAAGCCTTGGCGATCCACCGTGTGGTGCTGGGGGAATCCCCCCGCCTGCCGGAAGTGGGCGAGGCATTCTACACGGCCGGACCGATGCGGGCCTATGAACGTGTCGGCCGCCTGCTGGCGGACCTCACCCGGCGCGGCCTGCTGGCCGTGCCGGAACAGGAAATACCGCTCGCCGGCGACCTGTTCCTCGCCATGCTGAAATGCGATCTGCACACCCGCGCCCTGCTTCTGCTGCCGCCCAGCCAGCACAGCATCGAGACGGTGGCGAAGGTGGCGGTGGACATGTTCCTCGCCCGTTACCGCCCGGTTCGACAGTGAGGTTCGATCGCTTCCCGACAAACGCCACGACGGGAAGGTGAAGCCTGGGCTACGACTTGGGCTTGCGTGCGGTGATCATCGCGGAGACGACGAAATCCTCGATACCGCTGCCCGGGGCCCAGTCCTTGATGAACTCCCTGCTCTCCGGCTTGATCTCGACGCGAATCCCGACGAAGCCGGCGTCCCCCAGCCAGCGCTCGATTTGAGCCGCTTGGGCCGCGCCGGTGACGCAGCCGCACAGGAGGTCCCGGTCGGCGGCCAGGTGGCCGGGAAGCGGCGCCAAGTTGACCACGTCGGAGATGGCGATCCGGCCACCCGGCCTCAGCACGCGGTATGCCTCGCGGAACACCTGAGGCTTGTCCGGCGACAAGTTGACCACGCAGTTCGATATGACCGCGTCGACGGTATTGTCGGCGACCGGAAGATGCTCGATCTCGCCCAGCCGGAAGTCGACGTTTCCGGCTCCCAGCTTGGCGGCATTTTCGCGGGCCTTCCTCAGCATTTCCTGCGTCATGTCGACGCCGATGACCCGGCCTCGGCTGCCCACCTGGCGCGCCGCAAGGAAGCAGTCGAAGCCCGCCCCGCTGCCCAGGTCGACCACCGTTTCCCCGGCCTTCAGATCCGCAATGCCCTGGGGGTTGCCGCACCCCAGGCCGAGATTGGCACCCTCCGGCACGGCCGCCAGTTCGGCGTCGCTGTAGCCCATGCGGCGCGACAGGTCCGCTGGCTGGGGGCTCGCCGTCGAACCGCAGCAGGATGACGAGGCCGTGCAGCAGCCGGAATTGCCGCCTTCGACGGCAATACTCCCATAGCGCTGGCGGACCAGATCCTTGACTTCGGACTTTTCCATGCCTTCTCCCGTGTTCTTGTCGTTTCCGACCTACCGTCCGGCTTCGTACCAGCCCTTGGACGAATTGACGATCCGCACGACCGACAGCATCACCGGCACCTCGATCAGCACGCCGACCACCGTGGCCAGCGCCGCCCCCGACTGGAAGCCGAACAGGCTGATGGCGGCGGCGACTGCCAGTTCGAAAAAGTTGCTGGCGCCGATCAACGCCGACGGTCCGGCCACACAATGGGCGACGCCCAGCTTCTTGTTCAAGAGATAGGCAAACCCTGCGTTGAAATAAACCTGGATGATGATCGGCACCGCCAATAGGACGATGACCATCGGCTGGGAGATGATTTGCTCTCCCTGGAAGCCGAACAGCAGGACCAGGGTGACCAGCAAAGCCGACAACGAAACCGGGTGGAGCGCCTTGAGGACGGCGGCCAGCGCCTGCGACCCCCGGGTCAGCAGCGCCTTGCGCCACAGCTGGGAGACGATGACCGGCACGATGATGTACAGGACCACCGACAGCACCAGGGTCTGCCACGGCACGGTGATCGACGACAGGCCGAGCAGCAGGCCGACGATCGGAGCGAAGGCGAAGACCATGATGACGTCGTTGAGCGCCACCTGCGACAGGGTGAAATGCGGTTCGCCGTCCGAAAGATTGGACCAGACGAATACCATCGCCGTGCAGGGCGCGGCGGCCAGCAGGATGAGGCCGGCGATATAGCTGTCGATCTGCCCGGCCGGCAGCAAAGGGCGGAAGAGATGGTTGACGAACAGCCAGCCAAGGAACGCCATGGAAAACGGCTTGACGCCCCAATTGATGAACAGGGTAACGCCGATGCCTCGCCAATGCTCCTTGACCTGATGCAAGGCGCCGAAGTCGATTTTCAGCAGCATGGGGATGATCATCAGCCAGATCAGCACGGCCACCGGCAGGTTGACCTGGGCCAGCTCCAGCCGTCCGACCGCATGGAACGGCGCGGGCAGGAAATGCCCCAGCGCGACGCCTGCCGCGATGCACAGCGCCACCCATAACGACAGATAGCGCTCGAACAGACCCATGGGCGCCTTGGCCGCGGCCCTGGCCGTCACTTCGCATTGCCGCGACATCACAATTCCCCCGCCCGTTGGGGGCCAAGCTCGATCAGGCGGCGGACCTTGGCCTCGATCATCCCGTAGACCCGGCGGAACACGGCCAGCCGTTCCTGTTCGCTTCCTTCGGCCGCGGCAGGATCGGGAAACCCCAGATGGACCTTTGCCGGATGGCCCGGCCAGACCGGGCACACCTCGCCCGCGGCGTTGTCGCAAACAGTGATCACCAGGTCCATCCGCGGGGCGTCCGGCCGGGCGAACTCGTCCCACGACTTCGAGCGCAGCCCGTCGACCGAATGCCCCTTTTCCTTCAGCACTTCGATGGACAGCGGGTTGACCTTGCCGGTGGGCCGGCTGCCGGCGCTGTAGGCCCGGAACCGGCCGGCGCCGAGATGGTTGATCAGGCATTCGGCCATGATGCTGCGCGCCGAGTTGCCGGTACACAGAAACAGCACATTGTAGCTCGTCTCGCTCACGGTGCCCCCCCACAGCAGGTCGTCGTTTCACCGGCTTGAGCATCCGGGGACAGGGCGGCGCGCCCCTGATCGCAGAGGATGGACAGCGGCACGGCATTGACCTTGGCCAGCATTCGCCGGTCTTCCGCCATGGTTGGATCACCGTCGAGCGACGTGGCGAGCAGGGCGAGGAACCGCGGCGCGTAAGCGTTGAGCTCCCGCTCCGCCAAGCGGTAGTAGACCCATTTGCCGTCCCGCCGCTGCTGCAGCAATCCCGCCGCCTTCAAGGCCGCGAGATGCTTCGATACGGTGGCCGGCGCCAGGCCGAGCACCGTCGTGATCTGGCAGACGCACAGCTCGCTGCCCTCGAGCAGTTTCAGGATACGCACCCGGCTGGGGTCGGCCACCGCCCGGGCGACCGTCTCGAATGTCTCAAGCATGGGCAGACGTTACAATCAATTCGCTGGATGACGAAATGATATATTTGTGACTGCCGACGGCGCAAGACCGGGATGGCGTCACCCCGGAACCGACCAAGAAAAATGATTCGACGAATCGCTCAGTCTACCGCCAGTTGGGCCTTGTAGCGGTAGGGATGGGCCGGATAGACGCCCAAGATGCGCACCTCGCGCGAGAAGAAATCCAGTTCCTCCATGGCCAGACGCACATTGGCTTCGTCCGGATGGCCCTCGATATCGGCATAGAACTGGGTGGCGGAGAAGCCGCCCCCCAGTTGGTAGCTCTCCAGCTTGGTCATGTTGACGCCGTTGGTGGCGAAACCGCCCAGCGCCTTGTAAAGCGCCGCCGGAACATTGCGCACTCGAAAGATGAAGGTGGTGACGCAAGGGCCGCCGCGCGGGTCCGGAATGGCCGCGTCACGCGCCATCACCAGGAAACGCGTGGTGTTGTGTTCGGCATCCTCGATGTTGGCGGCCAGGGACTGCAGGCCGTAGATGTCTCCCGCCAGCTGGGAAGCGATGGCGGCGACCGCCTTGTCGCCGTGGGCCGCCACTTCGGCCGCCGAGCCGGCCGTATCCGCTGCGACCACCGGCTTCAGGCCATGGATTCGAAGAAAGTTTCGGCATTGCCCAAGGGCGTGGACATGGCTGCGCACCGCCTTGATGTCCTCGAGACGGGCCCCTTTCACCGCCAGCAGGTGATGATTCACCCGGGCGAAGAACTCGCCGATGATATGCAGGCGCGAAGCCGGCATCAGATAGTGGATGTCGGCCACCCGCCCAGCCACCGAATTCTCGATGGGAATCATCGCCAGCCGCGCCTTGCCATCGGCGACGGCGGCGAAGGCATCCTCGAACGACGGACAGGGCAGCGGCGTCAGGTCGGGATAGGCGATAGTGCATGCCAGGTGCGAATAGGCGCCTGGCGCGCCCTGGAAGGCGATGATGCGGTCGGGATGGGCGGTATCGGCCATGCGAAAGATCCAGGTTAATGCAGCCGCGCCAGGATCTGGCGGGCTCGCTCGAGGTCGGCGGGAGTATCGACCCCCAGCGGAACGGTGTCGACCAGCGTGGCGTCCACCCGCATGCCGTGCTCCAGAGCCCGCAGGACTTCCAGGCGCTCGCGCTTTTCCAGCACGCCTTGCGGCAGGGCGACGAAGCGGGCCAAGGATGACCGGCGGTAGGCAAACACCGCGATGTGGTGGTACAGCGGCCCATCCCCTGCCGGCACGGTCGACCGGCTGAAATAGAGGGCACGGCCGGTCCGGCGCTTTTCGGCCAGAGCCACCACCACCTTGACCACGTTGGGATTATGCCGGTTGGCTTCGTCGGTCAGCTCGATCATGGCGGTGGCGATGTCCACCGCGTCGTCTTGCAGGGGCGCGACGACGGCGCGGATGGCAGCCGGCGCGATGGCCGGCAGGTCGCCGTGAAGGTTAATTACGGCGTCGAAATTCCCCTCAGGGTCGAATTTTTCCAGCGCTTCGAACACACGATCGGCGCCGGTCGGATGGTCGGGCCGGGTGAGAATGGCGTTTCCACCCGCCTTGGTAACCGCATCGGCGACCATCTGTTCGGCACAGGCCACCACCACCGGTCCGACCGCGGCGGCGACGGCACGTCGCCACACATGGACGATCATCGGCTCGCCATGGATGTCGGCCAGCGGTTTACCCGGCAGCCGGTAGGCATGCAGGCGGGCGGGAATGATGACAACCGGATTGAGCATCGCAGGCAGCAGGGCGGCGGGACCTATGAACGGTGACGGGCGTAACCATATATCGGCAAGGGCGGCGGTGGAACCCCCTTCGCCCGGAAGGATCCCGAGCGTTCGGCCGACAAGGAGGCGCCATGGCCATAACTCTTCAGAAGATTGCCGGAGGTATCCTGTTCGCCCTGATCCTGGTCGTCGGGCTGAACCTCGTGGTCAACGGAATGATGCCGAAGGACGACTCGGTTGCTCCGGCGGTGATTGCCGCCGCGGAAGGCGGCATTCAGATGCAGGCCGGACAGCCCGCCGAGATCGGCGCGGCGGCCGGAGCCGGGCCGGCGGCGGCACCGGAAGAGCCGTTGCCTCAGCGCCTGGCTGCCGCCAGCGTCGAGAAGGGCCGGGAAGTGGCCAAGAGGTGCCAGACCTGCCATACCCTGAATCAGGGGGGCGGCATCAAGGTCGGCCCCAATCTTTGGGGCGTCGTCGGCCGGCCCAAGGCGTCCTTCCCCGGCTTCGCCTATTCGGACGCGGTCAAATCTCTGGGGGGCACCTGGACCTATGCCGATCTCGACAAGTTCCTGACCAAGCCGGCCGCCGCCGCCCCGGGCACCAAGATGACCTTTGCCGGCCTCCCTGACCCGGCCCTGCGGGCCGACGTCATCGCCTATCTGAGATCCATTAGTCCGAATGCGCCGCCATTGCCGAAGTGAGCCGTTGAACGAGGGCTAGAAATCCCTTAGGCCCCGGTGCAATATCCCCCGATGACAGCGCCACCCGCCATTGATCCCTGCCCTCCGGGTCAGATCGATCTCGCATTGCGCCTGGCCGATGCGGCCGGCGCGGTGATCCGCCGATATTTCCGCACCCCCGTGGCGGTCCAGGACAAGGCCGACTCCAGCCCCGTCACCATCGCCGACCGCGAGGCCGAGGCGGCCATGCGCCAGCTGATCAACAAGGCCGACCGCCACCACGGCATTCTGGGTGAGGAATACGGGCCCGAACGGACCGATGCCGAATGGGTGTGGGTGCTCGACCCGGTGGATGGCACCAAGGCGTTCATCACCGGCAAGCCGTCCTTCGGCACCCTGATCGCCCTGCTCCACCGGGGTCGGCCGGTGCTTGGCATCATCGACCAGCCGATTCTGGGGGAGCGCTGGCTGGGCGTTGCCGGCCGGAAAAGCACCTTGAACGGCCGGCCGATCCATGTGCGCGATTGCCCCGAGTTGCGGCTCGCCGCCCTCTATGCCACGGCGCCCGAGATGTTCAGCGGTGCCGATGCCGTCGCCTGGGAGAGATTGCGCGGGCGGGTGAAGTTGCCGCGCTACGGCGCCGACTGCTACGCCTACGGCTTGCTCGCCGCCGGCTTCGTCGACCTGGTGGTGGAGGCGTCGCTGCAGCCCTACGATTATCTGCCGTTGGTGGCGGTGATCGAGGGGGCGGGAGGGCTTCTCACCGACTGGCAGGGCCGCCCACTCGGCCTCGGGTCGGACGGACGCGCCGTCGCCGCCGGCGACGCACGCCTCCACGCCGCCGCGCTGGCCGTACTCAACTCGACAGCCGTGGGAGACTGAATGCGCAAGCTCATTGTCGCCGCGATCGGCCTGCTGCTCGCCGGCACAGCCGGCCCGGCGCCGGCGGCTTTTGCCGAGACGCCGGCGCCGGTACAGGGCTTGGCCATGTACGGACAGCCGAAATATGGCGCCGGCTTCTCCCATTTCGACTATGTCAATCCCGATGCCCCGAAGGGCGGCGAACTGCGGCTGGAAGCCCTGGGCACGTTCGACAGCCTTAATCCCTTCATCGTCAAGGGGGACCCCGCCGCTACCGCCGCCATGCCCTTCGAGACCCTGCTGGTCCCCTCGGCCGATGAGCCGTTCAGCGAATATGGCCTGATCGCCGAATCCGTCGAGGTGCCAAAGGACCGCAGCTGGGTGGTCTTCGATCTGCGCAAAGAAGCCCGCTTCCACGACGGCAGCCCGATCACCGCCGATGACGTGCTGTTTTCCTTCGACATTCTGAGGAGCAAGGGTTCGCCCTTCTTCCGCGCCTATTACGCCAGCGTGGTCAAGGCGGAAAAACTGGCCGATCGCAAGGTGCGGTTCATCTTCGCCAAGGGCGAAAACCGTGAACTGCCGCTGATCCTTGGCCAGATGCCGATCCTTTCAAAGAAGTCCTGGCAGCACCGCGCCTTCGACCAGACCACGCTGGATCCACCCCTGGGCAGCGGTCCCTATCGCGTCGAGAGCTTCGAACCCGGCCGCTATATCATCATGAAGCGGGTCGACAACTATTGGGGCAAAGACCTGCCGGTCAACAAGGGTCTCTACAATTTTGACCGCATTCGCACCGACTATTACCGCGACTCGACGGTGGCGCTGGAAGCCTTCAAGGCCGGAGAATACGACCTCCGACCGGAGAACGAATCGAAGAAGTGGGCTAGCGGCTACGACTTCCCGGCGGTGACTGCGGGGCAGGTGAAGCTTCGCAAGTTCCCCAACCAGCGGCCGACCGGCATGCAGGCCTATGCGTTCAACATCCGCCGGCCGCTGTTCCAGGACCCGCGCGTCCGCCAGGCGCTGGCCTACGCCTTTGATTTCGAATGGACCAACAAGAACCTGTTCTACGGCCAGTACGAGCGGACCAGGAGCTATTTTTCCAATTCGGACCTCGCCTCGTCCGGCCTTCCCTCGCCCGATGAGTTGAAAATCCTGACTCCGCTGAAGGACGAGATCCCGGGCGAAGTGTTCACCACCGAATACCAGCCGCCCGCAGTCAAAGGGCCGGAAGGCCTGCGCCACAACTTGCGCATCGCCGCCGGCCTGCTGAAGGAGGCGGGATGGGTGGTCAAGGACGGCAAGCTGGTCAACGGCAAGACCGGCCAGCCGTTCACCTTCGAGATCCTGCTCGATCAACCGGTGTGGGAACGCATCAGCCTGCCCTTTGCCCAAAACCTGCAGCGGCTGGGGATCGAGGCCAAGGTTCGAACGGTCGACACCGCCCAATACAAGAACCGCGTCGACAATTTCGACTTCGACATGATCGTCGCCGCCTGGGGTGAAAGCCTGTCGCCAGGCAATGAGCAGAGGGAATTCTGGGGCTCGGCCACCGCCGACATGCAAGGCAGCCGCAATCTGGTCGGCATCAAGAGCAAGGCGATCGACACATTGATCGGCGAAGTGGTGGCGGCACCCGACCGGCCCAGCCTGGTCACCCGGGTCCACGCCCTCGACCGGGTCCTGCTATGGGGCCACTATGTGATTCCCCATTGGCATATCAGCTACGATCGCGTCGCCTATTGGGACAAATTCGGCATGCCCGAGGTCGTTCCCCAACAGGGCTATCAGATGATGGCCTGGTGGATCGACCCGGCCAAGGCGGGAAAGGTCCCGGGTCGGAAGAAGGGCGAGAAGCGCTAGCTCCCGATGGTCAATTACATCATCCGCCGTCTACTGCTGATTCCGCTGACGCTGTTCGGCATCATGGTGGTGAATTTCGCCTTTGCCCAACTGGCCCCGGGTGGTCCGGTCGAACAGATGCTGGCCAAGGTGCAGGGCCAATCGGTCGAGGCGACGGCGCGGATCTCTGGGGCCGGCGCGCAGGAAACCATGGCCGGCTCCGGCGAGGGAGCCGGCAAATATCGCGGCGCGCAAGGGTTGGACCCTGTCTTCGTCAAGGAAATCGAGAAGCAGTTCGGCTTCGACAGGCCGCCACTCGAACGCTTTGTCAAGATGATGGGCGACTATCTGCGGTTCGATTTCGGCAAGAGCTTCTACCGCGACGAAAGCGTGGTCGATCTGGTGCTGGAGAAGCTGCCGGTGTCCATGTCGCTGGGACTATGGAGCACCCTGATCATCTACATGGTGTCGATTCCACTGGGCATCGCCAAGGCGGTGAAGGACGGCTCGACCTTCGACGTGGCGACCAGTTGGGCGGTGATCGTCGGCTATGCGGTGCCCGGCTTCCTGTTCGCCATCCTTCTGGTGGTGCTGTTCGCCGGAGGGACCTTCCTGTCGATCTTTCCGCTGCGCGGCCTGACCAGCATCGGCTGGGAAGCCTTTCCGTGGTGGCAAAAGATCCTGGACTATTTCTGGCATCTGGCGCTGCCGGTCTCGGCTCTGGTGATCGGCGGCTTCGCCGGCCTGACCATGCTGTCGAAGAACAGCTTCCTCGAGGAGATCAACAAGCAGTACGTCATTACCGCCAGGGCCAAGGGCCTATCGGAGGGCCGCGTCCTCTACCGGCACGTCTTCCGCAACGCCATGCTACTGGTGATCGCCGGCTTCCCCTCGGCCCTGGTCGGCATCCTGTTCACCGGCGCCCTGCTGGTGGAAATCATCTTTTCCCTCGACGGCATCGGCCTGTTGGGCTTCGAGGCGGTGGTCAACCGCGACTATCCGGTGATGTTCGGCACGCTCTACGCCTTCGGGCTGATCGGTCTGGTGCTCAACCTGATCAGCGACCTGACATACCACCTGGTCGATCCACGCATTGATTTCGAGGCGCGCGGATGAGCGCCGTCTCGCTATCCCCGCTGACCCGACGGCGGCTCATCGCCTTCCGTGCCAACCGCCGCGGTTTCTGGTCGCTGTGGCTGTTCCTGCTGCTGTTCGGCCTGAGCCTGTTCGCCGAACTGTGGGCCAACGACCGGCCGTTGGTCATCGATTACGAGGGCCACTTCTATTTCCCGGTGTTCAAGGACTATCCGGAGACCACCTTCGGCGGCGACTTCCTGACCGCCGCAGACTACCGCGACCCTTACCTGGCGACGCTGATCGACAAGCGCGGCTGGATGCTGTGGCCGCCCATCCGCTACGACTACCGCACCGTCAATCTGAACCTGCCGGTCCCCGCCCCCGCCCCGCCCTCGGCCGACAACATCCTGGGCACCGACGACCAGGGCCGCGACGTGGCGGCGCGGCTGATCTACGGATTGCGCATCTCGATATTGTTCGGCTTGGCATTGACCCTGATCAGTTCAGTCGTCGGCGTCGCCGCCGGCGCCGTCCAAGGCTATTTCGGCGGCAAGACCGACCTGTTCTTCCAGCGTTTCATGGAAATCTGGGGCGGCCTGCCGCAACTGTTCATTCTGATCATCACCGCCAGCATCCTCACCCCCGGCTTCTGGACGCTGCTCGGCATCCTGGTGCTGTTCTCCTGGACTAGTCTGGTGGGCGTGGTGCGAGCCGAATTCCTGCGGGCTCGCAATTTCGATTATGTGCGAGCCGCCCGCGCCTTGGGCATGCCCGATTCTCGGATCATGTTCCGCCACGTGCTGCCCAATGCCATGGTGGCCACCGTCACCTTCATGCCGTTCATTCTGAACGGCTCCATCGTCTCGTTGACCTCCCTCGATTTTCTCGGCCTCGGCATGCCCCCCGGGTCGGCGTCGCTGGGCGATCTGTTGCGCCAGGGCAAGGAAAACCTGCAGGCTCCCTGGCTGGGCATCACCGGCTTCGTAATCCTGGCGCTCACGCTGTCCTTGCTGGTGTTCGTCGGCGAAGCGGTGCGGGACGCTTTCGATCCGAGGAAGACGAATTTATGACCATGGCCCCTCAGACGCCGGGCGCCGGCAGCCGCCGGCCAGGCTTTCCTCCGCTGAAGCTCCGGGGCCCTCAACGGGCCAGTCGCGCTATGCGCTCCAGATCGCGAGCCGCCACATGACCCACCTGCTTCAGGTCCGCGATCTGCACGTCACCTTCGGCCGCGGCGAATCGGCGGTTGCGGCGGTCAAGGGCGTGTCGTTCGATCTCGATCGCGGCCAGACCCTGGCGCTGGTTGGCGAGTCAGGGTCGGGAAAGTCGGTCACCGCTCTTTCCATCCTGCAGCTCCTGCCTTATCCGCGGGCTCACCATCCGGCCGGCAGCATCCTCTTCGACGACCAGGAATTGGTCGGGGCCAATGAACGGCTGCTGCGCTCGGTCCGTGGCGACCGTATCGCCATGGTCTTCCAGGAGCCGATGACCAGCCTCAATCCGCTGCACTCCATCGGCCGCCAGATCGGCGAAGTCCTGGAAGTGCATCGTGGCATGACCGGCGATGCGGCCCGCGCCCGTGTGATCGAACTGCTGGGCCTGGTCGGCTTGCCCGAAGCGGCCAACCGCCTTTCCGCCCTGCCCCACGAGTTGTCCGGCGGCCAGCGGCAGCGTGTGATGATTGCCATGGCCCTGGCCAACGAACCCGACATCCTGATCGCCGACGAACCGACCACGGCGCTCGACGTCACCATTCAGGCGCAGATCTTGACCCTTCTGAAGGATCTGCAGCGGCGCTTCGGCATGGCATTGCTGCTGATCACCCACGATCTCGGCATCGTCCGCAAGATGGCGGAGTCAGTCTGCGTCATGCAAGGCGGAGACATCGTCGAAAAGGGCGAGGTCGCCGCCATCTTCGACAATCCCAGGCATCCCTACACCCAGCGCCTGCTGGCGGCGGAGCCGCAAGGCCAGCCCAACCGCCCGTCGGGCGACGCAGCCGAATTGATGACCTGCCGCGATCTCAAGGTCTGGTTCCCGATCAAGCGCGGGGTCATACCCCGAGTGGTCGGGCACATCAAGGCGGTGGACGGCATCGATTTCGCCGTGCGCGAAGGGCAGACGGTGGGCGTGGTCGGCGAATCCGGCTCGGGCAAGACCACCCTTGGCCTGGCCTTGCTGCGCCTGACCCACAGCGAAGGCTCCATCGCGTTCCTCGGACGTTCGCTGCAAGAGCTGTCGCCCCGCCAGCTGCGGCCGCTGCGGCGAGAAATGCAGATGGTGTTCCAGGATCCCTACGGCTCCCTCAGCCCGCGGCTGTCGGTCGGCCAGATCGTCGGCGAAGGGCTTGAGGTTCACGGCCTGGGCGGCAGCCGGGCCGAGCGCCGCACCCTGATCGCGCAGACCTTGGAAGAGGTGGGGCTCGACCCGACCACCCAGGACCGTTATCCGCACGAATTCTCGGGCGGCCAGCGCCAGCGCATCTCCATCGCCCGCGCCCTGGTGCTGAAACCCCGCTTTATCGTTCTCGACGAGCCGACCTCGGCGCTGGATGTCTCTGTTCAGGCGCAGATCGTCGACCTGTTGCGCGACCTGCAGGTCCGCCACCGCCTGGCCTATCTTTTCATCAGCCACGATTTGCGGGTGGTCCGCGCCCTGGCCGATGAACTGGTGGTGATGAAGGACGGCAAAGTGATGGAAGCCGGCCCGGCCGAACACATCTTCTCACGGCCCCAATCCGCCTATACCCGCGCCCTGATGGCGGCCGCGTTCGAACTGGCGGTCGCACCGGCGGGCTGATCAACTACGTCAGCCGTTGATTTCGTTCCAGCACGGCAACGGCGCGTCACCAGTCGATGGCCGGCAGCTTCATCAAGGCGGCGGGGCCGACATAGAGGGTCCGGCCTTGCACCGTCACCGGGATGTTCCATTCTTTTTCGCCGTCCGCCGCCGGCTTGGCCAGAAAGGCCAGCACCAGCTTGGCCATGCCGGCGTCCCGCGCATGCACGGTGCCGGCCTTGGTCAGGGCGTCGATGGTGGAGAACAGGCCACGGACGGTACAGGTGCCGGCCAGCAAAGGCTGCATGTCCTGGTCGAGTGCCAGGGTTCCCGTGGCATCCAGGCCGAGCGGCGGCCAGCGCAGCGACAGGGCGTCGATTTCGACCGTCCCCCCGTCATCGCGCCAGGCGGCGAATGCCCGGCGCAGCGGTAGCGGGGGAAGGCTACCCATCAGGCGAAGCCGCATCGCCGCCGAAGACAGGTGGTGGCCCAGCACCAGCCGCGGATCGGCCGGCAGGTCGAGATCCTCCAGGGCGGCCGACAAGGCGAGGGTCGGCGTCGTGCGAGATGCCGGTGCGAAGCTCAGCTGACGCACCGAGCCGGTGAGGCGGCCGAGATGAGCGGAAGCGACGGCCAGACCGCTCAGGTCGAACGAGGCCGAAGCGATGTGCCGGCCATTCAGCCGAAAGTCGGCAGCGGCCGAGCCCACCGTAAGGTCGGCCGGTGCCTTGTCGGCGAGCTTGACCCGATGGTGCCCGGGGGCCGACAGATGCGGCCTGGTCGGAGCGAAGGGGGATACCAGGATGGCCAGCGGCGGCCCCTGCCAGGCGTCTCCCGACGGATCGGCCAGCGACGGGCTTGGCACTGTCAGGTGCAGGGTGCCGGGAAATCCGGCGATCGTCACCTGCCCGGTGCCGACCGTCCAGCCCGCTTCGTGCATCTCTGCCGCCCAGGCGGCCAAGCCGCCACGCCAGGCCGCGGCAAGGTGGTACCACCAGGCGGAATAGGTGCCGAGCAGCACGATAATGATGCTCGTGGGAAGGACGAGACGGAGTAATCTGGGCCGGTTCATGGCTGCCCTGGCAGGACGTGAGAACTCTTCCCGTTATAGCCGCCCCTTCCGCACCGAGCGAGCGATGGACCGAGGATCGGACGAAAACTTCTGGGTGTTCGCTTATGGATCTCTGATCTGGCGACCCGATTTCCCTTTTGTCGAAGGCGTGCCGGGGCGATTGCACGGCTGGCATCGCCGCATGTGCATCCGCTCGATCCATTATCGGGGCCGGCCGGACCGACCCGGCTTGGTGCTCGGCCTCGACCGTGGCGGTTCATGCCGCGGGCTGGCCTATCGGGTCGCCGATGATCTGGTCGAGACGGTCCGGCGGATCCTCGACGAACGGGAACTGATCAGCGGCGTCTACGATCCGCGCTACGCTCCGGTTACCCTGGACGATGGGCGCCGGGTAGCCGGCTATCTCTTCGTCGCGCGCCGCGGCCACGACCAATACGCCGGAGGACTGAGTACCGAAGAGACCGCCGCCATGATCCGGCAGGGGCACGGCAGCTGCGGCTCCAGCCGGGACTATCTGGCCAACACGGTACGCCACCTGGAAATACTGGGGCTTGGCGGTGCGTCCCTGCGTCGGTTGCTGCAACTGGTGGATGAGCCGGTCGCCGTGCCGTCCTGAAAGAAGGGTATCAGGCCGTACGGAAGCGGGCCGTGGCGCCGCGCTCGATGGCGGCGGCGATCAGCCGGTCGACTTCGAGCCGGTGGCGGATCAATTCCAGCACGCGCAGCTTTTCCTGGTTCATTTCGCCGTCGGCCACCGCAACGTCACAGCCAAGGGCATATGCCGTTTCGCGCAAGCGAGCCGGCAAGGCCGCCTTGATCAGCGCGAAGGCCTTCTCCAGACCGTCCTCGAGATCGAGCATCTCGGCACAGGCCGCCGCCGTCTTGGGCAGCAGTTCGGGGTCGTAGTCGCGGAAGACCGGCAGGAAGCCGACGATCTCGCCGATGGCCCGTAGTTCGGCATCGGACATCTCCTGATCGGCCGCGGACACCAGGACCATGGTGTAAACCAGAGCTGCATGATGGCTGATCATCTTGGCGACGCCCTTTACGGAAACGAGGCAGACTTTATGCTTGCCGGCCCCTACCTAGTCAAGCATACAGGAGTAGAGGCCGGCCTGAAGTGAAAAGGCCTCGATTCGGCACAGGATGGGTGGGAACATGGCAGTGGGTACGGTGCTTCTGGTCGACGACAGTCGCGTGTCGCGGCTGATGACCCGCTCGGTGATCGCCCGCCACCACCCCGACTGGGAGGTGCTCGAAGCAGCCTCGGGCGAAGAAGCTCTTGCGCTCAGCACCGGATTGGCGATCGATTTCATGCTGGTCGACGTCAACATGCCGGGCTTGGACGGAATCACCACCGCGACGCGGCTCAAGGCTTCGCACCCGGCCGCGCGGATTACCCTGCTGACCGCCAACATCCAGGACGCAGTCCAGGACAAGGCGCGTGCCGCGGGCATCGGCTTCATCGGCAAGCCGATTACCGAGGAGAAGATCGCGCGCTTTTTCAGCATGGGAGGGGCTGAGTGCTAGGCTTCAGTGAATTGCAGCGCGACGCCATCACTGAAGTGCTGAACATAGCAATCGGCCGAGCGGCCGCCGCCCTCAACCAGATGGTGGACGACGAGGAGGTCCGCCTGTCCGTCCCTTGCCTCGACTTCCTCAGCCGAAGCGAGGCCACCCTTCGGCTGCGCCGGGAAACCGGCGGCGCACCGACCGTTGCGGTCAAGCAACGGTTTGCCGGGCCGGAGGCCGGCGACATCCTGCTGATCTTCCCGGAGAGCCGCAGCCTCGAACTGGTCCACCTGATGCTGCGCAACACTACGCCGCTCGAAACCATGACCGAGATGGAACGCGAGGCTCTGGTCGAGGTGGGCAACGTGCTGCTGAACGCCTGTCTCGGCAGCATCGCCAACTTGTTTCGCCGGCCGATCGACAGTTCGTTGCCGGTCTATGTCGAGGCCGGCGGCGATGCCATCCTCCATCTTGGGGAAGATGCGGGCAGGACAGCCCGATCCGAAGACACGGTCATGTTCGTTCATGTGGAATTCGCCTTGGCCCAGCGCGACCTGCGCGGCTACCTGGCCTGCGTGATGGATATCGCCTCGGCCCAGGCGTTCGGGCAACATATAGAGGATTATGTGCGCCAGGCGATCGGCAACTGATTGAATCTTCAGGTTACGTCAATGCGCTGAGGGGACGGAGAAATTGATTCCAAGCGCGGAACAGACACAGCCCCTGATTTCGGCCGACGCCCTGCTCTCTTCCGTCTTCGACGCCAGCGAAATCGGCTTCGTGCTGCTCGACCCGCACCGCCAGGTGGTGCTGTGGAACGCCTGGATGGCGCAGGCCTCCGGCATTCCCGCCACGGCGGCGATTGGCCGGCAGCTGGACCAGCTGTTCACCTCGGCGATCCCTCTGCGATTGGCGCAGGCCATTGATGACGCCATCGGATTGGGCATGTCGTCGGTCCTCTCGCCGTCGCTCAATAAGCGCCTGCTGCCCCTGCAAAAGGATGTCCCTGGCACCCACCGGCGCGAGGCGATCAAGCAGGTGTTCATCGTCAAGCCGATCGTCCAAGGTGCCGGCCGGTACTGCCTGGTACAGATTTCGGACACCACCAACGCCGAACTGCGCGAACGCGTGCTGCGCCAGCAGGCCAGCGAACTCCTGCTGCAAAAGGAATTATTGATCACCCTGATCAACGCCATGCGGGATGTCGTCTGCTTCAAGGATGGTGAAAACCGCTGGCTGGTGGCCAATCAGTTCTTCCTTGACCTGTTCGGTCTTGGCGGGATCGACTATGTCGGCCGGACAGCCGAGGAATTGGCCGAGCATTCCCAATTCGATCCGTCGGCGGCATCGTTCAGCCAGGAGACCGACGAGCAGGCTTGGGCCGAAGGCCACCCCATCGTCTTCGAACAGGTCCTGCCCCTGTCTGATGGCAATGTGAAAGTCTTCGACGTATGCAAGACGCCGCTGTTCAATTCAGACGGCAGCCGAATGGGGCTGGTGGTGGTTGGCCGCGACATTACCGAACGCAGAACGGCGGCGGCCCGCATCCACCATCTGGCCCACCATGACAGCCTGACCGATCTGCCCAACCGGGTGCTGTTCCAGGAACGTCTGCGCGCCGCCTTGGCCCAGGCACGGCGGGCCCGTGGAATGCTGGCGCTGATTCTCCTGGATCTGGACAAGTTCAAGGAGACCAACGATACCCTTGGCCACCACGTCGGCGACCTGTTGCTGCGGGCGGTAGCTCGCCGCCTCCAGCATTGCGTGCGCGAAACCGATACGGTGGCCCGCCTGGGCGGCGACGAGTTCGCCGTGCTGTTGACCAATCTGAACTCCGTCGACGGCGCCAGCACCGTCGCCGAAGGGATCCTGCGCAGCCTGTCGGAACCCTATAGCCTCGATGACAACGAAGTGGTGGCCAGTGCCAGCCTGGGCATCACCGTGTTCCCCGACGACGGCGAGGCCTTCGAGACCTTGCTGAAAAACGCCGATCTGGCGCTCTACCGCTCGAAGAGCGACGGGAGGGCCCGCTACCACTTCTATGTCGCCGAAATGGACGAAGAGGTGCAGCAGCGCAAAGCCATCGAACACGACCTGCGCCACGCCCTGGGAACCGACCAGCTCAGCCTCCATTACCAGCCGCTGATCGACCTTCGCAGCGGCGAGATCACCGGCGCCGAGGCGCTGATCCGCTGGCATCATCCGGTCAAGGGGGCCATTCCGCCGGCGGCCTTCATTCCCATCGCCGAGCGCAGCGATCTGATCTTCCGCCTGGGCCGTTGGGTGCTGCACCGCGCCTGCATGCAAATCCAGGCCTGGAAGAAGGCGGGGCTGCCTCCCTTGCGGGTATCAATCAATCTGTCACCGGCCCAGTTCCGTCATCCGGACCTCCTGGACACCATCAAGACCGTGATCGCCCTGACCGGCGCCGATCCCCATCTATTGCAGGTGGAAATCACCGAGACCATCGCCATGTCCAACTTCGGCTATTCGGTCGAGGTCCTGCGGGCCTTGCACGAGCTGGGCCTGGCCATCGCCATCGACGATTTCGGCACGGGCTATTCGTCGCTCAACTACCTCAAGCACTTCCCCGTCGACACCTTGAAGATCGACCGCAGCTTCGTCTCCGATCTCGGCCGCTATCCCGAGAACGCGGCAATCGTCAAGGCGATCATCAATCTCGGCCACGGCATTGGCGCCAAGGTGAACGTCGAGGGCGTCGAAACCTCGGAACAGCTCCGTTTCATGAACGATCACCAGTGCGACGAGTGCCAGGGGTTCTATTTCAGCCAGCCGCTGCCCCCCGAGGACTACGCCCGCCTGATCGAACAGACAGCGCCATGGAAGCGGACTTCGTCTGATTAGAGTGCAATGATGCAATCGCGAGATTCACGGCGCCGTGATTGCGTCATTGCGTAAGACATTGAGGCTGTGCGTAAGACATTGAGGCTGTCTCCTAGACCTTCGCCTCGTCGCCGATGGGGTACTCGACGGCATCACCGGTAAAGGGAGCCACCACCGCCTGCGGCGCCGCCGCCGGAGCGGCGCTCTTATGTTCCACCCGGACATGGACGGGTGGCGCACGGCCCTTCTTGTCCTCGCCGAAGAAAATCGTCCGGGTGGGGAAGGCCAGCTCGATGCCCAGTTCATCGAACCGGCGCTTGAGCCGCCGATTGAACTCCCGCCCGGCCGTCCACTGCTTGCCGGGCACCGTCTTCAGCCGGCCGCGGATGATCACCGAGGAATCGTCGAACCGATCGAGGCCGAACACCTCGATGTCGTCTATGGCGTTGGCCACGCCGCCCGGGTCGCGCCGCATCTCGTCGCCCAACTGCTTGATCACGCCCATCACCTCGTCCACGTCTTCTCGATAGGAGACGCCGATGTCGAAGACGTGGAAGGCGAAATCGCGGCTCATATTGGTCACCGTGGCAACGTTGCTGAAGGGCAACGTGTGCAACTGGCCGTTCACGTCCCTGAGGCGCATGGTGCGGATGGTCATGCCTTCGACGACGCCGGAATAATCGCCGATCTTGACCACATCGCCGACGGCAATGGTGTCTTCAAACAGGATAAAGGCGCCGGTGATGACATCCTGGACCAGCTTCTGCGAGCCGAAGCCGATGGCGACCCCGACCACGCCGGCGCCGGCCAGCAACGGCGCGATGTTGACTCCCAGTTGGCTCAACACGATCAGGGTGACGAACACCACCAGGATGACCAGGACGGCGTTGCGCAGCAACGGCAGTAGGGTGCGGGCCCGTGCGCTGCGTTCGACGGCATTGCCGTCAGCATCGGTCTGCGACAAATAGCGCTCGATCGAGGAACTGACCAGTTCCCACAGGATGATCGCGCCGAGCAGAACCGCCAAGATCGACACGGTGCTCGATATGAGTTCGCGCCCAAGCTCCGAGCTCATCCAGGCCACCGTGTTGGCACCCCAGGCCTGGGCCAGCGCAAGGACGGTGAGCATGGCCACGAGACCGCGCACCACATTGTGCATGATCACCAGATACCGGTTGGCGCGGGCCTCCAAAGAGGGGAATTGGCTGCGCAATTCCTCGCCGATGGAAAATGCCCGAGCAACGAGCTTCGCCAGGAAGCCGGAGAGAATGCTGGCAACCCCCAGGATGGCGAGCGTGAGCACGGACGCCCGGATGATGAATTCAAACCCCCCTTTGACCTGCAGCGCCCAGATGACGAAGGAGGCGATGATGTAGAGCACGGCCAGAACATGCCAGACGTCGGCAAGCCGGTTGCGCAGCCCCTTGACCTTGCGCGGCAGGCCGTCCCCTTCCCCTCGGCTGCGGATCCATGCGCCGACCGCCTGGCGATTCTGCAGCACCAGGATGATCAGCATGGTCGCCACCACCAGACCGAGCAGCTTGATGGATGAGTGATAGCCTGACCGAGGCAGCCCCAGCAGCTTCAGCGCCTGGATGCCAAAATACCCGCCAATGCCGGTGTAGGTCAGGCGGCGCGCCCAGATGAACAGGTAAGTGGCGGTCTCGTCGTCGAGCGGCAGCACGCGGAGTCCCCGTGCCTTGGGCATGAACAAGGCCAGCGCCAGGACCAGTGTGCCGCGGACGAAAGCATAGCCGGTCATCAGCAGGACCGCAGCCAGCGAGGCATTGCCGGTGAGCTTCAGAACGGGCAGGGTCAGCAGGCCGGAAGCAGTGGCGGCGAACACCCCGACCGGCGCCAGATCGATCAGCCAGCGGCCCAGCGCCAAGGGGATGCGCGACCACCTGTCCTCCACCCTTTTTCCTTCCAGCAACCCGCGCGGCGATTTCAGGCCCAGGCGGAGCAGGCGCTCGGCTATGACGCCGCCACCGAGGATGACGATGAGCCTGGCAAATACCTTGATCCATTGCGAACGCAGGTTGGGATCGCTGGCCTGAGCGTTGACCCAGGACACCACCCGCCGCAGATCGGGGACAGCGATATCGGTGGCCAGAAGCTCGTCGCTGGCCTCTTGCATTTTCTGCGATATCAGCGGCAGCAGGCCCTGCTCGTCGGCATCATCCTCGCCCTCGTTGGCGCCGACCAGCAGCCGCAGTTGCGCGACCAGCTGCTCGCGCTTGGCGGGATCCTCGATGGTATTGATCAGACTTTGCACTTCCGCCTTGCTGGCCGCCGGCTTGTCGGCCGCAGCCGGGGAATCCGCGGCACGAGAGCTTCCGCCCAAGGCGAGAGACAGGGAGGAGCTCAACAGCAGGATGGCCAGGAGTCGGCGAAACATGGCAAACCGATAGGATAGTGGGCGGGCGCACCCGGGGAGTCCTCCCAGATAAGGTGCAGATTGCAGCCAACGCAAGGAACAAAGGTAAATATCGGTCACCATTTATCACCACCCCCGATGCGGCAAGTCACACGAAACCCTGAAACTGATCGAGGCGAAAGGACAGGCTCGGCTTGGCCGCCCTCCGGAGAAGCTGCCGGCGCTTCTTTAGTGTGAGGAGGCCCGCGCAACGTCATGCGGTGGGCGACGAAGATGGCCAACCCCAGATGGACGACGGCGGTGAAAAGGAACAGTCCGCCCTCCGCCGCCGCCATGGCCCAAGCGGCGACCAGAGGGCCGACCACCGCGCCGACACCGAAGGCCAGCAGCAGCCCGCCGCTGGTTTGGACGAACTCGTCCGGCTCCGCATGGTCATTGGCATGGGCGGCAGAGAGGGCGTAAAGGGGAAAGGATGCTGCGCCGAAAGCGGCCGCCAGAGCCAACTGGGCCGCCCACGGCAAACCGTGCATCAGTCCCAACGGTAGACCGACCAGCAAGGCTCCGCCACATGCCGCCAACATGACCCAGCGGCGATCGCAGCGGTCGGCGACGCGGCCGACTGGCCATTGCGCCAAGGCGCCGCCGGCCACCGCGATGCTCATGAATGTCGCCACCCTGCCCGCTGTCGCCCCATGGGACTGTAAAACTGCCGGCACCAGCGACCAGAAGGCGCCATTGATCAGACCGACGGACAGGCAGCCCGCCGCCGCCGCCGGGGACGTTCGGTAAAGCCTGCCCAGATCCGGCCACACCCGGCTCCGTCGGCGTGGCACCGGCGCCGCGCTGACGGTCAACGGCACCAGCGACAAACCGATGCACAGGGCAACCAGCAGAAATCCGGTGACGGTTGCCGGATCGGCCAGGTGCAGCATGGATTGACCGGCCATGGTGGCGCAGGCGGTGACCACCAGGTAGGTGGCCAGCATACGACCGCGCTCGGCATTGGCGCTGGTCTCGTTGATCCAACTTTCGATCACCATGGAAAGGCCGGCCAGGCAAACCCCGGTGACGGCACGCAAGCCGACCCAGGCCGGCCACGACAGCAATGCCGCGTGCCAGGGAAAGGTCTCCGCCGCCACCACCGCCAGGACGGTGAAGGCGCGGCTGTGCCCGACACGCCTGACGAGGAATGGCACGGCAAGGCAGCCGAGGACGAAGCCCAGGTAATAGCCGGCACCGAGCAGCCCCAACATCCGGTCGGTATAGCCTTCAAGGCGCGCCCGCACCGGCAGCAGCACCGATTGCAGGCCGGTACCGAGAACCAGCAATGCATTGCCGACCAGCAAGGGAAACAACGAATGGCGCACGGGGATCCAACCTCTTTGACCATCGAGGTATCCCCAATTAGGCAGGGCAAGTCATCGGGAAAGCGGGCTTGACGCCCCTTTGCGCGGGGCGGGTCGATGAAAGTTGTCGAACCGGTTACAAGGCGCCTTGAGGAAGGCCCAAGAGCGCGAACGCATCGGCAAAGAAGACGTTAACACTGGTTGTCGCAAGAAGAATATAGCTCTTCGTCTTGAAGAATTCGATGAACGGCATCACCTCGTTGCCCGTTTCGCATTGGATGAGGGTGGGCCGAAAGCGTTGCGTATCGAGGGCGCGCAATATCTCGAAGTCCCGGCCCTCGGTGTCGACGCTGAGGAAGTCGATCGTCTTCGGCGCGTAGCTCTCCAGGAAAGAATTTATGTGCAAGTTGCGCACCACCAGTTCCTCGGTGATCCGCTTGCCTTCCCCGGCGAACAGCTCGATATGCTGCCGATCGAGCGAGGAGAGCGCCTGGTGCCTGGCCACATAAAGGGTCGCCGTTTCATCGTGACTGGCGGACACGACACAATTGACGATCCTGTCGCCTGGTCGGTGCTTGGACAACATCTCGCAAAGAGAGGGAATGGGTTGTTTATCTTTAATTCCATCGCCTCTGAATTTCCTTATTGATGGCGACCTCCCTCTCCGGCCATTGGCGAAGGGTCAAACGCCTCACCCTCCCCGTCGGGGCCGGTCAGTTCCAGCAACGCCCGTGACGCAGAGCTTGGCAATTCGGCGACGTTGCGCAGCTTACGGTCGATGGCGCGCTTGCGCACCGAGATGTCCTGAATGGTGTTCGAAGCCTCTACCAGCTTCTTCTGTACCTTGTCGAGCGCCTCGCCGTACTTGCCGAACTCGGTCTTCACCGCTCCAAGGATCTCCCACACCTCGCTGGAGCGCTTCTGAATGGCGAGAGTGCGGAAACCCATCTGAAGGCTGTTCAGCAAGGCCCCCAGGGTGGTCGGACCGCAGAGGTTGATCCGATGGTCGCGCTGCAGTTGGTCGGTGAGACCCGGCCGGCGCAGCACCTCGGCATAGAGGCCTTCGGTGGGCAGAAACAGGATGGCGAAATCGGTGGTGCGCGGGGGGTGAATGTATTTTGCGCAGACATCCTTGGCGAAGGATTTGACCCTCGCCTCAAGGGCCCGCGACGCCGCCTCGACGGCGTCGGTGTCGGCCCGCTCGGCCGCCTCCAGCAAGCGTTCGTAGTCTTCGCGGGGGAACTTGGCGTCGATCGGCAGCCATACCTCGGCCTCGCCGTCACCCCTGCCGGGCAGGCGGATGACGTATTCGACGCGGTCGGCCGAGCCTTCGCGACACACCACGTTGGCCAGGTACTGGTCAGGGGTCAGCACTTGCTCCAACAGATTGCCCAGTTGCACTTCGCCCCAGATGCCGCGGGTCTTGACGTTGCTCAGCACCTTTTTGAGGTCGCCGACGCCGTTGGCCAAGGTCTGCATCTCGCCCAGCCCCTTGTGCACCAGTTCCAGCCGCTCCGACACCAGCTTGAACGACTCGCCCAGGCGCTTTTCCAGAGTCCCCTGCAGTTTTTCGTCAACGGTATGGCGCATCTGCTCGAGCTTCGCCGCGTTGTCCTCCTGCAGCGTGACCAGCCGCTGCTCGACTGTCAGGCGCAAGGCTTCCTGGCGCTGCTCGTTGGCCTTTGTCATCTCGGCGATCTGCCGGGAAAAGGCCTCGAGTCGCTGTTCCTGGGATTGGGTGAGCCGTGCCATCTGCCCGGCAAACCCATCGAGGGTGCCCTTCTGCAGGTCCGACAAGCCCTTAAGGCCGCCCGCCACCTCCTGGCGCAGGGCCTTCGCCGCCGTCGCCCCTTCTTCGCGGTTGGCCGCCAGTTCCTGGCGCAAGCGTCGCTCCTGCCGATCGAGCGTGTCGAGCAGATGCGCCTCGCCGCCGCTCCGGCGCAGGAACAATCCGATCACACCCAGCAGGACAAGGGCCGACAAGCCTAGATTGGCGTACAGAACCCAGGGCATGAAGCAGCCCCGTCTCAGCCCGCCGCCGGGCGGATGGATGCGGAGTCGTGGCCGGACAGGACCATCATGTTCTCCCTTTGATCTCGGTGAGAGATTTACCCTTCCCGGCGGGCGGGCGTCAACCTCGACATCGGCACCAGGGCAGCGATACCCTTCCTTCCACCATGAACTACCGTCACGCCTATCACGCCGGAAATTTCGCCGATGTCGTCAAGCACGCGCTGCTGACGCTGGTGCTCGCCCATCTGAAGAAAAAAGAGACGCCGTTCTGCGTCGTTGACACCCATGCCGGCGTCGGCCGCTACGATCTGGCCGGCACCGAGGCGGGAAAGACCGGCGAATACCGCGACGGAATCCAGCGCCTGCTGGAGTCCGGCCCGGGGCCGGCCCTGCTTGCCGATTATCTGGCCGCGGTCGCCGCGGTCAATGGCGGCGGTCCCCGCTTGCGCTTCTATCCGGGCTCGCCGCGCATCGCCCGCTTCCTGCTCCGCCCTCAGGACCGCCTGGCACTGGTGGAACTGCACCCGACAGACGCGGCGGCGCTGAAGCGGGAGTTCGCCGGGGACCGGCAGGTGGGGGTGCATGTGCAAGACGCCTACACGGCGCTGAAGGCCCTGCTGCCACCAAAGGAACGGCGGGGGCTGGTACTGATCGACCCGCCCTTCGAAGCCAAGGACGAGTTCCGCCGGATCGTCACAGGCCTGACCGAGGCTTGCAAGCGTTGGCCGACCGGCATCTTTGGCGTGTGGTACCCGATCAAGGCGCCGGATCCGGTGGACCGGTTTCTCGGCGAGATGGCCGGCCTCGGCCGCCCATGTCTGGCCGCGCACCTCTTCCGTTTTCCTGCCGATGGCCCCGAGCGTCTCAACGGCTGCGGCCTGGCGATCATCAACCCGCCATGGAAGCTCGACGAAGCGCTGGCCGGACTGCTGCCGGTCCTGGCGGAACGGCTGGCCGCGACCGGAGGAACCGAGCTGCGATGGCTTGCCCGCCCCGATCATAGCGCGGAATGACCGGGCACCGAGAGATCTCTGCGCAATTTTCCCATAATCCCAGGCTGAGGGGCTGATGACCATCACGATCACCGATCTCGGAGGAATATCGACCAACGCCAGCGGCATCAACGCCGCCGGCCAGGTCGTGGGCGACACCACGGTGGCCGGCGCCGAACACGCCTTCTTGTGGCAAGGCGGTGCGATGACCGATCTGGGAACGCTGCCGGGGGACAGCTACAGCGCCGCCTACGCCATCAACAGCCAGGGCGAGGTGGCGGGATTTTCCTCGGACCAGTTCAACGACTATGCCGCGGTCCTCTGGCAGAACGGCACGCCTTCGGCGCTTGGCAGCCTGCAAAGTGGCAGCCAGGCCAACGCCATCAACGACAAGAGCCAAGTGGTCGGTGCCGCCGTGACGGGTAACGGCGCCATCGATGCCTTCCTCTGGCAGAACGGCACGATGATGGACCTCGGAACCCTGCCAGGCGCCGCCGCTCCGGCCTCCAACGCGGCGACCAGCGCCGCCTACGCCATCAACAATGCCGGCCAGGTCGTGGGCATGTCGCTGACCGCCCAGGGAATCGAGCATGCGGTATCGTGGCAGAACGGACTGGCCACAGACCTCGGCACCCTGCCGGGGGCGACCAGCAGCGAAGCCTTGGCCATCAACGACAAAGGCCAGATCGTCGGCGACTCCACACCGGGAAACTCCAATGCGAGCCACGCGGCGTTGTGGCAGAACGGCTCGGTAATCGATCTCGGGGCGCTTGCCGGCAACGACAGCAGCTCGGCCAACGCCATCGACGGCAATGGCGACATCGTCGGCTGGTCTGACAACAGTACCGACCAGAGCGGTGCCGCGGCGCGCGCCACGCTTTGGCAGAACGGCAACATCATCGATCTGAACACGCTGTTGCCGGCCAATTCCGGATGGACGCTGAACAGCGCCAACGGCATCAACGACCAGGGCCAAATCGTCGGGAGCGGCCTCTATGACGGGGCACAGGCGGGCTTTCTGCTGTCCTTGGACCTGTCGAAGCCTCTGACCATCGACAGCGCCGGAACCGCGATCCAGCTGTTCCAGTCGGGGGAAATCGGAAGTCAGGTCGCCGTCGCCGACAGCGCCGCCAACCTGCAGGCGAATCTTGACGCCCTGCAGACCCTGGCGGCAGCCGGCAAGCTCGCCAGCATTGCCTTGACCGATGCCGGCGCCCCGACCCTGTCGCCGACGCCGGCGCAAACCACCGCCGATGCGGCGGCGCTGAAGACCATCACCGGCAGCTTCATGCTTTCCGAGGACGCCTCTGCGGCCAACGCCACCATTGCCGGGGTTGCCGGCCATGCCGACACCGTGATCTTTCCTGGGCCGGCGGACGGCTACACGATCACCGCGACCGGCGACGGCATCAGTTTCACCGTCAGCAGCCCCGGCAGCACCGACCACCTGTCCAACATCACCGCTTTGCAGTTCTCCGACCATACCGAAATCGTCGCCAGCCAGACGACGGTTGTTCCCGGCGCGGTCTCTTCGGCCCAGATCACCGAGCTTTACGGCGCGGTGCTCGGCCGCATCCCCGATGTCGCCGGGCTGGCCTACTATGAAAATTATGCGGCCGGCAACCCGTCGACGCCTTTCACCCAGTTCGCCCAGTGGTTCCTCTCCTCGCCCGAATACACCGGCAATCCTGCCCACAGTTACCCTCAGACCGCGGCCGGCGACGCCCAATTCATTTCCGATTCGTACGAGAACCTGCTGCACCGGGCGCCGGGCGCCGGCGACGCCGCCTGGTACCAGAGCCACGTCATCGACCCGATGCTGTCCGGCCTCACGCCCGGCACCGCCGCCTATGGCCAGGCCGAGCTCTCCGCCCATGCCCAGGTTCTGGCCTATTTCAGCCAGTCGCCCGAGTTTCTGGGGGATGTCACCATCACCGCCCAGCACCCGGCGGATGCCCAGCACTGGCTTGTGCTGACCTGAAGGATAAGGTGGGGGCGGTCCCTTCGCCGCTTGCGAAGCCCGTCGGTGCGCTTCGTCACGGCGGATCTGGGAGGCGAAAGGCGACGAGGTTTATTTTCCCGTCGCCACAACCTCAAGCAACGCCAGCAGGCCGCCCAACAGCTTTTCCGGTGTGGGCGGGCAGCCGGGGATGGCAAGATCCACCGCCACCACGTTGTGGACGCCGTCCTTTACCGCATAGCTGCCGGCGAAACACCCGCCATCGATGGCGCAATCGCCCATTGCCACCACCCATTTCGGATTCGGCGCGGCATTGTAGGTCCGTTGCAACGCCACCGCCATATTGTTGGTCACCGGCCCGGTGACCAGGAGCACGTCGGCATGGCGCGGACTGGCGACGAAGCGGATGCCGAAGCGTTCGAGATCGTAGACGGGGCCGTTGACGGCGTTGACCTCCAGCTCGCAGCCGTTGCACGAGCCGGCATCCACCTCGCGGATGCACAGGCTGCGCCCCAGCCTGGCCTGGGCCCGTTCGCCCAAGCGCAGCCCCAACTGCTCTATCCCCAGGGGATCGGGACCCGGCCCGTCGATGGTCCGCGGGCCGTGCAGCAGTTCCTTGGCGATCAGACGCATCAGCGACATGGTGACCCCCGGCTCATAGATCTACCCCGGAATAGGCGCAGTTGAACGATTTGTTGCACAACGGGAAGTCGGCGATGATGTTGCCCTCGATGGCCGCTTCCAAGAGCGGCCACTGGAACCACGAGGGGTCGCGCGGATGGCAGCGGACCACCCGACCGACCTCGGACACCCGGACCCACATCAGGATTTCGCCGCGGAAGCCTTCGATCAGAGCCATGCCCTCGCCCGGCCGGGTGGGGATCGGCTTGTGCAGCGGCCCACCCGGCATGTCCCGAAGAATCTGCTCGATCAGTTTCAGGCTTTGGCGCGCCTCCTCCACCCGGACCCAAACCCGGGCATTGACATCGCCCGAGGCCAGCACCGGCACGTCGAAATCAAGTTCGTCATACGGCGGATAGCCCGGATCCTTGCGGGCGTCACCGGCCTGGGACGAAGCCCGCCCGACCACTCCGCCGGCGCCGAAGCGATGTGCCAGCGACGCCTGGACAACTCCGGTTCCGACGGTTCGGTCCTGCAGGCTGGGCAGATCGTCATAGGCGTCGACCAGAGCGTTGAAAGGCCTGCGCAGGTCGTTGAGCAGTCCGCGCAGGATGCTGGCTCCCTCGCGCGTCAGGTCGGCCGCCACGCCGCCCGGCACCACCTTGTCCATCAGCAGGCGATGGCCGAAACAGGCCTCGTTGGCCTGCAGCACCTGCTCGCGCAGGGTCATGCATCGGGCCAGCATGAAACCGAAGGCGGCGTCGTTGCAGATGCCGCCGATATCGGCCAGGTGGTTGGCCAAGCGCTCCAGTTCGGCCATCAGGGCGCGCAGCCAGTGAGCCCGGGGCGGCGCCTCCATGGCCGTGGCGGCCTCCACCGCCCTGGCGAAGGCGATGGCATAGGCGACCGTGCTGTCGCCCGACAGCCGCCCGGCCAGGCGGGCCGCTTCGGCGACGGTCTTGCCGGCCATCAGCGCCTCGACGCCCTTGTGGGTGTAACCCATCCGCTGTTCCAGCCGGACCACCGTCTCACCCGCGCATGTGAACCGGAAATGCCCGGGTTCGATCACGCCGGCATGCACCGGCCCGACCGGGACCTGATGGAGGCTCTCGCCCTCGACCGGCAGAAAGCGGTACTCGACGGGTTGCTGCGCCGCCGGGCCGCGGCTCAGCGCCAAGGGCGTGGTAGCGGGCCAGCGACCGTGATCCAGCCAGGGACGCCCGTCGGCCAGATCGGTCGGGGTCAGGCCGTAGAGATCGCGAATGGCCCGTTCCAGACGAATCGCCGAAGGCCGGACCTGGGACAGCGAAGGGAAGCGGCGTTCCGGGCAGGGCAAGGAGGCCACTGCTATCGCCCCCGCCTCCTCGTCGCGCAGCGCCAGATGCACCTCACTGGCGTCGCCCCACAGGCCCAGCAGCGCCCATTCGGCCACCGCCAATTGACGGATCATGGCGATCCAGGCGCGTTCATCCAACAGGTAGCGGGGCCACGGGCGGTGGCTGGGGACCTCGCGGCCGCCGCCCAAATATTCCATCAGTGTGAGATTGCCGAGCATCGTGCGCTATCCGAGCAGCTTCGCCACCGCCTGGAACCAGGCGACCAGGGGACCGGGCAGGTAAATGCCGGCGACCAGGGCGAGAACCAGATGGGAGATCAGAGGCAGCATGCCGGCGACACGCGTGAGACGGCTCAACCGCACCGTCTCGCCATAGCCCGACAACTCGCTGGGCGGCCCGAAGGCCATGCTCTGCAGGCGGAGGATCAGCGCCCCGAAGGCGATCGCCAGCCCGAGGATCACCGGGATGCCGAGCAGCGGATTGCTGGCGAAGGTCGAACTGATCACCAGGAACTCGCTCATGAAGACGCCGAGCGGCGGCAAGCCGGCGATGGCCAGCACGGCGATGACGAACGCCCAGCCGAGAAACGGCATGCTCACCGTCAGGCCGCGGATATCGGCGATGCGTTTGGTGCCGGCGCTTTGCGAAATGAGCCCGACGGCGAAAAAGATCGCCGATTTCACCAGGCTGTGCATGGTCATGTGCAAGAGACCGGCGAAGTTCGCCAGGGTGCCCCCCATGCCGAAGGCGAAGGTAATGATGCCCATATGCTCGACCGAACTGTAGGCGAACAGGCGCTTGATGTCGCCGCGGCGGTACAGCATGAAGGCGGCGACGAAAATCGACGTGCAGCCCATGCCGATCATCAGCGGCCCGGGTTGCAGGGCGTGGCCGTTGGCCGCCACCAGCATCTTGAAGCGCAGCAGGGCGTAGAGCGCGACATTGAGCAGCAGACCCGACAGCACCGCCGAGATGGGCGTCGGGCCTTCGGCATGGGCGTCGGGCAGCCAGGCATGGAGAGGCGCCAAGCCGACCTTGGTGCCATAGCCGACCAGCAGAAAGACGAAGGCCAAGCTGATCAGTTCCGGCTGGAAGGCGCCGGCCCGCTCGATCATTTGGGTCCAGGCCATCGCCGCCATGCCGTCCCCCATCACCGGCTGTGCGGCCAGATAGACCAGGACGGTGCCGAACAGGGCCAGTCCGATGCCGACGCTGCACAGGATGAAGTATTTCCACGCCGCCTCGATGGCTTCGCGAGTCCGGAACAGGCTGACCATCAGCACCGTGGTCAACGTCGCCGCTTCGACCGCCAC
Organism: Pseudomonadota bacterium; assembly: GCA_021781575.1. GTDB lineage: Bacteria > Pseudomonadota > Alphaproteobacteria > Rhodospirillales > Magnetospirillaceae > DUZF01. The sequence goes on from JAJXWP010000011.1 coordinate 41,075, forward strand.
CCACATCACGCCGATATTGTTGGCGGTCAGGGCCAGCAGCATGGTGAACAGGAAGGCCTGGTACATCGCGTGGTAGAATCGCAGATGTTTCGGCGACAGGCGCCGCGCCTTGCTTTCCCGGCCGATATAGGCCGACGAGAACAAGGCGGTGGTAAAGCCGACGAACGCCGTCAGGACCACCAGGTAGATGTTGAAGTCGTCGATGAAGAGCAGCTGGTTTTCGCCCGGCCGCTGGACAAACAGGAACAGCGAACTGGCCACGGTGCCGGCCGACACCACCACGTTGAGGACCGCCGCGGCGCGCCAGCGCGGCACGAGGGCGAGGACGCCGCTGCCGATCAGAGGAAAACCGAGGATCCACAGGACCGGGTCATGGAATTGAAGCGGCAGGAGGGCGGAGGCCGGCATTACTGGCGCTCCCCGCGGAAGGTTTCCAGATAGGCGAGATCCAGGGTGTCGAACCGCTCGCGAATGCGGAAGAAGAAGATACCGAACAGGGTCATCGCCACCAGCACCGAAAAGGCGATGCTGATCTCGACCACCAGCGGCATGCCCCTGGCGCCGACCGCGGCGAGAATCAGGCCGTTCTCCAGGGCCATGAAGCCGACCACCTGGGTCACCGCGTTTCGCCGGGTGATCATCATCAACAAGCCCAGCAGCACCACCGACATGGCGATGGCCAGGCTTTCGCGGGTGATCGCCCCGGCCCCGGAAGTCACCGGCAGCACCAGGACGATGGACAGCGCCACCAGCCCGACGCCGGCGATCATGGTGGGACCGATGCCCAGCGCCGTCTCCACCGTCCGGTGAATACCCAGGCGCTTGACCAGCCAGCCCAAGGTCAGCGGCACCGCGACGCCCTTGAACAGCAGGGCGATCAGCGCCGTGGCGTAGAGATGCGGCGCGTGCTGGACGAAGCCTTGCCAGGCGGCGGCCAGGGCCAGGGCCATGGCCTGCCAGGAATAGGCGCGGATCACCGCCGACATGCGCCGTTGATAAAGCAGGGCGAAGCCCATCATCAGGACGACGGCGCCGATCAGATGGGCCGTGTGGTATTCGAACTGGGTCGTCAGCATCATACCGCCTCGGACACGTACAGGAAGATCGTTGCCAGCAGGGCAAGCAACAGGGCGCCGCCCAGGTAGTCGGCGACACGGAAGACCCGCATCTTGGCGATGGAGGTCTCGAACACGCCGAGCGCCACCGACATGACGCCGATCTTGCCCAGCCATGCCGCCAAGCCAAGGCCGAGGCCGCCGAGGCCGCTGCCCTCGACGGCCATGCCCCAGGGGAAGAACAGGCAGCTGATGATCGACATGAACAACTGCAGGCGGATCATCGCCGCCGCCTCCAGCAGCGCCAGGTGGCGGCCGGAATATTCCAGCACCATCGCCTCGTGCACCATGGTCAGCTCCAGATGCGTCGCCGGGTTGTCGACGGGGATGCGCCCGTTCTCGGCGATGGCGATCATCACCAGGACGCCGAGCGCCAGGCCCGCCGACACCTCGAGGCCGACATGGCCGGACAGCACGAAAGCGGCGATATTGGCCGGTGCCGTGGTATGCGCCAGCAGCGACAGGCTGAAGATGACGGTGAGGATCCCCGGCTCGGCAATCGAGGCGATGAACATCTCGCGGCTGGCGCCCAAGCCCCCGAAGGCGGTGCCGACGTCAAGCCCGGCGAGCGCGGTGAAGAACCGACCCGTCGCCAGCAGGGCGACCAGGGCGATCAGGTCGGCCGCCGGGGTCATCAGCATATTGGTGGTGAAGGTCGGCATGATGGTGCCGGCCAAGGCGACACAAACGAACACCAGATAGGGTGTGATGCGGAACAGCCAGGTCGCCGAGTCGGCGATCACGGTTTCCTTATGCAGCAGGCGCCACAGGTCGCGATAGGGCTGCAGCACGGAAGCGCCGCGGCGCCCTTGCAGGCGAGCCTTGGTGAGGCGGACGATCCCGGTGACCATCGGCGCGAAGCCGACGACCAGCCAGGTGTGGACGATGCCAAGGAGGAAGGCGGTCATTGCTGGCGTATGGCGACGATGAGGAGAAGGACGACCAGGGTTGTGAACATCAGGAACAGGTAGCGCCGCACCGTCAGGAACTGCAGGCGGTTGACGCGGTCGGCGATGGCGTCGACCACGCGCAGGATGCCCAGATAGAGCCCGTCCCACACCGGGTCGGTCATGCGCAACTCGAACCGCGCCGGCCGCAGATCGCCGGGCGGCGGCATGTCGACCTCCTCCCGGGCGCGGAACACGACGCTGCCGAAGACACGGCGCAGCGGCTGCGAGAAGCTGTCGGCCGAGTACTGGGCGTCGACGATGTCCTCCTGATGGCCGCAGTCCCAGGCCGGCGCCGGCCGCACGCGGCGGGTGCCGAACAGGCGCAGGGCGATCACCGTGGTCGCCATCAGGCCGATGAAGGTGAAGAGCAGCATGGTGGCCGAGTAGGATCCGTCCGTCGGGCTGATCGGCGACAGCCAGGGCCAGCCCAGCAGCGCGGTGGGCAATGGCACCTTGGCCAGAGGTTCGACCACGGTAGCAATGCCGGCGGTGGCCATCACCGGAAACAGGCCGAGGCACAGGCAGGCCAGTGCCGGGAGAGCCATCGCCACCTGCATGATGAACGGTACCTCGGAGGCATGCCGGGCTTCCGCCGAGCGGGGCCGGCCAAGAAACACGATGCCGAAGGCGCGGACGAAGCAGGTTCCGGCGAAGGCCGCCGCCAGGGCCATGGCGACGCCGACCACGGGAACGCCGAAGCGCATCGCCCAGTGGGCGATGGTGGGGCCATGGAACAGGCTCTGGAAGATCAGCCACTCGGAAACGAAGCCGTTGAGCGGCGGCAGGGCGGAGATGGCGGCGGCACCGACGAGGAAGGTCAGCCCGGTCACCGGCATGCGGTTCAACAAACCGCCCAGTCTGTCGAGACGGCGTTCGCCGGTGGCCGTCAGTATGGCGCCCGAACCGAGGAACAGCAGGGTCTTGAACAGCGAGTGGTTGACCACGTGGTAGAGCGCCGCCAGCAGGGCGACCGCCGACAGCGTCGCCGCGCCATGGTCGCGGAACGCCGCCGCAAGGCCCAGCGCGATGAGGATGATGCCGATGTTCTCGACCGTCGAATAGGCCAGCAGGGTCTTCAGGTCGCGCTGGAACAGGGCGTAGAGCACGCCCAGTACGGCGGTCACGGCGCCGATCACCATGATCAGGAAGCCCCACTCCCAGCCGATGTCGCTCCTGAGGTCGAACAGGATGCGGATCAACCCGTAGATCGCCACTTTGGTCATCACCCCGGACATCAGGGCCGATACATGACTGGGCGCCGCCGGGTGGGCCAGCGGCAGCCAAGCGTGCAGCGGCGCCATGCCGGCCTTCGAGCCGGCGCCCAGCAGGGCCAGCACCACCACCAGACCGGCCGCCAAGGGGCCGAGATGTGCCGCCCGCATGGCCTCGAATCCGTAGGCACCGGTGTGACCGGCCATCAGTCCGAAGGCGGCCAGCAGGCAGAAGGTGCCGAACGCCGCCATCACCAGATAGACCAGCCCAGCCCGCCGCGCTTCCGGATTGGTGTGGTCGGACAGCACCAGCAGCCAGGACGACAGCGACATGAATTCCCACGAGACCAGGAAAACGAAGGCGTCGTCGGCCACCAGAACGCCGTTCATGCCGAACAGGAACAGTGGGTAGAGCGGAGTGACCCGCTTGGCCTCGGGCAGGTGGCTGCCATAGGCGATGCCGAACAGGCTGATCAGCGCCGACGGCGAATTGATCGCCATCAGGAAAAAGGTCGACAGGCTGTCCAGCCGGAAATGCGCCTGCAGCCAGGGAATGCCGATGGGCAGCACGGCCGCCGGGACCGCCTCATGCCCGGAGCGGGCCATGTGGAACAGGGCGTCGCCGGCGAGGATGGCGCAGAATGCCGCACAGGCTGCGTAGGTCAGTGGGTGAATCCAGTGGCGCCCATTGAACAGCAGGGCAAAGAGCCCCAGGGCCAGAAAAGCCCCGAGAACGGTTCCGACGATCATCGGCAACCCCCGTCCTCAGCCCGGCGTAGCGGCAGCAGAAACGAACGCAAGATACTATCACTCAAAGTCTTGCCGAGGTCCGAACGGACACCTCGCCGCCAGTGACGGCTCTGGCAATCCGCGCCTTGGGGAGGGCGCTCGGTGGGGAGGAACGAGCAGGCACCGGATCTTACCACAAACGAGGCCTACGGCAAGCCAAAGCGTATGCCAAAGTGGATGCTCGCCACGATTGACGATGCCGCTGAGTGATGTTCGCATTGGCCCGCGCCGGGCTACCGGCAGGCTCTGTCGCCGCCGTCCCGGGACTCGGGCGCGTGCTCGGGGCGGCGCCCCGTTCCTTTCAAAAATCTTGACCGATGAACGCGACAGGTGATCGTCGATCAGGCGTCGACCTCATTGCACCGGGTCAGCCGGAGGCGTTGATGAGCTTGTCGGTCATCTCGCGGATGTTGCGGACGAAAATCATCAGAAGGCCGCGGATAAAGGGGTCTGTCTTGCGCAATTTCTGTTCCAGCGAGGCCTCGGTGACAATGATCACCGTCGTCGGCTCGACCGCGCGCGCCCTGGCCATGCGCGGCTTGTTGTCGACCAGGGCCATCTCGCCGAAAATTCCGCCGGTCGGGATATAGCCTAGAACCTTTTCCTGGCCGTCGGCCGTCCTCTTGCTGATTTCCACCCGACCTGTCTCGACCAGGTAGGCGCAGCGCCGCCCGACCTCCCCCTCCTTGAAGATGACCTCGCCCTCGCCATACACACGGCGATCAAGAACCTCATGTGTGGCCATGGAGCGACTCCTACCCAATGTCGGCACAAGACTGGCAGGCTAACACAAAAGGCTAGGCCATACAGCCACAGAGCGTAAGCCGCTGTGACTTGGGGCGCCGCCCCGCCGCCCCTATTTATTTTGATTGTTTCGTCGTCCGCAACCGCAGGAGCCGACCATGGAGAGACTGATGGCCGATATCGTCCTTATCCAGTTCTCTCTGCTCGAAGGCTGGGTAACGCTCATGTCCCATTGTTGGCAGAGCTATCAACATTGGGCGACGGCCAACCTGGAATTGCTCGCCCAGCCCGGCCTGCACCGCCGGCACCAGGTGGTGGCCCGTGGCGCCCGGTGGACCGACCATTACGGCAAACGGCATCTGGACGTCGACGTCGAGCACATGCGGTAAAGGCTCATTCGGAGACGACAGCGCCGCGCCGGGGAGGCCCGCTCATGTTCGAGCGGGCGCCAAGGGTTTGCGCCAGGACGTTGTGCAGATGGGACGGCGCCACCGGCTTTTGCAGAATCACCACACCCTGACCCCGGCTTTCGCGCAGGCGGCCGGCGGTCGCATCGCCCGTGATGATGATGCCCGGAATGAGCGCGTTGAACAGGCCCCGGATATTGCTTACCGCCGAGGTCCCGGTGCGCCCTCCGGCCAGCCGGTAGTCGGCGATAATCCCCGCCGGGCGACCGCCGTTGCGTCGCAGCAGCGCGATGACCTCGTCTTCCGAAGGCGCCGCCACCACCTCGAATTGCCATGCCTCGAGCAGCAGCCGCAGCCCTTCGAGCACCTGCTCCTCGTCGTCGATCACCACCAGCACCCGGCCAGCCGGCTCGCCCCCGCCCTTGCCGGCGACATCGGCGGGGTCTCCCATGGGAACCCGCAGAATGATGGAGGTCCCGGCGCCGGGCCGACTCTCGATGCGGACGGGATGGCGCAGCAGGGAAACCAGTCGGTCGACCACCGCCAACCCCAAACCGGGCGCCGCCTCAGGCCGTTGGGCCGGCTTCTGTCCGCCCGCGCGACGCAATCCGGGGCCGGTGTCCCGCACTTCGATGTCCAATATGCCGGCATATTGCCGGGTGCCCACCAGCACCCGCCCGCTCGACGTATAGGCGATCGCGTTGGCCACGAGATGGTCTAGAATCTGCGCCAGCAGGGGCGGGTCGGAGCGAATGCGGGCCGTGCAGCGCGCCACACTCAGGGCGAGCCCGCGTTCGGCCGCCGCGGCGGCGAATCGGCGCTCAATTCGCAACAAGATCGGCTCGATGGAAAACTCGGTCGTTTCGACCATGCCAGAACTCCGCTGCCGCGATGCGCCCCGGCCGGACCGGCGCCGCCTTCAAGCGTGCACTGAGATAGGCGTCGGCAAGGTCGTTGTCGCCGGCAATATTGCCTAGGATCGGCGAAATTGCCATCGGAGGTAGGACTGTCACAGTCGGTCGGGGAGATAGGCGCTGTTGCACCACGGCAAAGGTAAGGATACCCTTAACTGACGCACCGACTTCCGGTCATAGGCGAAGGACCCGGGTTATGGGGAAAGTCATATTTCTCTGCACAATTGCCGGTCTGTTGGCGGGCTGCGCCGAAAGTCCCCCGCCGATACATTCCGGTGACCGCTTCGTCTTCCTCGCCAGCGACAGCTTCTTTGGGCCGAGTACGGCCGACGCCGAAGTCGCGGCGCGGTCCTACTGCGCGACTCGCGGCAAGACGGCGCAGCTGGTGGCCCGCGAGCGCCCCCATGAGATGGAGAACGACATCTTCCCCGAATACGCGATGATGACCTACCGTTGCGTTTCGCTGGCGGCCGCCAAAGCAGAGGCGCGGCCCACCGATTGATTGAATTATGGCAAATCCACCCTCACCGCCCCAGGCCGGGTATGGGAATGGGGATCGGCAGCGGTGAAGGCTGCGACGGAGACGGAGCGGATGGTTGGGACGGAGCTGCTCCGCTCTTCCCGCCCATCATCTTCTCCAGCAGCTTGGTCGCGCCACCCAGTTTCTTCCCGGCAATGCCGCTCAAATCGGGCATATAGGCGAGCTTGTCCCACGGACCGCGGACGAGCAGCGGCACCGAGATCCCCGCAGCCGCCTGTCCGGCGGTCTGGCCACCCCCCAGCTGCGGCACCAGTCGATAGTCGAGAGACCGCTCGGGCAGATTGACCGTTCCCGCGCCACTCAACCGAAACAGCGGCGACACCAGGCTGAGATCGTCATTCTTCAAGATGCCGTTGGCGATGGTATAGCTGCCGGACATCTGGCCGAACTCGGTCTTCTTGTCGGGTTGGCTACCGGCCAGGGCTCCGGTCGGATTGCTGACCATCGACCACAGATCGACGCCCTTGATCGCCCCTCCGGCGAAGCTCAGCCGTCCGGCGCCCGCCAAGCCGCTGATCAATTGCCGTTCGGTCCGGCCACGACTGGCGAGAGTTGTCTGGCCACTCGCCGTCCCCGCCAGGGAATCGATGCCGGCCAACGCCGCCAGCAGCGGTTCGGCCTGAACGCCGGCAAGCGTCAGGTCGGTCTTGGCGGCCAAGTCGGGTGAGGACGCATCGATATCCACCCGGCCGTGGATCTGGCCCTGGTAGAGCGCCATCTGCTGGAGATCGCCGGCGAACCGCCCGTTGTCCAGATGCATCACCAGGCTGGTCTGGCCGATTTCCAGCTTGCGATAGGCGGCCGAGCCGGCGGACAGGGTCAGGTCGGCATCGGCGGCCCTGAGCGGCGCTGTGTCGATCGGCTGGTCGCTCCATTGCGACGGTTGTGCCGGCGCCGCACCGGCGGCGCGCGGTGGCGCGGCGGCCGTGCGCGGCGGAGATAAATAGGGATTGGCGTCGAGCCGATCGATGGCCAGCTTGCCGGCCAACTTCGGCCGGGTGCCGCTGGTCAACGCCAGGGCCCCTGCCGCCTTCATGCCGTCCAGCGATAGCTGCAGGTCGTTCAGAGCGACGCGCTCACCCTGCAGGACGAGATGGCTTTTCAGCGCCATGGGGCCGAGGCCCCCGGCCGGCAGGACGACCGCCGGACCACCGATCCAGCCGATCAGCACCCGCACCGACGGGACATTGAGATCAAGCTGGCCGTCACCCTCGGCGGCCCGGCCAAGGCTCGCCGCGCCGTCGAACCCGGCGGAAAGGACATCGGAGGATAGCTTCACCTGGACCGGCGAACCGTTACCTTGCGCCAGCTTCTCGGCATCATCGGCCCTGAGGGAGAAGTCGAGGGTGTGGTCACGCCAGCGAACCGAGCCGCTGGCGGTCAACGGAGCCGCGGCCCGCGGAAGGCTGGCCGTCAGGTTCACCTCGTCGAGCGTTTCGCTGCGCCCGGTGGACCGATTGGTGTAGACGAGCCGACCATGGGTAATGCCGATATCACTGATGGCCACCGGCGGCACGCCCCCTTCCTTGCTTGCCGGCTTGCCTTCCGCCTCGGCCGGAGCGGCCGGCGACGAAGGGGTGAATACCCAGTTGCCGCGCCCCTCCTTGTCGGTCTCGAGATTGATCACCGGCCTTTCCAGGATGATGCGGTCGATGACCACGGCGCCGGACAATAGCGGCCGCAGCTTCAGTCGGACATCCAAGGCGGCGAGACTGGCCATCGGTTGAGGCCCAGCCCAAGCTGCGTTGGAGAAACTCACTTCCTTCGCCGAGACCCCTGGCTGGGGAAACAGGGATACGGACACGCCGCCCTTGATGGTGAGGTCCCGACCGGTCGCCCGCTTCACCGCCGACGCCACTTGCGCCGTCACGGCGCCGGTCGGCACCATCAGCGGCACGGCGACGAACACCACCACGGCAACCACCAGGATGGCGGCACCAATGGCGAGCAATGCTTTCGTTGTCCGGGACATGGCATCCTCCTCGGCGGAAGGATTGGGAGATGGTGCGGAGGCTGGTCGGGCGAGACTCGACCCGACGGGTTTCGCCCGAGCGTCTGGGGCGGGCCGCCAGGCCATGCTCCGCCGGGCCGGAGGTCCTGTCAAGATGGTCGGATGGCGCCGGGCACCGCCGGCGCCATGCACCAATCGGTTATTCTTCCTTGTCGCTGACTCCCGCCTCGGCAAAGGTCGCCATGCCGTTGTGACAGGCCGTCGCGGCCTTCAGCAGCCCGACGGCCAGCGCCGCCCCCGAGGCTTCACCCAGGCGCATGTCCATCTCCAGGAGCGGCCGCTTGCCCAGGCGATCAAGCAGGCGGCGATGCCCCGGCTCCACCGAGGCGTGACCGACCAGGCAATGGTCCAGCGCATCGGGCCGGATGGCATGAAGCACGGCGGCGGCGGCGGTGCAGACATAGCCGTCGAGGACCACCGGAACCCGTTGCAGCCGGGCGGCCAGCACAGCTCCGGCGATGGCCGCCAGCTCGCGCCCGCCGACGCCGGCCAGCACCTTCAACGGATCACCCGAGCGGTTGGCGGCGACGCCCTTGCCCACCACCTCGATCTTGGCCGCCAGACGCTGGTCGTCGACGCCGGTGCCGCGGCCCGTCCAGTCGGCCGGGCTGCCGCCGTACAGGGCATGGCAGATCGCGGCCGCCGAGGTGGTGTTGCCGATGCCCATTTCGCCCAGCACCAGGAGATCCAGTCCCGGTTCCACCGCCGCCATGCCCAGCAGCAGGGCCGACAGACACTCCGCTTCGCTCATCGCCGGGCCCCGGGTGAAATCAGCGGTAGGACGATCGAGATCGACGGCTTCGACCCCCAGTTCGATACCGAAGGTCCGGCACAGCTGGTTGATGGCGGCGCCGCCGTGCTGGAAATTCATCACCATCTGCACCGTCACCTCGGCCGGAAAAGCCGACACGCCGAGCGCGGCGACACCGTGATTGCCGGCGAATACCCTGGCCCGCAGCTTGTCGAGGCGCGGCGGATGGCGGCCTTGCCAGGTGGCCAGATGGAGACTGATCTCTTCAAGCCGGCCCAACGAACCGGCCGGCTTTGTCAGTTGCGGCTCGCGCTGGCAGGCCAGCGCCGCGGCCGCTTCGTCGGGGCCGGGCATGGCCGCGACCAGGTCGTGAATATGGGCAAGGCAGTCGATATGCGCGGTGTCTTTCATGAAGATCCCCGTCATGAAAAATCCGAGGCGGCCGCCCGTCCACGGCGGCCCCACAACAGGTTCCGGGCCGGTCTTCTGGCTTAGGATCATCCCCTCCGAGCCCCTTCCCGGCCAAGGCCAGTGGGCATGCGCCCGGAGAGTCCCCACTCACAGCGTTGGGCACGCGGCGGCATCTCACCGCCCTTCCCGATTATCCCGCCGGCTGGCGGCGGGCACCCGAACCAAGGAGCCCGTTGTGACATGAAACGGTCGCCGACACCAGCGCCGATCGGAACGGAAAAAAGAAGACGGAATGGCGCCTTCGCGCGTCTCGGGAAGCCGGCGAGGATCGCCCGGTAACAGCCCGATGAGCGATGATTCCATCTGCCGCCTAGGGTTATCGACCGTACGCTCCTGGACGTTTCTTGACATCCCGCGGCCCGAACGGCAGCATCAGGGCGTTCCAAGGGGAGCCTCGACAAGAGGCTGAGAGACCGCCGGGCCGACCCTTTTGGCAGCGCGGTGACCCTTCGAACCTGATCCGGGTTGTACCGGCGTAGGGACAGGAACTGGCGTCGTTCCGGATAGCAGCCGGGGCGCGCCGCCGCCGCTCCAAGCCAGCCCCGGTCTCCCTGCCCCTCGCAAGAGAAGGAGATCTTGATGCCCGACTCCCATTCCTCAGACCGCTTTGCCGTGACCACGGGAGCGCTTCCGTCCTCGCGGAAAGTCCACGTCGCGGGAAGCCTGCATCCCGACCTGCGCGTCGCCATGCGGGAAATCGATCTGACGCCGGGCTCGGGCGAGCCGCCCGTCAGGGTCTACGACACCTCGGGCCCCTATACCGACCCCGCCGCCGCCACCGACATCCGCCATGGGCTGCCGCAGTTGCGCCGACCGTGGATCCTGGCGCGCGGCGATGTCGAGGAATATGACGGTCGGACCATCCGCCCCGAAGACAACGGCCTGGACCAGGGCGAAGCGACCGCGGTACCGGAGTTTGACCGGGCCGGATTGCGTCCCTTGCGGGCCAGGGCGGGCAAGGCCGTCACCCAATTGGCCTATGCGCGGGCCGGGATCGTCACGCCGGAAATGGAATACATCGCCGTCCGCGAGAATCTGGGACGGGCGCGCACGGCGGAACTGCGCCGCGAGGGGCAGTCCTTCGGCGCGGCCATTCCCGATCACGTGACGCCGGAATTCGTCCGCGACGAAGTGGCGCGCGGCCGGGCCGTCATTCCGGCCAACATCAACCACCCGGAAGCCGAACCGATGATCATCGGGCGGAACTTCCTGGTCAAGATCAACGCCAACATCGGCAATTCCATCGTCACCTCCTCGGTGGCCGAGGAGGTGGACAAGCTGGTGTGGGCGACCCGCTGGGGCGCCGACACGGTGATGGACCTGTCCACCGGGCAAAACATCCACACCATCCGGGAATGGATCATCCGCAACTCGCCGGTGCCGATCGGCACCGTGCCGATCTATCAGGCGCTGGAGAAGGTGGGCGGCAAGGCCGAGGAGCTGACCTGGGAGATCTTCCGCGATACCCTGATCGAACAGGCTGAACAGGGAGTCGACTACTTCACCATCCATGCCGGTGTCCGCCTGGCCCATGTGCCGCTGACCGCCCGTCGGGTCACCGGCATCGTCTCGCGCGGCGGCTCGATCATGGCCAAGTGGTGCCTGGCCCATCACCGCGAGAACTTCCTCTACGAGCATTTTGAAGACATCTGCGACATCATGCGCAGCTATGACATCGGCTTTTCGCTGGGCGACGGCTTGCGCCCGGGCTCGACCGCCGATGCCAATGACGCGGCGCAATTCGCCGAGTTGGAGACCCTGGGCGAGTTGACCCAGGTGGCTTGGCGCTACGGCGCCCAGGTGATGATCGAGGGCCCCGGCCATGTGCCGATGCACAAGATCAAGGAGAATATGGACAAGCAGCTCGCCTGCTGCGGCGAGGCGCCGTTCTATACCCTGGGCCCGCTCACCACCGACATCGCGCCGGGCTATGACCACATCACCTCGGCCATCGGCGCCGCCATGATCGGCTGGTTCGGCACGGCCATGCTGTGCTACGTCACGCCGAAAGAGCATCTTGGCCTGCCCGACCGCGACGACGTCAAGGTCGGCGTGGTCAGCTACAAGATCGCCGCCCATGCCGCCGACCTGGCCAAGGGCCACCCGGCCGCCCGCCTGCGCGACGACGCGCTGTCCCGGGCTCGTTTCGAGTTCCGCTGGAAGGACCAGTTCCATCTGTCGCTGGACCCCGACACGGCACAAAAATTCCACGACCAGACCATGCCGGCGGACGGAGCGAAGCTGGCCCATTTCTGTTCCATGTGCGGACCAAAATTCTGCGCGATGAAAATTTCGCAGGAAGTCCGCGACGAGGCGGCGACCACCGGCATGGCCGAGAAGTCCGCCGAATTCATGGCTGGCGGCGGCGAAATCTACGTCGCGCCGCCGCAAGCCGACCCCTTCGCCTAAAGCGCAACGGGGGGCGTGGCGGATCGCCCCCATCTCGGCACCCCCGGGGCTTGCCCCGGGGGCGGCAGTGACGAATGGTGCCCCACCCTCACCACTGCGAAGGCGAGCTCCCGGTTCGTCCACCCCCCGGTTCGTCCACCCCGATATCGAATGGCTGCCAGGTGCCCAGGTTGCCTGCTGGCCGAGCCAAGACCTGTCCGCCATCGGTATGTTCCCGTCTCGCGTGGTGATCGCCGCCGACGATTGATCTCAGTCCTGCTTCGAAATGTTATAGGGGGAATGATGCGATTGCGCCGCAATTGCCGCTCTATGCCGTTTGACGTCATCGCCGGCCTTGGCTAAAGGCGGTTTCGCCGTCATCCTGCAAACCTGGAATCGACGAGGATCACCCTGCACATGAAACGCTTGCTGCTGACGATGCTGACGGCGCTGACGGCTTTCCTGGTGGCGACCCTGGTTAGCGGCTTGGGGCAGCGCGAACTGGAACTGTACAGGACGCCCCGCCCGCTGCCGCACACTGCCTTCGTCGACGGTTCCGGCCGCCAGATCGATCTCGGCAGCTTCGCCGGCAAAGTAGTGGTGCTGGATTTCTGGGCGACATGGTGCCCGCCCTGCCGGGCCGAGTTCCCCTCCCTCGACCGCCTTCAGCAACAACTCGGCGGGCAGGGGCTTGTGGTGGTGCCGGTGTCGATGGACCGCAAAGGATTGCCCGCAGTCGAGAAATTCTACGAGGAATTGAAGGTCCGCAATCTCGGCAAGTATCTCGACGAGGACGGCGAGGCGGCCCAGTCCATCGGCATCCGCGGCCTGCCGACGACCCTGGTGATCGATCCGCAAGGCCGCGAGATCGCGCGGGTGGAGGGGCCCGCCGAATGGGATGGGTCGGCGATCACGGATGTCCTGCGCTCAGTCTTGAAACGCTAAAAAGTTGACCGCCGGACAAGCCCATCTCCATTTCAAACAAGACTTCCTGCCTATCCGAAGCTAGAATCCCGATCCGCCGTCGAGGCAGTTAAGACAGGACGATCTCGACATGGGCCACGGTTCAGCTTTGTACGTGCCACCACGGACCGGCGGATGGGACAGGGAATTTCCCACCTTCACGCCGGCCCAGCTGTTCCTCCTGGTGTCCGACATCGAAAAATATCCTTTGTTCATCCCCGGCTGCATCGCCACGCGCATCCTCGACCGAGGAGAAGGCCATTGGCGGGTCGACAACCTTTTCACCTTCGGCCCGGTCCGCAGCCGCTTCACTACCTACGCCGAGTTCGAGGCGCCGCGGTGGCTCGACGTCACCTCGAGAGACGGGCCTTGGAGCAGTTTGCGTCTGGCCTGGCGGTTCAGCCCTGGAAGTTCCGGAGGATGCCGCGTCAGCTGCCGCTTTGCCGCACAATTCCGCTCACGCCTCCTGTCGGCGCTGGCCTCGGTCGGATTGGCCGAGGCGGAGCGGCTGTTCATCCGGGGTTTCGAGTCGCGGGCGCACTCCCTTTACGGCTCGCCGCGCTCGGGGGCGCCGGTGCTGGCGCCCCGGTAACGACCAGCCTGTTCGCCAGCAACCGCGCCCGTGCCCAACAGGAGGCGGAGCCTCGCCCTACCCCCGCTGCTTCACCTCGCGGCGACGGCGATGAAGGGTCGGCTCGGTGTAGCCGCTGGGCTGGGTGCGCCCCTCGAACACCAGGTCACAGGCCGCCTTGAAGGCAATGCTGGCGTCGAAGTCGGGGGCCATCGGACGATAGGCCGTGTCGTCGGCATTCTGCGCGTCGACGACGGCCGCCATGCGCTTCATGGTAGCCAGCACCTGCTCGGCTGAGCAGATCCCATGATGGAGCCAGTTGGCGATGTGTTGGCTGGAGATGCGCAAGGTGGCCCGGTCCTCCATCAGGCCGACGTCGTGAATGTCTGGCACTTTCGAGCAACCGATGCCCTGGTCGACCCAGCGGACCACGTATCCGAGGATGCCCTGGGCGTTGTTGTCCAGTTCCTCCTGGACGATCTCGGCCGGCCAGTTGGCCCGGTCGGCCACCGGAATGGTCAGGATGTCGCCCAGCTTGGCGCGCGGCCGGCTCTTCAGGGCATCCTGCCGGGCCGCCACGTCCACCTTGTGGTAATGCAGGGCGTGCAGGGTCGCCGCGGTCGGCGACGGCACCCAGGCGGTGTTGGCGCCGGCCTGCGGATGACCGATCTTCGCCGACAGCATGTCGGCCATCTTGTCGGGCATGGCCCACATGCCCTTGCCGATCTGCGCACGGCCGCGCAGGCCGCAGGCCAAGCCAATATCGACGTTCCAGTCCTCGTAGGCCTTGATCCAGGCCGACGACTTCATGTCGCCCTTGCGGATCATCGGCCCGGCCTCCATCGAGGTATGGATCTCGTCGCCGGTCCGATCGAGGAAGCCGGTGTTGATGAACACCACACGATCCTGCGCCGCACGGATGCATTCCTTGAGATTCACCGTGGTCCGGCGCTCCTCGTCCATGATCCCCACCTTGATGGCGAAAGGCGGCAGGCCGAGGGCCATTTCGACCCGGCCGAACAGTTCGTTGGTGAAGGCCACTTCATCGGGCCCGTGCATCTTCGGCTTGACGATGTAAATCGCGCCGGTGCGGCTGTTGCGGAATTTTCCCAGGCCACGCAAGTCGTGCATGGCGACCAGCGAGGAGATCATGGCATCGAGAATGCCTTCCGGCGCATGGCTGCCATCCTTCAGGATCACCGCGTCGGTGGCCATCAGATGGCCGACATTGCGCACCAGCATGAGGCTGCGCCCCTGCAGGGTCAGTGTGCTGCCATCCGGCGCAGTGTAGGTGCGGTCGGGATTGAGGCTGCGATGCACCGACTTGCCGCCCTTGGGGAAATCGGCGATCAGCGTGCCGTTGAGCAGACCGAGCCAGTTGCGGTAGGCGTCGGCCTTGTCCTCGGCATCCACACAGGCCACCGAATCCTCGAGGTCGACGATGGTGGTGATGGCCGATTCGAGCACCACGTCGCTGATCCCGGCCAGATCGCCACGGCCGATGGGATGGTTGCGGTCGATATGGATCTCGACATGCAGTCCATGGTTGACCAGCAGCAGAGTGGACGGCGCCGCGGCATCTCCCTGATAGCCGGCAAAACGGTCGGACGAACGCAATCCGGCCACCCGACCGTCGCCCAGAACGACCGCCAGCCGGCCGCCATCGACCCGATAGGCGGCGGCATCGCGATGCGATCCGTCGGTCAGTGGCGCCACCTCGTCGAGGAGATCACGGGCGAAGGCGATGACCCGGGCACCGCGCACCGGGTTATAGGCTGTGCCGCGTTCGGCGCCGCCGGTCTCCGCAATCGCGTCGGTGCCGTAAAGAGCGTCGTAAAGGCTGCCCCAGCGGGCATTGGCGGCGTTCAACGCGTAACGGGGATTGGTCGACGGCACCACCAGTTGCGGCCCGGCGATCGCCGAAATTTCGGTGTCCACATTGGCCGTGCGCACGGCAAAGTCAGGACCTTCCGGCAGCAGATAGCCGATCTGACGGAGGAAAGCCTCGTAAGCCGCGGCATCGAACGGCTTGCCGCGGTGTCCACGATGCCAATCGTCGATGGCCGCCTGCAATTCGTCACGGCGCCCCAGCAGGCCGCGGTTGCGGGGAGCGAAATCGTCTAGAATCCCCTCCAACTGGGACCAGAAGCGTTCGACCGTCACGCCGGTGCCGGGCAAAGCTTCGTCGTTGACGAAGTCATAGAGCGCCTTGGCGATGCGAAGACCGCCGCAAACAATCGCCTGTGTCACGCTGACACTCCTTTAATACCGGATCACGTCGGCAGCGCCGACAAAAATTACCAATATCGCAGCCCGCCGACACCGACAACGGATATTGCAAATCATTCCACGATACGGAATCAACGGTTTACCGGAATGA
Source organism: Pseudomonadota bacterium (assembly GCA_021781575.1). Taxonomy (GTDB): domain Bacteria; phylum Pseudomonadota; class Alphaproteobacteria; order Rhodospirillales; family Magnetospirillaceae; genus DUZF01. The sequence goes on from JAJXWP010000011.1 coordinate 57,281, forward strand.
TTTTGCTGATATATACGGACACCAAAATGAACGGTAAGGCAGGCAGGAAGGCCATGGCGGGTCGAACTTCCACATCCCGGCGGCGCGGCAAGGGCACGGTCGCCAACCGCGGTACCGCCGAACGGACGGGGCAGGTCCAGTCGCTGACCCGCGCCCTGTCCATTCTCAACGCTGTCGCCGAAGCGGACGACGGCATGACGCTGACCGACATCGCCCAGCAGGTGGGCCTGCCGCCGTCGACCACCCACCGGCTGCTCACCACCCTGCAGCAGGAACATTACGTCCGCTTCGACAACGAACGGACGCTGTGGTCGGTCGGTGTCCAGAGCTTCGTCGTCGGCAATGCCTTCCTGCGCAACCGACACCTGGTGCAGACCGCCCGGCCATTGTTGCGGGCGCTGATGGAGGAAAGCGGGGAAACGGTCAACCTGGCGATCATCGATGAAGGCGAAGCGGTGTTCCTCCATCAGGTGGAATGCCGCCAGATGATGCGCGCCCTGTCCGAATTGGGGTCGCGCGTCCCCCTGCACTGCTCGGGCGTCGGCAAGGCGTTGCTGTTGGCCATGACCGACGGCGCCGTGAGCAAGATCCTGCACCGGCATGGGCTGCGCCGCCTGACGACGAGAACCATCGTCAAACCTGCCGAATTGAGGGAAGAGCTCGGGCGCAGCCAAAGCCGCGGTTTTGCCATCGACGACGAGGAACACGCCGTCGGATTGCGTTGCGTGGCGGCGCCTGTCCTCGACGAACTGGGCGAGCCGATCGCCGCCATTTCCATCTCGGGGCCGGCCGCCCGTATCACCGACGACCGCATCCCGTTTCTCGGCGCCATGGTGCGCCGATGCGCCGAGGCGATCACCCGCGAATACGGCGGGCGCATCGTCAGGCCCGGCTGAGTTCGTCGAGGAAGCATTGCACCGACAGCCTCAGGCTGTCGGATACCATCGGCACCGCGACCATCGACCTGCCTACAATGCCTTGATATATATGGAATTAAGTTCCTTTCAGTCTTTGTTTTCCATATGGTGGAAAAGCTATCCAACCGGCCGGCGGCCCATGCATATGCTTTGCCGATCGGCGACAGCCCACCAAGACATTGAACTGGGAGAAAGACCATGCGCATGCCGACGCCCGATCCGCTTGCCCTGGGGCAGTATCGACAGCTGATCGAAGGCTTGCGCGCCATTGTTCCCGGCGAGGGCGTGATCGTCGACGAGCGCGAGTTGGCCGCTTATGAGAGCGACGGCCTGACCGCCTATCGCCAGTTGCCCATGGTGGTCGTGCTACCCGAGACCACCGAACAGGTCGCCGCCATCCTCCGCCTTTGCCGCGACCTGTCGGTCAAGGTGGTGCCGCGCGGCGGGGGAACCTCGCTGTCGGGCGGCGCTCTGCCGGTGGCCGACGGAATCGTCCTGGGCATGAGCCGGTTCAATCAGGTGCTCGAGGTCGACTATCTCAACCGGACGGCCAGGGTGCAGCCGGGAGTGACCAATCTGGGCATCACCCGTGCGGTCGAGGCGCATGGATTCTATTACGCCCCCGACCCCTCGAGCCAGATCGCCTGCACCATCGGCGGCAACGTGGCGGAAAATTCGGGCGGCGTGCATTGCCTGAAATACGGCATGACGACAAACAACGTGCTGGGTGTCGTGCTGGTCACCATCGATGGCGACGTCGTGCATCTGGGCGGCAGCGCGCTGGATTCGCCCGGATACGACCTCGTCGGCCTGGTGGTCGGCTCGGAGGGGCTGCTCGGGGTAGTCACCGAGGTGACGGTCCGTATTCTGCCCAAGCCGGAAACGGCGCGCGCCGTCCTCGTCGGCTTCCCGACCAACGCCGCCGCCGCCGACGCCGTTGCCGCCATCATTGGCAGCGGCATCATCCCGGCCGGCATGGAAATGATGGATCGACCGGCCATCCACGCCGCCGAGGATTTCATCGGTGCCGGCTATCCGCGCGATGCCGAGGCCCTGCTGATCATCGAACTGGATGGTCCCGAGGTGGAAGTGAACCACCTGATCGAACGAGTGGTGGCCGTCGTCGAGCAGCGCCAGGCCGGTTCCATTAAGGTCAGCACCAGCGAGGAACAGCGGCTGGCCTTCTGGGCCGGGCGCAAGGCGGCCTTTCCGGCCGTCGGGCGCATCTCTCCCGACTACTACTGTATGGATGGCACCATCCCGCGGGCGCGGTTGCCCGAAGTGCTGGACGGCATCGCCGCGTTCTCTCGTAAATACGACCTCAAGGTGGCCAACGTCTTCCATGCCGGCGACGGCAACCTGCATCCGCTGATCCTTTACGACGCCAACCAGCCGGGCCAGCTGGAAGCAGCCGAGGCGTTCGGCGCCGACATCCTGAGGATGTGCGTCAAGGTGGGCGGCGTGCTGACCGGGGAGCACGGCGTCGGCGTCGAAAAACGGGACCTGATGAACGACCAGTTCGACGAGGTCGATCTCGACCAGCAGCGGCGGGTGAAAGACGCCTTCGACCCCTCGGGGCTGTTCAACCCGGGCAAGATGTTTCCCCTGCTCAGCGCCTGCGCCGAACAGGGCCGCATGCACGTGTCCGGCGGGGCCACCCGCTTCCCCAATATTCCGCGGTTCTGAAAGGGCCTGTGATGGTCGAGACGATCCGGGTCACATCCGAGGCGATGGCGGCCGAAACCATCGCGTCCGCCTATGCCCAAGGACGCAGCGTCGAAATCGCCGGCCGCGGCAGCAAATGGCCGTTCGGGCGCCCAATCCACACCGACATGCGGCTGGAAACCACCGGCCTGGCCGGCATCACCCTTTACGAACCGGCCGAGTTGGTGATGCGCGCCGGAGCCGGCACGCCGCTCGAGGAGATCGAAGCGGCGCTGGCCGCCAACGGTCAGATGCTCGCCTTCGAGCCGCGCGACCTGGGCGGTCTGCTGGGCACCACGGAAGGAACGCAGAGCATCGGCGGCGTGGTGGCGACCAATCTGGCCGGCCCGCGCCGCTGCGTCGCCGGCGCCGTGCGCGACCATGTGCTGGGCTTACGCGCCGTCAACGGCAGGGGCGAGGTGTTCAAGACCGGAGGGCGCGTCGTCAAGAACGTCACCGGCTATGATCTGTGCAAGCTGCTCACCGGGTCCTTCGGCACCCTGGCGGTGTTCACCGAAGTCACCTTCAAGGTGTTGCCCGCCCCGGAAACCGAGGAAACCGTCGTCCTGCACGGCGTTGACGCGGAGACCGCGGTGCGGCTGATGGGGCGGGCGCTGGGCAGCGCCGCCGATATCTCCGGTGCCGCCTGGATGCCGGCGGCCCTGGCCGAAGGCGGGGACCGCGCGTTTCTGCGGCTGGAGGGATTCGGCCCGTCGGTCAAGGCGAGACGCCGCTACCTGATGGAAACCATCGTCGGCGGCACCGTCGAGGCGACGGTGGTCGAGGCCGAGGAAAGCCACAGCCTGTGGCGGAATATCCGCGATGTCCGGGTTTTCCACGGGCGTTGGGGACAAGTGGTGTGGAAACTGGCAGTCCGCCCATCCGATGCGCCGGCATTGCTGCAGCGTCTGGGCGAGCAGACCGACGGCGAAGCGTTCATCGACGGCGGCGGCGCCTTCCTGTGGCTCAGCCTGCCTTGCCCAGGTGACGCGCCGGCCGGCCTGATCCGCGGCCTGCTGCCGGACGGCGGACATGCCACGCTGGTCGCCGGCCCGGAGGCGGAACGGGCTGCGCAGGCGGTCTTCCAGCCTTTGCCGGCGCCACTGGCCGCCCTGGAAGCCCGCGTCAAAGCCAGCTTCGACCCCAAGTCGATCCTCAATCCCGGCCGGATGGCCTAGCCTGAGGCTAACGATGCAGACCCGCTTCACTCCCACCCAACTCGCCGATCCAGTCGTCCGCGAAACCGACGCCATCCTGCGCAAGTGCGTCCATTGCGGTTTCTGCACGGCCACCTGCCCGACCTTCGTGCTGCGCGGCGACGAACTGGACAGCCCGCGCGGCCGCATTTACCTGATCAAGGAGATGTACGAGCGGGGCGGTCCGCCGCCACCCGCCCTGGTCAAGCATCTTGACCGCTGCCTGTCCTGCCTGTCCTGCATGACGACTTGTCCGTCGGGAGTCGATTACATGCACCTGGTGGATGCGGCGCGCCATCGCATCGAGCGGCATCCCGAGCTGCGGCCCGTCGGGGAGCGGCTGTTGCGCCGCCTGCTGGCCTGGGTGATGAGCAGCCGCTCGCGCTTCCGCTGGGCGCTGCGCGCGGCGCAACTCACCGCCCCGTTCCGCGGACTGCTGCCGGCGCGGCTGCGGGCCATGGCGGCGCTGGCTCCGGCACATTTGCCCGAGCCGTCGCCGGCATTACGGCCGCAGATGTTCGCTGCGGAAGGCGCAAGGGTGGCCCGGGTGGCTCTGCTGACCGGCTGCGTGCAGGCGGTCATCGACAGAGAGATCATCGAGTCGACGGTCCGCCTGTTGACCCGCCATGGGGTCGAGGTGGTGGTTGCCGCCCAGGCCGAGTGCTGCGGCGCCCTGTCTCACCACATGGGGCAGGTCGAATCCGCCAAGGCCAAGGCCAAGGCCATCATCGACGCCTGGTGGCGCGAAACCCGCGAAGGCGGCGGCGAAGGGCTTGACGCGGTGGTCGTCAACACATCCGGCTGCGGATCGATGATCAAGGATTATGGCCATCTGTTCCGTGACGATGAGCCTCTGCTGGCGCACCGCGCGCAAGCGATTGCCGGATTGGCGCTGGACGTCACCGAACTGATCGAGAGGGTCGGCCTGAAGCCGGCCACCACTCCTACCGGGCAACGGGTGGCCTACCACTCGGCCTGTTCTCTGCAGCACGGCCAGCGCCTCCGCACCCTGCCGCAGGCATTGCTGCGCAGCGCCGGTTTCGAGGTCAGGGAAGCGGCGGAGGGGCATCTGTGCTGCGGTTCGGCGGGAACCTACAACCTGCTGCAGCCGGAATTGTCAGGCCGGTTGAAGGCGCGCAAAGTGGCCAATCTGGAGGCCACCGAACCGGAGATGATCGCCGCCGGCAATATCGGCTGCCTGGTGCAGATCGGCAGCGGCACCGACATTCCGCTGGTGCACACGGTGCAACTTCTGGACTGGGCGACGGGAGGCCCGAAGCCGGGGGGCCTCGGCCGGTGACGCTTCGAGACGCCGTCCGCAGCGGCTGCTCAGCAAGGCAAGTGAACGGCTCGCCCTCATCTGAGGCCCCCGAGGGTCATCTCGAAGCTTTCGCGTATTTTTCGGTGATCCATATCGGCTATTTCGACTTCATCACCCAGACCCCGTCCCAGTCCTGGCCGGGTGGATCGGCGATCAGATGGCGGCAGCGATCGATGTACATCTTGGTGGCGAAATCGCCCGGATGCTGGGTGTTGGCTTCGCCGAAAGCCCTCAGCGCCTGGTCGAACTGCCCCTCGCGATAAGCCTTCAGTCCATATTGAAAGGCCTGCAGCACCCCCATCATGTTGGGGAAGGTCTCGTCGGTGTGGTAGTCGAGGATTTCGTACACCGCCACCGGCTTGGTCTTGCCTTTGACCACCACCCGATCAATCTCGCGGGAGCGGTAGGTGGCCTTCAGCTTCTTCATCGTGTATTCGCTGACCAGGATATGGGCACCGTATTGCTTGGTGGCCGACTCCAGCCGCGACGCCAGGTTCACTCCGTCGCCGATCACCGTATAGTCCTGCCGCTTGGGCGAGCCGATATTGCCCGAAACCACGGTGTCGGTGTTGAGTCCGACGCCGATATCGATGGGACGCTTGCCGTCGGCGGCACGCCGGCGGTTGAACGCCTGCAGTTCCGTCATCATGGCAACGGCGGCCCGGACCGCGCGGTCTTCGTCGTCTTCATGGCGTCTGGCGGTGCCGAATACCGCCATGATGGCGTCGCCAATGAACTTGTCGAGCATCCCCCCCTGGTCGGTGATGCAATCGACCATCAAGGTGAAATACTGGTTGAGCAGGCTGATGATGCCCTGTGGCCCCAGTTCCTCCGACAGGGTGGTGAAGCTGCGGACGTCGGAGAACAGGATGGTCGCCTCGACCGACTGGCCGCCCAGGAAGTCCGCCCCCGACGCCAGAAGCTGGTCGGCCAGTGCCGGATCCATATAGCGCGACATGGTCGACTTCATGCGCTTTTCGCTGGAGATGTCTTCGATCATCACCAGTGATCCCAGTTTCTTTTCCCCCGCCGTGGTCAACGGCATGACGGTGACATTGACCGACAGATGCTCGGTCTCGACGGTCAGTTGGGCGTCCACCATCACTTCGGTGCCGCCGGTATCGCCCACCGTGCGGATCTTCTCCACCAGCCAGGCGTTGTCGCCGACGAAGAAGCCGTCCGCCGGCTGGTTCACCATGGCAACGGCCGAGGTCTTGAGCAAGCGGCAGCCGGCGGCGTTGCAGGTAACGATTTTTCCTTCCCCGTTAAGGGTGATGACGCCGTTGGTCATCGATTCGAGGATGCTCTCGTTGTAGTTCTTGATCGCCTGTACATCGTCGAACAGCTTGGCGTTCTCGAGGCCAATGGAAATCTGCGAGGTGAAAGCCTTCAGGCGGGCTTCGTCGTCGGCCGTGAAAACGCCGCCGCGCTTGTTCAGAACTTGGGTGACGCCGATCACCTTGCCGGCCTTGTTGGTCACCGGCACGCAAAGGATCGACCGGGTGAAGAAGCCGGTCTTGCGATCGAAGGATGGATTGAAACGGAGATCGGCATAAGCATGAGGAATATTGACGCTTTGCCCGGAGGTAAACACCGTTCCGGCGATGCCCAGGTGGTTGGGAAGGCGGATCGTCGTGGCCCCCAGCCCTTGCCCAACCTCGGTATAAAGCTCCTTGGTCTTTTCGTCGTTGATGAACAATGTGGAGCGTTCGGCGTCGAGCATGCGGGTGATGGCCGCCATGATCTTCTGCAGAAGCGGGCCCAGTTTCAGTTCCGAACTGATCTCGGACACGACGGCCAGAAATTCCAATTCCTGCTGCCGTGATTTCTCGATGGTCTCGATGGTCCGGAAGCTTTCCAGAGAAACCGAGGCCTGGGAAATGATGGCTTCGAGCAGCGCCAGGTCGTCCTCGCTGAAGCTGCCGTCGGTCTTGTTCAAGAGCTGGGCGACGCCGATCAGGTCGCCCTTCATGGTCCTGAGCGGCGCGCAGAGAATGGATTGCGTGCGGAACCCCGTCTGCTGGTCGATGGCCGGATTGAAATACTCGCTGGCATAGGCGTCGTGAATGATCATGCCCTTGCCGCTGCCGAACACCACCCCGGCGACCCCGGCCGTGTTGAGCATGCGGATTTCACGGGCGAAACGCCCGGCGATACGGGAATAGAGCTCGTTTGTCTGCGGGTCGTTGAGGAACACTGAACCCCGTTCGGTGCCAATGACCTGGGTTGCGATATCGCGCATGATGCGTAGCGCGTCGTCCAGATTGTTGGCTCTGGCCAGACGGTTCGACACCTCCAACAGCAAGACGGCGAGGCTTGCCGATCGCCGCTTGCCGCGCATCGCCAACCGCGGCCGGTCGGCCAGATTGACCGGCAGGTCATGCATTGGCGGCTTCCAGCTTGACGCGCAAGGCATCGACGATATCGCGCAGTTGCGCCAGTTCGCGGTCGTGGCCTTCCCGCAGCTTGGCCCGCTCCTCGACGGCGCCCCGCCGCTGCCCCTCCAACTCCTCGCGCAGCACGCCGATCGTCTCGCGCAGCTGACTCGCTTCCGCATGGGCGCCGGCCAGGGCGCCCTGCATCCGCTCGCCCTCGCCCAGGCGCTGCCGCTCCAGTTCATCCCTGAGCGCGTTGATCGTCGCCTTCAGTTGGCGGATGTCTTCGTTGGCGGCGGCGACAGCGGCCTGGATGCGTTCCTGTTCGCCGATCCGGTCGGCCTCAAGGACGTCGCGCAGCGACTGGATGGTGTCGCGGAGTTGCGCCGCTTCGCTGGCGGCGTGGCTCAAATCCTGCTGGAACTGGCGCCGTTCGGCCAGCCACTGCCGTTCGACCCGTTCGAGCCGCTGCTCCAGCTCATCCGCGACCTGTGCCGCTGTAGTCTTGGCTGTCGAACCGGCCGACGACATCCTACCCCCACGGGAACTATCCCTTGGGACATCCTAACATCTCTACATCTTTAGAGGGAGACGGTTCCGCACCCAACCAAAGAAAGGGGCAGACCCAACGGCCTGCCCCTTGCGGCAGTCTGAAAAGCGCCAGTCGGCGCGGTCACACGATGTCGCGGCCGCTCCGGCCGCGACATCCATGCGCCGCGCCAATCCATCGCCGGGCAGGCCTTCACTCGAAGGCCGGCCCCCTCTAGATGATGGCGACGGTTTCGGCTTGCGGGCCTTTGTGCCCCATGGTGATGGTCAGGCGCACGCGCTGGTCCGGCTCCAACGAACGCAGGCCGGATTTCTCCAGGGCGCGGATATGAACGAACACATCCTTGCCGCCGTCATCCACTGCGATGAAGCCAAACCCCTTGTCGGTACTGAAGAACTTGACCCGTCCCTCGACCGTCGGACCAGGTTCGCCGCGCGGAGCGAAGCCACCTTCCCGCGGCCCTGATGGGCGGCGCGGCGCTGCGGTCGACAAATCGACCGAATGCACTGTCACCACCTGCGGTCCACGCTGTCCCGGGCCCAGGTCGCAAACCATGGTGGCCCCTTCCGACACTTCGCCCACACCGGCACGCTCAAGGGCCGAAATGTGCAGGAATGCGTCGGCCGAGCCGTCGGTCGGAGAAACGAAGCCAAAGCCCTTTGCGGCATTGAACCATTTCACCGTGGCCGACACGTTGGCCTGATCCACCGCAACGCGGTTGAATTCCGGGCGCGGGCGGGGAGCGGCGGGCTCGAACCCACCGAAATCGCCGAATTCGTCCCGGCGCCTGTCGCCGGTGCGTCGACGGTGTTCAGACCTATCACGCTGCCAAGACATATCTAGTACTCTTCCATTCAGTTGTCGTCGTCGATCTACTCAAATTCCAGAGGCTTGGTGACATTCGTCCACCGTGGCTCCCTCCAGTTTCCCGGTGCCACTACCGGGTCCCGATGTTCTAATGGTACAACGTCAGCCTCTTCCCTTCCAAACCCGACCGCCGCCGGAACAGCCGAACGCAAGAGCGCCGCATGGCAGCGAAAATGAAATCATAGCACCAAAACACTGCTTCCGCACCCGCTTCTTCTTTTGATTCTCGGAGATTTTCGCGGGCCACGTGCGGAACTATCTGGTAACGCCGCGCCTCGACCGAAGACCACCCGAGGGAAAGACCAATGGCCTAAATGTTTGCACTTTTGGTCATGGTAAAGTCGACTATTTTGGCAAAAGCAAGACAAGCGAATCGGTATCGGAACAAATGGCAAGGACTCGACAAGAGATCGCCAGTTGACTGGTTTCATCGCCGGCCGCCGTCTCAGCGGGCCATGAAGCCGTCGATTTCGGCTTGGTCAAGACGGCGCTCGCTGCCGTGAATGACGGCGCTGGCGATATCGATCATCTTCTGCAACCCACGCGAGGAATCCGAGCAAAGTAGCCGCACCACCTCCGGCTCGCCGTCTTCCAACGCCGTCGCAATTCTGTCCAGGACCGAGGCGATCAGGGCGTTCATCTGGCCGACCACCTCATCGAAGGGCTCCCGATAGCGCGGCGGCACATGATCATAGGCCTCGATGGCCAACTCCCTGTCGCGGAATTGGCTGTCACGGAAATGCTGCTGGTAGGTCTTCGGCTGCCAAGCCCGAGCCTCGTCGAAACATTCCGCAATATCCGGAATCATCTCGAGCATCATGACGATTTCATTGAAATGGTTCAGATAGTCTGTTGCCAGCAACGTCTGGGGATTGATATTCGTTCCTTCCGCCCGGGCGCTATAGGCCAAATATCGCTGATCCGCCACCGCTTCGCCGACATTCCCCCGTTTCGCCATCGAACATGCGCCCCACGCTCGTCTGGCTAACAATAGCCACGTTCCGCGACGAGGATCAATCCGGCTGCTGGACTCGCCCCCGATGATAGGGGTGGCCAGCCAATATGCACTCGGCACGATAGAGTTGCTCGGCCAACATTCCGCGCACCAGCATATGTGGCCAGGTCAACAGGCCTAACGATAAGAGAAGATCCGCCCGGTCGCACAGCCGCTCCGCATGGCCGTCAGCGCCGCCGATCAGAAAGGCCACCGGCTGCCGACCTTGGTCGCGCCACACCCCCATTCTGGCGGCGAGCCCCTCGCTGCTCAGCTGCTTGCCGCGTCCGTCGAGCACCACCAGCGGGGCACCGGCCGGCACGCAGGCCTCCAGCATGGCACCTTCCCGCATCATCCTCTCGGCGACCGGCAGGGGCCGTTTTTCCTCAACCTCCTTCACCGTCAGGTCCCAGCCGAGGCGGCGGCGGTAATGCTCGAACAGATCCTTCTCGGGACCGGGCCGGATCCGGCCGACCACCGCCAGAAGCAGGCGCATCAGGCGATCAACGCGCCGACCTTTTCCGCCGCCTTGCTGGCGGCCGGCACGCCCCACATGCGTTCCAGATTGTAGAAGCTGCGCACTTCGGGGCGGAACAGGTGGACAACGATGTCGCCGGCGTCGATCAGCACCCAGTCGCCCTGCTGCATCCCTTCGACAGAGACGGGCAGGCCCAACTGCTTCAGCTTTTCCATAAGGTGGTCGGCCATCGCGCCGACCTGACGCTGGGAGCGTCCGCTGGCGATCACCATATGGTCGGCGATGGAGGAACGTCCGCGGAGATCGATGACGGTGACGTCCTCTGCCTTGTCGTCATCGAGCGAGCCGACGACGGTTTCGACCAATTTGTCCGGGTCGAGCGGAGGAATCTCAGGTGAATGAATGGTGCTTCTCCTTCCAGGGGCGGCGCGCCCAACATCGCTGTCATCTCAGTAGCCGGCCGGTTGGCCGGCGCGGCCTTGCCGAATGGCCGTGGCCGAGGCGGGATGGCGCCGCAGATGGAGGAACGCCCACGCGGGCGGTGTCCGTTCCGTCAGAAGGCGCGTTCCCCGCTCCGGCAATCGGCATCGCGAAAACCGCCGCGCCGCCTTACCAGCCAGTGACTTATAAGAATATGGACTGCGATCGAAAACCGCAACGGCAACGGTCCGGAAGATGGCGCGCCAGCGATCCCACTGCGGGATCTGCCGCAGGTTGTCCGCTCCCATCAGCCAGACGAAGCGCGCCCGTGGGAACCGCCTGGCGAGCAGCGCCAGGGTGTCGGCGGTGTAGCGCGTCCCAAGACGCGCCTCGATGCCGGTCACCCGGATCTGCGGGTGGCCCGCCACCACGCCTTCGGCGGTGGTGATGCGCTCGTCCTGTGCCGCCATCCCGGCCAGCGGCTTCAGCGGATTCTGCGGACTGACCAGCCACCATACCTCATCGAGGCCGAGCCGGCGCAAGGCGCTGAGGCTGATATGGCGGTGCCCCTCGTGGGCCGGGTTGAACGACCCGCCCAGCAGGCCGATGCGCCGCCGCCGGCGGTCGCCCCATGGATTTGGCGGCACGCACATCGCCCGACCGGTCAGGGGCGCACCTGCCCCGAGCCCCTGACCACATACTTGAAGCTGGTCAGTTGCTCGACGCCGACCGGTCCGCGTGCGTGCAGCTTGCCGGTGGAAATGCCGATCTCGGCGCCCATGCCGAATTCGCCGCCATCGGCGAACTGGGTCGAGGCGTTGAGCATGACGATGGCGCTGTCGACCCCCGCAAAGAACTCGGCCGCCGTCGCCTCGTCGGCGGTGACGACGGCTTCGGTGTGGTGCGAGCCGTACCGGTCGATATGCTCGATCGCCTCCCTTACCCCATCGACGACCTTCACCGAGATGATGGCGTCCAGGTACTCGGTGCGCCAATCCTCCTCGCTGGCGGGCTTGACGCGGGCGTCGACCGCCTGGGTCGCGGCATCACCACGCACCTCACAGCCGGCGTCAAGCAGATCCCCGACCAGGACCGGCAGATGGCTTGCCGCAACCCGGCGGTCAATCAGCAGGGTCTCGGTGGCGCCGCAGATGCCCGTGCGCCGCATCTTGGCGTTCATCACCACGCGGCGCGCCATCTCGAGATCGGCAGCGCCATCCACATAGGTATGGCAGTTTCCTTCCAAGTGCTGGAACAGTGGAATGCGACTCTCGGCGACGACCCTCTCGATCAGCGAGCGGCCGCCGCGCGGCACGATGACGTCGATGAACTCGGTCATGCGCAGCATGATGCCAACGGCGGCGCGATCAGCGACCGGCACCATCTGGATACAGGTCGGCGGCAGGCCCGCCGCCGAAAGGCCCTGCTGCAGGCAGGCCAGGATCGCCCGCGACGAATGCAAGCTTTCCGAACCACCGCGCAGGATGGCCGCATTGCCAGCCTTCAGGCACAGAGCGCCGGCATCGGCAGTAACATTGGGCCGGCTCTCGTAGATGATGCCGACCACTCCCAACGGCACGCGCACTCGGGCGATGTCGAGGCCGTTGGGTCGCTGCCAGCGGGCGATCTCCTGGCCAACCGGGTCGGGCAGGCCGGCGATGTCTTCCAGGCCTTTGGCCATGGCCTCGATTCGCCGATCGTCGAGCATCAACCGGTCCAGCATGGCACCCGCCAGGCCTTTGGCCGTCGCCGCAGCCATGTCCTGGTCATTAGCCAGGCGAATGACCTGCCGCCCCTGGCGAATGGCGCCGGCCGCAGCCGCCAGGGCGGCGTTCTTCTGGCCGGTGGCGGCCCGTGCCAGAAGCCGTGCCGCCGCACGGGCCTCGCGCCCGAGTTCGTTCATTAGGCCTTGCATGTCGAGAGAGTTGGTATCGGTCATTCTTGTCACACCAGCCAATTCGAATGGCCATCCCGAGCCTCGGCGAGCCCCCCACGCCACGAGATCCTTCGGCCTCGCGGATAATCGCCTATTCCAGCACCAGATCGTCGCGGTGGATGATCTCGTCCCGGCCACGGTAGCCCAACAGCGCTTCGAAGTCGCCACTCTTGCGGCCTATGATGCGCCTCGCGTCCTCGGCGGAATAGGCGCTCAGGCCACGCGCGACGGCGCGGCCCGCGCCGTTGACCACCAGCACCGCATCGCCCTTCTGGAAATCGCCGTCGACACCGACCACCCCGGCGGGAAGCAGGCTGCCACCTTTGCTCAGGGCCTGACAGGCGCCGGCATCGACGTGAAGCGTACCTTGCGGCTTGACCGAACCGGCGATCCACTGTTTGCGCGCCGTCAGCGGCTCTTGCCCAGGCAGGAACCAGGTGCAGCGGCCGCCTTCCTGCATGCGTTGCAACGGATGAAGCGACTTGCCCGGGGCGATGGCCATGCGGCAGCCGGCAGCCAGCGCGATGCGGGCCGCCTGCAGCTTGGTGACCATGCCCCCCGAGCCCAGATTGCTGCCGGGATCGCCGGCCATGGCTTCGATCTCGGGGCCGAGTTCGCGTACCTCGGGAATGAACCGCGCATCGGCGGTGCGTCGGGGGTCCGCGGTGTAAAGCCCATCGATGTCGGAAAACAGCACCAGCGTATCGGCGCCGATCATCTGGGCTACGCGGGCCGCCAGGCGATCGTTGTCGCCGAAGCGGATTTCCTGGGTGGCAACGGTATCGTTCTCGTTGATGACCGGAACCACGCCCAGGCGCAACAGAGTTTCGATCGTATTGCGGGCGTTCAGATAGCGCCGCCGGTTCTCCGAGTCGTCGATGGTGAGCAGGACCTGGGCGACGGTGATACGATGCAGGGCCAGCGCTTCCTGATAGGCATGGGCCAGCCGGATCTGTCCGGTCGCCGCGGCGGCCTGTTTCTCGTCAAGACGCAAGGGGCCATCGGCCAAAGCGAGATGGCGGCGTCCGACGGCGACCGCTCCCGAGGTGACGACGATCACCTCGCCGCCACGGCCGCGCAAGGCGGCCAGATCCTCACATAGTGCGGCGAGCCAGGCGCGGTTGAGTGTTCCATCCTTGGCGACGAGCAGGGACGACCCGATCTTGACGACCAGCCGCCGGGCGGAGGCGAGATGGCTCATTCTTCTTCGTCCTCTTCGCCCCCGTCCTCGTCCTCGTCCTCGTCCTCGTCATCCTCGTCGACGCCGTTGACGTATTCGGACCCGTCGCCCGATTCGTCCTCTTCGTCGTCATCATCGTCGTCCGGCAGAGCGTCCTCATCGTCCTCCGGACCGAATTCTTCGTCATGGTCGAGAGCTGGCTGCCAGCTGCCGGCCTTCGCCGTTCCGGCGGTGGCGGCGGCGGCCAGGGGCTCGGCCCCTTGCTGCTCGCGACTTTCCTTGATGCGTTCGAGCAGGGCGAATAGCACGGTCTTGAGGCCGATGCCGGCGGCTCCCGACAGCGGCAAAATCTGCGCCCCGGTCGCGGCGGCCAAAACCGCCATCTTCGCCTCGATGTCCTCGGGCGTCAGCGCGTCGCACTTGTTGAGAGCCACCAACTCGGGCTTGCCGTCGAGTCCGCCGCCGTACTGGCGTAACTCGTCGCGCACCACCCGGTAGGAATGGGCCACGTCTTCGGCCGTGCCGTCGATCAGATGCAGCAGTACCCGACAGCGTTCGATATGGCCGAGGAAACGGTCGCCCAGCCCGGCACCCTCGTGGGCCCCTTCGATCAGGCCGGGAATGTCGGCAATGACGAATTCATCGAGACCGATCGACGCAACCCCAAGATTGGGATGCAGCGTGGTGAACGGATAGTCGGCGATCTTGGGCCGGGCCCGCGTCACCGCTGACAGGAAGGTCGATTTTCCAGCGTTCGGCAGGCCGACCAGCCCGCAATCGGCAATCAGCTTGAGACGCAACCACACCCACAGTTCCTGCCCCGGCCAGCCGCTGTCGGCGCGCCTGGGCGCCTGGTTGGTCGACGACTTGTAGTGAGCGTTGCCAAAGCCGCCGTCGCCGCCCTTCAGCAATACCAGCTGCTGGCCGGCAGCGGTGAGGTCGGCCAATACCTCTTCCCGGTCATCGGTCAGGATCTGGGTGCCCACCGGCACCCGTAGCACGACATCGCGCCCCTTGCCGCCCGTCTTGTTGCGCCCCTGGCCGTGCCGGCCGATTTCGGCCTTGAAATGCTGCTGATAGCGGAAGTCGATAAGGGTATTGAGGTTTGCCACGCACTCCACCAGCACATCACCGCCGCGCCCGCCGTCGCCGCCGTCGGGCCCGCCGAACTCGATGTACTTCTCACGGCGGAAACTGCAGGCGCCGGCTCCGCCGTCACCGCTCTTGACGAAGATCTTGGCCTGATCGAGGAACTTCATGGCGGTAGCCTAAAGCCAAAAAAGGGGAATGGCGAACCATTCCCCTTCTTCATTTCATTAGCAACGTGACGGGGAACGGGCTTGACTTAAGCCGCCGGCTCCACCGAAACGAACGTCCGGCCTTGGGCCTTGGTGGCGAACACGACACGCCCACCGGTCAGCGCGAACAAGGTATGGTCAGTGCCCATGCCCACATTGGCGCCGGGATGGAACTTGGTGCCGCGCTGGCGGACGATGATGTTGCCGGGGATCACCGCTTCGCCGCCGAACTTCTTGACGCCGAGACGCCGGCCTTCCGAATCGCGGCCGTTGCGGGAACTACCGCCTGCCTTTTTATGAGCCATTGATCAAACTCCCAATTCCAGCGAAGCGTCAGGCCCCGGCGATGCCGGTGATGCGCAGGACCGTGAGCTCCTGGCGGTGACCCTTCTTGCGCCGGTAATTCTGGCGGCGCTTCTTCTTGAAGATGATGACTTTGTCTGCCCGGGTCTGTTCGATCACCGTGGCGGTGACGCTGGCGCCGGCCACGGTGGGCGCGCCGACCTTGTCACCGACCAGCAAGACCTGGTCGAGGGTGACGGTGTCGCCGGCCTGCCCCGGCAGTTTTTCGACGCGGATAACGTCGTTGGGGGCGACTTTATATTGCTTGCCGCCGGTCTTGATGACTGCGAACATGAGTTCTTACCATTCACGCAAACGTATACCAGCGGGCCCAGGCCTCGCCGCGAGAGGCGGGAAATATACCGTCCGAGCCCTCGCTGTCAATTAGAAATCTGTGATCGCCGGTTCCGTCAAACTGGTTGCGCTGCCCCGACGCTTGTACTAAATTCCGCCCTTCCCGAAGCGGAGGGGTGCCGGAGCGGCCGATCGGGGCGGTCTCGAAAACCGTTGTACCAGCGATGGTACCGTGGGTTCGAATCCCACCCCCTCCGCCATTTTCCCAGATTTCTGCCAAACCTGTGGACAGTGCTGCCTGCCATGGGGGTAGCGCGAGCCCCCTCTTGTCTACATTTTTGGCTCGCCCCGCAACATGCGGGGCAACATGGCGGCCCGTCGCCTTTCCGTTGCTTCACAGTTCGTACGCGCTCTTGAGCCGTTCGATGACGGTATTCGGCGCCATATCGACCTTGAACTGCTTCGGGTCAAATTCCCCCTTTACCGCAAGAGCGGAAATCAACGTCTCCATATCGGCGCGAACTTTCTCGGATATCGCAGCTTCGCCAAAAAACGCTGGGTCGAGTGCCTCCACGATCAAGACGAAGCCTGGAGGACTCACACCTTCAAGTCATTGGCCGGACACCACCGCGACCAAATCGCGCCGTCATGGCGCACCAAAAGAAGAGGCCCGGTGTCGCCACCGGGCCCGACTTCATGCAACCGGCTGAAAATGCTCAGGCGGCCTTGAACAGGCTGGTCAGCGCCTGGACGCGGGCGTTCAGCGGGGCCATGCTGCTGGTGAGGACATTGTTGGTCAGTTCCTGCAGCTTACGGCCTTCGGCGACGAAGCTCTCAAGGTTCGACTTCGCCAGGTTGGCGTAGATCGCCTGGAATTCACCGGGGTTCTTGGCGGCGGTCAAGGCCTTGACCGCCACCGAGGTCTGCTCGATGGACTGGTTGGCCAGGGCCGTGTAGGCCTTGCTCAGTTCCTCGAGGCCCTTCACGGCCAGGGTGCCGCTTTTCACGAAGGCGTCGACGTTCTCTTTTCCGAAGGCGACGATCTGGTCGAAATTCTGGGTGGTCATAGCGCGTCCTCGCAAGGTGGGTGTGGAGCCGGCCGCAACCGCTCCCGGCGATTGCTGCACTGCAACACGGGGAGATTACCCACTTTGTGGAAGATTGGAAAGATCTTTTTGTGCATTGCACAAAAATGACATCCCACCCCTTCGAACGGTCCGACAGCGCCCCATCCCGGTGACGGCCGCTATTCCGCCGCGGCCCTCGCGGTAAGCGCCCCTTCGATGGCGGTCAAGGCCTCGGCGATACGGCCATTATCCGGTCCGCCGGCCTGGGCCATGTCGGGGCGGCCGCCGCCCCCCTTGCCGCCCAATGCTTCCGATCCCGCCCGAACCAGATCCACCGCCGAAAATCGGCCGGTCAGGTCGTCGGTTACCGCCACCACGAGCGATGCCTTGCCATCGGCGGCGCTGACCAGGGCGACCACCCCCGAGCCGATCTGCTTCTTGATTTCGTCGGCCATTCCCTTCAGGTCCTTCGGCGGAACACCGTCAAGGCGCCGTCCAGCGAAGGTGACCCCGGCGATCGTCTTGTTGGCACCGGCCGAGGCCCCGCCCGTGGCCATCTGTCGGCGGAGATCGGCCAATTCCCGCTCCAACCGACGACGCTCCTCCAGCAGAGCCTCGACGCGGGCCGGCAGTTCGACGGCGGTCGCCTTGAGGCTATGCGCGGTACGGGCCAGCAATCCGGTCTGCTCGTTGACCCAAACTTCGGCAGCCGCCCCGACCACCGCTTCGATACGGCGCACCCCGGCGGCGACAGCACCCTCGGCGATAATCTTGAACAGGCCGATGTCCCCAGTCCGGCGCACATGGGTGCCGCCGCACAGTTCAACCGAGAACCGGGCGTCGCCTTCCCCCATCGACACCACGCGGACCTCGTCACCGTATTTCTCGCCGAACAAGGCCATGGCGCCGGCTTCGATGGCCGCATCGGGGGTCATCAGCCGCGTGCCGACCGGCAGGTTGGCGCGGATCCGGTCATTGACGTCATCCTCGATCAGACGCGTCTCCTCGGCCGACAGGGCCTTGGGATGGCTGATGTCGAAGCGTAGGCGATCGGATGCCACCAGCGAGCCTTTCTGTGTCACGTGCTCGCCCAGTCGACGGCGCAATGCCGCATGCAGAAGGTGCGTCGCCGAGTGATGACCGCGCAATGCCGCCCGGCGGTCCAGATCGATGCGCAGGTCGGCGAAGTCGCCGACTGCCAGCTCGCCCTCTTCCACCTTGCCGAAATGCACGATGAGGTCGCCCAGCTTCTTTTGCGAATCAGTGACCACCATGCGCCCCTTGCCCGGCACGGCAATGATGCCGGTGTCGCCCATCTGGCCACCGGATTCGCCATAGAACGGCGTCTGGTTGGCCACCAGAGCGACTTCGGTGCCGGCCACGGCGCGATTGACCGCGTGACCGCCGGCCAGCAGGGCCAGGATCTTGCCCTCGGCCTGATCGGCGTCATAGCCGAGGAATTCGGTGGCGCCGACCTGTTCGCGGGTTTCGAACCACACCGCCTCGGTCGCTGCCTCACCCGAACCTGCCCAGGCCTTGCGGGCCTCGGCGCGCTGGCGGTCCATGGCGGCGTTGAAACCTCCGACGTCGACGCCGATGCCGCGGCTCTTCAGCGCGTCCTGCGTCAGGTCGAGCGGAAAGCCGTAGGTGTCGTAAAGGCGGAACGCCACCTCACCGTCCAGCACACCGCCGGTGCCCAGCTTGGCCGCTTCCTCATCGAGCAGCCTGAGGCCGCGGTCCAGCGTCTGCTTGAAGCGGGTCTCCTCCAGCTTGAGGGTTTCGGCGATCAGCGGCTGCGCCCGTACCAGCTCGGGATAGGCCTGGCCCATCTGGCCGACCAGCGCCGGCACCAGGCGCCACATCAGCGGCTCGGTGCATCCCATCAGCTGGGCGTGACGCATGGCCCGGCGCATGATGCGGCGCAACACGTAGCCGCGCCCCTCGTTCGACGGCAGCACGCCGTCGGCGATGAGGAAGCTGCAGGACCGCAGGTGATCGGCGATCACCCGGTGCGACACCCGGTGCGGGCCGTCGGCGGCCGTTCCCGCCGCCTCGGCCGAGGCGGCGATCAGGGCGCGGAACAAGTCGATCTCGTAGTTGTCGTGCTTGCCTTGCAGGACCGCGGCCAACCGCTCCAACCCCATGCCAGTGTCGATGGACGGACGCGGCAACGGCACGCGTTGCTCGGGCGTGACCTGCTCGTACTGCATGAACACCAGGTTCCAGATCTCGATGAAACGATCGCCATCGGCCTCAGGACTGCCGGGCGGTCCACCGGGAATACCTGGACCGTGGTCGTAGAAGATTTCCGAACAGGGTCCGCAGGGGCCCGTATCGCCCATGGCCCAGAAATTGTCGGCGGTGGGAATGCGCACGATGCGGCTTTCCGGCAGACCGGAAATCTTGCGCCACAGATCATGGGCCTCGTCGTCGGTGTGGTAGACGGTGACCGTGAGCCGATCGGCAGGCAGGCCATACTCCTTGGTGATCAGCCGCCATGCAAAATCGATCGCGCCTTCCTTGAAGTAGTCGCCGAACGAGAAATTGCCCAGCATCTCGAAGAACGTGTGATGCCGGGCGGTATAGCCCACATTGTCGAGATCGTTGTGCTTACCACCGGCGCGCACGCATTTCTGGGAGCTGGTGGCGCGAACATAGTCGCGCCTCTCCATGCCGGTGAATACGTTTTTGAACTGCACCATGCCCGCATTGGTGAACATCAGCGTGGGATCGTTGCGCGGAACCAGCGGACTGGAGGGCACGACTTCATGGCCGTTCTTGGCGAAGAAGTCGAGGAAGGTGGCGCGGATGTCGTTTGCTGTCTGCATGGCTTTCTACGTAGGCATGGCAAGCCCCCGGCCCAAGGCTCGGGCCTGGTCGAGCCGCCTTTGTAACAAGGGTTATGGGGAGTGTCCAGGGATCGCCGGGAGCAGACAGGCTTGACCGGGCGAAAGACCGGATTTCAACGCCAAGCCCTGGCCATCGCCAGGCTACGCCAAAAGGCATCTTTGCCTGGCCGAACCGCCACGGGCGCCAAGGACGGATCTCCGCCAAGTCGGCGGCAGCCCATCCGTAGCACCATGTGTGGCGGAGCCTTAATCGACGACCCCGTCCTGGTCGCCGGGGCTGCCGCTCATGGCATCGGCGACGGTGCGGGCATTGGCACGGATGGTCGCCTCGATCTCGGCACCAACGGCGGGATTGTCGCGCAGGAAAGCTTTGGCGTTCTCACGCCCTTGGCCAATACGCTGGGAATTATAGGAGAACCACGCACCCGACTTTTCGACCACGCCGGCCTTGACGCCAAGGTCGATGAGTTCGCCGGTCTTGGATACGCCTTCCCCGTACATGATATCGAATTCCACCACCTTGAACGGCGGCGCCAGCTTGTTCTTGACCACCTTGACCCGTGTCTGGTTGCCCACCACCTCGTCGCGGTCCTTGATGCTGCCGATCCGCCGGATATCCAGGCGAACCGAAGCGTAGAACTTCAGCGCATTGCCGCCGGTGGTGGTTTCCGGGCTGCCGAACATGACACCGATCTTCATGCGGATCTGGTTGATAAAGATCACCATGCAGCGGGATTTCGACACCGTGGCCGTCAGTTTGCGCAGGGCCTGACTCATCAGGCGGGCCTGCAGGCCGACATGCGAATCGCCCATCTCGCCTTCCAGTTCGGCACGAGGCACCAGGGCGGCCACCGAGTCCACCACCAGCACGTCGATGGCCCCCGAGCGCACCAGCGTGTCGGCGATCTCCAACGCCTGTTCACCGGCGTCGGGCTGCGATATCAGCAATTCGTCAAGGTCGACCCCGAGCTTGCGGGCATAGGTCGGATCAAGGGCATGCTCGGCGTCGACGAAGGCGCAGGTCCCGCCTTTCCGCTGGGCTTCGGCAATGACGTGCAGCGCCAGCGTCGTCTTGCCGGAGCTTTCCGGCCCGTAGATCTCGATGATGCGCCCACGCGGCAGGCCGCCGATGCCGAGCGCCAGGTCGAGGCCCAGCGATCCGGTGGAAATGGCATCCGTCTCCACAACCTCACGCTGGCCCATGCGCATGACCGAGCCTTTCCCGAAGGCCCGCTCGATCTGCGTCAGGGCGGCGTCCAAAGCTTTCTGCTTGTCCATGGTATCCTTGTCCACCAGGCGGAGGGTGGTCTGAGTCATGTTGCGGTCCCCCACTTATTCCACAGGACGATCGGGCGATGCAATCGGCATCACTGTACCCTCTTTGTTCCGCATGGCAAGAGGAAAGTTCGCATATTGTTCTCACGCGCTCGGGGAATAGCGTTCTGCACCAAGACTCATCGTGGGTTGTCCATCACCTCTTTGACCTTGCTGGCCAGCTGCTTCAAGGAAAACGGCTTGGGCAGGAAATGGATGCCGTCTTCCCCGGAAAATTCGCCCAAGGCGACGTCCTCGGCATAGCCCGACATCAGAATCACCTGGATCTGCGGCCTTTCCATGCGGACCAGACGGGCTAGCGTGGCGCCGTCCATGCCCGGCATCACCACGTCGGTGACCAGCACGTCGATGCGCTCGTCGCCGCGCAAGACATCGAGAGCGCTTTCTCCAGACCGCGCCTCCACCACCCGGTACCCCTTGTTGCGCAGGGCCCGGGCGCCGAACAGCCGCACCGCGTCCTCGTCCTCGACGATCAGGATGGTCCCCGCGCCGGTAAGGTCGCCGCTGGGTGTCGCCGGCTCGGCCGGGCTGGGCCGGGCATGGGCGGCCACCTCGGCCGGATCGAAACGCGGCAGATAGATCGAAAAGGTCGTCCCGTGCCCGGGACGGCTTTCGACAAAGATGAAACCATCGGTCTGCCGGACGATGCCGTAGACGGTGGACAGGCCGAGTCCGGTTCCCGCGCCGACCTCTTTGGTCGAGAAGAACGGCTCAAAGATACGGCCCAGGTTTTCTGCGCTGATCCCCGTCCCGGTGTCGGCCACCTCGATCAGCACATAGGCGCCGGGAGGCATCACATCGGCGCCGCGCTGATAGGGGCGATCCACCTGCACGATCTTGGTGGTCAGCGTCAGATGGCCGCCGCGCGCCATGGCGTCGCGAGCATTGACCGCAAGATTGATGATCACCTGGTCGAACTGGCCGGGATCGACTCGAACCAGGCCAAGGTCGCGGCCATGGGTGATGGACAGCGCGATGGTTTCACCCAGCAGCCGCCGCAGCAGGTTGGACAGGTCGGCCAGGGCGTCGGTCACGTCGAACAGCCGCGGCTGCAAGGCCTGGCGGCGCGAGAATGCCAGAAGCTGGCGCACCAGACTGGCGGCTCGGTTGGCGTTCTGCTTGATCTGCATGATGTCGGCGAAGGAGGCGTCACCCGGCCCATGACGCTGCAGCAACAGATCGCAGAAGCCGATCATGGCGGTCAGCAGATTGTTGAAATCGTGGGCGACGCCGCCGGCCAGCTGCCCCATGGCCTGCATCTTCTGGCTTTGCGCGAATTGGATTTCCAGGTTCTTCTGTTCCGTGGTGTCGATGAAATGCAGCATCAGGCCGGACGCCGCGCCGTCCTCGGCGGTCGGGCTGATGTAGAGCGTCGCCACCATGTCGCGGCCTCGGCTGACCAGGCGAACCGGCAGATGGACGCCGGGGCTGGCCCCCATCAGCACGCGCGACAGCTGCTCGGCCGCAGCCGGGCGGTCCGCGGGGGCGATGAAGTCGATCACCGGGCGGCCGGAAACGGTATCGGCTTTTTCGTCGGTCATGGCGGCGAAGGCCGGATTGCACAAATTCACCGTGGTGTCGGGATCAACCAGCACGATGCCCACCGGCGCGTCCTCGAACAGCCAGTGGAAGCGCCGCTCCGCCGTCTTCAGCACCCTCTCCCAATGCCGTTCCGGCATCAGGTCGCGGACCACGACCGAGCGGGTCAATGTCTCGCCGCCCTCGTCGAACACCGTATGGGTGACGAAGGCTTGGAAGACATCGCCGTTGCGCCCCATCAGGCGCATTTCGGCACGATCTTCCTCGGGGTTCGGCTCGACGCCGAGCACTTCGCGCAGTTCCAGGCCGACCAGTTCCTCGGTCGGTCGGCCGATCCACTCGGCCAGGCGCTGATTGACGAAACGGAAGCGGCCTTCGGTGTCAGCCGAATAAAAGCCGACCGGCAGGAAATCGATGAAGTCGGCCAGCATCTCGTGCTCACGCCGCAGCGTCTCTTCGATTGCCCGGCGGGCCGAGATGTCCTCGACCGACCACAACACGCCGCCGCCAGCCAGCGGATGGACGGCCACCGCCAGCCATTCCCGCACCCCCTCGGCACCGGGCAGCGCTATCTCGGCGCGGTGCGATCCGCCATGGGCCGCCGCTGCCGTCAGGCGAGCGAATTCCTCCAGCGCCCGATCGTCCCCGACGGCACGCATGACCAACGGCGCGCAGGGATCCTCGGCCGGACCGAACAGTGTCGCCGCCAAGCTGTTACGCAGCAATTCGCGACCATCGCGGTCGCACACCAGGCGGCCTTGCCGGTCCGCATCGAGCACCACCGCCAGCCGCTGGCCCCGCCGCGCCTCGGCTGCCTGCGCCAGCAATTTCCGCAGCAACCCGGCGACCGCCGCCACGGCAATGGCGCCGGCGGCCAGGGGTGCAAACATCTCCCGGTCGATTTCCGGACGCAGCGCGATGACGGCGAGCAGGCACACCGCCGCCGCCGCCAGCCAGGCCAGCGGCTCGCGCAGCGCCTCAACGAGGTAACTTGCCCTTGAGCCGGAAGACATAACTGATCACCTCGGCCACCGCCTTGTAATGCTCCGGCGGGACCTCGCGATCCAATTCGACGGTGGCGAACAAGGCCCGCGCCAGCGGAGGGTTCTCGACCACCGGCACGTCGTTCTGTTCGGCAATCTCACGGATGCGCAGCGCCACCAGGTTCTTGCCTTTGGCCACCAGGGCCGGAGCGTTCATCGTATCGGCGTCGTATTTGAGAGCGCAAGCGTAGTGGGTCGGGTTGGTGACCACCACGTCGGCCTTCGGCACCGCCGCCATCATGCGCTGACGAGCCCGCGCCATGCGCAGCGACCGGATGCGGGATTTGACCATCGGATCGCCTTCGGTCTGCTTGTGCTCGTCCTTTACCTCCTGTTTGGTCATGCGCAGCTTCTTCATAAAGGCGTAGCGCTGATAGAACCAGTCGCCAATGCCGATGGTGATTTGCAGAAGAACCACGGCGAACAGCAGCCGCAACAGAAGATGCTGGAGGTAATCGAGGATGGCGCTCATGTCCATCGTCGGCAGCAGCGCCAGTTCGGCGATGCGCGGATGCACCACCATGTAGAGCAGAGCGCCGACGACGATGAGCTTGGCGGCGCTCTTGCCCAGTTCCAGCGCCGAGTGCAGCGAGAACATGCGGCTGAAGCCGTTTATCGGATTGAGCTTCTGGAGGTCGGGAAGCACTTTCTTGGGGACCACCACCCAACCCGTCTGGCCGATCGCCGAGATCAGGCCGACAGCCAGCAGAAAGGCAAGCGGAATAGCCATGAGCAGACCGACATTGGCGGCAAGGTCGCGGATCACCCTCGTCATCGATGCCTCGTCACCGATGCGAATGGCGTAGGACTGCTCGAGAAGCCGCGCCAGATAGACCTTCAGCCGCGACATGACGAAGGGGGCGATCAGCCACACCACCACCGTGATGCCGACCAGTATGGCGGCCGTCTTCAGTTCCTGCGACTGGGCGACCTCGCCTTCCTTGCGCGCGTCACCCAGTTTCTTGCCGGTTGGTTGTTCGGTTTTGGAGTCGTCGTCTTCCGCCATGTCATCAGCCCGTCAGGTAGGCGCCGATGCCGTCGGTGAAATGGCGAATAAACCAGTACATGATCGGCGGCAGACATAACATGAGGATGGCGAGACCGCCAAGGATCTGCAGCGGCATGCCGACGAAAAACACCTGCATCTGCGGCACCAGCCGGTTGAGCAGGGCCAACGCGGTATTGAAGGTGAGGGCGAAGACCAGCGACGGCGCCGCCAGCCTGAATCCCATGACGAAGCTTCCGCCCAAGGTTCGCACCAGCGCCTGGGCGAAGTCACCCATCGGCAAGGGGCGACCTGGCACGAACAGGTCGTAGCTGTCGACCAGCGCCCGCAGCATCAGATGGTGGGCATCGGTCATGAACACCAAGGTGATGGCGGTTAAATTAAGAAAGCCGGTCAGCAATTGGCTTTGCTGCTGAGTAACCGGATCGAAAGTGAAGACGTTGGTCAACCCCACGGCAAAACCGATGGAGGTGCCGGCCAGGTCGAGAGGAGCCATCAGGATCTGGGTGATCAGGCCGAAGAACACGCCGATGGTGATCTCGCTGCCGATCAGCAGGAACATTGACAGTGGATCGGCCGGCGCCGCGGGCAGGTGTCGGCCCACAGTCGGGATCAGCAGGAAGGCGATCCCCAGCGCCAGCAGGAGGCGGGCACGCACCGCCACCAAGGTGCTGCCGAGGCCGGGCAGCAGCATGATCGCGGCGCCCAGCCGGGAAAAGACCAGCAGCAGCTTGAAAACATCGGTGGCGAGGAGTTCGCGCAGCATTCCGGGGCTAACCCCCGGCGATCGCGCGATCCATGACCATGTGGGTGAAATCCGTCAGGGTATGCAGCATGAACGGCAGGAACACCAGCATGATCAGGAACACCGCCAGAGCCTTCGGCACGAAGGTCAGCGTCATTTCCTGAATTTGCGTCAGTGCCTGAAACAGCGACACCAAGAGACCGATGGCCAGCCCGGCGAGCAACGGCGGCGCCGCCACCTTGATCATCACCACCATGGCTTGGCGGGCAATTTCAATAAGGTCGGCCTCGGTCATCGACGGTCAGATTGGCATCTGGATGATCTGGTTGTAGGCGGAGATCACCTTGTCGCGGACGGCCACCACGGTCTGCAAAGTCAACTCGGCGTTGTTGACCGCGGCAACCACATCGCTGATATCGGCTTTTCCGGCAATCGCCTGCATCGACAGCTCTTCGCTTTTCTTTCCCGCGTCGATTGCAGCCTTGGCGCCGTCCTTCAGCAGGCTGGAGAAATCCGTGCCGGTGGCGGCGCCGGTTTCATCCGACTTCGGCTCTCCGGTTACCGATTTGGCGGCATTGGTGTAAGCGGCGATAGCGTCGGTGAAAGAGGTGATTGCCATGTTTGGTCCGCGATGGAAGAGTTTACGATAGATATCCTAGACCAGATCGCCGCCAGCCGGCTACTTCAGCATGTCGATCGTGTTCATCAGCATTGATTTCGACACACTGACGACATTGAGGTTGGCCTCGTAGGATCGCTGCGCTTCCTGCATGTCCATCAATTCGATCAGCGGATTGACGTTGGGCACCAGGACGTAGCCGCTGCTGTCGGCTGCCGGATGCGCCGGGTCGTATTTTTTCTGGAACTCCGAGCGGTCGACGTCGACCTTGCCGACCTGCACCAGATCCGTTCCGGTCGCCCTGTCGAGCACGGTGCGGAAATCGACCACCTTGCGCCGGTACGGCAAATCGTTGGGACCGGTCGGCAGCGAATCGGCGTTGGCCAAGTTCTCCGACACCACGCGAAGCCGCTCCGCCTGGGCCGTCATGCCCGAGGCGGCGATCAGTTGCGACTTGTTGAGATCATCCACGGCTCATAGGCCTCCGGTCCATCACGCTCCGCCCTTGTCGATCGCCGTTTTCAACATGCTGATCTGCTTCATGAAGAGATTGACCGCCAAACCATAGTTGGTTTTGACTTCGCCGATCTTTTCCATCTGCTCGTCGATCAGCACGGAATTGCCGTTGAGCTTCGATTCTTCGGGGCGGCGTTCGGCCACCGTCTCGAAGCGAGTCGGCTCCACCGGCGGCGAAATATGCATGGGATTGGTGGTTGCCGCACGCACCGGCGGCGCTTCCGGCTGAAGGAGGTTCTTGAAGTTGAGCGGCGCCAAATCCTTCGCCTGATAATTCGGCGTATTGGCGTTGGCCACGTTCTGGGCCAGGACCTCCTGGCGGCGCGCCAGCCAATCCATGGATTTCTGCGCCATGGCCAACAGCGTCAGATCCTCGAACATCGCACCGGCCTTTCGTCAGCCCATCCCGCGTCTATCCTGGAGCATAGGCCGGCGCACTTAATAAAGGATGAATCAGCCGGCGCCGAAACTTTGCACCAGGCTGCCGGCGACCAGGTACCAGCCGTCCACCAGCACGAAGAAGATCAGCTTGAACGGCAGGGCGAAGGTCGCCGGGGGCAGCATCATCATGCCCATGCTCATCAGAACCGACGCCACCAGCATGTCGATGATGAGGAACGGCAGATAGATCAGGAAGCCGATTTCGAAGGCGCGCCTGAGCTCGCTGATCATGAAAGCCGGGATCAGCACGGGGAGCGGCATATCCTCGGCCTTGGCCGGCGGCGGGGTGCGCGACAGATCCAGGAACAGCCGCAGATCCTGGTCGCGGACTTGGCGGATCATGAAGGCGTGGACCGGCTTGATGGCCAGGTCGAAAGCCTGCATTTCATCGATCTGGTTGGCGATAAGCGGCTCGATCCCCTGCGTGTACGAGGCTTCGAGGGTCGGCGCCATGACGAAACCGGTGAGGAACAAGGCCAGGCTGGCCATCACCATGTTGGGCGGCGCGCTTTGCGTGCCCAGCGCCTGGCGAAGGAATGACAGCACCACCACGATGCGAGTGAACGACGTAACCGTCACCAGGATCGCAGGGGCCAGGCTCAGCACGGTGATGAGCGCGATGAGCTCGACGATCCGGCCGGTGGTGGATGCGCCCTCGCCGAGATCCAAGGTAAGCTGCTGAGCCGATGCCGGTCCGGCAAAGACCAGCAGGGCGGCCGTCGCCGACAGCCCGAGGCAGATCAGGAACATTGGGCGCATCACCGATCGGGGTCCCCTGGTTGCGGCAACGGGCCTTCCGCCGCGGCAGCGCCGTCATCCCCGCCCTCGACGATGATATCCGAGCTGCCGCCGATCAGCAGCAGATGTTCCCGCTGGTCTTTGCGCACCAGGACCAGCCGGCGGCGGCCGTCGAGGGACAGCACCTCGACGACCGACAAACGACGGCGTCGCCGCGCTACCACCGGCGCCCCGGCCAGGCCGAAGCGGCGCGCGAGCCACGCCACGCCGGTGATCAGGGCGAGTACCGCAACGAGGGCGAACAGCGTCCGCAGGTAGATGTCCCATTCCATGGGATCAGGCCCCGCCCTCGCGGCGGCCGGCCGGCGGTACAGCGACGTGGTCGAGGTGTTCCTCGAGGTCGGAAGCCAGGCGGTCGAGCTTGGCCATCAGCGTCTGCATATCGCCCACCAGCACGCGGCCATCCTCGCGCGGCATGGACTCGACCACCTCGCAGACGGCGCGCACGCGCTCGCCGAGGGCGGCGAGATCGACCAGCTTGCCTCCGGCCACCAGCCGCCGTGCCGTCAGCACCAGGGACGACACCTTGGCCAGTTCCTCGCGGGCCTGCTCGGCCGGAGTCATGGAGAGCCCTCGGCCGGCGCAGCCCGCCGGTTCGCCTGGTAGACATAGGCCAGGATTTCGGCGACGGCCATGAAAGCTTCCAGTGGAATGATGCTGTCCACGTCGACGCTGGCCAGCAATTGGGCCAGATCTGCGTCCTCGCGGATCTTGACCCCGGCGGCGAAGGCCCGATCAAGGATCTCCCGCGCAACCGCGCCCCGCCCGGTCGCCACCACTTTCGGCGCATCGTCCCCGCGCTCGGGAGAGAAGGCAAGAGCGATGGCGATGTCGCGCTTGGCGTTGTCGCCGCCCTGACTGTTGTTCTGTTTCTGCCTCGCCACGGCACGGACCCTCGAAGTCAAGAGTCCACCATGCGCCGGTGCATTTAACAAAGGCTTAAGCCCGCCTGTCATCCGCGGCCAAAGCAACGGATCTGGCAAGCTCCCCAGGATCCATCATCGGCGCTCCGGTGGTCAGAACGACATGTTTCGCATGTCAGTTGATGGCCGACAGACCGGCCGTCTGCATACGCTTCCTGTAGTTGCTCATGAAGCTCTGGAAGCCTTCGGCCTCCTTGATCTTGGCAGCGATTGCCGGCATATCGGGGAGATCGCGGTCGAGCGCGCTGGTCAGCAATGAGAAGCCGTCCTGGTACGACGTTCCGGCCATGGCGGGACCGTAAACCCGGCGGAGCATGGCCAGGCCACGCTCGTCATTGCCCAAGCTCAGTGCGGTCGCCCAACTCAACACGAGCTTTGCCGAGGCGTCATCGAGGGTGGCGTTGCGTTCCGGTCGTGGCACCAGCGCCTCGAAGGCGGCCGCCGCATCCAGCCAGTCCTGCTTGTGCCAATAGATCTCGGCGCGCAGCAGGTTGGCTTCGGCCGAATCGTCGCCAGCCAGCAGCTGGATGGCATCGGGCACCCGATCGAGATCAGCCAGCGCCCGCGCCTTCAGGTGGGCCCGCTGCCGCTGCAGATCGGCGGGCAGGCCGCTCATATCGCTATCCTGCAGCGCCTCGACCGCCGCCTGTGGCTGGCGGTCCAGCAGATCAAGCAGGGCCAGTTGCGAGCCGACGCGCGCCTTGTCGAGCCCCTGCAGACGGAAGGTCACCTGGTGCTTGAGGAGCGCGATGGCGCGACCCAGCAGGTCCACGGAGGCGAGACGGTCGGCGAGCTTGCGAATCATTTCGTCGCCCTTTGGCCCGGTCGGAGTCAGGTCGCGGAATTCATCGTAGAGGGCAATGGCCGACACCGGCGGCAGGCTGTCGGCAGCACCGTCCAGGTAAAGTTTGGCGAAGGTGTCGGTCATCATCTTCGTCACCT
This sequence comes from Pseudomonadota bacterium, assembly GCA_021781575.1. Lineage (GTDB taxonomy): Bacteria > Pseudomonadota > Alphaproteobacteria > Rhodospirillales > Magnetospirillaceae > DUZF01. The sequence goes on from JAJXWP010000011.1 coordinate 86,976, forward strand.
TCGGCGCATCCCGGTCGTTGGGGTAGTTGTTGGTCAGCGAGCGGAGCGCCCGCAGGGCATCGGGATAGTCGCCCTGGTCCAGTTCCAGCTGAGCCAGACGGAAAAGCAGGCCGAATTCGAAATCCTCGTCACGCCAGGCGAACCGCAGGCGATCGAGTTGTTCGACGGCCTCCTTGGGGTTCATCTTGCGCAGCTTCAGTTGCAGTTCCACCGACGCGGCGCTGGCCCTCGCCCGATATTCGCGGTTGTCGCCGTCGGCGGCCTGGGCGTAGTTGTCCAACGCCTTGTTGAATTGTCCGGCCATTTCCTCATAAAGGCCATGCAGGTAGTTCAACTGTGGTGCTTCGTAGCGGGATGCCGTTTCCCTGTCGAGGATGGCCAGAGCATCTTGCGCCGTCTGATCGTCGCCGGCGGCAATCGCCGCCTCGGCGGCAATCGCCGCCAGCGGCCATTTCAGGGCATGCGGGTAGTCCTTGAGCAACGGCAGGCCGACGGCCAGCGCCTTGTCCTGGTCGCCTGGGTTCGGACTGACCGCGGCTTGGGCGGCGGCGCGCCACATCTGGCTTTCCGCATCGTCCTTGAGCAAAGGGTTGTCGAGATCGGATTGGGCCAGATCCCACTGCCCCATCAACGTTTCGGCGGCGCCACGCAGGGCGCGAAACGCCCCGGTGTCGACCAGGGTCGGCTCATCGGACGCCGCGATGCGCAGATACCCCAGCGCTTCCGCCGCATATCCGTTGGCGAAGAAGAACCGGGCGGCTTGCAGATGAGCGAGGCCGCGCCGCGCCTTGGGCACTTCGGCCAGTCCCGCCTGGAGGATTCGCCGTTCGGCGTCGAACTTGTCAGGGCCACCGCGCTTCCATCCGGCCACGTCGAAGAAGCTGCCGGAGGTGTCCAGTTTGGCCTCTTGCGCCCCGGCACCGATATCCGTCGACAGGACGAGACCGGCGCCTTCGGGAAGGCCGATGGTCACGCCGGACCGCGACGACTTCACCTCGAGCCCATCCACATGGGGAACGATGGCCACGCCCTGCGTCGTCGGCAGCAAATCGAGATCAGGCGTGCTATGGCCGGGATAGACGCCCGCCCCCAAGGGAATCACCGGGACGACCAAAATCCTGTCGCCCACTTCCGGATCGGCAAGCGAAACCACGCTGCCGGCATCGGCCACGGCGAGGGAGATGCCGATCCCACTGGGCAAACTGGCCGGGGCGGTCACCGCGATGGGTTGCCTGGGTTCGCCGGGCCGGTTGATCAGGTCGATCACCCACAGAAGCCCATCGCGCCGCACGCTTGGCGTGTAGTCTGGCTGAACCACCAGCCGCAGGACTGTCGCTTCTTTTACCGGCAGTTGCTCCACCGATTTGACCGCTTCGCCGCCGAGGCGGTGCAGAAGGGCCGTATCGACTTCCTCATGCCGGTCGAACACCACCCACAAATACCCGGCCCGCTCGAATACCGCCGCCGCCACGGGCTTGTCCCAGGATACGCTGAGACTGAATACCTTCTCCGGCGCAGCCGGGGTGGGTGCCGCTGCGGCCTTGGGCGGAAGGCCGGCGGCCTGGACGGTCGCCGTCGGCGCCGAAGCGTGTTTGCCGCGCGATTTGGCCTCGGGCACGGACTTCACCGGCGACGGACCGGGCCCGGCCGCGGCAAGGCTCTCCGATGGAAGCGTAGGCCGCTCCTGGCGCAGGAGCGGGCGCAACGCTGGCAAGGCGACGTCGGCGCCCGGCGGCGGCGCCAGAGGCGTCTTCTCCTCGGCGGCATCGGCCGGTCCCCGCGAGTCTGCCGCCCGCACCACATCGACGACCACTTTCTTGCCCGACAGGAAGTGCCGCAGCCGGGCCGTCTTGGGAACAGACAGTACGACCGTGGTGGCGCGACTGCCGGTGCTGGTCGACAGAACGCCGATGTCGGAGGGCAGGGAGCCCCGCACTCCCGCCATGTCAAGCCGGGCCGGCCGGGCGAAGACGATGGTGGCCCGGCCACCCTGCTGCTTCACCTCGTAGTCCACCGCCTGCGGCCAGTCAAACACCAGCCGGTTGTAGGTCCCGTGCTCGCCGGCCCTTACCGCTACGGTCGGAGATCCCCCGGCCCGTTCCGGGGAAGCGGTCCTGGCGGCCGAACCCGAGGAGTTTGCAGTGGAAGGCGCCGCCGGCAGCGGCGCCGGTGCCGAAGGCAGCAGCGAGACCGGCCCGGCAGCGCCGGCCACGGATGGCGGCGGCTGATTCGAAGCGCTGGCAGGGTTGGAACCCGGCAGGTCCACCAAGTCGATCACCACCGAATTATTCTTCCCGGCAAACGCCTTGACCTGGACCGGATGGGCAAGCGGCAGGGTGGCAGTCTTGTGGTCGGCACTGATCGATACACTGCGCAGGTAATTCGCCAGAGGCCGCAAGACGGCGCGGAAATCACCGCTCACCGGGTGATCAAAGCGCAACACCAGTTCGCCGTTGATTACATCGGCGGAATAATTGACCGGCTCGCTCCAATCGAACACCAGCCGGGCATATCCCTCATGCAGTGCGCCGCGTGGCGGTGTCTGGGCGACGGCTGGACGGGCCGAGGCCAGGACAAGTACGGCCAGAAGGAGCAGAAGAACGACAGTGGCTGGTCGGCAGGCGATCCGCCCCATGCCGCAGTCCCGAGTCTGCCTCATCCCGGCGCAACGGACATCTCCCCGCCGCCGGGGTCTTTCCTCCTGTCGGCGACCAGGGTGGCGGCTCGGGTGAAAACCGAGAGCCGCCATGTCAGCTATTGTTGAACAACGCGTCGATGGCGGCCTGATCGTGAGCCTTGTCGGGTAGCTGGGGGCCGTTCAGCAGGTCATCGTCGGTCGCCGCCGGCTGCTCCGCCGAAGGCGACTGGTCCGAATGCGACGCGCTTTTGAACTCTGGCCCGAAGGCGGCAACCAGGCCTTCGATGCGATCTTCGATATGCTTGAGTGCGCGGACCACTTTGCTGATGCGTTGGCCGGTGATGTCCTGGAAGTTGCACGCCTCGTAAATTGTCGTGGTCGCCTCGGTCAGCGCCTGGCGTTGCGCGGCCGGCAGATCGGTGGCCAGCTCCTCCAGCTTTTCCGCCGCGTCGAGGATGCCGTTGGTTGCCGCCTCGGTGGCGCCGATGATGGCGTCCAATTCGTCCGTAGCGGACGCGATGTAGTGCGCCTGGATGTCTTGCGGCCTCAGCTGCGCGATTTCGGCCTTGGCGCGCTGGATATAGGCGGCCAGGGCCTCGACCTCCTGGTACAGCTTGAGATCGGCGGCGGAAATCTCGCCCGACAACGACATCAGAAGGGAACGCACCACATCGCCGACGTCCTCGACCCTGACCAAGTCCCCCTGCTCCTTGCGCAGAGTTTCGAGATGCAGCGTCAGGTCGCGGTCAACCGTCGCCGGCATGACAGTCTCCTCTAGCCTGCCAGGTTAAAACTCCCCAAGCACGCTCACCATCTTGGCCTGCAAAGTCTCGGCGTTGAACGGCTTGACGATATAGTTGGACACGCCCGCTTCCTTGGCGGCGATGACGTTTTCCGACTTCGATTCCGCCGTCACCATGATGAAGGGGGTGCTCTTCAGTTTGGGATCGGCCCGAACTTCGCGCAGCAACTGCAGGCCGGTCATCGGTTCCATGTTCCAGTCTGAAATCACCAGACCGAAATTGCCGCCACGCAGCATCTGCAGGGCCATCGAGCCATCAGTTGCCTCTTCGATGTTCACGAACCCCAACTGCCTTAGAAGATTGCGGATGATGCGCAACATCGTCTTGTAGTCGTCCACAATCAAGATATGCATATTCTTGTCGACAGCCATCCGTCACTCCTTCAAGCCCCCCAAGGGCAAGACACCATCACCGCAAGACATGCAACAATGGTATTGCGATCATAGTTAATATACGGAACTCCAGCGCGATCAAGCGATTTCACGCGCCCCATCAACCGCCACCTTGCCCCTCCACCTTCGCCGCACGGCGCACTGCGATTGCATCGGTGATGGTCTTGGCCTTCATCGGATCCATCGATTCCATGATCGGCGCGACCTTTTGCTCCTTCATATGGGTCAAGACCCCCAGGAGAACGGGCATATCAAGCTGTTCAAATATTTTCGCCGCATCCTTTGGTTTCATATTCTCATAGATCTTGACCAGGCTCTTCATCTTGCTGTCGTCCTGGGCATCCACCTGCTTCAACATGGATTGGATGTTGGCTTGCAAGGCCTTCATCTCGGAGATCTTCTTGTCGATGCGGTCTTCCGCCGCCTTCACCAGATTCTGTCGGAGTTCCAGGTCGTGTTGTCGCGCGTCCAAGGCCTCACGGCGCTCAGACAGCTTTTGCAGGACATCGATTTCGCTGGGCGTGAAGGTCGGGGGCTCGCCCTCGCCGGAGGTCGGCTCAGGCACGGCCGGCGGCGGCGGAGCGGCGGCGGGGGTGGTGCCGGTGGTCGGCGGCGGAGAGGCCTCGCCCGCGGTGGCCGACGCAGCGGTGGTCGCCGACGCACCATCGGCGGCAAAGCCCGGTGATCGCTGGCCGCGCCGGCGGCCGCCAGGCGGCGGCGGCTGCTGGGCTTCCGACTGGTTGACCGATACCGACGGAACCGGGACGGTCGACAAGCCTCTCCAGATGTCGTTGACCCGCACCGACAGCATGAGGGCGGCGACGAAGATGGTGACCGGAAGCAGCCGGATATGGGGAACACCACCCCGCCCGGGGCGCTTGCGCGATTTTGCGTCGCTTGCCGCCGACCCCTTCCTGCCCTTGCCCGCCATGGTGATCGCCTTCCGTCTTCAGCGAACGGCCTGCAGAGCGCGCAGCAATTCGCGCTCGGCTTCCGAACGTTCGTCTTCGATCTCGCCTTGCGTCGCTGCCGGAGAGACGGCGGCCGGAGCCGGGCGCCCGGCCATCGGCCGCGAGGCGGCTGCCGGCGAGGGCTTGGCTTCGGTTCGCGCGGCGCGTACCGCCTCTTCCAGGCGATTGGCCATGCTGTCGGCACGCTCGATCATGAATGCCAAGTCATCGCGCAGGGATTGCGCCTTCTCTACCCGCTCCTGCAAGGTCGATCCTGCCTCTTCGGCGGCGCGGCGCAGCTTCGGTATGCCCGCTTCGGCCCGTGCCGTGGCGTCATTGAAGGCGGCCACCAGCTTGGCCATTTCATCGCGATTCTTGCGCAGCTGATTGAGCCGGCCATTGAGGATCATCGCGTAGACGATGGTAGCGGCAAGCAGGATGGCGACGATCACGTCAAGAACGAGCTTGTAGTCCATCAGACTTTCTCCTTCTTGACCTTTTCGTCGATACGAATGGCGATGCGATTCCCTTTCCGTCCCATTTTTCCGCCGAACATCGGCACGTCGCCGCAGCGCAATTCAACCGTCGACTCGGGCACCGCGTTCAGCATGATCTTCGAACCGACCCGCAAATTGAGGATGTCGCGAAGCGGCATCACCTGTTCGTCGAGGACCGCCTCCATCTCAACCTCGGTCATCCATAGCTCCTCGGCCAAGTGTGTCTCCCAAATGGAATCTCGGCCGAACTTCTCGCCCATGAACATCTGCAGCAGCAGTTCGCGGACGGGCTCGAGGGTGGCGTAAGGGAGCATCAGCTCGAGGCGGCCGCCCCGATCTTCCATGTCGATCCTGAGCTTGGCCACGATGGCGGCGTTGCTCGGGCGGGAAATGGTGGCGAAGCGCGGGTTGGTCTCGAGGCGGTCGAAGCGGAAGGTGACCGGAGACAGTGGATCGAACGCCGCCGACAGGTCGGCCAGCACCACATGCACCATGCGCTCGACCAGGTTGCGTTCGATGGTGGTGTATGGGCGTCCTTCGATGCGCATGGCGGCGGTGCCGCGCCGCCCGCCCAGCAGGACATCGACGATCGAATAGATGAGCGACGAATCGACGGTCAGCAGACCGTAGTTGTCCCATTCCTCGGCCTTGAACACGCCGAGCATGGCCGGCAACGGAATGGAGTTCAAATAGTCGCCGAAGCGCAAGGAGAGGATATTGTCGAGCGAAACCTCCACGTTGTCCGAAGTGAAGTTGCGCATGCTGGTCGACATCATGCGCACCAGCCGGTCGAACACCACTTCCAGCATGGGCAGGCGTTCGTAGGACACCAGTGCCGAATTGAGGATGGCCTGGATGCCCGAACGCTCGCCTTCGCCCTCGTGCGCTTCGTCGAAACCGAGCAGGGAGTCGATTTCGTCCTGGTTCAGCACGCGGGCTGAACTGCCCGCACCCAGCCCGCTGGACTCGGCGGCGTCCTCACCGTCGGAACTGCCGAGCATGGCCTCCCACTCGGCGGCCATGGCATCGGCATCGCCGCCACCATCCTCGCCGCCGGCCGCCGGCCCGTCGCCGTCGTCGTCGCCGGCCATGGCGGCCCATTCCTTCATGAGGGCTTCTTCGTCCTCGGCGGTACGGCCTTCGCCACCCATTTCGCTGTCATCCGACATCGCGGAGTCCATTCGTTACTGAACCAGCATTTCCTTGAACAATACGTCGTTCACCTTGGCTGGTTTCACCGCGTTGTTGACGCGGGCCAACAATTCCTCACGCAGCCGGAGCATTCCTGCCGAGCCTTGCAAGTCCTCGATCCGCAGCTCGCGCAGATAGACCTGGAAGTTGTCGATAATGCGCGGCATCACTGCCTCGATCTTGGAGACATCCAGGGGATTGTCCAGTTCGAGGCTGACCCTGATCTTGAGAAAGTTCTGCCGACGCCCGGTCGTATTAAGGTTCACGAGGATTTCCGGCAAGTCGTAGAAGACCGCAGGCTGCACCTCTCCTTTGTTCTTTCCTTGCTGAGCGGCATCCGCCGTGGCCTTCTTTTCGCTTTTCGTCGCGTGCAGCAAAGGATCGAGCAGGCCGGAAAAATAGGCGCCGGCAGCGGCACCGACGACCAACAGCAGTGGCAGGACGATGAAGAGAATCAGCTTCTTCTTACTACTACTACCGCCACCGGAAGATGGCGCATCGGATTCTTCGGAGAGGTCACCTTCATCGAAATCTTCTTCAAGGTCTTCGGCCATGGTCCTTCGCCCCTATCGGGCCGCCTTGGCCCCGCCAGGTCATGACGATTTTCCCGGCCGCAGGCCCGGAGTCAGTCATTGTGGACTTTAGCCGCCGCCGGTTAATAAGGCGTTGATATATTCCCCTCGGCTTGGTGACAAGCCATTTCCCACCGGGCAATAACTGCCCGGCATGGCTTGCCCCAAGGCACCCGCGGCCATGCCCGTTACGCCGTTCAAACCGATGAAACGGCTGCCCTTTCCGCAGGGCGGCATGCCTGGCATAGCTTCTGCATGTGCATTGCCGAACGTTTCTCAGGACCGCATAGCATGGAAAACACCTCCTACGTCGCCCTTTCCCGCCAGGCCGCTCTGTGGCGCCAAATGGAAGTGGTGGCCAACAACATGGCCAACGTCAATACCCCCGCCTACAAGGCCGAGCAGGTGATGTTCACTGACTATGTGGCGAAGACCAAATCGGCGGACAGCCCGTTCGGCCGCAACGTGGCGTTCGTCCGCGACCTGGCCACCATCCGCGACACGCGCGAAGGCCCGATGATCAAGACCGACGCGCCGCTCGACATCGCCATCCACGGCGAAGGCTACTTCACCATCGACACGCCGGCCGGCCAGCGTTACAGCCGCGAAGGCCATTTCCATCTGGACGAGAACGGCATGGTGGTCACCTCGTCCGGCTACCCGGTACTGCAGCAGAACAATACGCCGATCATCGTGGCTCCCAACGAGTCGCAGATCAACATCGCCGGAGACGGCACGGTGTCGACGGAAAACGGCGTTATCGGCAAGTTCCAGATCGTCAAGTTCGACAACGAGCAGGATCTGCGCAAGGCGGGCGACGGAATGTACCAGACTACCGCCAACCCGACGACGATGGACGTTCCCACCCTCACCCAGGGCATGCTCGAACAATCCAACGTCCAGCCGGTCCTCGAAATGACCCACATGATGACCATCATGCGCGATTACCAAGGCGTGCAACAGATGCTTCAAGGCGAATACGACCGCCAGATGAAGGCGATGCCGATCCTATCCCAGTCGCAGCAGACGGCGTAAGAAAGGAACGATGCAATGAGGGCCATGAACATCGCTGCCACCGGGATGCAGGCGCAGCAGACCAATGTGGAAGTGATCTCCAACAACATCGCCAACATGAACACCACCGCCTACAGCAGGCGGCTGCCGGAATTCACCGATCTGCTCTACCAGAATGTGCAGCGGGTCGGCACGTTTTCTTCGCAGAACAACACCATCGTGCCATCGGGTATCCAGTTGGGGCTGGGCGTGAAAACCACCTCGGTCTACCGCGACACCTCGCAGGGAACACTCAACAACACCAACAACACCCTCGATCTGGCCATTCAGGGCAAAGGCTATTTCCAGATCCTGCTGCCCACCGGAGAATACGCCTACACCCGCGATGGCAGCTTCCAGCTGAGCCCGTCCGGGCAGATCGTCACCGCCGAGGGCTATACCGTGGTCCCCGGCATCACCGTGCCCAACAATGCGGTGGGGGTGACGATCAACAACAACGGCCAGGTTTCGATCAACATCGACGGCCAGACCACGCCGACCGTCGCCGGCCAGCTGACCCTGGCCACCTTCCCCAACGACGCCGGCCTGGAAGCGGAAGGGAACAACCTGTTCCTGCAGACCCAGTCGTCGGGCAATCCCATCGTCGCCAACCCGGCGACGCCCGGGTTCGGCTCGATCCTGCAAGGCTTTCTTGAGCAGTCCAATGTCAACGTGGTGTCGGAGATCACCAATCTGATCACCGCCCAGCGGGCCTACGAGATGAACTCGAAGGTGGTCCAGACCGCCGACTCCATGATGCAGACCACCAACCAGATGAAAACCGCATAGGCGCTCCAATGAAACGCTGCCTCGCCCTCCTCGCCCTGTTGCTCTGCCTCGTCGGCCGGCCGGCCCTCGCCGAGGTGACGCTGCGCTCCAGTGTCATGGTGGACGGCCCCGTGGTGAAGCTCGGCGACCTGTTCGACAATATCGGCAACAAAGCCGACGTCGCCGTCGCCCGCGCCCCCGCGCCCGGCCGGCGTGTCACCGTCGATTCCGACTGGCTGCGCCGGGTGGCCGCGATGAACGGCCTCGACTGGCGGCCGCAGACGGTGTTCGATCAGTGCATGATCGAGCGTAACGGTGTGACCATCACCCATGCGCAGATCGAAGCGACGATCCTGAAGGCGCTCGCCGACCAGAACCTTCCGGCCGGGGCGCAGGTCGAGCTGGCCAACCGCTCGATGGAGATCGTGGTGCCCGTCGACGTGCCGCCGGACATGGAGGTGCGCGACCTGTCCTATGACAGCGAGTACAAACGCTTCAACGCCACCATCGAGGCTCCCGCCCACTCGCCGGCGGCGACCCGCGTCCATGTCAGTGGCCGTGTCGTTTCCACCATCGAGGTCCCCGTCCTGGCCCGTCCCATCGGCCGTGGCGACATCATCGCGGCGCGCGACCTGGTGTGGACCAGGGTGCGGCAGGATGCGGTACGCCGCGATATGCTTGTCGACGCCGACCACATCATTGGGCTGACCCCGCGCCATGAACTGAGCGCCGGCCAGATGGTCGGTGCCACCGACCTGCAGAAGCCGATCGTGGTCACTCGCGGGTCCCTGGTCACCATGGTCCTGCAGACCGGATCCATGTCGCTCTCGGCGCAAGGCCGCGCCGTGGAAGAGGGCAGCGTCGGCGACGTCATCCGCGTCATCAATACCCACAGCAACCTGACCGTCGAGGGCAAGATCACGGCGCCGAACATCGTCACCGTCAGCCTCAACGGCGTCACCGCCCTGGCCAACTGAACAGGGTAAGGAGCAGGACCATGAAGCCGCGTCTTTCCCTCGCCTTGCGCGCCGCCGCCCTGGTCACCCTCACCGCGTCGGTCAGCGGCTGCAATTTCCTCGAACGGATGTCCGAGGTCGGCGAACAGCCGCGCGTCTCGCGCATCCAGGACCCGACGCGGGCGCAAGGCTACCAGCCGGTCAGCTTGCCGATGCCAACCCCTTCGGCGCCGCCGCGCGCCGGCACCAATTCGCTGTGGCGGCCCGGGGCGCGGGCCTTCTTCAAGGACCAGCGGGCCACCGACGTCGGCGACCTGCTGACGGTCGCGGTGAACGTCAACGAAATGGCGCAGCTCTACAACAACACGGTCGCCCAGACCAAGAACTCGGAATATGTCGGCGCCCCGGTCGGCGGTGCCAGTCCCAACGCCGCGGCAGGTGGCCTCGAAGCCAGCCTGCCCCACGTGCTGGCCGGCGCCAGCCTCAGCAACCTGTTCAACCTGGGCAGCAACAGCAACCTGAACGCCACCGGCAATGTCTATCGCCAGGAAGTGGTCGTCGTCAATCTGGCTGCCGAAGTGACGCAAAAGCTGCCCAACGGCAACCTGGTGATCTTCGGCAAGCAGGAAATGCGGATCAACGGCGAGATGCGCGAGTTGTCGATACAAGGCATCGTCCGCCCGGAAGATATCTCGTCGCTCAACACCATCACCCAGGACAAGATCGCCGAGGCGCGCATCACCTATGGCGGCCGCGGCACCCTGTCCGACATCCAGCAGCCGCGTTACGGCCAGCAGATCTTCGACCTGATCTCGCCGTTCTAGACACCCCCGAGATCCTTCGCTCAGGATGACGAGTCATTTCTTTCAGCGTCATCCTGAGCCAACGCTCCTCCGCGGCCCCTTTGCCGGCTGCCTGAGTGACATTTCCCCCACAGCGCTCTCGACAGAGGGTCAGTCCTGGGGGCGGTGAATCCTTCGCTTTTTCGCCGCCGAAGCCGGCGCGAAGGTCGAAGCAGGGTCCACGGATGTCACGGATGCCGGCTGGCGCCGGCTCGTAGACGAGCACGCGCACCGCCATCCCTGGTGGTGCGCGCCAGCGTTTTACAGATACTGCGCCAAGTTTATCTTACTGACCGAGGCGACCGCCATGTAGGACGCTTGAAGCTGGGTTTGCAGCGCCTGGACCTGGGCAGCCACCTGGGCGGTATCCGCGTCCTTCACGTTGGACAGCGAGTTTTGCAGGAAGGTCACATAGGTGGTTTGCTGCTGCTGCGCATCGTTCAACTGCTTGGACACCGCGGCGACCGAGGCCTGCAGGTTAGACAGGCCGGTAACCGCCTGGTTGGCCAGGTCGAGAGCCTGCGACAGCTGGCTGTTCAGCTGCGACTGAGTCAGCGGGCTGGCGCTGGAAACGCCGAGGCCGCTGCTGTCGGTGATATTGAGTGCGGCGTTGCCGCCGGAAATCTGCACATGATAATTGCCGCTGTTGTCGGGGACGACACGGGCGGTCACGCCACTGGACGACAGCTGGCTATTGATCGCCGCCGCCACATCCGAAAAGGATTCGTTGGCCGCCACCGTGACGGTGGTCCCATTGATCACCAGTGTACCGCCGGCGAGGGTGCTGGCACCACTCGCCGTCGAGGCGGTGGCGCTGCTGCCGGTGGTGACCGAAGACGCCTGGACGACCGCCTCGACCGCCCGCATCGCCTGCTCGAAGGCGGGGCTGTTGCCGGGGACCCCATAACTCAAGGTCTGCTGCGATGCGACCTGGACCGACAACACATTGCTGTCGCCGGTGTAATAGCTCGTATCGACGGAAGACGGGTCGTAGGCGCCCGAGGCTGAGACCGTCGGGTAGTTGCTCATGTCGACCGGTGCCGTACCGATATCGCTGCCGGAGAATAGATAACGCCCCGCATATTGGGTATTCATCTGGCTGACCAGGCTCTTCTGCAGGTTCTGCACCACTCCCAGCAGGCCTGAGTTATTGGGCGAGGCCATTGCCTGGCTGATCTGGCTTTGCAGGCTGGTGACGGTGGTCACCATGTTGCCGATCATCGAATACATCGACTGGGTACGGCTGCCCACCGTCTGCGCTTCCGACGCCCAGGTCTGCGCCTGCGAGATATTGTCCTGCAGATTGAGCATCTCGCTGGTGGCGCTGCCGCCCAGCGTGCCGAAATTCTGCGCGACCAGCCCCGAGGACTGCTGGATTTGCACCTGACCCAGCTGCGTCTCCAGGTTCAACGCCGCGCCGGTGGTTATGCTGTGGAGATTGAGTGTCGATATGGTGGTCATAACGGCCTCCCCTTACGCCCCGACGGCCTGGAGCAGGGACTGGAACATTGCATTGACGGTGCTGACGATCTTGGCGGAAGCGGCATAGGCGTTCTGCAGCGTCACCAGCTGGGCGCTCTCCGCGTCGACGTTGACTCCCGACTGGGAACTGAGGCTCTGCTGGAGTGCCGTCAGTGTGGTCTGCTTGGAGGTCTGCTCATTATTGGCGTTCGTCGCGCGGGTCGCGACTTCCGCTGTGACATCCGTGGCGTAACCGGAAAACGTGGTAGATACGGTGGCCAGGTAGCCGGTCGGCGCGTTGGACAAGCCAAGCGTCGACAACAGGTTGCCCGTCACTCCCGAAAAGGTCACCTGGCTGCCGCCCGAGGTGATCTGTAGCTGGTTCGGTCCGTTTGCCGGCCCGACGACGGACGCGTAGACGGTCGACCCCGCGGCGGTACTTGCGGCGTTGACCGCTGCGGCGACGCTTTGCAAGGTGGTGGTCGTGCCGGCAGGAAGCGTGACGGTGACCGGCGTCGAGCCGCCGCCGATGATGAAACTGCTGGCCGAGTTCGAGAAAGTCGTCGTCGCACCGGACTGCGTGGCCGTCCCCATGGCCGTCGCGGCGCTGAAATTCTGCTGGTCCTGCAGCGCATTGGTCAGCATCGAGGCCATCGTGCCGTTGCCGGCCGAGAAATTGGCGTTGGGATTGGCCAGGATGCTTGGTGCGACGGCAATGGAAGCGGCGGAGTTGCCGCCGACCAGGAGATCCTTGGCCGCTGGCATCGCAAGGCTGAAATAGCTGGCCAGGTCGACGCCCGGGTTGGTGGGCGCGATCGGGTTGCCGCTGACTCCGCCACTCAAGGTGGCGAGATTGACCCCGGTGCCGGCGGCGCCGGTGGACGTCAGCTGCAGATCGCCGGGAGGCCCGCCGGTCAGGGAGGCACTGACCGCAAGCGGCGGATTGGCGTTGCTCGCCGCGTTGTTGATGTCGTTCACCACGTCGTTGACGGTCGCCGCCCCGCTGATATTTACGTCCACATAGCCGGACACGTTGCCCGCCGAGTCGAGCGATGCCACGCGCAACGTGGTTCCCGCCGCGGCATAGATCGGGTCGGTGCCATTGAAGGTTCCGGCAGTCCCGGTGATCGATGACGGTGGCGGCGATCCGGCGGACAGCCCGTAGATGTTGTTCAGCGTCGAACTGAGGCTCTGCGCCAGGCTGTTGAGCGAATTCTGCGCGTTGGGCAGTTCGGTGTCGCGCTGCTGGATCAAGGCGGCAAGCTTGCCCGAAGAAATCTGGCCGGTGATATCGGTGCTGCCCAGGATGATCCCGGAGATCCCGCCCTGCTGATCGCTCTGGTAGCTGCTGGTGGCACCGATGGTCGACGCCGTATGAGAGAGCGGCGTGACGGTGTCGCCGACCAGCAGGGGCTGCCCGCTGGTGGTGTAGATCTGCATGGCGCCCGTGCCGTCGATGAAATAGCTCACCCCCAGATCCGCCGTCAGCGCCTGCAGGGCGTTGGTCCGCTGATCGGTCAGACTGGCGATCGGCTGGTTGGTGACGGTGGCCGTCTGAATGGCCTTGTTCAGCGAATTGATGGTGTTCAGCTGGGTGTTGACGTCCGTCACCACTTGCGCGATCTGGCTGTCGGCGTTGGTCCTCAGCTGCTGGACCTGCACCGAGATGCCGCGCAGGTTGGAGCACAGGCTGTCGAGATTACCCACCACCTGGGTGTTCAGCGAAGTGTTCTCGGGCGCATCGGCGAGTTGGGTCAGGGACGACTGCAGCGTGGCGAGCTGCGAGGACAGGTCGTTGCCGCCGGTATCACTGGTGGTAATCTGGCCGAGTGCCTGCTGGAGGTTCTGGTAGTAGGTGTTGAAGGTGGTTGCCTGGGCCGATTGCGTGTTGCTTTGCAGAACCGATGCCAACAGATATTGGTCGACGTTGTTGATCGTACCGAGATCGGTGACCCCGGTGCCCACCCCGCCGGAAACCCGTTCGGCGACCTGGACCGTTTGCTTGGTGTAGCCGACCGTATTGGCGTTGGCGATATTGTTGGACGCCACGGCCATCTGTTGCTGGATGCTGACCAGCGAACTGACGGCGGAGGAGAGGGCAATATCGGTCATGGCGTTCGTCTCTTCCCTGGGGCGGCTAGCCGCGCGGAGCCGGGTGCGGGCCGCTGTCGTCGACCGCCTCGTCGCCTGGCTCGCAGGCGCGCACGGCGGCCATCACCGCGTCGATGCGACGGCGGCTGGCGGCCAGGGCCTTATCCAGCAGCACCCGGTTCTCCGCTGAAAGCGCTCGTAGTTCGGCGCTGGCCTTGACCAGCTGTTCGTGCAGCGCCGGATCGCTCAGGATCTGGCCGCCGGCACTGGTCACCAGGGCGGCACCCCGCGCGCCGAACTCGCTCGACAAGGCACCCTTGGAGCGGGTGGTGTCGAGCAGCGTCGCCGGCATGCCACGGCTCAGAAAGTCGTTTTCCTCTTCGATCACCGCTCTCAGCCGGCCCATCACTCCGACGAAATCGCTGACCGCCGCGTCATCGGCCGGCACCGCCTCGGCAGGGGAAGCGTTATCGTGCGGGGGGATCATGCTCTTTCTCCTCGTCATAGACCGAACTCAGGATGCGGCCGGCTCCGCGGAGCTTGCCCATAAGCGGCGGCAGCGCGGTTGTGGTGGCTGACCTTGCGCAATTCGTCGCCGATCTCCGCCAGGTGCCGCGACATTTCCTCGATCAACCGCTCCAGTTCACTGTAGGCGACCATGGCCTTGCGACGCAGGATTTCGCGCTCGGCCGGTGGCAAGCCGGCCATGCGGTCTTCCGCCAGGCGGTGCAGCTGCTCGAAGGTGAAGGGAGCCGTGAGGCCGGGAGCGATCAGCTGATGGATCTCGGCCAACTTGCCGGCGGCACGCGCCTGCATCTGTTCGAGAGTCCGTCTGCCGTCCGCGTCGTATTTCATCGCCTACCCCGAAGCATCACTGGATGACTTGGATCAACGCCTGGAAGTTCTGCTGGTCCGTCTTGATCACCTGCGACGCCGAAGAATAGGCCTGCTGGGCAGTGATCATATTGCTGAATTCCACCGAGGTGTTGACGTTCGAGGATTCCAGCGCGCCGCCCTCGACCGAGCCGGCGCCATTGGTGCCCGCCTGGTTCAGCATGTAGTTTCCCGACAGGCTGGACTGGCCGTAGACACCGTCGTTGGCCGCCTGCAGCCCGTTGATATTGGGGAAGGTGGCCACCGGGATCTTGTAGATCGGCACCTTCTGCCCGTTATCGTAGGCGGCGATGACGTTGCCCGAGGAATCCACCGATACACCGGTCAGCTGTCCGTACTGAACACCGTTCTGGCTTGTGCTCTTTACCGCGATCAGCGGTGACGATTGGCCGGTGTCGAACTGCGACAAGCCGTCCGACTTGCCGACGCCGACCGCACCGAACGTGCCGAGGTTCAGCGCGACCGCCGACGTCCCGGTACTCGGCGCGGCACCGTCGCTCCAGGTGGCGAACAGCTGCGGATCGAGGGAGGTCGTCTCCGGCGCCGTGCCGGGTGTCGCAGGCAGGCTGCCGGTCTTGTCCACGGCGCTGAGCGGAGTGAAGCCGTTCAGCGTGCCGTCCGAGTTGAAATTCACCATATAGCTGACGGACGGCACGGAATTGCCCGCCGAATCCTGCAACCTGCCGGTCGAAGCGGTGCCGGCCGGGTTGGTCGGACTGCCGACGGACATGACCCAGCTGTTGTTGCCGGCGGCCGTCCAGGTCACCGGGAAGGTCTGCTGGACACCCAGTGAGTCATAAACGGTGAAAGAGGTCTGCTGGGAGAACGGCGTCCCCAACTGCGCCGTCAACGCCGACCAGGTGGCGTTGCCATTGGAATCCACGGGCCAGGTCAATGCGTCGCCGTTGGCGTCGGTAAGGCTTGGCAGGGCATTGCCGTTATAGGCGGAAGCCGCCGGCGTGCTCAGCCCCTGCACGGTGACAAAGGCACCGGTGGTGTTGTCGACGGTCACCGAGTATTGCAGCTGGTTGGCGGTGGTGGTGGTGGTGGTCGAACCGTCGCTGACGGTAATTCCGCTCGGCCCGTCCACCGTCAGCAAATAGGTGGTGGTGGGATCACCGCCGGCATTGGCGTTGGCCGAGTTGCTGCCGGTCTTGACGAAGGACATGTCCATTGTATTCGTGCCGCCGGCAGCGGTGGTGTAGGAGATACCCTTCAGCTGGCTTTGCGCCTCGGCAGGAAGATTGGCCTGCAGGCTGTAATTGGTGGTGGCGACGGCCGACGAGTTGAACTTGCTGACGTTGACGTTTTGCAGGGATGCCACGTTGTCGGGGTTGGTCGCCAAGACCTTGCCGGTGGCATCCGTGGCCCAGCCCATCAGGTAGTAGTTCGTCCCCGAGAGCACCAGATTTCCCTTGGAGTCGGTATCGAAGGCGCCGTTGCGGGTGAACATGGTCTGGCTGCCGCCCAAGCCGTAGCTGACCGGGAACAGTCCATTGCCGTTGATTGCCATGTCGGTGGTGGTGCTGGTGCTTTGAATCAGCCCCTGGTCCATCAAATTCTGCCGGGCAACCGCCAGGACACCGCCGGAGGGAAATGAAATTCCTTGGGACTCCTGCGTCAGCAGGCTGAGAAACTGGGTATCGACCGCCTTGTAGCCGGTCGTCTGCGAATTGGCCAGGTTGTTGGAGACGGTCGACAGCGCCGAACTCTGCGCTTGCAGAGCCGAAACCGCCGAGTTCATTGCTGCGTCCATGGTCCCACTCCTTGCCTTTTATACTCTTCCGACGGTTTTCAATTGGTTAGGTTGGTGACATCGCTGACCGGCACCGTGACGTCGCCGATCTTCAAGTCGGTGCTGCCGGTCGACGTATCGACCCCGGTCACCGTCCCGACGATGCCGGTCGTAGTGGTCACCGGGTTGCCCGAGGCATCCGTCGCCGCGACCACGAGAGTGTAATCCCCGCTGCTGAGCGTGCCGCTCGACGCCGTCGCGCCGTTCCAGCTGAACGAATGCTGGCCCGACGAGGCGTCGCCACTGCCGGTCCAGACCGTATTTCCCGACGAATCCTTGACCGATAAGGCCACGTTCTGGGCGGCGCTGTTGAGATCGTAGGTCCAGTTGGCGGAGCCGTTCTGGATTGGCACTGTGGCGCCCGAGGCCGATACCGTCTTGCCGATATAGCCGAGCCCGTTCGCCGCCGAGATGGTGTTGAGGTCGGTTGCCATCGACGCCAGGGTCTGGTTGGTCTGCAACTCCTGCTCGACGCCCGACAGCTGGATCATCTCGCTGGTGAACTGATCGGTATTGGTCGGATTGAGCGGGTCCTGGTGCTGCAACTGGGTGGTCAGCAAGGTCAGGAAGGTGTTGTAGGAATTGCTGGCCGTCTGCGCTGCCGCCGCATTGCCCGCGGCCAAATTCGACGACGAGTTGCCGGGCGAGGAGGCGGTGGTGCTGGTCGTCAAGGCCGCAAACGGATTGGTTGTCGTCGCCGTCGCCGAAATCGTCATCGAACCTTACTCCCAACGTTGCGGACCGCGCCGATTTCCGTCCGATCCGTCATTGGCCGGCATCGCCGCTGCGACAATGCTGCCTAGGTAGAAATTTCCCCCGCTGCAACTTTGACCTAGCATCGCCCTGCCAAACCCGCGGGACGGCGCGGCAGAGCTGGTATCTCACGGCCCTACCTTGCAGATTGCGTGCCAGTCAGGTGGCGAAGGGGCGTGGAGATTGCCGCGCCACCGATAGCTTGGTCCTCTTGGCGGCTTGGTGGTTAAATCACCGTTGCCTGGGGAGACCCGGGCCGAGGCCATCGGACGGGTGGCGGCGGCATTGGAGGAATTCTCGTGAAGGACCTGCTGGCGGCGGCACGACGGCACGCCGCGAAATGCGACTTTCCGGCTGCGGTACAGATCCTGGCCGGCCTGCTGCAAGCCCATCCCGGCGATCGGGACGTGCTGCTGGAACTGAGCCGGCTGAGCGGCCGGATGGGAAGTCGACAGGATGCCCTGACGTTGTTGCAGTTGGCCCGCCGGACGCATCCCGCCGACCCGGAACTTGCCTTGGAAGAAGCCGCGATCCTGGAGCAACTCGGGCGCATCGAGGACGCGCGGAACATTCTGCACGGCCAGGCCACGGCCTGCCCGGATGATCCGCTGCCGCTGCTTCGCCTGAGTTATTTTCTTCGGCGCCGGAGCGAACATCACTTGGCGGAAGCGGTTTGTCGGCAGCTGGTTGGCGGATTTCCCGAATTTGCCATGGGGTGGGTGAGCAAGGGCATCAGTGACTATACGGCGGGCCAAGTCGCCGCTGCCGAAGCCAGCTTCCACCGGGCACTGGCGATAGATGGGAACAATGCCGTCGCGCATTTCTCACGCGCGGCCAATCTGCTTTCCGTCGGCAGATGGCAGGAAGGGTTCGCCGAGTTCGAATGGCGCCTGCGCCTTCCCGACGCTGCCGCCGCCCCTGTCGACCTGCCGCGTTGCACGGGGCGGGAGCCGGCGGGCACCCGGGTCCTGCTGTGGAACGATCAAGGGCTGGGAGACGCCATACAATTCCTTCGCTACGTCCCCCTGATCGAAGGCAGGGGCTACCGGACCACTCTCGTTCTGGCCGAACAACTGGTTCGCTTGGCAAGGACGGCGGCCATCACCGGCCCCGTGCTGGCGTCGGGCGATCGGTTGCCGCCCGCCGATGTCCACCTGCCGTTGATGAGTGCCCCGATCCTCTTCGGCACGGACGCCACCGTTCCTGCCGAAGTGCCCTATCTTCAGGCCGATCCGGTCGCCAGCACGGCCTGGGCCAAGCGCTTGGCCGGGCTGCCCGGCCGCAAAGTGGGTCTGGTATGGGCGGGAGCGCCGCGCACCGACAATTTCCAGCTCAATACGATCGATCAACGACGAAGCATTGAACTGGACCGGCTTGCGCCGCTGCTGGCCCTGCCCGGCATCCGTTTCGTCAGCCTGCAGAAGGGCGACCCGGCGGCCCAGCTAGCCGCGCTGCCCAAGCAGCTGCGCCCCTTCGACCCGATGGCCGAGATCGGCGACTTCGCCGACACCGCGGCGCTGGCGGCCAATCTCGACCTGGTCATCTCGGTCGACACCTCGGTGGTCCATCTGGCCGGTGCCCTGGGCAAGCCAGTGTGGGTCCTGTCGCGCTTCGACGGCTGCTGGCGCTGGCTCAAGGAGCGCGACGATTCCCCGTGGTATCCCACCGCCCGCCTGTTCCGCCAGACCCGCCCGGGCGATTGGGACGGAGTGATCGGGCGAGTCGCGGAGGCGTTGAGGCAATGGGCAGGACCGACCTGACGGCGGTTCTGCCGCAAACTTATGTCAGCCGTCTCGCAGAATGCTTCAGCCGGCGACCACCGGCATCCCGCTGATTTCGGCCCAGGCGTTACGGGTATCGCGCACGGCGGCGATCAGCTTGTCGCAGGCCTCGCCCGCCGTCGGCTTGCCGACCGAGCGCAGCAGGGCCCGGCTGACCGACTCGTACATGTCGCGCAGGTTGGCGGCGACCTGGCCGCCCTCTTCCATGACCAGGCACCGATTGAGCCCGTCGACGATGCGCGTCGCCTGCATCACTTCGTCGAATTGCTTCTGATAGTCGCCCTGTCGAGCCGCCTCGGCCGCTCGGCTCACATGCAGCAGGATGGTATCGTAGAGTTGGACCACCGCGGCCGGTGAAGATTCGTTCTCGGCAGGCGCCGTCGACTGGGAAGATGACATCGCATTCCGCTCCAACAATGGCCGTCGCGAGCCCCCTCGTTTCAGAGGCCCTGAAGCGACGTATTCTTTTGGATCATGAAGCGAAGGAACTTAATTAACGGTTAGCGCGCTAATTCCGGAAAAAATAGGGCGGAATCAGCGGTGGATCGAGTTCAAGAGCGACCGACACTATCTGTTCGGTAAAGCATGCAGGAGCCCTCGGTCCCAGATTACGGAGCTGGATCCGCAGCCGTTTGGCCTGTTCGATTATTGCCCTGGCTTCCGCACATTCATCGATTAATGCCTGCGCTTCGGCTCGACGAGCCATCGGCCAGGCGACGGGGTCCTCCCCGTAGCGGTCGACCAAATCTTGCAGTTCCTCTGGCGACAGGAGCGCGTCCAAAGCCGAGTTCCATTCCATTTCCGCCCCCTTTTGGGGCACCGACATCTGCCGCTCAGGCGTTCCCACCAAGGAAGCCAGGAGGAACATCCTGATTGGAAAGCTTCGCTTCGCCGGCGATTTCCGCCCAGGCATCGCGCAGCTCGCGGACGGCGCTGACCAGCTTGTCGCAGGCTTCGGGCGCTGTTTCCTTGCCGACCGACCGGAACAGGGCGCGCGCCACCGCCTCGTAGGTCTCGCGCAGGCCGACGGCAACCTGACCGCCTTTTTCCATGTCCAGGTGCCGATTGAGGCCATCGATGATCCGCGCGGCGCTCATGACGCTTTCGAACTGCTTCTGGAAATCACCTTGGCGGGCATACTCGGCGGCCCGCGCGATGCGAACCAGAATGCCGTCGTACAGCATCACCACGACTTTCAGAGGCGGCGTGGTGAGCTGGGCCGCCTGATAGGCGGAAATGGCGTATCGATTCCGGTTCATCAAGAACTCTCCTACACATGCCCGCCGCCAGTCTGCATCGCGAACATCGCCTGCAAGACAGTCGAGGTCTGCCCAGCGGCTTGCATCTGGCTAGCCATCTGCGAATATTGCTGCAGCAGGAAATTCGAATAGTCATTTGCCTGGTTGACCAGCGTATTATACTGGTTTGTCAAGCTCAGATCCTGGGTCTGGAGATTACTGATCAAGCTCTGGACCGAGCCGCTTATCGCGTTCCCATACCCGTCGGCGCTCTGGTAAACCTGGTTTGCCAGACCTTGCGTCGCTGTGACATTGACCGTGGTGCCAGCGGTATCGCCGCCGCTCCAGGTGAATGCCATGCCAAAATAGGGCGTCCCATAATTGCCCGAAATGCTGTTGCCGCTAACCGAGAAGGAGCTTGCCGCCGCGCCGCTGAGGGTGATCACCCCGCCGCTCGAAGCAATGCCCAAGGAGAAATTTCCCGCATAGGTGCTGTAGTCGATACCCAACGGCTGCAGGGCATAATTGTCGGTGCTCGCCTGCGATTGGAACAGGCCCAGCACCGAACTGAAATTGGTCGAAAGCTGTTGCGACAGCGTCGTGCTGTCGACTTGCAGGTTGTTGTTGGAATCGAGCGTGATCCCCAGGTCTGCCAAGGTGTAGTTGTTGATTTCCGAGGTGATCGAGCTGCTGACCTGCAGGTTGGCCTCGCGCAGGGTGGAATCGCCGAACAGCGTGGCGCCCGCGGCGGCCGTACCATCACTGTTGGTCGCCTCGTTCTGGTTCACGAAGGCCTGCCAATTGTTGTAGGCGGTGACGAAGCTCTGAACGGCATTGGTTACGCCGGTGGTGTCCGGGGCGATATTCATCGTGACCGAGGTATTCGGATCGGCCGCGCTCAAATTCAGCGTAACGCCGTTCAGCAAGTCGGAAATGGTGTTGCTCGTCCGGGTGATTCCGGCCACGCCGTCCACCGTCAGGTTGGCCGCCTGCGGGGCGGTGACCTGGTCGGCGGCGCCGCTCGCGGCGAAACCGAGGCCGGACAGGGCGGTTCCGGTGACTCCGGAGAAACTGACCGGGCTGCTGCCGCCCGATGATATTTGCAGGGAGTAGGTCCCGTCGGCGTTGGTCACCACGCTGGCCTGCGATCCGATGGCAGCGGCGATATCATTGAGGGTCATGGTCGAGGTGACGTTGACGGCAGGCCCGCCGTTCACGCTGAAGGACCCGCTGAGGCCAAGCGCCGTCGTCTGGCTGGTCTCCTTGGCCGTTCCGGTGAGCGTCGTGCCAACCACCCCCAATCCGGCCAGAACGCCGCTGGTATCTGTGAATTGCAATGGCGTATCGCTGTCAGCCCCCGACACCACCAGCACCGAATGACTTGCATCGATGGAAATGACAGACGCCGTCACACCGGTCTGTGCCGTCGCTCCGTTGATGGCGCCGGCCACATCGGTCAGCGACATGCTCGACGTGACGTTGATGGACACAGCCGTCTTGCCCTGCTCGGCAATGCTGAAGCTGCCGCTGGAGAAACCGCTGAACGCCGGTAAATTGCTGATGGCTGTGGTGCTCGAAACACTCTGCGTCGCACTGACGTCGGATTCAGCGGCAGCCAGGGCATTCACCGTGACCGTGTGGGATCCGGTGTTCGTTCCCGCGGCGACCGACGCCGACAGGATGGCATTGGGCGCCGACGGCGTCCCGCCCGGGACATTGGATGCCGAGGACAGGTTGGCCACCCGGCTATCAAAGGCATTCGAGCCCTGAACAGCTTGCGAACTGAGGTTGGACACCGAGGTCTCCAGGGCCTGCAGCAGGCTTTGCATGTTCTGGTAGGCAGCGATCTTCGTCTGATTGGCGTTGATATTGGTTTGGACGGCGGTCGCCTGGTCAAGGTACGGCTGCACCTTGACGGTGACCGCTTCGGCCAGCGACAGCGACACATTGCCGGCCATCAGGCCGGAAATGTCCTGGGCGTTGCCGGTGCTGATGGTCGGTGCGGTCGACGTGACGCCGGATGTGGTGGTCATTTCTGACTGCTCCGTTCAACCGAAGAGGTAACCCAGGCGTGGGATCGCCCCACTCCCACGCCCCAAGTTACCATCGAGAGGTCCGGCGGCCTAGTCTCCGACGCCGCCGGCTTGTGCCGGCCTGCCGCTTTCCGACAGATGCGGCACATCCCGCGCCTGGCCGGAGGCCTTAGGACTGGATCAGCCTCAGCAATTCCGTCGGCAGCTGCGAGGCCTGGGTCAGAGCGGCGACCGAGGCTTGCGTCTTGACGTCGGTGGCCGACAGCTGAGCCTTCACCGAGGCCACGTCGGCATCCATGATCACCGAGGCGGAGGCCGTGATGTTCTGGATGTTGGTGGAGATGTCCTGGTTGGCGAAGTTGAACTGCGATTCGTAGGCACCGATCTTGGCGCGGTCCTTGGTGATGGTGTTGATCGCCGAGTTAAGATTGGTGATCGTCTTCAGCGCGTTGACCGAGGTGCTGACCGCGGTGGTGAGCGAGGCGGTGGTGCCGAGCAGCGTCTTGGCCGCCACCGCGCTGACCGTCACCGCGATGGTGTTGCTGCTCTGGGTGCCCACCAGGAACTTGACGTTCTGCAGGAACGAGCCCGACAGCAGCGTCTTGCCGGCATAGGTGGTGCTGTTGA
>JAJXWP010000045.1 GCA_021781575.1 Pseudomonadota bacterium
AATAATGCTTGATTTAATGTCGGGCGGCGACAATCATCACTTCGTCGCGACTGACAACTCTCCATCCTGATTGTCGCGATACTCCCATACAGATTGTCGCGCCATAGATTTCCGTCTCCAGTTCGAGGATATAGCCTTGCAGCTCAGCCACCGACATGGGCTCCGGGTTTTTCGGCTCTACCGCCCTTTTTCGGGGCTCCAGATCATCCGGATCCATGGCTTGTTCCCTTGCCTCATATCCGTCAAGGTACCAGACTTAGCGCCTTATCTGGCATAGAGAGTGTGAAGCATGGTCCTTCCCGCCACCATGAAATGCATCGAGATTCAAGACGCCGGCCCGAATGGGACCTTGGTCCTTGGCGAGCGACCGCTGCCGGCTGTTGGACCGACCGAGGTGCTGATCCGGGTCGCTGCCGCCGGAATCAACCGGCCGGACGTCATCCAGCGCCAGGGCATGTACCCGCCGCCCCCCGGCGCCTCGGACATTCCGGGCCTCGAAGTCGCTGGAACGGTGGTCGCAGTCGGAGACTCGGTGAACGCTTCCACGATCGGCCAATCGGTCGCGGCTCTGGTGACCGGCGGCGGATACGCCGAATATTGTGCCGCCGCTGCCGAACTGTGCTTGCCCATCCCCCAAGGCTATGACGCCGTACGCGCCGCCGCCCTGCCTGAAACCCTGTTCACGGTTTGGCATAACGTCTTCCAGAGAGCGGCCCTCAAGGACGGAGAAAGCTTCCTGGTGCATGGCGGCACCAGCGGTATCGGAACCACCGCCATCCCCTTGGCCAATGCCTTCGGCGCCCGCGTTTTCGCCACCGCCGGAAGTGACGACAAATGTCGGGCCTGCGTGGCCCTCGGGGCCGACTGCGCGATCAACTACCGGACGCAGGACTTCGTCCAGGTCATTGCCGAGCAGACCGCCGGGCGCGGAGTCGATGTCATTCTCGACATGGTGGGCGGCGACTATCTGCCGCGCAATATCAAGAGTCTGGCCGCCGACGGTCGGCATGTCAGCATCGCCTTCCTGAACGGCCCGAAAGCCGAGGTGAATTTTCTTCCGGTCATGCTCAAGCGCCTGACCCTGACCGGCTCGACCTTGCGCCCCCAGCCCGTGGCGGCGAAGGCGGCCATCGCCCGCGAATTGCGCGCAAGGGTCTGGCCGCTCCTCGACGAGGGACGGATGACGCCGTCGATTTTCGCCACCTTTCCCTTGGCACGCGCCGGCGAGGCCCATCGGTTGATGGAAAGCAGCGCGCATATCGGCAAGATCGTGTTGACCCTCGACCGCATTTGACCGGACCAGGGGCCGGCAGCTATATATTATTCGATGCCTACCCGCGCCGGCTTCGCCCGGCAAGACCTACCCAGGTCAAAATAAACGCAAGAGTGACCTGAAAGGAGGACACATGGCCTTGCCGCTCATGCCCAAGGCGACAGCTGTTTGGCTTGTCGAAAATACCACGCTGTCGTTTGAACAAATTGCCGAGTTTTGCGGCATTCATGCCCTCGAAGTTCAGGCGATCGCCGATGGCGAAGTCGCCGTCGGCATTGTCGGCCTCGATCCGGTGGCCAATGGCCAGCTCAGCCGAGAAGAGATCGAGCGTTGCGAGAAGAACGAAAATGCCAGGCTGCGCCTTTCCACCATGCCGGAACTGGCCCATGCCAAGACTAAAGGAGCCCGGTACACCCCGGTGTCAAAGCGCCAGGACAAGCCGGATGCCATCGCCTGGCTGCTCAAACACCATCCGGAGCTTTCCGACGCGCATATTTGCAAGCTGATCGGCACGACCAAGGACACCATCAGCAAGGTGCGCGACCGCAGCCATTGGAACGCAGTCAACATCAAACCGCGTAATCCGGTAACCCTAGGCCTGTGCACCGAAGCGGATCTCGAAAAGGCGGTGATCCTTTCGCGGCCGCGCGGCGGCCAGGCGGTGGCCCAGCCGCTTGAAGGCTACGACCACCCGAGCGAATAGGCCTGCCTCGGCCTTTCTCGGTCCCGCCCGGCGAGGGACAAGACCAAGCTTGGTGCACTGAACCATTTGAATGGTTCAGTGCACCAGCCTCGCAATCTAGGACGCTGCGCCCTGGCGCCCTTTGGCATAGCCGATGGCACTCAGGTTTTCCTCGATTTCATCGAGAATCGCCGGATCATCGATGGTCGCCGGCATCTTGTACTCCTCGCTGTCGGCGATCTTTTGCATGGTCCCACGCAGGATCTTGCCCGAGCGGGTCTTCGGCAGACGCTTAACGATCGTCGCCGTCTTGAACGCCGCCACTGGACCGATGCGCTCGCGCACCAGAGCCACCACCTCCTTCACGATTTGCTCCTCCGGCTTGGTCACGCCCGCCTTGAGTACCAGGAAGCCCAAGGGCAACTGTCCCTTCATGGTGTCGTGGACACCGACGACGGCACATTCGGCGACGTCGGGATGGCTGGCCAGGACTTCTTCCATGGCACCCGTCGACAAGCGGTGGCCGGCGACATTGATGATGTCGTCGGTGCGACTCATCACATAAACATAGCCGTCGTCGTCGATAAAGCCGGCATCGGCGGTCTTGTAATAGCCAGGGAACTCGTAGAGATAGCTGTCAAGGAAACGCTGATCGGCGTTCCACAGAGTGGGCAGGCTGCCGGGAGGCAGCGGAAGCTTGACCACCAGGGCGCCGACCTGGCCAGGTTTGCACTGGTTATGGGCTTCGTCGAGAACCTGCACATTCCAACCCGGCACAGCCTTGGTCGGAGACCCGTGCTTCACCGGGAAGGTATGGAGCCCCATGCAATTGGCGGCGATGGCCCAGCCGGTCTCGGTCTGCCACCAGTGGTCGATCACCGGCACTCCCAGATGGCGTTCCGCCCACTGCAGTGTATCCGGGTCGGATCGCTCGCCGGCCAGGAACAAGGTGCGGAAGTGGCTGAGATCGTATTTCTTCAGCAGAGTACCGTCCGGATCGTCGCGCTTGATGGCCCGAAACGCGGTGGGGGCGGTGAACAAGGTCTGTACCTTGTGTTGCGAAATCACCCGCCAGAACGCCCCGGCATCCGGTGTGCCGACGGGCTTGCCTTCATACAGGACGGTCGTGCAGCCGTGCAGCAGCGGTCCGTAGACGATATAGCTGTGGCCGACCACCCAGCCGACATCGGACGCCGCCCAGTATACCTCGCCCGGGCTGACGTTGTAGACGTTCTTCATCGACCACTTCAGCGCCACCATATGGCCCCCGTTGTCACGGACGACGCCTTTCGGCTGGCCGGTGGTTCCCGAGGTATAAAGGATATAGAGGGGGTCGGTCGACGCAACCGGCACACAATCATGCGGCGCCGCCCTGGCCACCGCCTCTTCCCAGTCGATGTCCCGGCCGGCGATCATTTCCGCCTTCACCTGGGGGCGGGCCAGAATGACGGTATGACTCGGCTTGTGGCTGGACAGCTCGATGGCCTGGTCCAGTAGCGGCTTGTAAGGGATGACCCGTTGCGCTTCGATGCCGCAGGTTGCCGACAGGATAACCTTCGGCTGGGCATCGACGATGCGGGTCGCCAACTCGTTGGCGGCAAATCCGCCGAACACCACCGAATGCACGGCACCGAGACGAGCACAGGCAAGCATGGCGATGGCGGCTTCCGGCACCATGGGCATGTAGACGATCACCCGGTCACCCTTGCCGACGCCAAGGCCGGCCAACGCCCCCGCCAGACGCGCGGTCTGATCTTGCAGTTGACGGTAGGTCAGGGTACGCACGGTCTGGGTCACCGGGCTGTCATAAATGATCGCCGCCTGGTCGCCCCGACCTTCTTCCACATGGCGGTCTACCGCGTTGTAGCAGGTATTGACCTCGCCACCGGGGAACCAGCGGTAAAACGGTGCCCGCGAATCGTCCAGGACCTTGTCCCAGGCCTTGTACCATTTGAGGTCCTTCGCCGCGCCTCCCCAGAAAGCGGCCGGATCCTCAAGCGATTGTGCGTATGCGAGGTCGTAGGCGTTTGTCATGGTTCGTTTCTTTCCCTGTTGGTATGCCGGTGTTTTGTGGCCTCTCCATGGGACGGAATTCTGCAAGAAATCGCGAAAATTGGCTAGTGCTCCGACTCCGATAGAAGACGCGGGCCGGTGCCGCGGCCCGGCGACGCGGGCGCCGACCGATCGCTCATGCGGTCTGGCCCTGCCGCGGCGGATATGGTATTTTCCATTTTGGCATCATTTGTCACATCACTTTCGATCGGGAGATATCATGAAAACATTGGCCATCACTCTTGGACTTATCGCCACCCTGGCCGCCGCTCCGGCGTTTGCCGCCGGTACCAGCAAGGCGCCCGAACCGGCGCCGGCGGCGGCAGCCGCCGATGCCAATATGGACGCCGGCGACCAGTTGCACGCCCAGATGAAGGAGGCCTGGGACAAGCTCCGCCAGCAGCAGAAGGACCAAAGAGACAAGCTCAAGGTCCAGCAAAAGGACGAGCGTGACCACCTGAAGGCGGAGCAGAAGGCCCAGCGCGACAAATTGAAGTCCGACCAGCGGGCTCAATGGCAGAAATTCCGCGAGCAGAGCGCTCAGCAAGACAGCACGGCGGCTCCGGCGAAGACCAGCAAGCGGTAATTTTTGGGCTTGATGGCTGTTGCCAGTTCGTCATCCCCGTGGAAACGGTTAGGTCCGCGAAGGTTTGGCGGGCGCTTCCGCCCGACACGGAAAGCCCGGCTCGGCGGGGATGACGACGCTAATTGTCAGGAAAATTTGCAGGGAAGCGGCAATACTCGGATTCTCCGCCGCCGGTTCCCCGGACCTACCGGGAAACCGGAAGCGCCGAAGCTGGGATCAGTGTGGGGCTATGCGCTCCAACTCGTCCTTGATCCTAAGCTTTTTCCGTTTGAGCTCCGCGACCATCACGGCGTTCGGCATCGGGCGTCGTGCTTCGTCCTCGATGGCTGCTTCCAAGGCAGCGTGCTTTGCTTTGAGGGACTCGACACGATCGAGAAGGCTCATCATCATCCTCCCATTAAGGTGAGTACCCATCTACGATACTATGCCTCGTCATCCAGGGTTGTCAGCAGCGAAAATATGACCAGCGAACCACTTCTCTTGGGCATCAGCGGCGCCTCGGGAATTATCTATGGCATACGCCTTCTCGAGACGCTCCGCGCTCTCGGCGTGGAGTGCCATCTGGTGATGAGCCGATCGGCCGAGGTCTCCCTGGCGCACGAGACCAATCTGAAAATGGCCGATGTCACCGCCCTGGCGACCGCCGCCTACACGCCCGGCGATATCGCCGCGGCGCCATCCTCGGGGTCGTTCCGGACGCGGGGCATGGTGATCGCCCCCTGCTCGATCCGCAGCATGTCGGAAATCGCCTCAGGAGTCACCTCGAGCCTTCTCACCCGTGCCGCCGACGTGACATTGAAAGAACGGCGGCGTCTGGTCCTGATGGTGCGCGAGACGCCGCTGCATACCGGGCATCTGCGCACCATGACGGCACTATCGGAGATCGGAGCGATCATCGCGCCACCGGTTCCTGCCTTCTATTCGGCGCCGGCCAGCATCGACGAGTTGATCGACCATACGGTCGGCCGGGTGCTCGACCTTTTCGGCATTGATACCGGCCGCCTCAAGCGCTGGGGCGGCCTGCGCAGTTCAGGAAAGCGTCGTCAGCCGAATTCACCGACATAAATTCCCAGGCTGCGGGCCGTGTGCACCACCGGCCCCTGCGGATCGACGCAACGCGAACCAACCACCACTTCGGCGATCGGCACGTCGACCACGCCGCGATCCTGCCACGCCACCATCCGCCGAAACTTTCCCTGCGCCACTAGATCCACGGCATGCACGCCGAAAGCCGAGGCCAGCAAGCGGTCCCGCATGGCCGGCTGGCCGCCGCGCTGGACATGACCAAGCACGGTCACCCGGGTCTCGGCATTGACCCGCGCCGCCAACTTGTCCGCCAGGTAATGCCCAATTCCGCCATAGCGTGACTGATCGCCGCTCCAGGCCACGGTGGCCGGCAGGCCGTCCTCGGTCTTGCACCCTTCGGCCACTACGACGAGCGCGTGGTTCCGGCCTTCGCGGCGCACATCGTTAATCTTGTCCACCACCCCGTCGAGGGAGTAGGGGACCTCCGGAATCAGGATTACGTCCGCTCCTCCGGCGATACCCCCGGAGAGGGCGATGTGGCCGGCGTCGCGCCCCATCACTTCGAGGATCATCACGCGGTGATGGCTGGCGGCCGTCGGCTGTAAGCGGTCGAGGGCATCCACCACCACATTGACTGCTGTGGTGAAGCCGATGGCAAATTCGGTCTGATGGACGTCGTTGTCGATGGTCTTGGGGATGCCCACCATCGGCACATTGTCCAATTGGCACAGTTTGTCGAGGATCCTGAGCGAGCCGTCGCCGCCGATGACGATCAGGGCATGGAGGCCCAGCATATGGAACCCTTCGATGAATTCCCCCGAGCGGTCCTTCGTCGTCCCGTCCGGCATGGGAAAGGCGAAGGGATCGCCCTTGTTGGTGGTCCCAAGGACCGTCCCGCCCATCCGCAGCATATTGCCATTGAACAGGTCGAGAGAGAGTTCCTGGTATTGCAGCGGCCTGTTCATCAAGCCCAGAGAGCCGTCCTTGATGCCGAAGACGGTCCAGCGATAGCTGTGGATTGCGCGATGCACGACCGCTCGGATGGCCGCATTAAGGCCGGCGCAGTCACCACCGCTGGTCAGTACGCCAAGCCGATGAACAAGTGTCATGGAACCTCACCGGGATAGTCGAGCACCAAGTTCGTCATAGCCCCTCACTGGGTGGGACCATCCGGCCAAAGGACCGAAGGCCCCGCCCGGCGAGGGCGCACAAACCACAATCCAATCAGTTGGTGGGCCGCCTGACCCAGGCGCTTGGGAACCAAGCGTCTGGGGTGGACCACTAGGAGGCTGTCTCCGGACATCCCGAGCGACGCGAGAGAGTTCTTGATCCGACGAGAATCTTCCTCCCTTCGGTCGTCCCGATGACACGGAAACCGCTCTAACCTGGCATACCGTTTTCGTGGAACTTCTGCTAGTGTCATTCTTCGACTCGATAGGCTCTGGGCATGACCGACGAAACCAACGAAGAACTGCGACGCCGACTGAATGATCTGCGAACGGAGCATCGCGATCTTGACGACGTGATTTCCCGCCTATCCGAAGACGTTCCCTTCGACCAGTTGCAACTCAAACGCCTCAAGAAGCGAAAATTGGTGCTCAAGGATCAGATTGCCGCGCTGGAAAGCGCCCTGGTTCCCGACATCATCGCCTGACGCCCATCATCGCCTGGCGCCGCGCCGCATCAGCCTCACCAAGCAGCTGCTCGGCCGAGGCCTCGGCGCGAAAATGCACCATTCCCAGACCGATGGCGAAATGGACCGGCCGCCCCAGCCAAAGGAATTGCCGGCCGGCCAGCGTCCTGACAATGTGAGCCACTTTCTCGCCCGCCACGTCGTCCTCGCACACCGCGAGCGCCACAGCGAAATCCGCCCCGTCAAGATAGCCGACCAGATCGGTTTGGCGCAGGGCCGAGCGCAGGACAGCCGCCAGATGGACGAGCGCCGCATCACCGGCGGCCAGCCCTTGTTCCACCCGCAATCGTTCCACCTCACCCAGATGAAGGTACACGAGGGTCCCTGGCAAAGCCTCCCGTTCGGACAGTGCCAGCAGCCGGCCGAGTTCACGCAGAAAGGCGCGGCGGTTGAGAACAGGAAGAAGCGGATGGCGATCGGCCTCCGCCGCAAGGAAGGCCTCGACGTGGCGGGATTGTTCGGCTTCCTCGCGCAGCCGCTCGACCTCGCCGACCAGGGCGGCGATGGACGCCTGCGCCGCCCCTGGAATGGCGCCGGGCGGCAGGTCGAGGATCGAACTTGCCTCGACAACGTCGGACGGTTTATGGCGGCGGAACGGAAACGGGCGGCGCCCGCCGCCGTCGCCCCCCGATCCACCCGGCGTAGCGACGCTGCCCGCCGGCATGACCGCCACCTTGTTCATTCCGATCGACAGGCCCATCGTCCTTCCCTCGTACTCCCACGCGGCTGTTCCGGCCGCTGCCGGCCTTCTGTTGTGTTACGGATGAACCGGCCAGTTCGGGCGCCATGCTTGCGTTCGCGCCGACGCCGCCTATAATGCCGCCTTTCCCGTAGGGAGCGCGGCGAGGCAATGACGCAGGCGAAGGTAGGCATCATCATGGGGAGCCAATCCGATTGGCCAACCCTGCGCCATGCCGCCGAAACCCTCGACACTCTGGGTGTACCCTATGAACAGCGGATCGTCTCCGCCCATCGCACGCCCCAACGCCTCTACGACTATGCGCGCAACGCTCGTGACCGCGGCCTGATGGTGATCATCGCCGGAGCGGGGGGAGCCGCCCACCTGCCGGGGATGACCGCCGCTCTAACGTCCCTGCCGGTGTTCGGCGTACCGATCGAAAGCAAGGCATTGTCGGGAATGGACAGCCTTCTATCGATCGTCCAAATGCCGGGCGGCATACCGGTTGGCACCCTGGCCATCGGAAAATCGGGAGCGATCAACGCCGCACTTCTCGCTGCCGCGGTGCTCGCCCTGAACGATGACGCCCTATCCCGGCGGCTCGACGACTGGCGAGCCCGTCAGACCGCCGCAGTGGGCGAACAGCCCGTCGATGAAGAAAAAGATGGCGCCTGATGACAAGGCCATCGCCCCGGGCAGCACCATCGGTGTGATCGGCGGCGGACAGCTAGGGCGCATGACGGCGTTGGCAGCGGCGCGCCTCGGCTATCGCTGCCATGTCTATTGCCCCGAGGCCGACAGCCCGGCTTTCCACGTGGCGCAAGCCACCGTCGCCGCCTATGAGGACGAAGCCGCGCTGGCCCGGTTCGCCGAGGCGGTGGACGTCGTCACCTTCGAGTTCGAAAACATTCCGGCCGAGACAGTCCGCATCCTGTCGCAGCATGTCCCGGTCCGCCCCAACTGGCGGGCCCTGGAAACCGCCCAGGACCGCCTGGTGGAAAAATCATTCTTCAATTCGCTGGACATCGCCACCGCCCCGTGGCGCCCGGTCCTCGACCGGGCCGGCCTGGGCCGGGCGGTCGCCGAACTGGGCCGCCCCTGCGTCTTGAAGACGGCGCGCTTCGGCTATGACGGCAAGGGACAAGTCAAGATCGAGGAAACCACGGATCTCGACCAAGCCTGGGCCGGGATGGGCGGCCAACCGGCGATTCTCGAGGGCTTTGTCGATTTTGAACGGGAGGTGTCGGTGGTGGTCGCCCGCGGGCTCGACGGCAACGCCGCCTGCTTCGACGTGGTGGAGAACCGGCACCGCCACCATATCCTCGACGTAACCATCGCGCCGGCCCCCATTCCACACCGCCTGGCCGGGCAGGCGCAGGATGTGGCGCGACGCACCGCCCATGCATTGGAACTGGTCGGCCTCCTCGCCGTCGAAATGTTCATCGGCAAGGATGGCAGGCTGCTGGTCAACGAGATGGCGCCGCGTCCGCACAATTCCGGCCATTGGACTATCGACGCCTGCCTTACCGACCAGTTCGAGCAACTGGTACGAGCGGTCTGCGGCCTGCCACTCGGCTGCCCCGAACGTCATTCCGACGCCGTGATGACGAACCTGATCGGCGAGGAAGTGAACCAATGGCTGCCCCTGCTCGCCCAGAAAGGGGCCCGTCTGCACCTTTACGGCAAGAGTGAGGTTCGCGCCGGCCGCAAGATGGGACATGTTACCCGCCTGCGGCCACGATCGGACAATATGACGAACCACTGAAGCTCAGCCGACAGGCAAATATCCTTGCCGCCGGCGCCAACTCTTTGATTGACTGCCCCGAATGCGACGGGGATTTTCGGACCACGCCCATGGGAATGGGCTAACCTGAGCTATGTCTTTGGAACAGTGGATCGTCGATTTCACCAACAACTACGGACCTTTGGTCTATTTGGTGATTCTCGTCTGGACGTTTCTCGAGGGAGAGACCGTCGTCCTGATCACTGGTGCCCTTATTTCGAGCGACACCGTGCATTTGAGCGTTTGGCTGCTCGCCTTGTCCGCCTTTCTGGGGAGCTTCGGCGGCGACCAATCATGGTTCTATATTGGGCGGCGATACGGCACACCGCTGCTCAAGCGCTGGCCGAACATGGCAACCAAGGTGGAATGGGCGTTCAAGCTGCTGGCCCGTCAGGAAGACCTTTTCATCCTGAGTTTCCGGTTCATCTACGGCCTGCGCAACGTCAGCCCATTCATCATCGGCATGACCGGCGTCTCGCGGCTGAAGTTCCTGGCTCTCAACTTCATTGCCGCCGCCGTTTGGGCCAACACCTTCGCATGGGGCGGCTACACCCTCGGCAAGGCGATGGAAATCTACCTCGGCGAATCCTCGCGGATCGTATTGGGCGTAATCGTCGTCCTGGCGATTGCCAGCGGGCTGCTCAACTGGATCCGCCAGCGCCGCAAGGTCATGTCGGCAGGGCCGACCACCCCGGCACCGACGGAACACGAACCGGTCGGCGGCGATTAACCACGCCTCACTCCGAAATGGCGCCTGCTCGGCATTTTTTCGGCCAGAAAGCGCAGTGGGTTAGGCAAATGCCCGACGCGCCTTTCCACCGCCTCCCGCAGTTTCGGCAGACCGCTCATATCGGCCAATCGCCGGTGCAGAAATTCCCAGCTGTCGGCAAACCCCTCGGACTCATCCTCGAGCCAGTAGAGCAGCGTTGCGGTATAGACCGCCGCCAGCCCGGCCCGCTTGGTGTAATAGCTGAAGTCAGCCGATGAGTCGCCCGCGGCGTACCAAATCGTGTCGACGGTACGCCAAGTGGTACGCATCGCCGTCGCCCCGTTGGTCGGCAGGCTGAGCAGCGTCACCGCGCGGCGCACCGCCTCCCGGTGCTCGGCCCAGCCTTCGATCCGCCGCCGCGTCAGCCAGGCGATCCGCTCGGCCAGGCGCATCGACGGCAAATCGGAGGCTTCGGCTTCCTCGGTCAACCGACGGTCGGCGAGGTCGGCCAGGTGCTCGATCGCGGCCACTCCCCCACCGGGAAAGGCGCGCTCCCCCATCGTTTGATCGACACCGAGCGATTTCGCCGCGTCGCGGAGCACGCGGGGGCTCCAGCCGTCGAATGGCACATGCGGCAAGGCTGCCAACACCAGCCCGTCCCGCAGGTCGCGCATTGCACCCATTTCGCTCATCGACAGTCCTCCTGTTCCTGGGCCAGCCGGCGCAGTTGCTCGGTGAAGGCCAGGGTCGACAGATCCCGCATGCGCGTTGGGTAAAGCGCTCCCAGCAGATGGTCGCATTCGTGCTGGACAACACGGGCGTGGAATCCCGTCGCCTCCCGCTCGATCGGCTTCCCGTCAAGTCCAAGGCCGCGATATCCGATATGCCGCCATCGCGGCACCACGCCGGTCAGGCCGGGAATCGACAGGCATCCCTCATAGGCTTCCTCCACAGCCGTGGCCAAAGGCTCGATGACCGGATTGATCAGCACCGTCAGCGGCAGGCCGACCCCATCGGCAGCACGATTGGCCGGAACCTCGAAAATGACCAACTGCAGCGCCTGCTTGACCTGCGGCGCCGCCAATCCGACACCGCCGGCCGCCGCCATGGTTTCCATCATGTCGGTGACAAGGCTGTGAACGGCAGGGGCGGTCGGGTCTTCCACCGGATCGGCCAACTGCGATAGGATGGAGTGCCCCATCAGGGCGATGTCGAGAATTGCCATGCCGCAAATATGAGCGGCCAAGTTCTGTTGGTAAAGGCCCATGCGGGCTCTTCCCAACAGAGCTTTGTTGTGCTATCTAAGCCGCTCCCGGACGGCCTTCGCCGCCCATAACGAATTTTGCCCTGGACGGCGCAAGCCGTCCTTGGCGTTTTTGCCCGAAGCGTGAAGGAGCGGTGACGAAACGTGCAGGTTCTCGTTCGTGACAATAACGTCGATCAAGCCCTGAAAGCCCTCAAGAAGAAGATGCAGCGCGAGGGTGTGTTCCGCGAGATGAAGCTGCGCCGCAACTACGAGAAGCCCTCGGAAAAGCGGGCTCGAGAAAAGGCTGAGGCGGTCCGCCGCGCTCGCAAGCTCGAGCGTAAGCGTCTGGAACGCGAAGGGTTTTAAGGCTTAAAGAAGTCCGCGTCGCGACTCCTTTTGAAGCGCCAAGCCCGGCAGGCTTGGCGCTTTTTGCCGTCGACGGCTCTGTGGCTGAGCCGCCACCCGGCTCAGGGACAGATGAACAGCGACTGCGGCATGACCAGCCTTGCTGAGAAGCCGCCGCGGTCTCCGTAATCCACCTCCGCCCCGATCTGTTCGGCCAGGACGTCCACCAGGGCGAATTCCAGGTCGGCGAGCGGCCCTTCGCTGTCGCCGTTGACCACCCGGAGTTCCACTGCCCCGCCCCGGTGCATCAGCGAGACCTCGGTAAAAGCCGTGGCCCCACCCTTCGCCATCGCATGGCTCACCAGTTCGTGCGCGATCAGGGCCAAGGGCAAGGCCGTATCCAGGCCGCAAGACAGCGGCTCGGCAACGACCTCGGCCTCCGGCCGCCCCAAACAAGCGGCCAATTCCCGGCAGTGCTCGGCAATATGCGCGGCCAGATCCATGCGGCAGAACGTGTCGGAGGCGTAGATCCGTTCGTGCACACGGCCGATCAAGGCGATGCGCCGCCCCAGGGCATCGAAGCGCCGACGGGCTCCGGTGTCGGTCAGCCGCGCCGATTCCAGATGCAGCAGATTGACCACCACCTGCATGTTGTTTTTCACCCGATGGTGGATTTCCGCCAGCAGGGCATCGTTTTCCTCCAGCATCACCGAAAGGGCACGATCGGCTTTCTGCAGCCGACCCTGTGCTACCTGCTCGGCCCCGGCGCGATGCACGGCAATGGCGCCGAACAGGGTGACGCCGCCCAGCGCGGTCAATCCGAACAACAGCCAAGGATAAACCGTATAGCGCCACCCTCCCCAGTCAACCGAGGATGCCGTATTGCCGTCGCCGATCAGCAGCGGCACCGGCAGACCACTCTGCAAGCCGGCGGCCAGCAACAGCGTCAGGCATCCCAGAACCAGGAGAGCCGACACTGCCAACGTGACCACCAGCGAACCGGTCACCTTGGACGGAAAATGCCATCGGGATATGCCCATTTGCCACCGACCTCCTCGGGCGGAAGATATCGGCCCCGCCTTCCTGGCGGGAAGCGCCTTCCGGGCTAGGGGGCGAGAGCACCTCCTTTTTGCCCTGTTCTGCCCCCGAGGTGAGCGTTATCCATTAAGGGTCGGGCCGGGCCGAGGCTGCCGGCCGAAGGGGTTGGAGTGATGGGCGGATGGCACGCATCGTAATCGTCGAGGATGACCCCCTGGTCGCCATGGGCGTGAAAATCTACTTGGAATCGCGCGACCATCAGATCATCGGCGTAGCCACGTCGGGGGAGCAAGCCGTCACCGTCGCCCTGCAGGATGCGCCCGACCTGGTATTGATGGACGTGCGCCTGAAAGGCGGGATCGACGGTGTCGAAGCGGCAAAACGGATCCTGGCCCACCGCGCCATTCCGATCATCTTCGTCAGCGGCTCGGGCGAGCCGCAAACCGTGGGGCGCATCAAGGCCTTGCGCCCCGCCGGGCTCCTGCTGAAGCCGGTAACTCCGGCCGACCTGGCGGCCGAAGTCGAGCGTGTCGCGGCGACCGTCTAATGCCTTCAGGCGAAGGCAGATACCGGTTTAACCCGCCAGTCCGGCTAGCCGCAATGCGTCCGCCTGCCGCTTGGCCAGAACCGTGACATCGAAGTCGCGAATCAGCTCCTGAAACAGCTGATGCCAATTGATTTCGGCTCTGAGGCGCATGAAAACCGAACCGAGGCCGACCGCGGCACGATCCACCAGGACGAATTCGCGCGGCGGCTTCACCCCGCCGATCCGCCGCAATTCCGCATGGACCTTCCCGGCCACTTCGCGCCCATACATTCCATCGGCTTCCTGGATCCGCCGGGTCCGGTTCTCCAGCAGCGGAGCGTACAGGAACTCCGCCCAAAGGTTCAGGATATCCAGCAGCTCGTGGGTCAGGTTGCGAAATCCCCAGGTTTCGTAAGCATGGACCGCCAGGGCTCGGTCGTCGCGGTCAAGGGCATGGTAGAGGTCGATCACCCCCTCGACGAATTTCGGAGCGAACACGCGGATGCAGCCGAAATCGAGCAGATTGATCGCGCAATCAGGGCGGACCGTGTAATTTCCCAGATGCGGGTCGCCATGGATGACGCCGAAAAAGTAGAACGGCACGTACCAGGCGCGGAACATGTTGTAGGCGACGGCATTCCGCGCTTCCAAATGCCGGTCGACGAACGTCATCATCCGTTCGCCGTCAAGCCAGGTCATGGTCAGCAGGCGTTGCGTGGTCAGTTCGGGCACCACCTGGGGAGTATGGACCCCCTGTTCCTTGGCCAGCATATGGCCATAGAGCCTCATGTGGCGGGCTTCCCGATCGTAGTCCAGCTCCTCACGTAACCGCTCGGCCAATTCTTCTTGTACGTCCGACGGATCGATCGCCTTGTCGTAGCCCCGGTACAAGCCAAGAATGACGCGCAGTTGCTTGAGGTCGGCCTCGACCACCGACGCCATGTCCGGATACTGCAGCTTGCAGGCCAGCCGCCGGCCGTCCAGCCCGACCGCCCGATGCACCTGCCCGAGCGATGCGGCCGCGGCGGCTTCGTGCTCGAAACCGGCGAATCTGGTCTGCCAGTCCGCGCCGAGTTCGGAGGCCATCCGCCGCTTGACGAACAGCCAGCCCATCTGAGGGGCATTGGCCTGCAGCTGTGCCAGTTCACGGGCATAATCCTGCGGCAGCGCGTCGGGAATGGTGGACAGGATCTGCGCCACCTTCATCAGCGGCCCCTTCAGGCCGCCAAGGGCCGTCTTCAGGTCGGCCGCCATCCGCCCGGAATCGCTCTTGATGCCAAGCACTTTTTCACCGGCCAGGCGGGCGGCCAAGCCGCCGACCGCCGTGGACACCTGGGCATAGCGCTTGACCCGGCCGCCCAGCCGGTTGGCTTCAGAAGAACCGTCTTTTCGCGCCGGCATGAATCCTATGTCCGGAAATTAAGCGGCAATCCAGGGCAATTCAGACGGCCATAACCTGATGGAACCCGGGTTCTCCGTCAAGCCCAGGGCCTTTCGCCCCGTCGGGCTGTACAGGATCATTGCCCGGCAGGGCCTCACGACATCTCTTCCAACTCGTCGATGAAGCCGACGATGATATCCAGCCCGCGCCGCCAGAATGCCGGATCGCCGGCATCCAGCCCAAACGGGGCAAGCAGATCCTTGTGCCGAAGCGTGCCGCCGGCCTTCAGCATATCGATGTATTTCTCCTGAAAGCCGGTCGCCCCCCCGCGGTAGACATCATACAGGGAATTCACCAGACAATCGCCGAAAGCATAAGCGTAGACATAGAAAGGCGTGTGGATGAAGTGCGGAATGTAGCACCAGTAATAGCGGTATTCCTCGTGGAACCGCAGTGACGGACCCAGGCTTTGATGCTGTATTTCTGTCCAGATTTCGCCGATTCGTTCCGCCGATAGCTCGCCCCGCCGCCGCTCCTCGTGGATGGCACGCTCGAATTCGTAGAAGGCGACCTGCCTGACCACGGTATTCAGCATGTCCTCGACTTTCGCCGCGAGCATGATGCGTCGGCGGGCCGGAGCCGTTTCGGCATCAAGCACCGCCCGGAAAGCCAACATCTCGCCGAACACCGAGGCGGTTTCAGCCAGGGTCAGCGGCGTATCCGCCATCAGCTGGCCCTTCCCGGCCGCCAGCACCTGGTGGACACCGTGACCCAACTCGTGGGCCAAGGTCATGACATCGCGCGTCTTGCCGAGATAATTGAGCAGCAGGTAGGGATGCGCCGACGGTACGGTCGGGTGGGCGAACGCCCCCGAGGATTTCCCCGGCCGCGCCGGAGCGTCGATCCAGCCGTGGTCGAAGAAGCGCCCACCCAGTTCGGCCAGTTGCGGTGAGAAGGCGCGATAGGCCCCCAACACGGTATCCCTGGCGGCCGCCCACGGAATGGGGCGGTCCTCGTCCTCCGGGAGCGGTGCGTTGCGGTCCCAATAATCCAGCTGTTCAACGCCGAACCACTTGGCCTTCATGGCGTAATAGCGGTGCGAAAGCTGACTATAGGCCCCCCTGACCGCTTGGACGAGGGCGTCGACCACATCGTCCTCGACCTGGTTCGACAGGTTGCGGTAGGAAGTTGGCCGCGGGTACCGTCGCCATCTGTCGTCGATCTCCTTCTCCTTGATCAGTGTATTGGTGATCAGCGTGAAGAGACGGATGTTCTGGGCCAGGCCGGCCCCGAACGCCTTCGCAGCAGCCTGGCGCTTCTCGGCGCTCTTGTCGCTCATCAGGTGCAGCGTTTCCGCCGAGGTCAAGGGTCGCCCTTCCACCTGAAAACGCAAGCCGGCCATGGTTTCGTCGAACAGGCGGACCCAGGCGCATCGGCCGACCACTTCTCTTTCGTGAAGCACCTGCTCCATCTCGTCTGAGAGCTGATGGTCGCGGAACATTCTCAGGTCGCGCAACCACGACTGGTAGTGAGCGGTTTTCGGCGATACCAGCTTGTCGGCCAGGGTGGCGTCATCAAGGCGATTGAGTTCCAAGCTGAAGAACAGGGTCTGGGTCGAGATCGCCGTCACCCGTTCCTGGATGCTTTGGTAGAATCGCGCCCGTTCCTCGTCGGACACATTGGCCGAATAGCGCAGCTGCGCATAGCTGAGGACGCGATAAAGTGTTTCGGTGAGGCGTTCGTACTCGGCGATCGCATCGCCCAGCGCGTCTCCCGAGATCTCCGCCAACTTGCCCTGGCAGCAGCGCTGGAACGCCTGCGCTGCCCGGTCGGCGGCCTTCAGGTCGGCCTCCAGCTGAGGGCAATCCGGTGACGGATAAAGATCGGAGAGATCCCATTCCGGCAGGGGACCAAGCTCGTCGGTCAGGGCGACGGCGGAGGCTGCGGCTCCATGCATTACATTACTCCTTGCGCCGGACGGACATATGGCTATGAAACATTGTGTCGCGGCCTTCTTCGGGCAACCGCCCAGGGGATTGCGTGCCCGGCGCGGAAATTTTGGGGGCGAAAGCAAGATGGGCGTCGTTGACTATCGGGCCTGCACCAGCCTGACGGCAATGTTTTTCCAGCAAGCCAACCACATGGCAGACCAGCCATTCCTGTGGAGCAAGCAGAACAAGATCTGGACCTCCCTCAGCTGGCGCAGCGTCGCCGAGCAAACCAATCTGATGGCGCGCGGCCTACAGGCTCTCGGCCTGTCTCCCGGCGATCGCGTCCTGCTGATCGCCGAGAACCGGCCGGAGTGGCTGATCGCCGACTTGGCCATCATGGCAGCCGGTGGCATCACGGTTCCGGGGTATACCTCCAACACGGTGACCGACAACCTGCATCTGATGAATAATTGCGGCGCGTCGATGGTCATCGTCTCGACCCGCCCGCTGGCTGAACGGGTCATCGCCGCCGCCCTGTCCGCCGACCGCCCTCCGTCGGTTATCGCCATCGAACCGCTCGGGCTGATGCAAAACCCCGGGGTCGAATTGCGCAACTGGCAGGAC
Organism: Pseudomonadota bacterium; assembly: GCA_021781575.1. GTDB lineage: Bacteria > Pseudomonadota > Alphaproteobacteria > Rhodospirillales > Magnetospirillaceae > DUZF01. The sequence continues at coordinate 17,575 of JAJXWP010000045.1, forward strand.
CTGCAGGCCTTGGGCAGCACCCACGAAGACCACATCGCCGCCCAGGTCGCGGCGACGAAGCGGGATGATACCGCATGTCTTATCTATACGTCTGGCACCGGCGGTGCGCCGAAAGGCGTTGCCTTGAGCCACGGCGCCATCATCTGCAACTGCATGGGGGCGCACGACCTGCTGTTGGAGATTGGCCTGGAGAACGAGGTCTTCCTGTCCTTCCTACCGCTGTCCCATTCCTACGAACATACGGCCGGCCAGTTCTTCCCCATATCCATCGGCGCGCAGATCTATTATGCCGAGGGCATCGAGCAACTGGCCGCCAATATGGTCGAAGCCAAGCCGACCATCATGACGGCGGTACCTCGCCTTTATGAACTCATGCGCAACCGCATCCTGGCCGGCGTGGAGCGGAGCGGCGGCACCAAGGCGCGCTTGTTTGAACGCACCGTCGCCCTGGGCAGCCGCCGCTATGAAGACCCGCGCAGCCTCAGCCTGGGCGAGCGGCTGCAGGACAAGCTGCTCGACCTGCTGGTCCGCCGCAAGGTTGCCGCCCGCTTCGGTGGGCGGCTCAAGGCCATGGTCTCGGGCGGAGCGCCGCTCAACTACGAAGTGGGGTTGTTCTTCACCGCCTTGGGCGTGCGCATCCTGCAGGGATACGGACAGACCGAGGCGGCGCCGGTGATCAGCTGCAACCCGCCGTCAAGGGTCAAGTTGCGCACGGTCGGACCGCCGCTGGCCGGCGTTGAGGTCAAGATCGCCGACGATGGCGAGATCCTGGTGCGGGGTGAACTGGTAATGCGGGGCTACTGGAATGATGCCGAATCCAGCCGGCAAACCGTAAGGGACGGCTGGCTGCATACCGGCGATATCGGGCGGCTCGACGAGGACGGATTCATCCAGATTACCGACCGCAAGAAGGATATCATCGTCAACTCGGGCGGCGACAACATCTCGCCCCAGCGAGTCGAAGGCTTCCTGATGCTGCAGCCGGAAATCGCCCAATGCATGACCTATGGCGACCGCCGCCCCCATCTGGTGGCATTGCTGGTCCCCGATGCCGAGCATGCTGCCGCTTGGGCGGCCGAGCGCGGCAAACCGACGGCCTTGCCGGAACTGCTGGCCGATGTCGAGTTCCGCCGCCATATCGGCGAGGCGGTCGAAAAGGTGAACCGCAATCTCTCGGCAACGGAGAAGGTGCGCCGCTTCATGTTGACTGCCGAACCATTCACCGTAACCAACGAGATGTGCACACCAACGATGAAAATACGCCGTCATGTGATCCTCGCCCGCTACGGCCAGGCGCTGGCGGGCCTGTACGAGGACCGGCGGGGCTGACCCTTCCGGCTGCTGCTTGCCGGAAGGATGGGAACAGAGGCGGCACCGGAAGCATTAGTGCAGTGTCGGCCGCGCAGTGGCGCGGCCGGAGCGGGAATGCCATCTTCGCTCCAACCACGCATTAGGGACAGGAGGTTACAGATGAAAGCGGTGTTACCGTTGGCCCTGATCGGAGCCCTGGCGGTTGGTACGGCCTACGCTGCGGATACCAGCAGCAGCGACCAGAGCGGAATGAACAATCAGAGCGGAGCAACTTCAACGAGCCGCGAGCATTGGAGCCGAACCGAAGTCAAGCAGATCCAAGGCAAGCTCAAGCAACAGGGCTACGACGTCGGCAAGGTCGATGGACAGCTTGGCCCCAACACGCAACAGGCCCTGCGGCAATTCCAGGAGGACAAGGGATTGCACGCCACCGGCCAACCGGACAGGCAGACCCTGGCGGCCCTCAATGTCGGCCGTGCCGGCGGCACGCAGCAAGGCCAGCTTCCACAGTCCAACCCGAACGCCGGCCATCCGTCCGGCAGCATGGGCGGTCCGCCGTCCGGCGGCTCGCAGATGAACCAGCATAACACAACCGGCGGCCAATGATCGCGGCCGGCTCCGAAACAGAGGAGGGCCGGGGGTCCCCCGGCCTTCCCCCCTTTCCGTGAAGTCCCTGCTCTACGACTTCGTCACCCTGTTCGTCGTCATCGACCCGATCGGCGTGGCGGCGGTCTTCGCCATGATGACCGGCAGCGTCGTCCCCCCGCAGCAGCGGCATATGGCCCATCGGGCAACGGTGCTCGCCGGGTTGATCCTCTTCGCCTTCGCCTTGTCCGGCGGCTCTCTGCTCAAATGGCTCGGGGTCAGCCTGCCGGCATTTCGCATTTCGGGCGGTGCATTGTTGTTCCTGCTGGCGGTTGACATGGTTTTCGCCCGTCATTCGGGCTTGCGCAGCGTCACCCCGCTGGAGGACCAGGAAGCGGAAAAACGAGAAGACATCACTGTCTTCCCGCTGGCCTTTCCGCTTATTGCCGGGCCGGGCGCGATGACCACGGTGGTATTGCTGATGGACCGGGCAAGCGGCCGGCCGGCGGCCACGCTGTCTGTCCTCGCCGTGCTGACGGCGGTATTGCTGATCCTTCTGCTCCTGTTGCGGATGGCCGGAACGCTGCGGCGCCTCCTCGGCGTCACCGGCAGCAACGTCGTAAGCCGGATTTTGGGCATCGTGCTATCGGCTCTGGCCGTCCAGTTCATCCTGGATGGCCTGACGGCAATCATCCCCCAATTTTCGCGATGACCGCCTGCAATCCGCGCTTCAGCCGTTGTCCGGCCTTGCCGCCGTCGCCTTCCATCCGCTCGGCGACCACCAGCCGCATGGCCTCCACATGCAGCCCCACCACCTCGAGCACCTCCTCGGCGAAGTCCAATCGGCCGTCGAGCAAACCACACAACTGGCCGCCGATCTCGGTGATCAGCGGATAGCCGAAGCTGCCGCCCTGGCCCTTGATATCGTGGGCGATGGCGAAAACCGGCTGCATCGCTTCCGCGCGTCCTGCCGCCTCTGCAGCTCGGGCGCCATCCAACGCCACCTGCAGCCGATCAAGGTCCTCCTGCACCCAGGTCAGATACTGGGGCTGCAGTCCGGCCACCAGCGCCTCGGCCTTGGCCAGCAGTTCGGGATCGATATCGACCGTGTCGGACGGCCTTTTCGGCTCGATCAGGCGGGGAACATCGATGATTTCCGGTTCGTTTGCCATTGTCGCGCCTACACCAACCTCATGCCGGAGTCGTCGCACCCATTTCAATCGTCTTCCGGTCGAAGGAAACCGTCGCATCGTATGGCAGTCGAGTGCCCAAGGCGATAGCCGGCCGAGGGAGCACTCGCCGGCGGTTCTTTCCGCCGATCTCGGCCTGCCGATGCCGTCGGTCAGGGCCGAAATAGCTGGGGCAGCGGATGAAACGGGCCGGGTGCTCGATGATCGAACGGATATGGATATAAAGGCTGCGCGCCGAGATCGGCTTGGCGAGGAACTCGTGCACGCCCGCGTCGCGCGCCTGAAGGACATGCTGCCGCTCGGTGTGGCCGGTCATCATGATGACGGGAACATAGGGGTTGGGGCTGTCCTCGGCATTGCGCAGCAGCCTCAGGAAATCGAGTCCATCCAGCGGCGACATGTTCCAGTCGCAGATGATGATGTCGGCGGGAAACTGGCGCAGTGCCTTGAAGCCGTCGGCGCCGTCGCTCGCTTCCATAACCCGCTTGGAGCCTAGCGCGTAGATGATGGTCCTGACCAACCGGCGCATATGCTGATTGTCGTCGACGATGAGAAAATTCAGATGTTCCAGGCTGTAGTCGCTCATCGATCGAAATCTTCCCCAATTCGAACTGCGAGGCTACCACTTCATTCATATGGCAGTCCCTTTGAAGATTGCCAGATGCACCGCGCCATTGGCCCCCGGTCCGTTAGGATAATATGCGAGCACTTACGGATAAAAGGCGCCAGCGCAGCGAGCCACATGGCCTGGCAAGGCCGGCGCCCATTTCCCGCCTTCAAGGGAGGCGGGCCTTGGCCGCGCGCGCCCGGTGGCGTGAAGGGTTGCCGCCGCCGGGAACCTCAAACGAAGCCCACGGCCCGCCTACCATGGCACGGTGGCGCCGGTATAATCGCGGAACGTGCCGCTGTCGGCGGGTCCGGCCGCGTCGATGACCCCGCGCAGGCCGGCGACGCTGGCTTCCACCTCCAGCGGCGCGGCATGCCCTCCCATGTCGGTCCGCACCCAGCCGGGATGCAGCAGGATGGCGGTAACCCCTTGCGGCCGCAGATCGACGGCCAGACTCCGCACCGCGGCATTCAATGCGGCCTTGCTCGAACGATAGATATAGGAGCCGCCCGAATCATTCTCGGTGACACTTCCCATTCGGCTGCTCAGGAAAGCCATCACTCTCCTGCGGCCGGCCAAGACATGAGGAAGAAAGGCTTCGGCGACCTTGAGCGGGGCGATGACATTCGTCCGCATCACCCGCTGCCAGTCTTCCCCGTCGATCGACCCGAATTCCTGATCCTGGCCGTACACCCCGGCGTTGTTGAGCAGCAGGTCGAAGGCGCGCCCGGCCAGCCGCCGCGCCAGCACCGCCACGGCGGCGAAATCGGTGACGTCGACAGCCACCGCCTCGACACCCCATTCTTCCAGTTGAGGCACGTCGGATGGCCGGCGGCAGGCGGCCACCACCGACCACCCCTCCGCCGAGTATTGCCGGGCGAATTCCAACCCCAGTCCGCGACTGGCTCCGGTAATGAAAACACTCGGCATGCCTTCACCTCCTGCGAAACGATCAGCCCTTGCGGGCGGTCACCTCTATTTCGACCTTCATCCGCGGATCAACCAGGCCGCACACCATGGTGGTATTGGCCGGCCTGATGCCCTTGAAATGCTTGCCGCAGATTCGGGCCACCTTGTCGAAATCCTGCGCGTCGGTGATCAACACGCGCACCCGCACCACATCGGCCAGCGACGAGCCGGCTTGCTTGAGCGCCGCGGCGATGGTGGCGAAGGCTTGCTCGGCCTGATCCTCGACACTGTCGGCAATCTGCCCCTGGGCGAAACCGCTGGTGCCGGCGACGAACACCCAGCGGCCGTCCACCACCGCGCGCGAATAGCCGGCCACCTCTTCAAACGGCGATCCCGAAGAAATCAATTGGCGAGACATGACGCCCCCTATTTTGCGATCGTTGCGAGGAGCGCAACATCAGTCTTTCGCCGGGTCTGGGCAAGCCAAATCTGCTTCGATCGCCGTCTCCGGCATCGATGGCGGAGCCGCCTCCAGAACAAGGAACAACTTGCCCTCCCGTTCCACCACCGGCGCCCCGCAGAGCTCACCGCCGAAGAGCGGCAACCGCCAGCCATGGCTCGGGCATTCGAGAGTGCCGGCGGTTTCATCGAGTCGACCCAGCAGCATCGATACGCCGCGGTGCGGGCAGCGATCGCGCACCGCGAGAAGGCCTTGCCGCACCCGGAGCACCACCACGTCGCGGCAGATGACCCCGGGCAGGACGGCGCGCCCCGTCCATCGGCAACCGCCGTCGACCGCGTGCTCGGCCAGGTGAAGAATGGGAGCCAGCCTCATGCCCTTGATATGGGGAGGCCGGCTCCGCTCATCGAGGTTGTCGTGCCGCCGCCATCTGGGCATCGACCACGGCAAGCGCCGTGATGTTGACCAAGCCGCGAACGCTGACCGACTGGGTGACGATATGGGCTGGCTGGGAGACCCCCATGAGCATCGGGCCGACCGACTGCCCCTCGCCCAGCACCTTCAGCAGGTTGAAGGCGATATTGGCGGCATCCAGGTTGGGCATGATCAGCAGGTTGGCCTCGCCCTTCAGCCGCGAGTCGGGGAACAAGCGGGCGCGGATTTCCTCGGACAAGGCGCTGTCGCCGTGCATTTCGCCTTCCACCTCGAGGTGCGGCGCCCGCTCCTGAAGGATGGCGGCCGCTTCACGCATCTTGTCCGAGGACGGGCTCGGGCGTCCGCCGAAATTGGAATGCGACAGCAGCGCCACTTTCGGTTCGATGCCAAAGCGGCGCACTTCCTCGGCTGCCAGCAGGGTCATTTCGACCACCTGTTCGGCGGTCGGATCGTGGGTGACGTAGGTGTCGCACAGGAAATAAGTGCCCTTGCGCAGAATCATCAGATTCATCGCCGACGGCACCCGCACGTCCGGGCGCTTGCCGATCACATCAAGAATATGCTGGAGGTGCTTGACGTAGCGCCCGATGACCCCGCAAACCATGGCATGGGCCTCGCCACGGCGGACCATGATGGCGGAAATGATCGTGTTGCGGGTGCGCACCAGGGCGCGGGCGGTCTCCGGAGTGACGCCGTTGCGAGCCATCAGGCCGTGATAAGTTTTCCAGTATTCCGGGAAGCGCGGATCGCTCTGTGGGTCACAGAGCTCGACGTCAACGCCAAGGCGAATCCGCAGGTCCAGATCGCGGATGCGCTTCTCCACCACATCCCGCCGGCCGACCAGGATCGGTTTGGCCAAGTGTTCATCGACCACCGTCTGCACGGCGCGCAAAACGCGGCGGCTTTCGCCCTCGGCGTAGACCACCCGCCGGGGATCCCGGCGGGCGCGGTCGAACAGCGGCTTCATCACCAGGCCGGAACGGAAGACGAAGGCATTGAGCCGTTCGCGGTAGGCCTCGAAATCGGCGATCGGCCGTGTCGCCACGCCACTGTCCATGGCCGCCTGCGCCACGGCCGGCGCAATCTTCAGGATCAGCCGGGAATCGAAAGGCTTGGGAATCAGATAGTCCGGACCGAACGACAGGTGCACATCGCCATACGCCGCCGCCACCCGCTCGTCCCGTTCGGCCAGGGCCAACTCGGCCAGGGCCTTGACCGCGGCCAGCTTCATCTCTTCGTTGATAGCCGTGGCACCGACGTCGAGCGCCCCGCGGAAGATGTAGGGGAATACCAGGACATTGTTGACCTGGTTGGGAAAATCCGATCGACCGGTGGCGATGATGGCGTCGGGCCGGGCGGCGCGCGCCAGGTCCGGCAGTATCTCCGGCACCGGGTTGGCCAGCGCGAAAATGATCGGCTTGTCGGCCATGCGTTCGACCATCTGGGCGGTCAGCACGCCGGGTGCCGACAAGCCGAGGAATACGTCGGCTCCGCTGATCACCTCCGACAAGGTGCGGGCGTTGGTATCCTGGGCGAAGGGCGCCTTGTATTCGTCCATCAACGCCGTCCGCCCTTTGTAGACCACCCCTTCGATGTCGCAGACGGTGACGTTCTCGCGCTTCATGCCGAGTGCCAGCAGCAGATTGAGGCAGGCCAACGCGGCAGCACCGGCCCCGGAGGCGACCAGGCGCACCGATTCGATGTCCTTGCCAACGACCCTCAGAGCGTTAAGCAGCGCGGCGCCGACGATGATCGCGGTGCCGTGCTGGTCGTCGTGCATCACCGGAATGCCCATCCGCTCCTTCAGCCGGCGTTCGACGACGAAACATTCGGGAGCCTTGATATCTTCGAGATTGATGCCGCCGAAGGTCGGCTCGAGGGAGGCGATGATGTCGACCAGCTTGTCGGGGTCGCGTTCGTTGACCTCGATATCGAATACGTCGATACCAGCGAATTTCTTGAATAGCACCCCCTTGCCTTCCATCACCGGCTTGGCGGCCAGCGGACCGATCGGCCCGAGGCCAAGAACGGCGGTTCCATTGGTGATGACGGCGACCAGGTTGCCGCGGCTGGTGACGGAAGCGGCCTCCCGCGGATCGGCTTTGATCACCTCGCACGCCGCGGCCACGCCCGGCGAATAGGCCAGCGCAAGGTCGCGCTGGTTGGCCAGAGGCTTGGTGGCGTTGACGCTGATCTTACCGGGAGTGGGAAGACGATGATATTCGAGGGCGGCGTCGCGAAGTTCGTCGGACATGGAGAAATATTCTTTCACACGTCGAATGCGCGGACTCTCACGGTCCGCTTGGGGGTGGAAATATGCCTATTGACCGCGGCCGAAGCAAGCGTTTGGACGATTTTTCCCTCGCGCGGCATCCAAATCAGCAAGTCACCCTGGTGCCGCGAAAGTTCCTCTCCCATCGCCGCCACAACGGCGCAATTATATTTCAGACAGCGCGAAGCAGCCCTTCTAATGAGCCTAGATCGCACAACTTCGAGAATACATTCAGTATTACAAAGGCAGCGAAATACAAATTTCGCGCAAAGGCAGTATTGCCATGCAACAACTTCATTTTACACATAGATTACATGCGATATAAATATTTGTAAGGTGATTGCCGCGGCAGCTGGCCGCATTATTTCTCCCGATAGTTTCCTCGCTACTTCTGGAGAATAATCAATGGGTAACCATCGCCGCTCGCGGCTGATCGCATTCGGAGCCGCCAGTGTGTTCGCACTCGCCTCCGCCGCGGCCCCGGCCCTGGCCGAGCCTTCGACCCAGCCGCACTCCGCGGAGCAATCGAACTCCTCGATGCCGCAGAGCTTCGCTCCATTGATCAATCGGGTGAAACCAGCGGTCGTCAATATCTCGACGACCGAGCTCGACAGCTCGGCGAACAGGAACCAGCTGCCGCAGTTCGCACCGGGATCGCCGTTCGAGCAGTTCTTCCACCAGTTCGGCCTCGAGGTGCCGCATCAGACGATGCCAGCCCATCCGCTGACGGCGCTCGGCTCGGGGTTCATCATTGATCCTTCGGGGATCGTCGTCACCAACAACCACGTCATAAAGAACGGAACCAATATCGAGGTGACGCTGCAGGACGGCACGACCATGAAGGCAAAGGTGATCGGCCACGACGATCTGACTGATCTCGCCGTTCTCAAAGTCTCGGCGGACCATCCTCTGCCTTACGTCAAGTTCGGCGACAGCGACGACCTGCAGGTCGGTGACTGGGTAGTGTCGGTGGGCAATCCCTTCGGGCTGGGCGGAACGGTCACCGCCGGCATCCTCTCGGCTCGTGGTCGCAACATCCACGAAGGCCCCTATGATGACTTCCTGCAAATCGATGCCCCGATCAATCAGGGAAACTCGGGTGGGCCGACCTTCGACCGCAACGGCAACGTGGTCGGCATCAATACGGCCATCTTCTCGCCCAACGGCGGCGGCAGCGTGGGCATCGGCTTCGCCATACCGTCCAACCTGGCCAAACCGGTGGTGGCTGAACTCCAAAAATCGGGAACAGTCGTCCGCGGATGGCTCGGCGTCGCGGTCGAGGGCATCCGCCCCGACATGGAGGATGCACTGGGCGTGAAGAGCACCAACGGAGCCTTGGTCGCCTCGGTCTCCCCGGATGGACCGGCGGCTCAGGCCGGCCTCAAGCCGGGCGACGTAATCACCAAGTTCGGCGACAAGCCGATCCACCGCTTGCGCGACCTGACCTGGGGCGTGGCAAATACAGCCCCTGGCAAGACGGTCACCGTGAGCTATCTGCGCAACGGGGAAAGCAAAAGCGATTCGGTAACGGTGGGCCGCATGCATCCGCAGCAAAGCGCTGAAGCGGCCTCGGAGATGGAAGGCGGGCAGCCGCAGGTCGGTCTCGAGATGCAAGCTATTACCCCGCAGACCCGAGAGCAGTATGATCTCCCGAGAAACGTCCAGGGTGTTCTGGTGCTCGACGTGGAACAGGGCGGCCCCGCCGATCGTGCCGGCGTCGAAGCCGGCGATGTGATCGAGAAGGTCGACCATCGGGTGGTCCGCTCGCCCCGCCAAGTCTATGACCAGATCCGCTCGGCCCGTCGGGACGGCAAGAAGTCACTCGCCATGGACATTGAACGCAACGGCCAGGAGCAGTTCGTCGTGGTCTCACTTCCCAGATCCAACCAGTCCTGAGCGTTGGCCATGCGCGTCCTGGTGATCGAGGATGACCCGGATACGGCGAACTACCTTGCCTCCGGGCTGAAGGAAGTGGGGCATTCGGTCGACTGCGTGAGCAACGGCAATGACGGCCTTTTGCGGGCCGGCGGTACCGAATATGACGTCATCGTGGTCGACCGGATGCTTCCCGGCGTTGACGGTATCCGGGTGGTCAAGACGATGCGGGCGGCGGGCATCGACACGCCGGTCCTGTTCCTGACCACACTGGGCGGCATCGATGATCGCGTCGCCGGCCTCAATGCCGGCGGCGACGATTACCTGGGAAAGCCTTTCGCCTTCGCTGAACTGGCGGCACGCGTCGCTGCCCTGGGCCGCCGTCCGCGCGGAGGGAGCGATCATGGGGCCACGACCTTGCGCATCGGCGACCTGGAGATGGACCTGCTGGCCCGATCGGTCCGCCGCGGCGGGCGCGGCATCGAGTTGCTGCCCCGGGAGTTTCAGATCCTGGAATATCTGATCCGTAATGCCGGCCAAGTGGTGACCCGCACGATGCTGCTCGAGCACGTCTGGGATTTCCATTTCGACCCGCAGACCACCCTGGTCGAAACCCATATGAGCCGGCTGCGCGCCAAGGTCGACAAGGACTTCGAGCGCCCCCTGATCCATACGGTCAGGGGCGCGGGATACTGCGTCCGTGCGCCCGACTGAACTTATCCGTACGGCAAGCTTCCGGATCGCGCTGTTCTACGCAGCGTTGTTCCTGGCATCGGTGCTGGTGATTTTCGCCGTCATCTACCTGGCCACGGCCGGCGACATCGCCCGGCAGCTCAGCAGTTCGGTGGAAGAAGATTTGACCGCGCTGAAAGCCGAATACCAGTTCGGCGGGCTGGACAACGTGGTCGCCGGGATCCTCAGCCGGATGCACGCGACGCAAGGGCGCACCGCCTATTACCTGCTGCAGACGCCCGATGGGCGCTTGTTGGCGGGCAATGCCGGCCCGCTGCCGCCCAAGGCCGGCTGGACCGATTTCCTTGCCGCCACCAGCGGCGCCCCGGGGGCCAAGGGCCGAGTGATGGCGAAAGCCGTGGTCCTGCCCGACGGAAGCTATCTTCTCGTCGGCCGCGACGCGACGCGGCTGGACGAACTGGAGCACCGCATCATCCAGGCCTTCCTCTGGGGTTCCGTGGCCACCCTGATCCTGGCTGGCTTCGGTGCCGTCCTGATGAGCATGGTGTCGTTGCGCCGGGTCGAGGCCATCACTCGGGCGACCGAGGAGATCATGTCAGGCAATCTGGCCAGGCGGATTCCCGATGCCGGCGGCCGGGATGAATTCGGCCGCCTGGCCATGCAGGTAAATCTCATGCTGGATCGCATCGAAGCCCTGATGAACGGCTTGAAGCAGGTATCGAGCGACATCGCGCACGATCTTAAGACGCCGATGACCCGCTTGCGCCACGGCCTTGAGCTGACCCGGCACAAGGCCGACTCCGTCGAGGCTTATCAGGCGGCGGTCGACCGTGCCATCGCCGAATGTGACCTCACCCTGCGCAGTTTTGACGCGCTGCTGCGCATCGCCCAGATCGAGGCCGGCACCCGCCGCTCGGGATTCCGCCCGGTGGATCTGCCGGGCCTCGTCGAAACCATCCTGGAAGCCTACCAGCCGGTTGCCGAGGAGTCGGGCCACCTGCTGACCGCCGCGGTGGCAGAGGGTACAGTGGTCCGCGGCGACCAGGATCTGCTGACGCAAATGCTGGCCAATCTGGTGGAGAACGCCCTCAAGCACACGCCCGCCGGGACGCGTATCGCGGTGATGGTGACACCCGACAACGACCGCTGGACCTTGTGTGTCGCCGACAACGGCCCGGGCGTTTCCGCCGACGAACGGGACAATCTGTTTCAGCGTTTTTACCGCACGGAAGCCGGCCGAGCGGCGCCGGGGAGCGGCCTGGGCTTAAGCCTGGTCGCCGCCGTCGCCCAGTTACACGACGCGCCGATTGAGATTTCGGACAACGAGCCCGGCCTGAAGATATGCGTCAGCTTCGCCGCCGCAGAATAAAAAAAAGGCCCACGCACCGAACGGCGTAGGCCCTTTTTTATTTGGTGCGGTCGAGAAGACTCGAACTTCCACGGGTTGCCCCACAGCGACCTCAACGCTGCGCGTCTACCAGTTCCGCCACGACCGCATTGTCTGCCCGGCCTGAATGCCGGTAAGGTGGGCCTCAATAGCAAAACCCGAGGCCAGGTTCAAGGGCTGTGTTGGAAAACCTCGTCGAATGGCGCACCGCCGACAGGCCGGTTGATTATCCGTCGGCCGTATCGTTCATGGAAGAGCGGGTCGCCGCCATCCGCGCCGGACGGGCGCCGGAAACAGTGTGGCTGCTCGAGCATCCCCCTCTTTACACCGCGGGAACGTCCGCCGATCCGCACGATCTGCTCGACCCCGGACGCTTTCCGGTCTACGAGGCCGGCCGTGGCGGCCAATACACCTATCATGGGCCCGGCCAGCGGGTCGCCTATGTCATGCTCGACCTGAAACGGCGAGGCCCAGATGTCCGGCGCTTCGTCCATGCCTTGGAGGAATGGTTGATTCGCACTCTGGCCTGTTTCGGCGTCAGGGGCGAACGGCGCGAGGGGCGGGTCGGCATCTGGGTCGACCGCGGCGCCGGCCGGGAAGACAAGATCGCCGCCATCGGCATCCGCATCCGCCATTGGGTCAGCTTCCACGGCGTAGCGCTGAACGTCGACCCGGATCTCTCCCATTTTGACGGCATCGTACCCTGCGGCATCCGCCGGTACGGCGTCACTTCGCTTTGGGCGCTCGGCCACACGCCCACCATGGATGAGGTCGACATAGCCCTTAAGGCGGAGTTCCAAGCCGTTTTTGCCAACTGTCGCTAAATCGTCATTTCCCTTCCTACCTCCTCGGCATAAATCCCTAATATCTCTATTGCGTCTCAGCCTAGCCCCTCTGTGCTGCGGCGACATCCCCGACGGTCATGAGATAATTCTCTTCCTGACAAGAGCGAGCAAATGGGCAGAGCATGGTGCCACCGGGGACGCCGCCACCTCCCGAGGTGACGGAAGAGGCTTTGCATATTCTCGAGGAAGCCTCGGCCGATCATTTGGAATGGCTGAAGCGCATCCACTGCACGCTTCTGTTCCGCGGGGACGAACGGCAGATGGGCGGTCAGTGCCCGGCTGTCGAGAATGGCTTGGCGGCCAAGGTCAGCGACCTGTTCGGCGAGCGGCATGCCGCCTTCCAGCGATATATGCAAACCCGCCAGAGAATGGAAGCCATCGGGCGGCGGCTGACCGAGCGGGCGCGCAAGGGCGAGAGGCTCGATCCGGAAGCCTACATGGAATTCATGACCGCGGTGGAAAGCTACCACAGCGAAGGCCGGCGCCTGGAGTTGCTGCTTCACCAAGCGCTGGCGGAAACCGACCCGCTGACCGGCCTGTTGAATCGCCGCGGCATGATGCGGGATTTGCGCCGCGAATGGGTGCGGGCGACGCGCAACGGCGATCCCTGTTGTATCGCGCTGGCCGACCTCGACCACTTCAAGGAGATCAACGACGGCCACGGGCATCTGGTGGGAGATCAGGTTCTGGCCACCGCCGCCCGCTTCTTCGTGCGACGCCTGCGTCCCTATGACATGGTTTACCGGTTCGGCGGCGAGGAATTCCTGTTCTGCCTTCCCCATGCCGACCTGCCGACGGCGAGACGGGTACTTGACCGGTTACGGTTGCTGATGGCCCGCCTGCCTATGCGCACCACCACGGGACACCGGATTACCGTGACGATCTCCATCGGTATCGCCGAGTTGACGCCGCAAGTTCCCCCGGAGACGGCGGTGGCGCGCGCCGACAACGCCCTTTACCTGGCCAAGGGCGGGGGACGTAACCGCGTGTGCATTGCCGGAGAGGCGGCGTAACCGGGGGACCCGCCCGGCGAGGGACGAAACCCACGCAGTGCACTGGACCATTTGGATGGTTCAGTGCGCTACGCCGTCGGCAAATGACGGAACCCGACTTGGTCGGGTGGCGGGAAGGGTTCCGCCCGCACTGTCCTGACCAGTGCGGCCGGCGGACCGCCGTGGCAAGCAGCGACCATTTCGTCCACCTTGTCCCTTAGCCCGCTGAACAACGCCTCGACCGTTCCGTCGGAGCGGTTCCGCACCCAGCCGTCAAGACCGCGCAGCCGCGCCTGCTCTACGGTCCAGCCGCGAAACCATACTCCCTGCACGCGCCCTTCGATGCGCACCAGCAGTGAGATCCTATCCGCACCCGCGGCGGTCATCGGCTCCCGCTTGCTCAGGCGAATTCGACGATCTTCTGGTCGACGGCCAAGCTGTCGCCCGGCTTGGCATGAACCTTGGAAACTGTCGCATCCCGCTCGGCACGAAGAATGTTCTCCATCTTCATCGCTTCCACCACCGCAAGCACTTCGCCGGCCTTGACTTCCTGCCCCTCGGCCACCGCCAGGGACACCAGCAGGCCGGGCATCGGCGACAACAGGTAGCGCGACATGTCCGGTGGCGCCTTCTTCGGCATCAGTGCCGCAAGTTCGGCCGCCTGCGGACTGAGCACCACCGCGTCCACCCGGCTGCCGGCATGGAACAGCCGGTACCCCACGCCTTGCCGATCCACCTGGACCACCACATGGTGCTCGCCGCCATCATTTACCACGCCGCGGAACAGCGGTTCGCCGATATTCCAGTTCGAATGCACGGTCACCATTCTATCGTCGACGGTCAGCGAATAGCCGCCATCGATTGGCACAACGGTTACCGCGCAGGCGGTTCCGCCGAATTGCACCACCCAGTCGGCCGGGGCTCCCGCTTCGTAACCGGGCAATTGACCGCTGATCGACACCTCACGCTCGACATGCTTGCGGTGGACGAACGCCGCCGCGGCCACCACCAGCCGCGGCTCCTGCACCGGCAGATCCGCCGCATGGAAGCCGTTGGGATATTCCTCCGCGATGAAGTTGGTGGTGAGTTCTCCCCTGACGAAGCGAGGATGGGCCATCAGCGCGGCAAGGAATGGAATATTGTGGCCGAGCCCGCGAATGCAATACTCATCAAGGGCCTGGCGCATATTGGCGATCGCCAAGTCGCGCCCGGCCCCGTAGGCGATGAGCTTGGCGATCATCGGATCGTAGAACATGCTGATCTCGCCGCCTTCGGCGACACCGGTATCGACGCGGACGTTCTGGTGCTCGGCCGGTGGGATATAGCGGGTCAGGCGGCCGATACTGGGCAGGAAGTTGCGGAACGGGTCCTCGGCGTAGACACGGGCTTCGATGGCCCACCCCTGCAATTTGATATCCTCTTGCCGTATGGTCAGGTGCTCGCCGGCGGCGATGCGGATCATCCACTCCACCAGGTCGAGGCCGGTGATCATTTCGGTCACCGGATGCTCCACCTGCAGGCGGGTGTTCATTTCCAGGAAATAGAAATTCCGCTTGCCGTCGACGATGAATTCGACGGTGCCGGCGGACTTGTAATTCACCGCCTTGGCGAGGGCCACTGCCTGCCTGCCCATCGCCTCTCGCACCGCTTGGGTCAGGAAGGGACTGGGGGCCTCTTCGACGACTTTCTGGTGACGGCGCTGGATCGAGCACTCGCGCTCGCCCAGGTAAACGACGTTGCCGAACGAATCACCCAGGACCTGGATCTCGATGTGGCGCGGCTGTTCGATGAATTTTTCGACGAACACGCGGTCGTCGGCGAACGACGCCTTGGCCTCGTTGGTCGCCGAGACGAAG
>JAJXWP010000046.1 GCA_021781575.1 Pseudomonadota bacterium
CGGCTCTGACGGAAGGGCGGTCCCAGCCGTCAGGAGAGATTGAGGAGATGCCCGCAATGGCTGTGAAGACCTACAAGGCCGGTGTGAAGGAATACCGGGAAACCTATTGGGAGCCCCACTACACCCCCAAGGACAGCGACATCCTGGCCTGCTTCAAGGTGGTGCCCCAGGCGGGCGTACCGCGCGAGGAAGCCGCCGCGGCGGTGGCCGCCGAATCGTCTACCGGGACCTGGACGACGGTGTGGACCGACCTGCTGACCGATCTGCAATACTATAAGGGCCGCGCCTACCGGATCGAGGACGTGCCGGGCGACGACGAGGCCTTCTACGCCTTCATCGCCTATCCGCTGGACCTGTTCGAAGAAGGGTCGGTGGTCAACGTGCTGACCTCGATCGTCGGCAATGTGTTCGGCTTCAAGGCGGTCCGCTCGCTGCGCCTCGAGGACGTCCGCTTCCCCCTGGCCTTTGTCACCACCTGCGGCGGCCCGCCCCACGGCATCCAGGTGGAACGCGACAAGATGGACAAGTACGGCCGACCGCTGCTCGGCTGCACCATCAAACCGAAACTCGGCCTGTCGGCGAAGAACTACGGCCGCGCCGTCTATGAATGCCTGCGTGGCGGCCTGGACTTCACCAAGGACGACGAAAACGTCAATTCCCAACCGTTCATGCGCTGGCGCGACCGCTTCAGCTATTGCATGGAGGCCATCCACAAGGCCGAGGCCGAGACCGGCGAACGCAAGGGTCACTACCTGAACGTCACCGCGCCGACGGTGGAGGAAATGTACAAGCGCGCCGAATTCGCCAAGTCGCTGGGCGCGCCGATCATCATGCACGACTTCCTGACCGGCGGGTTCACGGCGAACACCAGCCTGGCCAACTGGTGCCGCGACAACGGCATCCTGCTGCACATCCACCGCGCCATGCATGCGGTGCTTGACCGCAATCCGCGCCACGGCATCCATTTCCGCGTGCTGGCCAAGGTGCTGCGGCTGTCCGGTGGCGACCACCTGCACTCGGGCACCGTCGTCGGCAAGCTGGAAGGCGACCGGGGCGCCACCCTGGGCTGGATCGACTTGATGCGTGACCGCTACATCAAGGAAGACCGTTCGCGCGGCATCTTCTTCGACCAGGATTGGGGCTTCATGCCGGGCGTCATGCCGGTCGCCTCGGGCGGTATCCATGTGTGGCACATGCCGGCCCTGGTCTCGATCTTCGGCGACGACTCGGTCCTGCAGTTCGGCGGCGGCACCCTGGGCCATCCCTGGGGCAACGCGGCGGGCGCCGCGGCCAACCGCGTGGCGCTGGAAGCCTGCGTCGAGGCCCGCAACCAGGGCCGCCAGCTGGAGCGCGAATCCCGTGACATCCTGATGTCGGCGGCCGAACACAGCCCAGAGCTGAAGGTCGCGCTGGAGACCTGGAAGGAGATCAAGTTCGAGTTCGACACCGTGGATAAGCTCGACGTCGCCCACCGCTAGAGCGATTTGGCTTTCGTTTGAAAGCCGAAACCGCGACCAGCCCGCGCGGCGTGTGAGCGTCACGGTCAGGATGACCGCGAACCTGTGTAAAGAACCCGACAGATCTTCAATCCATCGACGAGGAATAACCCATGAGCGAGATGCAGGACTACAAGTCCAGCCTGAGCGACACCGGCAGCCGCAAGTTCGGCACGTTTTCCTACCTGCCCGAGATGGATGCGGCGCGCATCCGCAAGCAGGTCGAATACATCGTGTCGAAAGGCTGGAATCCGGCGATCGAACATACCGAGCCGGCCAACTCCTTCAGCTACTACTGGTACATGTGGAAGCTGCCGATGTTCGGCGAGACCGATGTGGATCGGATCCTGGGCGAGTTGGAAGCTTGCCACAAGGCCCATCCCGGCAACCATGTGCGCCTGATCGGCTACGACAATTACAAGCAGAGCCAAGGCGCCGCGATGGTCATCTATCGCGGACCGATGAAGTAAGTCCGTCGAGGTCGCGCCCGGGCGGAACGGCCCGGGCGCCCAGTGTTCAGGAGAGGGCAGAGATGAACGTGTCCGTGGATCCGGCGCAGGCCGCCGCCGAACAATACCGGATCGGCAGAGAACCCTACTACCGGCCGGTCGCCGACGAAGTGGAGTTGTTCGAAACCGCCTATGCGGCGCGCATGCCGCTGATGCTGAAGGGTCCGACCGGCTGCGGCAAGTCGCGGTTCGTCGAATACATGGCCTGGAAGCTTCGGCGCCCGTTGATCACCGTGGCCTGCAATGAGGACATGACCGCTTCGGACCTGGTCGGGCGATTCCTTCTCGACGTCAACGGTACCCGGTGGCAGGACGGCCCGCTGACAGTGGCGGCCCGCATCGGCGCCATCTGTTACCTTGATGAAGTGGTCGAGGCCCGGCAGGACACCACCGTGGCGATCCACCCCCTGACCGACCACAGGCGCGTGCTGCCACTGGAAAAGAAGGGCGAGGTGGTCACCGCCCATGCCGACTTCCAGGTGGTCATTTCCTACAACCCCGGCTACCAGAGCCTGATGAAGGATCTGAAACAGTCGACCAAGCAGCGTTTCGGCGCCCTCGATTTCGGCTACCCCTCGACCGAAATCGAGGTGGAGATCGTCACCCATGAAGCCGGCCTCGACCGCGCCACGGCCGAGAAGCTGGTGCAGGTCGCCCAACGTTCGCGCAATCTCAAGGGCCACGGCCTGGATGAGGGCATTTCGACCCGCCTCCTGGTCTATGCCGGTGCCCTGATCGCCAAGGGCATCTCGCCGCAGGCGGCCTGCCGGACGGCCCTGGTGCGCCCGCTGACCGACGATGCGGACATGCGCGACACGCTCGATGCCGCCATCGCCACGTATTTCTGACGGAGGTCCTTCGAGACGCGCCGTCCCGGCGCTCCTCAGGACAAGGGCCTTGGTGCAGGAAAATTAGCCTCATGCTGAGGAGGCCGCGCCATTGCGCGGGCGTCTCGAAGCATGCTGCGCGCGGAAAGTAAGGACCGATGCCATGACCAGCATCGACTTTGACCAACATCTGGAATGGCTGGGCGGCACCGCCCATCGTCGCGCCGTCGAGGCGGCCGCCCAGGAGGCGGCACGCGTGATGTCCGCCCGCGGGTTGGCCAACTATGTCGAGGGCATGCGCGCCCTTGCCTCGGCCGGCAAAGGCGAGGACCTGGTGCTCGCTTTCGCCGAAGAAATGCCTTCGGTGGTCAAGGAGGTCGGCGAGGATGTCCTGGTCGACGTGGTGCAGGCGCTGATGAAGCTGGCCTCGCTCACCTCGGGCACAATCCTGGCGCTGATCCTGGCCAATCTGCCACTGGCCGCCCGCCGCCTGGGCGACGCCGACCTCATTCGCGGCTATCTGGGGCTCGTCCATCAGCTGGCGGGCAAGGCGCCACGCGGCTTGCGGCCAATGCTGGAGGCCCTCGACGAGCTGTTGTCCAAGCTGACCCTGGGCGGCCTCAAGCGCTGGGCGATGTGGGGAGTGAACGCGCATGCCCGCGACCTGGGCGGTCAAGTCGCCTATTTCGGCCTCGCCACCGAATCGTCCCGCGCCATATTGCAGCAGGAGCGCAGCGGCACGCTGTTCGTCGACATCCAGCGCAAGCTGAACTTCTATCTGCGGGCTTTGTGGGGGCGCGCCTTCTTCCTGCGGCCGGCCCCCGGGGATGTTCATCCGCGCCCGTTCATCGAGGCTTGGACGATCCATCTGCCCGACGCCTATGAAGATATTCCCGGGGTCCGGGGGACCGAAGTCTTCCGCGCCTCGGCGGCGCACGCGGCGGCCCATCTGGTCTATACCCGCGCCGCCATTTCGGCCGAACAACTGACCCCGGCGCATATGAAATGCATCGAGCTGTTCGAGGATGCCCGCATCGAATATCAGGCGATCCGCGAATTTCCCGGGTTGCGCAAGCTGTGGCTGCCGTTCTTCGACGCCGCGTTGGCGGCGCCCGACGGCCGGCACCCGTCGCTGGCCTTGATGGACGGCCTCGGCCGGGCTCTGCTGGACGGTCATGGTGCCGCTGCCGCGCCGACGCCGGAGCTGGCCGCGATCGCGGCGGAATTCCACGCGGCACTGGACGTCGACGGCCTGGACAACGGCCTGTCCTGGGATTTCGGCATGCGACTCTACCACCTGCTGGGCGCCGGGCCGGGACTGCCGCCGCTACGCATGCTGGAGAGCTGCAGCAGCCTGCCCTATCGCGACGACAACCGCTATGTCTGGGACTTCGATGAAGCCGCCTGGGCCGAGCGTGGAGTCGACTTCATTCCCGCCGCGAAGCGCCAGATGCGCAAGCATGTCGGCCTGATGGAATTCATCAACGAGACCGATGTCGAAACGGCCGGCGACGATGCTGACGAAATCTGGGTACTGGGCACCGAACTATTCCCTTACGAGGACGCCGGCGTATCGTTCAACCAGGCGGAGGGAAAGGAGCCGATCTCCGACCCGTTCCATTACCAGGAATGGGACTACCAGGTGCAGCTCTACCGGCCGAACTGGGCGACGCTGACTGAACGCGGCCAGAACCTGGGGGATTTCGCCGTGATGGACGATGTATTGGCCCGCTACAAGCCGGTGGCGACACGCATCCGCCATCTGATTGACGCGCTGCAACCGCGTGGCGTGGTGCGCAAGCGCGGCTACGAGGAAGGCGACGAGATCGATCTGGAGGCAGCGGTGCGCGCAATGATCGAGGTCCGCCGCGGCACCATGCCCGACCCGCGCATCGGCATCCGCATCACCCGCCACACCCGCGATCTCTCCGTGCTGATTCTGCTCGACCTGTCCAACTCCACCGGCGAGCGTGTGCACAAAGGAGACGAGGAAAGCCCAACCATCCTCGAATTGACCCGCGACGCCACCGGGCTGTTGGCCTGGGGCATTGCCGAGATTGGCGATCCTTTCGCCATCCACGGCTTTGCCTCGGATGGCCGCCACGATGTGCGCTATCATCGCTTCAAGGATTTCGGCCAACCCTATGACGAAATGCCGAAAGCCCGCCTGGCCGGCATGCAGGGCAGCCTGTCGACCCGCATGGGCACCGCGCTTCGCCATGCCGCCTGGCATCTGGCCCGGCAGCCGTCGGCACGTAAGCTTCTGCTGCTGATCACCGACGGCGAGCCGGCAGACGTGGACGAGCGGGATCCCCAGTACCTTCGGCACGACACCAAGAAGGCGGTGGAAGAGCTGGCCAGACGCGGCATCGACACCTATTGCCTGACCCTCGATCCGCTGGCGGACCAGTATGTGGCAAGGATTTTCGGCGAAAACCGCTATTCGATCGTCGACCGGGTCGAACGCCTGCCCGAACGGCTGCCCGCCGTCTTCGCTGCCATAACCGGATGAAGGCGGCGCCGTACCCACGGGATTTCACCGGCCTGCCACAACATCAGGGCGGGCAGGCCGAGGCTGAGTTCGCGGCCGCGCTTCAGAAGAGATAGCGATAGGGCAAGCTCGGGGGGCAGGCCGAGCAAGCCGCCCGCCAGGACATAGCCGCCTTCCTGGAAGCCGAGGCCGGCGGGAACCAGGAAGGCCGCGCTGCGGATGGCGAAAATGACGCTTTCCATCGCCGCCACGTCGAGTGCCGCCAGCGGCCGGCCGAGAAAGCGGAGAGCCAGGTAGGCTTCCCCGGCGCTTGCCGCCCACGCCGCAAGATGCAGCAGCAGCGCCCACCCGACATGGCTGCGGTGGGCATAGATGATGGCCAGGCGCCGGTGAATGGCGCCCCCCATCGTCGATCTGCGCCAGCCCGCCGGCGACAGGCGGGCCGACAGCCAGTCGACCGCTCGGACCAGGCCAAAGCGTTGAGCGAGGACGAAGCCACCGATCGCCGGAAGACCGATGGCGGCGCCGATCAGGCTCCAGCGCAGCACCGGACCGGTCGGCACGCGCATGCTCCACAGTGCTATGCCGATCAGGCTGAAGATGAGTTGAGCTCCCACCTCGCAGGTCAGGTCGGCGATCATCAAGGGAGCTGACCGGTAGGCCGGAATGCCGGCACCGGCCAGGAAGCGGGCGACGGCGAACTCGCCGCTGAAAGGCACGACGGCAACCAAGGTGTCGACCGAGTCGCGGATCCATCGGCCGGCGAGGAACAGGCCCAGCCGCAGCTGGCGCCCGACCTGCAGCCCCCACCAGGCGGCACCGCAAAGGGTGATCGGGATCAGTTGCCACAGACAGAGCATCGCCAGCGCAGCCCAGCCGGCACGGCCGAGTTCCCGGCGGATGCCGCGGAAGGCGTCTTCGAAGGCCACCAGCGCGGCCACCAGGGCGATCGCCACGACGAAGCGCAGGCCGAGGCGAAAGGCGGCACCGATCATGGCCTGGATTCGATCCGCCGACCGTCGGCGATGCGGTCGCTGGGGTGCAGGACAATGCGGTCGTGCTCGGCCAGCCCGTCAAGGACCTCGAACTCTCGGGCGTTGGAATGTCCGACGCTCACGCGGCGCAACCGCGCCCGGCCACCGTCGAGAACGAAGGCGCACCAGTGGTCGCCGACCCGGAACAGGCCGCCGGCCGGTGCCTTCAGCAGATCATCGCCTTTCCAAACCACCACCCGCACATCGACCCGGTAGCCATGGCCGAGAGCGGCGTAGTCGGCGGGCGAATCGTCGAAATCGATCACCACCGTGACCCGCTGCTCCTCGATGCCGAGAGCGGAAATCTTGGTGAAGCCGAACGGCTCGACCAGCCGCACATGGCCGGACAGGGGATGCGGCCCTCCCCATCCCTCGATGGCGACAGGGGCGCCGGGCTTGATGCGCACGGCATCGGTAGACAGCAGGTCGGCGGCGATTTCCAGCCGGTGCGGATCACCGAGTTCCATCAGCGGCGTCCCCGCCACCACCGGGGTCTCACTTTCCTGCAAGACGCGCAGCACCCGCCCGCTGACCGGGGCGGGCACCACAATGCAGCACTGCCGGGGCCCCTCGGTCAGCGTCGGCGGCACCAGGGCTGTGCGGGCGCTGTCCAGTTCATGCCGCCGAAGGCGCAAGGCCGCCCGGGCGCTATCCAGCGCGGCCCGCCGAGCCTGCTGTTCGGCACGGGCGCGTACGACGTCCCGCTGCGACTCGGCACCATTGGCCGCCAGCCTCGCGGTGCGGGCATATTCGGTTTCAGCGAGTTCCAGGTCCGCTTCGGCGCGGACCACATCGGCGGCGGCCAGATCATAAGCGGCCACGGCCGCCCGCTCCATCGCTTCCGCCTGGCCCAGGCTGCGCGGATCGAGGAAAGGAGCCGGCGCCGGACGAATCAGCAACAGCGGAGTCTTGTCGGCCACCACCGCATCACCGGCATGGCGTTGGATCCGCTCGATCCGCCCGGCCAAAGGGGCGGCCACGATGAACAGGTCCTTGACCCGGGTCTTGGCCTCGTCATCAACGGTGGCCACCAGGGGACCACGTACAATTTCCGCCAGATCGACCGGTAGCGGCCGCGGCCAGAACGCCCAAGTCAGCCCGGCGGCCGCGACGACCGCCAAGAATGCCGAGAACAAGCCGCGACGAAGGGCCGGCCGCATGGGTCACTCCCTGGTCTTCAGAACGGCGACCAGGTCCAGCCGGTCGATCTTGCGCCGTATGATCAATCCGCACAGCGTTACCGCGGCGATCAGGATCACCGCGGCCCAGCCATAAGTGGCGGGCGCCACCACCAGCGGGATGGTGAACAAGTCGTTCTTGAACCCTGAGGCGATGGCCCAGGCCCAGCCATAGCCCATCAGCCACCCCAGCGGGATCGCCGCCAGCATGAGAAGCGTCAACTCGCCGAGGAAGACATACGACACCTCGATGCGGCTGAAGCCGAGGACGCGAAGGCTGGCCAGGTCGCGGGAGCGCTCGGACAAGCCGATGCGGGCGCTGTTGTAGGCGACGCCGAAAGCGATCACGGCGCCGAAACCGATGTAGAAGGTGAGCATGATGCCCATCGATTGCGCTATGGTCTGGCGAAACGACTGCAGGGCGGCCGCCTTCAGGGCGACGCCGGCGATGATGGGCGCCTTCTTCAGCCTGGCATAGAGTTCTGGCAGCCGCTGCGGATCGTCCAGCAGATAGGCGCCGTTGACCACCTCGCCGTCGCCGAGCAGACGGTTCAGCCGCGGCAGGCTCATATACGCGGTCTTGCCCATGTATTCCTCGGCAATGCCGGCCACCGTTACAGGGCGGGTCATCCGCCGCCCTTCCAGGGCTTGCACGATGATCTGGTCGCCCACGGTTACGGCCAATGCATCGGCCAACCGGGTCGACACCATGAGGCCCTGGTCGGGCATGGCCATCGGCTTCATCTTCGGATCGACCAGGCGCCGCAAGGTTCCTTCCGGCGCCAGGCCGGTAACGTTGGTGCGGACGATTCGCGGACCGGCCGCGAGCCGCACCGCGACGCTGCGGAACGGTTCGACCGCCTTGGCCCCGGGAAGCCGAGCCACTTCGTCGACGACATGCCACGGACGAAGATCGCTGAACGTGATGATCAACCCCTGGCGTTGCGCGTGAAAGAAGTCGAGGTCGATCATCCGCTCGATGGAATCATATGCGAACAACGAGGCGATGACGTCGGCAACGGCAAGGGCGAAGCCTAGCAAAGTCAAAGCCGAACGCAGCGGCCAGCGCCAGAGGTTGCGCAGGACGATGCGCCCCGGTTCGGTCAGACGGTTGATGATGCAGGCCGGCAAGGCGCGATAGGCGGCCGGCGGTGCCGGCTGCATGGCCACGGCGGGCGGCAGGCCGGCGGTCCGCCGTACCGCCACAATCGCGGCGATCAGGCCGGTGACGACTGCGCATCCGAGCGCCACGGCCACCGTCGCCGCTTCCGGGCGGAACACCAGGAAGGGGAAGCGATAAAACTGCCGGTATATCGCGGTGATCGCCTCGCCCAGCCAATAGCCGCCGCCCAGGCCCAGGATCGTGCCGACCGCGACCATCGCCGCCACCAGCGCAAGGTAATGGCCGGCAATCGCGCCATCGCCGTAGCCGCAGGCTTTCAACAGGCCGATCTGCTCACGTTCGATTTCGATCAGCCGCGTCGCGGCGACATAAAGAAGGAAGGCGGCGATGCCGAGGAACGCCGGTGGAACCATCCGGCTCAGCACTTTCAGTTGGTCGATTTCACCCGACAGCAGGGCGTGCGACAACTGATCGCGGCGGCCATAGGCCCCCACCCCGGCATAGGGCGCCAACAAACGATCGACCTCGTCCATCACGGTCGCGATATCGGCTCCCGGAGCCAGCGTCAGGCAAAGGTCATTGAACGCGCCGTCCAGATCGTAAGCTCCGGCGAGTGCCTTGCGGCCCATCCACAAGACACCAAAGCGGCGGTTGTCCGGCAGCAGCGAGCCGGGATCGATGGCATAGACATATTCGGGTGACAGGCCGATGCCGACGATGATCAACGGGCGGAGATGTCCGTTGATGTCTGCGGCCAGGTGGTCGCCCGGCTGAAACCGGTGAGCTTGCGCAAAGGCTTCCGAGACCACGACCTCGTCGGGATGATCGGGCCGCAGGTTGCGGCCTTCCCGGATCGTCACCGCGTTGAGCAGCGGCGCCCCGCTTGCCGGCACCGACACGACCTTTCCGCGGGCCGGTTCGGCGACGCCCGGAAGATCGAGCAGGACGTCACCGACGATCCGGCTCTCCGTCGCCTTCACTCCGCTGATGGCGGTCAGGCGCGGCAGCAGCGCTTCCGGTGCCCGCTTCAGATGGGCGAACACTTCGCCGAACCGGCTCTGGTCGTAGTAGGTGTCGCGTGCCGCGACCAGGGAGTTCAAGGTCCCGACCGCCATGATGTAGATGGCGATACCGCAACCCAGGACCAGCCCGATGGCCAGCGTCTGCCCGCGAATCTGCCACAGAGTGCGCAGCAATTTGCGATGAAGCGCCGTCATGGCTACCAGATCAGTTCCGCCGCCGGCCGGCGGGACGGATTGGTCGCGACGTCGGCAACACGGCCGTCGTGGAACCGCACGACGCGATCGCCCATGGCGGCGATGGCGGCATTATGCGTGATGACCACTGTCGTCGTGCCGAGTTCGCGATTGGCCGCCTCGATGGCGGCCAGCACCACGATCCCGGTGCGGCTGTCCAGTGCACCGGTGGGCTCATCGCACAGCAGGATCTCGGGCCGCTTGGCGATGGCGCGGGCTACCGCCACGCGCTGCTGTTCTCCTCCCGACAGCTGGCTGGGAAAATGGTGGCGCCGTTCGGCCAGGCCGACCAGCGCCAGGGCTTCTGTCGGCGGCATCGGTCGCGGCGCGATCTCGCTGACCAAGGCAACGTTCTCTTCGGCCGTCAGGCTTGGAATCAGATTGTAGAACTGAAAGACGAAGCCGATGTGGTCACGTCGAAAGGCGGTCAGGGCCGCATCGTCCAGTTGCGTCAGGTCGTGATCCCGGAACCGCACCTCGCCGGCGGTCGGCCGGTCAAGCCCGCCCAGGATATTGAGCAAGGTAGACTTGCCGCTTCCCGACGGGCCGAGCAGAAGGACCAACTCGCCGGCGAACAGGTCGAGGTCGACCCCCCGCAACGCCTCGACCAGCACCGATCCGGTGGCGTAAACCTTGGTCAGTCCGCGGGCCGCAAAGACCCGATTGCCGTCCCCGACGCTTGAGCGCATGGCCGATCTGCCCTGCGGTGGAGCCGCTCCGACCGTGGCCGGACCATCGGAGTCCGGGCCAGCCCATGCCTTGCCGGGACAGCCCGGCCAGGGCGATGGCGATGCGGCATCCGTGACAGGATAGCGCAATCTGCGGGCGCCGAGAAGCGATGGAAGATCGCGCTCAAGTCGATATCATCCCCTGGGCCGGCTGAAGGTCACGCCGGCGGAGGATACACCCGTCGTCTGCGCGATGAACGATCGGCCGGCTCCTCTGTTATCCGCCCGTGCAATCCTGTTCCGAGCGGTGGGAATGCCGATGTCTCCCCAACAGCAAGACAGACCGAACGATGCGCATGGTCGTGGGGCGGAAAGGCCGGGCGATATCCCCAGGCCGGGCTGGAAGGATGTCCTGTTCCGCGTCAAGGACGATATTTCCCGCAACAATATTTCACTGCTTGCCGCCGGGGAGGCTTTTTACGCCTTCTTGGCCATCCCGTCGGCCATTACCGCGGTGGTTTCCCTGTACGGCCTGATGTCCAACCCCGAGGACGTCCAGCGGCAGGTCCAGGTCCTGCAGGGAGTGATGCCGACCGAAGCGATCAACCTGATCTCCGGCCAACTACATAAATTGGTCGGGCATTCCAATGAAACCCTCGGACTTGGCTTCATCATCAGTATCCTTGTCGCCCTATGGAGCGCTCAATCGGGCACCAGTTCGATGATGAAGGCGTTGGACATCGCCTATGAGGAGCCGGAAAAGCGAGGGCTGTTGAGATTCTACGCCACCGCATTCGCCTTGACTGTGGCAACGGTGGTGTTCGCCGTGGCGGCGCTGGCCCTGATCGCCGTGCTTCCGGCGGCGCTCAATCTGTTGCCGTTCGGCCAGTTCGGCAAAACCTTCGCCGCCCTGGTGCGCTGGCCGGTATTACTCATCATGGTCATGCTGGTGCTGGCGGTCATTTACCGATACGCCCCGTCGCGGCGCCAACCCCGCTGGCGCTGGGTCAGCTGGGGAGCGGTGGCGGCCGCCATCCTGTGGATCGTCGGGTCGGTGCTGTTTTCGATCTATGTTACCCACTTCGCCCATTACGACCGGTCCTATGGCTCGCTGGGCGCCGTCGTCGTGCTGCTGCTATGGCTTTACCTGTCATCGTATTCGGTATTGCTGGGGGCTGAGCTCAACGCCGAGATTGAGCATCAGACAGCGCGCGACAGTACGATCGACGGCAACAAGCCAATGGGGCAACGCGGAGCGCGGATGGCCGATACATTGGGAAAGGAGCACTGACCGGCACGGCACCGCCTGCTTGGCGGCCGAAGCCGCTTCGTTCAGGCAAAGGCGGTGACGCGGTTTCGGCCTTCGGCCTTCGAGCGGTAGAGCGCCGTGTCGGCGCGGGCCAGCAGTTCGGACACGGATAGCGGTGCGGCCCCCGGCTGCTGGGTGGCGATGCCGATGCTGACGGTGAGG
Source organism: Pseudomonadota bacterium (assembly GCA_021781575.1). Lineage (GTDB taxonomy): Bacteria > Pseudomonadota > Alphaproteobacteria > Rhodospirillales > Magnetospirillaceae > DUZF01. Next base: position 12,054 of record JAJXWP010000046.1, read on the forward strand.
CGCAGCTCAACCTCTGGCCCAGGGCGAACCACCAGTCCCTCAACCTGCCGGCGCAGCCGTTCGGCAATGGCCCGTGCCGCGTCTTCTCCTGTGTTGGGCAGCGCCACGGCGAACTCTTCGCCGCCGCAACGACCAAGGATGTCCAACTCGCGCAGGGCGGTGCGGCAGGTAGCGACGAAGGCGCGCAGCGCTTCGTCCCCCGCGGCATGCCCCCAGCTGTCGTTGATGGTTTTGAAATGGTCGATGTCGAGTGCCAGAATGGAGAAAGCTCGCCCCATGCGGTAGCCATGCTCCAGTTCCAGTCCGGCCAGGTGGTGGAAATGGCGCAGATTGGCCGCCCCGGTAAGGCCGTCGCGGGACGCCAGCATTTCCAGTTCGGCCATGTGCTGCCGCGTGTCGCCGAACGCCTTCAGCGACAGCGCCAGATCGAGCACCCGGCCTTCCGCATCGATCACCACGGGCAAGCGTTCTGCGACCAGGCGCAGCAGGCCGCTCGCCGATTCGGTGTCCTGGTCTGGGCTGGGCCGCGGCTCCTCGACGCGGAAGGCGCCGACCACCAACTGTCCGCCACCTGCCGGCAGGACCAACCGTTGCCAGGTTTCGACGCGGCCGTGATCGAACAGGGCTGTATAGGAACGCCATAGCGGTCGCTGGGTGCGATTGGCCACGGCATACTCGAATTCCAGCATTTCACGGCGATCGGCGGGCAGAATTTCAGGCGGCACGAGGTCGATGGTCTGGCCGGTCAGATCCGCGCCGAAATGCGCGGCGAAGACGCTTCCGTAATGAACGTACCGACAGCAGGAGCCGTCGACGGCGACCAGCAGCAGGTTGTCGGCGTAGGCCGAGAACACCTTCAGCGGTTCGACGATACCGCCGGCCGAAAGAAATGCCTCCCGCCAATCGGTCAGCAACTGGGCCAGCCGTCGGTGCATGACCCCGAAAATCAAGTTTGCCACGCCGTCTCCCCAGCTTGAGCCTGATCTCCCAGGGGTAACACAGCTTCATGCCTTCGGCGAGAGGAAGCGGCGTAGAAGCTCCTGGTGGAGGGGATTTATCGCGCCGAGATCCAGATCCGGCGAGACGGCACGGTGTAACGACAGGCCGTCGAACAGCGCGGAAAGCAGGCGGGCAAGTGAGGGGACGTGGTAAGCGGGATCGATCGTTCCCTGCCTCTGACCAGCGGCCAGCACCTCCTCAAGGCTGCGGAGGATGGTTGCCTCCTTGCTTCGCACGATTTCGGCGACGACCGGGTTGCGCGAGGCTTCGGCCAGAATTTCCAGTACCAATCCGGGATCGGCGGTCTTGGCCATTTCAGTCATGGCGCTGCCGACCTTGGCAACCATCGTCTGCAGGATGTCGTCGGCCCCCTTGAGGCTTTCGATGAGCGCCAGCCCTTGCTGCTGGCAACGTTCGACAATGGCCTCGACGATGGCTTCCTTGCTTTTGAAGTAGTGGTAGATATGGCCGGTGCTCATCCCGGCGCAGGCCGACAGTTCGGACATGCTGGCGCCGCGGAAGCCATGGCGACGGAAGCAGGCGGCGGCGGCGTCCAGGATCTGATGCCGGCGTGATTCGACCCGTGCAGGATCGCTCCTGCGCGACGTCTTTACGCTGGTGCTGGCCTCCGTATCACCGATCGTGCGCTTTCCTGCCACCAAATCCTCCAGGCCACGCTTGACACCCCATGGCGTGAGGTTCAACTTAGATCGAACGATCGACCTAATCAACTGGTGCAGTGGCGCCGGCCCGAAAGTAAGGAGATTCTCCGGTGAGACGATCCATTCGCCCGTCGGCCGCGTTGGCCGTCGCCACGCTGCTTTTGGGGTCCGGCTGTGCCGTCGGCCCGGATTTCCAGCGGCCGGCCGCACCGGACGTCAAAGGCTATACCGCCGAGCCGACGAAGGAGGTAACCTCGTCGGCCGATGTCACCGGCGGCGGCGCGCAGACCTTCGTCTCGGGCAAGGATATTCCCGGCCAGTGGTGGGAGCTGTACCGCTCGCCCGCCCTCGATGGGCTGGTTCGCCAGGCCCTGCACAACAACCCCGACCTCCAGGCGGCACAGGCCGCACTGCGCCAGGCCCAGCAGCTGTCGGCCGCCCAAGGCGGCGCACTGTTCCCGGCGGTCGACGCCAGCTTTGCCGAGACCCGTCAGAAATTCGCCGGGGCGCAGTTCGGGCAGCCGGCCCTGTCGTCGATCTTCTCGCTGGCCAATGCCACGGTGGGCGTTTCCTATGCCCTCGACGTCTTTGGCGGCACCCGCCGGGCGATCGAATCGGCCGAAGCCCAGGCCGAAATGCAGCGCTACCAGCTCGAGGCCTCCTATCTCAGCCTGACCGCCAACGTGGTCACCACCGCGGTGCAAGAGGCGTCGCTGCGTGCCCAGGTCGCCGCGACGCAGGACATAATCCAGCTTGAGACGACGCAGCTCGACGTGGTGCGGCGCCAGTTCGAAGTGGGCGGAGCATCCAAGGCCGACGTACTGGCGCAGGAGGCGACGCTGGCCCAGGTGCGGACCAACCTGCCGCCCCTGCAAAAGATGCTGGCCCAGCAGCGCAACCTGCTGACCGCTCTGGTCGGGCGCTTCCCCAGCCAGGAGATCCCTGAGAAATTCGACCTGGAGAAGCTGGAGCTGCCTCTGGAACTGCCGCTCAGCCTGCCTTCCAAGCTGGTCGAGCAGCGCCCCGATATCCGCGCGGCGGAAGCGCAATTGCACCAGGCCAGCGCCCAGGTCGGCGTCGCCATCGCCAACCAGCTGCCGAGCCTCACCCTCAACGCCAACTGGGGCAGCTACGCCAACAAGGTCGGCGACCTGTTCGCCGGCGGCACCGGCGCCTGGAGTATCGGCGCCGGCGTAACCCAGCCGCTGTTCCGCGGCGGCGCGCTGATGCACGAGCGGAAGGCGGCGGAAGCCGCCCTCGACCAGGCGTCCGCCATGTACCGCAGCACGGTCATCTCCGCCTTCCGCAATGTCGCCGATACCTTGCGCGCTTTGCAGTCCGACGCCGACGCGCTCAAGGAGCAGCTGGCGGCCGAACGGGCGGCATCGGATAGCCTGGAACTGGCCCGCCAACAGTATTCCGCGGGCGCCATCAGTTATCTTACCCTGCTCAATGCCGAGCGCACCTACGAACAGACGCGCATCGGCCTGATCCAGGCGCAAGCCTTGCGTTTCGCCGACACCGCGGCGCTGTTCCAGGCGCTCGGCGGCGGTTGGTGGAACCGCAACGACGCCGCTGCCCCGACGCAGCAAGAGAAAGTCGGGCTAGCGCGATGAGGCAATCGCGATATTCAGCGCGCCGTAACTGCGTCATTGCGAAGCATGTTGAATTAGCCAGGTAGACCCCCGGATGATCAAGCGTATGCTCCTCATGCTGGCTGCGGCCGGTGTGGTGTTTGGCGGTATTTTCGGTTTCGAGGCTTTCCGCTCGTCCATGATCAAAAAATTCATGGCGTCCATGGGATCGCAACCGCAAACGGTGGCCACGGTCAAGGCCGAGACGCAGGTCTGGCGGTCGCAAAGCGAAGCCGTCGGCACCCTGAAGGCGGTCAATGGGACCGACCTCGCCCTCGAGGTCTCGGGGCTGGTCGAATCGGTCAACTTCCATTCCGGTGACGATGTCAAGGCCGGTGCCGTTCTTGTGCGGCTGAAGCCTGACGACGACGTGGCCAAGCTCCAGTCTCTCGAAGCCGGGGCCCAGTTGGCGGACATCGTCTATCAGCGCGACGAGAAGCAATGGCGGGCCAAGGCGGTCAGCCAGGCGACCCTGGATACCGACGAGGCCAATCTGAAGGTTGCCAAGGCCCAGGTGGCGGAGCAGCGAGCGGCAATGGACAAGAAGGTCCTGCGGGCGCCATTCAGCGGGCGCCTGGGGATCCGGGCCGTCGATGTCGGCCAGTTCGTCAACGCCGGCACGGCGGTGGTCACCCTGCAGGCGCTCGACCCCATCCATGTGGATTTCTTCCTGCCGCAGCAGGCGCTGAGCCAGATCAAGGTGGGGATGCCGGTGTCGGCGGAAGTCGACACCTATCCGGGAAAGCAGTTCGAGGGGCGGATCACCGCCATCGATCCCAAGGTCGACGCCTCGAGCCGCAATTTGCAGGTGCGGGCGACGTTGCGCAACCCGGACGGAAAGCTGTTGCCCGGAATGTACGCCAAAGTCGACGTCGACACGGGAACTCCGAGCCGCTACCTGACCCTGCCGCACACCGCGATCACCTTCAACCCCTACGGGGAAACGATTTTCGTCATCGACGACAAAGGCAAGGACGACAAGGGACATCCCCGCCTGGTGGCCCGCCAGACCTTCGTCACCACGGGCCCTGCCCGCGGCGACCAGGTGGCGGTATTGAAAGGAATCAAGGAGGGCGACACGGTGGTGGTGGCCGGCCAGATCAAGCTGCGCAACGGCACCCCGGTTCTGATCAACAACTCGGTCAGGCCGACCGATGACGCCAACCCGACGGTAATCGACCCCTAGCGCCGGAGATCGCGAGATGAACTTGACCGATCTCTTCATCCGCCGCCCCGTTCTGGCGACGGTGGTCAGCCTGATGATTCTGGTCCTTGGGCTGCGGGCCGCCTTCACACTGCCGGTGCTGCAATATCCGCGGACCCAGAACGCCGTGGTCACGGTCACCACGACCTATTACGGCGCCGATCCGGACGTGGTGGCGGGCTTCATCACCACGCCGCTGGAAAACGCCATCGCCCAGGCCAACGGCATCGACTACATGACGTCCACCAGCCAGACGGGCGTCAGCACCATCACCGCCAATCTGCGGCTCAACTACGATTCCGACAAGGCGCTGACCGAGATCAACACCAAGGTCAACTCGGTGCTCAACCAGTTGCCGCCGGGGGCGCAGCAGCCCGTCCTCAACGTCAAAGTCGGCCAGACCATCGATGCCATGTACATCGGCTTCAACAGCAGCGTGCTGGAGCCCAACCAGATCACCGACTATCTGGTGCGCGTCGTACAGCCCAAGCTGCAGGCGGTGGAGGGCGTACAGACCGCGGAAATCCTCGGGGCGAAGAATTTCGCCCTCCGCGCCTGGCTCGACCCGGTGAAGCTGGCCGCCTATGGGCTGACCGCCACGGACGTCTCCCAGGCATTGGCGGCGAACGATTACATTTCGGGCCTCGGGACCACCAAGGGGCAGATGGTCCAGTTCAACCTTGCCGCCTCGACGAGCCTGCATTCGGTCAAGGAATTCCGCAATCTGGCGATCAAGCAGGTGGGCGGCGCCATCGTCCGCCTGCAGGACGTGGCCAATGTCACCCTTGGCGCGGACGACTACGAGTCGGAAGTCGGATTCGACGGCAAGCGTGCCGTCTATATCGGAATCCAGGTGGCTCCGGCGGCCAACCTGCTGGACGTTATCAAAGGGGTACGCGCCGCATTTCCCGACATTCAGGCGCAGTTCCCGCACGGGTTGGACGGCAAGATCGTCTATGATTCGACCGAGTTCGTGAACAGCGCCATCCACGAGGTGGAAACGACGCTGATCGAGGCCCTGCTGATCGTCACCCTGGTGGTGTTCGCCTTCCTTGGCTCGCCACGCTCGGTGCTGATCCCGGTGATCGCCATCCCGCTGTCGCTGGTCGGCACCTTCACCATGATGATGGTGTTCGGCTTCTCCATCAACCTGTTGACCTTGCTGGCCATGGTCCTGGCCATCGGTCTGGTGGTCGACGACGCCATCATCGTCGTCGAGAATGTCAACCGCCATATGGAGGAAGGTGCTTCGCCGATGGATGCGGCGATCCAGGCGGCGCGCGAGTTGGGCGGACCGATTGTCGCGATGACCGTGGTGCTGGTCGCCGTCTACGTCCCGATCGGCTTCCAGGGAGGACTGACCGGCGCCCTGTTCACCGAGTTCGCCTTCACCCTTGTCGGCGCGGTGACCATTTCGGCGGTTGTCGCGCTGACCCTGTCGCCCATGATGTGTTCGCGCATCCTCAAGGCGCATCACGGCCGGCAGCGCGGCATGGAGGCGCGGGTCGTCGAACTGATCGACCGCGGCTTCGACCGCCTGGCCAGGCTTTACCAGCGCTGGCTGCACGGGAGCCTGAACCACCTGCCGGTTACCGCGGTGTTCGCCCTCATCGTGCTGTCGAGCATCTACTTTCTATACGCCGGGGCGAAAAAGGAGCTGGCGCCGCAAGAGGATCAGGGCGTGATCATAACCATGTCGACGGCATCGCCGTCGGCGACGCTGCAACAGCGGCAGATGTACTCGCGCCAGGTCTACGACGCGTTTGCCTCGTTCCCCGAAGAGGACCACGTATTCCAGTTGGATGTCCCCGGCCAGTCAATTGCCGGCTTGGTGCTCAAACCGTGGGATCGACGGTCCCGCACCAGCAACCAGCTGCAGCCGATCGTCCAGCAAAAGCTGAACGGCATTGCCGGGGTCAAGGTGGTGGCCTTCCAACCGCCGGCGTTGCCCGGAGCGTTCGGTCTGCCGGTGCAGTTCGTCATCGGCACCACCCTGCCCTTCGCACAGTTGAATGAGGTCGCCCAGAAGTTCCTGCAGGACGCCCTGAAGACCGGAATGTTCATGTTCCTCGACACCGACCTGAAGATCGACGAACCTCAGGCAAAGGTGGAGATCGATCGCGACAAGACGGCCGAACTGGGTCTGAAGATGAGCGACGTGGGCAGCGCCCTGGCCGCCATGCTGGGTGGCGGATACGTCAATTACTTCAGCATGGAAGGACGGTCCTACAAAGTGATCCCACAGGTCGAGCAACAGTCCCGGCTGACTGCGCAGCAATTGCTCGACTATCACATTCGCACCGCCGACGGGCAGTCGGTGCCTTTGTCCACCGTGGCCCACATCGTCACCCGCACGATGCCGCAATCGCTCAATCACTTCCAACAGTTGAACGGCGCGGTGATCCAGGGTGTGATGATGCCCGGCGTGACCCTGGGCGACGCTTTGGCCGTGCTGCAGCGGCTGGCGGCCCATGACCTGCCCCAAGGCTATTCGGTCGACTACGGTGGCACCTCACGGCAGTTCATGCAGGAATCCAGCGGATTCGTGGCCACCTTCGCCTTTGCCGTGATCATCATTTTTCTTGCCCTGGCGGCCCAGTTCGAAAGTTTCCGCGACCCGCTGATCATCCTGGTCTCGGTCCCCATGTCGATTGCCGGCGCCCTGATCTTCATCAGCCTCGGTGTCGGGGGCGCGAGTATCAATATCTATACCGAGGTCGGCCTGGTGACCCTGATGGGGCTGATCAGCAAGCACGGCATCCTGATCGTCCAATTCGCCAATGAATTGCAGAGAAAATCGGCGATGACCAAGCGCCAGGCCATCGAGGCGGCAGCCAGGATCCGCCTGCGCCCCATCCTGATGACGACTGCCGCCATGGTTCTCGGGGTCTATCCGATGATCGTCGCCAGCGGTGCCGGCGCCGTATCTCGCTTCAACATGGGGCTTGTGATCGCGGCCGGCTTGGCTATCGGAACCCTGTTCACGCTGTTCGTCGTGCCCGGTGTCTACATGATGATCGGGGCCGAGCGCACCGCTCCGACCACAGTGCGCCGGCTGTCGGATAAGGACGGGATGCTCCCGGAAGAGGAAGAAGACCTGGCCTAATTTCCCCAAACCGGGCATGATTGGTGCTTAGGTTCCGTTGATCGACCCGGAATCGATCAGCGGCGACCATAACCTGGTTTCGGCCCCGCCGAGGCCGAGGACTCCCGCGCCGCTCGGCACTTCCCGAAGTGGCAATCCAGGCGCGGCCTGTTCGTCGTCGGAAACAACAGCCCCAGTGCCAAATTGACGGAGGCGCTCAGGTGAAATTTCCGCGCCCATTGTCATCGATCGCCGCGAAGCTGGTGGCCGCCAGCCTCATCGTGGAAGTGGCCATGCTGTCGCTGCTCCTGCTGAGCAATGTGCGGACCATGGAAGAGCATCTGGCCAGCCAGACGGAAGTGCGGCTCCACGAAGTGGCTCACCTGTTCGAGGCCTCGCTCGCCACACCCTTGGCTCAGCAGGACTATGGGGCGCTGCAGGGCCTTCTGGACACGCTGCGCAGCGAACAGGCGATTGAGTATCTGGCGTTGTTCGATCGCAACGGCAAGATGATCGCTGCCAGCGGCTGGCCGACGAACCGGCCGCTGCCGCCGATGCACCTTGGCCGGCCAAGCCATGGGCGCGACCGCTATGACACCGCCGTACCGGTGACCCTGGCCGGGAAGACCTACGGACAACTGCGCTTCGGCGTTTCGACCGCATTTTTCGCCAAGGCTCGCCATTCGCTCTTGCGGACCGGGATCGCCATCGCCGCGGGTGAGGTCCTGCTGTCAGCCGTGCTCCTGTCGTTGCTCGGTTACTGGCTGACCCGCCGCCTGCGTATTGTCACGCGGGCGACCGAGGCGATCGCCGGCGGGCAACTCAACACTCGCGTCGAAATAGCCGGCGAGCAGGACGAACTGACCCGTCTGAGCCGGAGCTTCAATCTCATGGCGGCAGCGTTGGAAGCTCGGGTCGGCGAACTGAACGACAGCCGTCAGCAGCTCGAACTTGCCGCCAAGGTGTTCGAGACCACCGCCGAGGCGGTGATGGTGCTTGACGCGGATTTCCGCATCGCCGCGGCCAATCCCGCGTTCACCGCCATCACCGGCTATCGGGGAGAGGAACTGGCGGGGCGGTTGCCGCCGTTTCTCGAGGTGTCGGGCAGCGGCGCGGAGCGGCTCGACGAGATCAGGATGTCCGTTCGGCGCGACGGTCGATGGGACCACGAACAATGGAGCCACCGCAAGAACGGCGAGGCTTATGCCGAAAGGCTGTCGATTACCGGCATCAGCGACCAGGCCGGGCGGGTTATCCAGTATGTGGTGGCCTTTTCCGATATTACTCAGCGAAAGCGGGACGAGGAGCGCATCCGCTACCAGGCCAATTACGATTCCCTCACCGGCCTGCCCAACCGCTCGCTATTCATGGACCGGCTGAGCCAGGCGATCAGCATCGCCCAGCGAACCGGTCAGCGAGTGGGCCTGATGTATATCGATCTGGATGGCTTCAAGGAGGTGAACGATACCCTCGGCCACGACCTGGGCGATGAATTGCTCAAGGATGCGGCGATGCGTCTGCTGTCCTGCGTGCGGCAGGGTGATACCGTGGCCCGCCTCGGCGGCGACGAGTTCACCATCGTCATGCCCAATCTTGATCAAATCAAAAATGTTCCGCTGGTCGCCCGACGCATTATCGAGGCCCTGGAGCAACCGTTCCGGCTGGGCAATCACCAGGCCTTCATTTCCGGCTCCATCGGGGTGACCGCTTTTCCCGACGACGCCTCCTGCCTGCCCGACCTGTTGAAGAACGCCGATAGCGCCATGTATCGGGCGAAAGCCCAAGGCAAGGCCAATTTTCAGTTCTTCACCGGGCAACTGAATGATGAGATCCGTGACCGGCTCGATCTGAAGGCCGGCTTGTCGAAGGCTTGGGAACACCAAGAATTCCAGCTTCATTACCAGCCGAAATGCGCATTGAAGACCGGCGCTTGGACCGGTGTCGAAGCGCTGTTGCGCTGGACCAGTCCCGACCTGGGGCCGATTCCTCCGACCAGGTTCGTTCCGGTGATGGAGGACACGGGTTTGATCGGCGTCGTCGGCGAATGGGTGCTGGAGACCGCCTGCCGGCAGTACAAATCATGGCGCGACGCCGGCCATCCCGACTTGCCGGTGGCCGTCAATTTATCGGCGCGGCAATTACGTCAGGGCGACCTCGTCAGAACCATCGAAACGATCCTCGATCGTGTCGGCATCGAGCCGGCCGGCATCGAGCTGGACGTCACCGAAGGCGCGATCATGCGCGATCCCGATCGCACCCTCGCGGTGTTGACCCGCCTCCGCGACATGGGGATCCATCTGGCAGTCGACGATTTCGGGACGGGCTATTCGTCGCTGCGCTGCCTCCGGCAGTTCCCGCTCGACAGCATCAAGATCGATCGCAGCTTCGTCAGCGACATCCCCTCCAATCCCGACGATCGCGAAATCATCCGGACCATCATCACCATGGGGCATTCGCTAGGGCGGCGAATCATCGCTGAGGGGGTTGAAACCGAATCCCAGCGGAGCGTGCTGCGCGACTTGGGATGCGACGAGATGCAAGGGTATCTGTTAAGCCCGGCGGTGCCGCCGGGCGAACTCGACCGCATGCTGGCTGCGTTGCCAGCGAAACGCGACTAAATGCCCAAAGCTTTCCGTAGTCTTGCCATCAAGCCAGCCTTCGGCGCCGGTTTCTTTTTTACGGCGCCTTTGGTCGCTGCGGCAGTGGCGGGCCGGACGCCGGCCGGTCGGCAATTAGGATTGGTGTATGAATAAAAGACACGGAATTCGCCGTCCGACGCTACCTTGTAATAGGCGATCTTCTTGAGTGTCGGGTCGCGCTGGCAGCGACGCTTGGCGTCCACCTGAGCCTGCTCCTTCGTCTCAATATCGCTGGCATAGTCGAGCTTCCCCTGCTTGAGCGCCTGGCCCTCCTTGCAGCTGTAGATCTCGGTGGTCATCGGAGGCTCTCGCGGCGCGGTCGCTCAGAGAGGATCGCCGGTGTCGGGAACCAGGCCCACCTCCTTGATGCCGGCGACGGCGCAGAGTTCATCATTTTCCGAGAGGTCGCCGGTAACACCGATGGCACCGACGATGTCACCTGCAGCCGAACGGATCAGTACGCCTCCGGGAACCGGGACCAGCTTACCCCCGGCAAGGTCCGAGGCGGCGTTGAAGAATGCCGGCATTTTCGCCGCTCGGCGGGCCAGGTCGCGGCCGCCAAATCCCAAGGCCAGGACGCCCCATGCCTTGCCGACGGCAATTTCCGGCCGCAGCAGGCTGGCCCCGTCGCCCCGCTTCAGCACGCGGATTTGCCCGCCGGCATCCAGCACCGCCACGGTCAGCGGCGCAAACCCCTGTTCCTTGCCCTTGGCCAGAGCGACATCGACGATGCGTGAGGCGATATCCAGCGTCAGAACATTCATGATTTCTCCTTTTGGTAAAAAGGGAGCCAGGACCGGGATGATTTCGACATGCTTTCGTTTCGTAACGAGGCAGCAGTTCTTTTTCAAGACGTTGCCGCCGCGGGGGGCGACGATTTGTCGCCCGTCGGCCGCCAGAAGCAATGCCGAGCGCCAAGGATGTGGCTGTCATCGCTACTTTTTTCCCAGACGAATCCACGATGCGGAAAAGCTTTCGGCGCAGCAAAGGGGGCGCGTAGGACGCGAACCCCACAGGCAAGCCTTCTTCCTCGCGGCGTTTCGTCTTTCTGTCAGGCGGTGATCCGGCTATCCTGCCGCGGAGTGAGGGAACGGCGGAACGCCCATCCGGAAAACACCGGATCAGTCGGAACGGGCGACCGGTCGGCGGACACAACGAATGGAACGATGGAACAGCCGTTTGCCGATAAGACGCGGGAGGAGGTCTACGCCAAGCTCTGTGCGGCGATCGACCTCATCCCTTCCGGGGACGCACTACACCGGCGAACCGCCAGGATCGTCCAACTGCTGCTGTCGAGCGAGCAGGACGAATCCTATCGCGCCAAGACGCTGACGCAGATCGATAATTTCTTCAAGCTGATGGGCGCCAATCCGGGAGCCCAGCCGACGCTGAGGGATTTCGCCAAAAAGCTCATCCATATGTTGTTGGCCCGGGTGGTGGTCGAACCGAACGCGGTTGCCGAAGCTGAAACCGAGGCTGAAGCCGAGGCCGAGGCCGAGGCCAAGGCGCCTGACGAGGTCGAATGCGACGACGACGGGCTGCCGCTGGACCGCCCGACCGACGTGGTGGTGGTACCGGCCCCCCAGCCGAAAGACCGGTGCGACGACTTCCGTGAGCTGCTGGCCGAGGCGATCTGGATGCGGGTGAGCGCCGTGATCACTTTCTTCCAACGCCACAATCCGCGGCTTGACCGTCAGCCTCTACGGCTATTCATCTTCTCGCCTGATTTCGGCGCCCGGTTCGAACAGGTGATCCGCAAAGCGATCATACCGGCAATGATGAAATCCCGTCCGGTCAATGTATTCGGCGAGAAGCGAACCTGGTCGACCGTCGCGCCTTCCGAATTCTGGACTTTGCTGTCTCGTGACGAGGACAACCTGTTCCGCGCCGTCTGGCTGAATAGCTGGACAACCGCTATCGAACAGGCGACGGCATCCCCCCGGCAACAAGCGGCCAAGAGCGCAGGAGGGGATTCCCGCAAGACGACAGGAAAGACTTCGACCAAAAACCTGGGAAAATGGCTGGCGTCCCATCCGGATGACCAGATCCCCTACCTGCTGCCCCCTTTGTCAGGTGATCTGGCCAGCCTGTTCGCGTCGCTTCTCTACGACCTGGAACGGAATACTCTCGAGGTCCAGTGGACGCCGCTCCGTCAACTGTATGAGCAGGAATTGGATCGACGGATCTATCAGGATCGGGCCCGTTACGGCGCTTTCCGCGACCGCCTCCTGGAGATTCTCGAACGATTGCCCCCGCGGCTGGGAGAATTGATGGCCGTGCTCTGCTATTACAACTTTCGCCGGATGTCCCTGACTTTCCTGCGCGACTTCGTGCGCAACAAGGGTGTCAACCAGTTCGAGTGGCGCGACAGCATGCCCTTGCTGATGTTCTTCCTCGATCAGCCCGACATCGACGAGATTGAATCGGCCGAACGGGCCGCGGAGGAACGCCGCCTCGAAATAGCGGAAGAACGACGGCGTCAGCGGATCGCGGAAGAGGCAGCGGCGATGCCGGATAACGCCGTTCTCTGGCGCCGGTGAAGACCGGCTGGCAACGGATCGCGACTTTTTACGCACCATGGCACGGCTAGCGAAAGGCGAAGGATTTCTGAATGTTTACCCCTCTCCTCGTCGCACTCGGTGGCGCGATCGGCGCCGTGTCCCGTTACTGGCTCAACGGGCTGATTGCCAATGCGGTCGGCCAAACCTTCCCTTGGGGCACCTTGGCCATCAATGTCACCGGCTCGTTCATCATCGGATTTTTTGCCACGCTGACCGGCCCGGAAGGCCGCTTTTTGGTTCCTGGCGAGTGGCGCATGTTCTTCATGACCGGAGTCTGCGGTGGGTACACCACATTCTCGTCGTTCAGCCTTCAGACGCTCACCCTCGCCCAGGACGGTGAATGGCTGTGGGCCGGCGCAAATATCCTTCTGTCGGTCGCGCTTTGCCTTTTCGCCGTATGGCTCGGCCATTCCGGCGCCATCCTACTCAATGACTAAGAGAGGACAGCCATGCAATTGCCAAAGGATGCCATGCTGCTCCGCATCTTCATCGGTGAGCAAGAAAAGTTCGGACATAAGCCGGTTTACGAGGCAATCGTGTTGAAGGCTCGTGAAATGCACATGGCCGGCGCAACGGTATTGCGCGGACCTCTTGGCTACGGACATTCCAGCCACATTCATACAGCCAAGATACTTCGTCTTTCCGAAGACCTTCCTATGGTTATAGAAATCGTCGACACGAAAGAGAAAATCGATATATTTCTCCCCGTCTTGGATGGAATGATCGGCAGCGGCCTTGTCACGCTGGAGAAGGTGCAGGTTCTGCAATACGGCCCGACCACCATCCGTGGCTGATCCGGGAGCCAAGCGATGAACGAAGCCTCCACCGTTTCGACGCAGGAGATCTTGTCCCCGCCAAGCGATCCACGGGTCGGATCCATCCGGGTTCCCTCAGGGGCTTCGACCGACCAGAATGAGGCGGAGGAACGGCGGGCGGGGAATCAGGCCCACGCCGAGCCATGCTGCATCAACCCATGATCGAGTTACATCAAACCCTTGAATCCTCTTCGGTGTTGGCGGAGACTTCTCGCAGACGACATGTTGGGTTTTGAAGGCCATCGTAGATGAGCATAAGCGAAGGCCATTTCTATCTTTTGGCGGAGAGTTCGCGCGACGCCATATTCATCGGCGTGAGAGGCCTCTTCGCCTACATCAACCCGCCCGGGTTGAAGTTGTTTGGCGCGGTAGCGCGCGAGGAGTTGCTGGGCCAGCCGATCATCGAGCGCATCCACCCGGATCACCGCCCCATCGCCGCCGAGCGGGCCCGTCTCCTCTACCAGGGTGAAAGCCTGCCGCCCAGCGAACGCCGATGTGTCCGGCTTGATGGCGTCATCGTCGATGTCGAGGTTTCCGCCGTGCCGTTCCGTCACCATGGCGAGCAGGGCGGCCTCGCCTTCATGCGCGACATCACGCAGCGCAAGCGCGCGGAGGCCGAGTTCCGCCGCCATGCCGAGCAGCTCCAATTGTTCCGGGACATGGTCGATCAATCGAATGACTTCATCCATGTCATCGATGCCGAGACCGGCCGCTTCTTCTATGTCAACAAGGTGGCCCAGCAGCGTCTCGGATATTCGCCCGAGGAACTGCTGACGATGACGGTGGCCGATATCGACCCCGATATAGGCGACTGGTCGTCGTTCCGCGCCCAATTGCCGACGACCCTCTTCCAACATGGCACCGTCTTCGAGCGGAGGCACCAACGCAGGGACGGTTCGATCTTTCCGGTGGAGGTCAGCGGCCGGGCCGTCGTGCACCAAGGCCGCAGGTTCCACATCGACATCGCCCGGGACATTTCCGAACGCAAGCAGGCGGAGGACGAAATCCGTGCGCTCAACCAAAACCTGGAACGACGGGTGCGGGAACGCACGGCCGATGTAGTGCAAGCCAAGCTTGCCGCCGAAAGAGCCAACGACGCCAAGTCCCGGTTTCTCGCAGCAGCCAGCCACGACCTCCGCCAACCCCTGCAAGGCCTCAATCTTTTCTTGGAAGTCCTGGCGCAGCGCTTGCCACCCGAGGATTCCGCGATCATGGGGCCGATCAACAGATGCGTGTCGAGTCTGAGCGAGCTGCTGTTCGACCTCCTCGACCTGAGCAAGCTCGATGCCGGAGTGATCGAGCCCAAACCGGTCGATTTCCCATTGAGCGAGGTGGTCGAAAAGGCGGTTTCCGCCAACTCAGGAACAGCCAAAGAGAAGGCCCTGAGGCTGCGCTCGGTCCCGACCCGCCTGATCGTCCACAGCGACCCGACTCTGTTCGAGCGTATCGTCATCAACTTCGTATCGAACGCCGTCCGCTATACCCGCCGGGGCGGCATCGTCATCGGTTGCCGGCGCCGCATGGGGCGCATCTGGCTGGAGGTCACCGATACGGGGATCGGCATTCCGACCGACCAGCAGGAGAGCATCTTCGAAGAGTTCATGCAGTTGGCCAATCCCGAGCGCAGCAGCGAAAAGGGAAGCGGACTCGGCCTCACGATCGCCCGCAAGGTTGCCCAGCGTCTCGGCCTGGAAATCCGCCTGACATCCTGCCCCGGCCGCGGTTCGACATTTGCGGTGGAAGCCCCGGCATCCAGTCGTCGACCACAGACGCTGGATTGGCACGCGCCTGGGTCAGGCGGCCCACCAACTGATTGAGCTGTGATCCCGCGTCACTTCCGGGCGGAGCTTAGGCTCGGCCACAATGGCGGACGCCGGCTCGCCCAGATGGGGCCGAAGCAAGATCGCACACGGATACCCTTTCCGCCGACAGGACCGCTTGCTCGATAACCACGCCTCCGGAGGGAGGGCATACCGCGATGGGCAAGGTTCGAAGTGAAACTGCTCCGGGAATAGTGTGCGACCGCCCCCTGCTCGCCACCATTTCCTGATATGGCAATATTGTTAACAGTTTTACATAATTACAGCTTGCACCCAATGTGGGCCCATGCCAATTTAGAGCACTAGCAATTATAATGATTGCTTGTCCTAGTTGGGCCCTTTCGGTTCGGCGGCGAATGCATTGCTTCTCCCCCTGACAAGACAATGTGCTCATGCCTGCCAACCGTAGATCCTCTGCCCGCCCCTCACCTGGACCTAGCCCGTTCCGAAGCGCCACAGTGATCTATGTGCTGGCGCTGTCGTTGATCGGCTGTCTGTCGGTCATTTCTCATGTGATCGCCGACCGCATTGTTGAACGCCAGAAGCAGGCGGCGCTGATCGTCAATGTCAGCGGACGACAGCGCATGTTATCGCAGCGCATCGCGGCCTCCGCGCTGGAGCTGAGCCGGACGGGCAACCCTGCGGCACGGCGCGAGATCGAATCCCGGCTGACCGAGGCCATCAGGCTCATGGAGAATTCCCATCAAGCCTTGCAGCGAGGGTCCAAGGCGCTGGGGATCACCCCGATCGAGGGCCGGACGGTCACGGCGATCTATACGATGCCGCCCTACAGCCTGGATAATCGGGTGGCCAGCTATTTGCAGCTGGCGCGCGAGTTTCTTGCCCTTCGCCCCGACCAGCAGGCCGCCTCTCGCCAATTGCGGGACATTCTGGAGGCCGCACACGGCCCGATTTTGGCCGCGCTGAATGCCGCCGTGATGGAGTACCAGCGGAACAGCGAAGTGGCTATTGAGCATCTGCACCGCGTGATCAAAGCGGTTGTTGCCGTCATGCTGGCGATGTTGCTCGCCGAAGCGATATTCATCTTCCGGCCGCTGTTCCGCCGTTTGCGGCGCAGCGCGACCGAATACGGAACGATTGTCCAGGCGTCACTTGACGGATTCTGGGTCGTCGACGCGGCGGGGCGTCTGCGGGACGTCAACGATGCCCAATGCCGCATGCTCGGCTATTCGCGCGAGGAATTGCTGACTCTTGACCTAGCGGATATCCAGGCTCCGGAGTGCGCCGATGAGACAGCCGCCCGCGTTGAGCAAATCAAACAACTGGGGTATTCCCGCTTTGAATCCCGACACAGGCGAAAGGATGGCACGACCGTCGACGTCGAAGTCAGCGTCGTCTACGTGCCGGAGCTTGGCGAAAAGTTCTTCGCCTTCATGCGTGACATCAGCGAACGCAAAGCGACAGAGGCCCATCTTCGACTGGCGGCCAGCGTATTCTCGCATGCCAATGAAGGCATCACCATTACCGACCCTGACGGAACCATCGTCGAAATCAACGATAGCTTCACTCGGGTGACTGGGTTCAGCCGCGACGAAGCTGTCGGACAGAACCCCAGAATTCTCAAATCCGGACGGCAACCGAAAGAATTCTATGAAGAAATGTGGCGATCTCTAACGGAAAAGGACCATTGGTTCGGGGAAATCTGGAACCGCCGCAAGACAGGAGAAATATATCCTGAGCTTCTCAGTATTAATGCAGTAAGAGATCCCGAGGGATCCATTACAAATTATGTGGCACTGTTCACTGACATTACAAAACTTAAAGATCACCAAAAACAACTTGAATTTATCGCTCATTACGATGTTCTTACGGGACTCCCTAATCGAATTCTTCTGGCTGACCGCATCCACCAGGCGATCGCTCAAGGTTCCCGCCGAGGCCAATTGCTGGCCGTGGCCTATGTCGATTTGGACGGCTTCAAGGAAATCAATGACAGGCATGGCCACGAGATCGGTGATCGATTATTGGCGGCGGTGTCTCGGCGCATGAAAGCCATGCTGCGTGAAGGCGATACCCTGGCCCGAATCGGCGGCGACGAATTTGTCGCCGTCTTGACCGACCTCGACCGGGCCGAAGACTGCAACCCCGTGGTGGATCGACTGCTGGAGGCCGCGGCCCACCCCTTGTTGGTCAATGGTCTCGAGTTGCAGGTGTCAGCCAGCATCGGTGTCGCTCTCTGCCCGGACGGAGCGCAAGATGCGGACCTTCTGTTGAGAAATGCCGATCAAGCCATGTATCAGGCAAAGGAGGCGGGAAAGAACCGTTGCCATCATTTTGACGCAAGCCATGCCGCCGCGGTCAGTGCGCAGGGCGAGATCCGCCAGATGATCCGAGGCGGGATGGAGCGTGGGGAATTCGTCCTTTATTACCAGCCGAAGGTGAACCTGGAATCGGGCGAAGTGGTCGGAGCCGAGGCGCTGATCAGATGGCGACACCCCCAGAGGGGCTTGCTCCCGCCCGCTGCATTCTTGCCCGCTATCGCGAACGATCCGATCGAACTCGACCTGGGACAATGGGTTATTGACACTGCCCTCAGGCAGATCGACCGCTGGACGGCAAGCGGTCTGGGCCTCCCGGTCAGCGTCAATGTCAGCGCCGGACAGCTGCAATGCGGCGACTTTGTCCAATGCCTGTCGGTCGTTCTGCATAAGTACCCGGGCGTGCACCCGGGAAGACTGGTCATCGAGATCCTGGAATCCAGCGCGATCGCCGATATCGCCTCAGTCACCGCGCTCATCGCCGAGTGTCGCGAAATCGGCGTACGCTTTGCGCTGGACGACTTCGGCACGGGGTATTCCTCTCTGACCTATCTACGGCACTTGCCCATCGATTTCATCAAGATCGACCAGACATTTGTCCGACAGATGCTGGATTCTCCCGAAGACCATGCCATTGTCGAGGGCATTGTCGGATTGGCTAGGGCGTTCCGGCGACAAGTGATCGCCGAAGGAGTCGAGACCGCCGCCCATGGCGAATTACTTCTGCGGTTGGGTTGCCAACTGGCGCAGGGGTACGGCATCGCGCGCCCCATGCCTGCCGAGGATGTTCCGGCATGGGTTGCTTCGTGGCAAAGCAGCCGAAAGCCAATGGAACGGGAAACCGTACCTCAGCTCTGATCCAGGCAACGCACAAGCCAGAGCACCTTGGCTGGCCGGAATGCCGCCCGACTGGGCCGCCTTAGAGCAGTGACTTTGCCCGTTCCAGTACCATGTCGCAGAGCTTGGATTTCAGTTGATCCTCCAGGCTGGACAGCGAAAAGAGGCTTCCGCCGCCGGTCTGCAGATTGCCCTTCTTCCCCTCCAGAAAGCCACTGGACGAGGTCATGCCGCCACGCCCGGTGAGGTTGCCCAGAACAGAGGCTGCACCGTTGTTCGAGACCAGACTATTCTGCACGCAATAACTCAATACACCGGCGATATTGTCGGGTCCTGCCGAGGAAACGCTCGGCATCGCCTGCCCCAGAAGCGATCCCGCAACCCCTGACAAATCGCTGGTCGGAGACTGGCCTCCCGACGGCGGAGTTGCGGATTGCGAACCTCCCGCCGGCTGGCCGCCGAGCAATTGGCCGGCCAGGCCGGACAGGGACTGCGCCTCGACGGCACTACCCGCCAGCAACGCCACGATCATCGCGGCCCCCATGAAAATGCCAAACCGGCCCATGACGCTGCCCCTCATTATCTGTGACACCAATAGCCCATTTTCCCGGAGAGGTGGCGCACCACCCCATGGCTGTCCACAGGGTAGCCCGAATTCGCCGCGACCTGAATGTCGAATGCCGCCTTGATGACGGAGGAACAACCGTCAAGTATCTCTGACGGCTATCCGGCAGAGCCGGGTACCGCCGGCGTGCCGGTGGCGCTGGTCTCAAAAGCGGCCGGGACCCTCGGCGACATCGAACAGGTGGTAGCGGTTCTTGCCGGCCTGCTTCGCCTGGTACATGGCCTGGTCGGCATGACGGATCAATTTTTCCGCATCAGCCCGGTCCTGCGGATACAGCGTCACGCCCAT
>JAJXWP010000047.1 GCA_021781575.1 Pseudomonadota bacterium
CCGCGCCGTCCTCCGGCGCCACGACATCGCGGCTTAAGGCCATGACGCGGCCGTGCAGTAGGCCATAGCGGGTGAAATTGAACGCCTCCACCTTGATCTCCACCGGCTGGCCGGCATGGACGAAGCCGACATCCCTGTTGGCCAGCGTCGCCTCGATCTCCAGCTTCGGTCCATCCGGCACGATGACCATCAGTGGCTGGGCCGGCGTGACTACCCCGCCGACGGTATGCACCGCCAGTTGCTGCACGGTGCCGGCGACCGGCGCCGTCAGGGTCTGCAGCCCCCTCCGCTGTTCCGCCTTCACCGCCTCCTCGCCATGCTCGTTGGCGGCGGTCTCGGCCTTGGCCAGGTCGGCCAGCAGGCCCTTCTTGTACTCCGCATCCGCCTCGCTGCGCTGGCGTTCCAGGGCGGCGAGGGTTGCGCGCGCCTCCTCCAGCCTGCTCTTTTCCACGGTCAGTTCGTGCTCCTGCTCCACCACCTGGCCCTCGGCCTGCAGGTACAGCAGCTTGGAGCCGAACTCGTTCTTCAGCAACTCCCGCCGGATGTCGCGCTGGCCCTTGAGCATGGGCAGGCCGGCGTCGATCTTGGCGATCGATGCCGCCACCGCCTGCACGTCAGCCCGCTTGCCGGCGATCTGCCGGTCCAGGCTGGCCAGCCTGGCCTGCTGCTCCGCCGCCTGTTCCTGCATCTGCCGGCGGGCGGTCTCCACCAACGGCGGATCGGCCGCCGCCGGGGCGACGAAGTCGTCCGGGGCGCCGGCCAGCAGCGCCTGCAGCCGCGCCATATCGAGGCGGTCCTGCGCCAGGTCGCGGTTCAGCCGCTGCTCGTCCGCCTTGGCCGCCGTCGGGTCGAGCTCCACCAGCACCTGGCCGGCGCGCACCGTTTGGCCGTCGGTGATATGGATCGCCCGCACCACGCCGGCCTCCAAAGGCTGGATCACCTTGGTCTTGCCGGAGGGGATGATGCGGCCGCTCGCCGTGGCGACGATGTCGACCTTGCCGAGGCAGGCCCAGGCAACCGCCACGATGAAGAACAGGATGATGGTGCCGCCGATGGCCCGGCCGACCGGGGACGGCGGCGTCTCGATCACTTCCAGCGCCGCCGGCAGGAATTCCAGGCAATCTTTTCCCCGCGGTTGCCGGGCCGGCACTGCCAGCCGAATGAGGGCGCGTGCCTCTGTGATTACCGACATCGACCGCCCTCCGGCTCGATGATGAGTTGTTGTTCACCACGAAGGCGCGAAGGGCGCCAAGCATCACGAAGAATGACTATCAGTGAATTCTTCCACCGGTCTTCGTGTCTTCGCGCCTTCGTGGTGAACATGCGACCGACCCAGTCGTGTCGATTGAGGCTATCCGACTTCATGGAGCCCCGCCTGCAGGCGATAGAGGCTGGCGTAGCGCCCGCCGCTGTTGACCAGCTCGTCGTGGCTGCCCTCCTCGACGATGCGGCCTTTGTCCAGGGTGACGATGCGGTCGGCCCGGCGCACCGTCGACAGACGGTGGGCGATCACCAGTACGGTGCGGCCGCGGGCGATGCGCCGCATGTTGTCCTGGATGATGCGTTCGCTCTCGTAGTCGAGAGCGCTGGTCGCCTCATCGAAGATCAGGATCTTGGGATCGCCGATCAGGGCGCGGGCGATGGCGATGCGCTGGCGCTGGCCGCCGGACAGGCTGCCGCCGCGCTCGCCGACGATGGTGTCGTAGCCCTGCGGCAGCTCCAGGATGAAGTCGTGGGCGCCGGCCAGTTCGGCGGCGGCGATCACCCGCTCGATGGGAATGGCCGGGTCGGCCAGCGCGATGTTGTCGCGGATCGAGCGGTTGAACAGCACGTTTTCCTGCAGCACGACGCCGACCTGGCGGCGCAGCCAGGCGGGATCGGCCATGGCGACATCGATGCCGTCGATCAGCACCCGCCCGCTTTCCGGCACGTAGAGCCGCTGGACCAGCTTGGCCAGGGTGGATTTGCCGGAGCCCGACGGGCCGACCAGGCCGATCATCTGGCCGGCCGGGATGTGCAGACTGACATCGTGCAGTACCTTCGGTCCGTCGAGGCGGTAGCGGAAGCCGACATGCTCGAAGGTGACGGTCCCGCGCAGCGCCGGCAGTGCGGTCTGGCCCGGCCTGTAGGCCGGCTCGGGGGTGGTGTTGAGGATGTCGCCCAGGCGGTCGACCGACAGCCGGGCCTGGTGGAAGTCCTGCCACAGCTGGGCGAGGCGCAGCACCGGCTGGGCGACGCGGCCGGCCAGCATGTTGAAGGCCACCAACTCGCCCACCGTCAGCGCGCCGTCGATCACCGCCTTGGCGCCGAAAAACAAAGTGGCGGCGGTTACCAGCTTGCTGATCAGTTGGACCGCCTGGCTCGCCCAATTGCCCAGCGACAGGACGCGGAAGCTGGCTTGCACATAGGCGGCCAGCTGCTCCTCCCAGCGCCGTTGCATCTGCGGCTCGACCGCCATGGCCTTCAGCGTCTCGACGCCGGCCACCGCCTCGACCAGGAAGGCCTGGTTCTCGGCGCCGCGGTCGAATTTCTCGTCCAGCCGCCGGCGGAACACCGGCGTGGCACCGGCGGATATGGCCACGTAGAGCGGCAGCGAACCGGCGACGATGGCGGCGAGGAACGGCGCGTAAGCGAACATCACCGCCAGGAAGACGACGGTGAAGACCAGGTCGATCAGCAGCGTCACCGCCGAGCCGGTAAGGAAATTGCGGATGTTTTCCAGCTCCCGCACCCGCGCCACCGAATCGCCGGCCCGCCGCGCCTGGAAATAGGCGATGGGCAGCGCCATCAGGTGGCGGAACAGGCGGGCGCCCAGTTCGACGTCGATGCGGTTGGTGGTGTGGGCGAAGACGTGGGTACGCAAGCCGGCGAGGGCGGTTTCAAACAGCGCCACGGCGACGAAGCCGACAAGCAGCAGGTCGAGGGTGGCGAGACCGCGATGCACCAGCACCTTGTCGATGATCACCTGGAAGAACAGCGGAGTGATCAGGGCGAAAAGCTGCAGGAAGAACGAGGCGACCACCACTTCGCCAAGCAAGCGGCGGTATTTGTGCATGGCCTGCAGGAACCAGCCGATGCCGAAGCGTCCGGCTAGATCGGATAGTTTGGCGCGACGGCTCATCAGGACCAACCGGCCGGTCCAGGCGGCGTCGAAGTCGCCGCGATCCATGAGCCGCGGCGGGCCGGCGGTGGGGTCCTGGACCAGGACCTTGCCGTCGAGAAGCCGGCCGAGAATGAGGAAATCGCCATCCTTGCACTCGGCGATGGCCGGCAGCGGCACCCGGTCGAGTTGCGCCGGTGTCCGCGTTATGGCTCGCGCCTTGAGGCCGAAGTCCTTGGCACAACGCAGCATCTCGACCACGCCGACCGGGCCGCCGCCGAAACGGTGGCGGATCTGCGCCGTATCGGCGGCGTGACCGCAGAAGCGCAGCATGAAGACCAGGGCGTCCAGCCCTGCCTTTCGGTCACTGGCGTCAGCAAAGGGCTGCATGAGCTGTGACAACCATTGGAGGCCTACACTTTATATTCTATGAGGAGTAGCTGTCTTCCTGGAGGGGTGTGTCAACTAAAAAGATTATAACTCAAGCGGCAAGGGCGCAGTCCGATATCGTTTCTCGGGATGAGCGTTGTGGCGGTCCGGCGCGCCATGCCATACCATGGCCGCCATGGGACGTCCGCTTCGCCGCCTGATCATTTGCGCCGACGACTACGGCATTTCGCCGGCCGTCAGCCTGGGGATTCGCCAGTTGGCGGAAGTCGGGCGGATCTCCGCCACCGGCGCCATGACCTGCATGCCGGCCTGGCCGGCCGAGGCGCCCGCCCTGCGGCCGCTGGCCGAGCAGCTGGCGGTGGGACTGCATTTCACCCTGACCGATCAGCGGCCGCTGGGCGCCATGCCGAAAACGGCACCGGACGGCCGGTTCCCCGGCATCGGCGGGCTGCTCAAGCATAGTCTGTCGGGCCGGCTGGCGACCGCCGAGGTGGCGGCCGAGCTGGATCGCCAACTGGATGCCTTCGAAGCGCATTTCGGCCGGCCGCCCGATTTCGTCGACGGCCATCAGCATGTGCATCTGCTGCCCGGCGTCCGCCGGGTGGTGCTGTCGGCCTTCGGCCGAAGGCTCGATCCCGCCCGCTGCTGGCTGCGCGACTGCACCGACCGTCCGGCGGCGCTGCTGGCCCGCGGCCAGGTGGCCAAGGCCGGAGTCATCGCCTTGCTGGGGCGGGGCCTCGGCAAGGCGGCGGCGGCCAAGGGCGTGGCCACCAACCACGGCTTTTCCGGCATCTACGATTGGCGGCAGAGCGGCCTGGGGCCGGCCTTGCCGCGGCTGTTGGCCGGCGCCGGCGACGGCCATCTGCTGATGGTCCATCCGGGTCACGTCGATGCGGCGCTGGCAGCCTGCGACAGCCTGACCACCCCGCGTGAGGCCGAGTGGACCGCGCTGATGGGGCCGGCCTTCCTGCCGTTCCTCGCGTCCCGCGGCTTAAAGATTGCCGCGCGCGGTTTTCCGAGGTAAACCGCGGCGCAATGAACGTTAACCCGCATTTCTCACACCCACGCCGCCGGCACGGAGCCGAATTTGGCGATACGGCAGGCAGCCTGCGCCGCCCGATGCTGGACGCATCGGGCAAGCAGGATGACACCCTGTATCGCCAAATTCGGCCCGCCCGAAGGGTCGCCTTTCGGCGGGCGACCGCCGGCGTCGCGCCCTTTGGCAAGGCGGCCAGCCTTGCCGGCAGGGCGCGACTTGTCGGGTTGCCTCCCCGAAACGCGATGCCGACGACGTGGGTGTGAGAAATGCGGGTTGATGCCTTCGATTTCGACCTGCCGCGCCAGCTGATCGCCGACCATCCGGCCGAGCCGCGGGACGCCGCGCGGCTGCTCAATGTCCTGCCCGATCGCCTGGAGGACCTGGGGGTGCGCGACCTGCCCGGACTGCTGGCGCCGGGCGACCTGATGGTGTTCAACGACACCAGGGTGATCCCGGCGCGCCTCAGGGGCAAACGGGGCGAGGCGGGGATCGAACTCACCCTGCATCAGCCCGTGGCGACGGATCGCTGGCGCGCCTTCGCCCGCCCGGCGAAAAAACTGCGCACCGGCGACCGGGTGGTGTTCGCCGCCGATTTCACCGCCGCGGTGGCCGCCAAGGGCGAAGCGGGCGAAGTGGAGCTTGCCTTCGACCGCGGCGGCGAGGCGTTGGCCGCGGCATTGGAGGCCCATGGCGAAATGCCGCTGCCGCCCTACATCAAGCGGGCTGCGGGGGGCGACGCGCGCGATCGCGCCGACTACCAGACCATGTTCGCCCGGGAACCGGGCGCCGTCGCCGCGCCCACCGCCGGATTGCACTTCACCCAGCGCCTGCTGGACGATCTCGAGCGGCGCGGCATCGGCCGGGTGATGCTGACCCTGCATGTGGGGGCCGGGACGTTCCTGCCGGTCAAGGTGGCGGACACCCGCGATCACCGGATGCATGCCGAAACCGGCCACATCTCGGCCGCCGTCGCCGAGCGGGTGAACGCCGTCAAGGCGGCGGGAGGGCGGATCGTCGCCGTCGGCTCGACCTCGCTGCGCCTGCTGGAAAGCGCCACCGGCCCGGATGGCCGGCTGCGGCCGTTCGACGGCAGCACCGACATCTTCATCACCCCGGGCTATCGCTTTCGTTGCGCCGACCTGATGATGACCAATTTCCATCTGCCGCGCTCGACGCTGTTCATGCTGGTCGCCGCCTTCGCCGGCCTGGAGCGGATGACCTCGGCCTACGATCATGCCAAGGCGGCCGGCTACCGCTTCTATTCCTATGGCGACGCCTCGTTGCTGCACCGTTCGGAGGCCCCGCCATGACCGCGTTCGCTTACCGTCTGCTGGGGGGCGACGGCAGGGCCCGCCTGGGCCTGCTGGAAACCGCCCACGGTGCCGTTCATACCCCCGCCTTCATGCCGGTCGGCACGGCCGGCACGGTGAAGGCGATGACGCCCGAGTCGGTGTCGGCCACCGGCGCCGAGATCGTGCTCGGCAATACCTACCATCTGATGCTGCGGCCGGGCGCCGAGCGGGTGCGTCGCCATGGCGGCCTGCATCGTTTCATGAACTGGCCGGGGCCGATCCTCACCGATTCCGGGGGCTTCCAGGTGATGAGCCTGGCCAAGCTGCGCAAGCTGACGGAAGAAGGGGTGACCTTCCAGTCCCACCTGGACGGCAGCAGCCATCTGCTGACGCCGGAACGGTCGATGGAGATCCAGCGCCTGCTGGACGCCGACATCACCATGGCCTTCGACGAATGCACGCCGTATCCCGCCACCGAGGCCGAGGCGGCGGCCTCCATGCGGCTGTCCATGCGCTGGGCCAGCCGCTCGCGCGCGGCGTTCGTCGAGCGGCCCGGCTATGGCCTGTTCGGCATTGTCCAGGGTGGCGTCTATGCGGAGCTGCGGGCCGAGTCGGCGGCGGCCCTGCTGGACATCGGTTTCGACGGCTATGCGGTGGGCGGCCTGGCGGTGGGCGAGGGGCAGGAGGAGATGTTCCGCATCCTCGACGTCACCGTTCCCCACCTGCCGACGGACCGGCCGCGCTATCTGATGGGGGTGGGCAAGCCGGCCGACATCGTCGGCGCGGTGATGCGCGGCATCGACATGTTCGACTGCGTCATGCCGACCCGCTCGGGCCGCACCGGGCAGGCCTTCACCCGCCGCGGCACGGTCAATATCAGGAACGCCCGGCATCAGGACGACCCGCGGCCGCTGGACGAGGCTTGCGCCTGTCCGGCCTGCCGCAACTACAGCCGGGCCTATCTGCATCATCTGGCCAAGGCCGAGGAAGTGCTCGGGCTGATGCTGCTGACCTGGCACAATCTGCATTACTACCAGGACCTGATGCGGGATCTGCGCGCCGCGATCGGCGAACACCGCCTGGCCCATCACGCGGCCGATTTCGCCGCCTTGCAGGCGCTGGGCGACATCGAGCCGATTTAGGGGGCCTGCAAAGTGACAGCCGGTCGGTTATCCTTTTGCAGGCCCACGCCAGAGCGGCGTCTGAGCCCCGGATTTCCGCGGATGCGGAAATCGCCACTGATGAGTCGCAAGGGTCTGCAAAAGGATCGGTCATCCTTTTGCAGGCCCGAGAAGGAGCCGCCATGGCCGAGACCATCTACGACAGCCTGACCCAGTTGGGCGGCCGCACCGAGATTCCCGCTTCGCCCGACCAGGCGGTGCTGGAGACGGTGGCCAATCCGCATCCGGGCACCCGGTATCTGGTCCGATTTTCGGCACCGGAATTCACCTCGCTTTGTCCGATCACCGGCCAGCCGGATTTCGCCCATCTGGTCATCGACTACGTGCCGGACGAGCTGCTGGTGGAGAGCAAGTCGCTCAAGCTGTTCCTGGCCAGCTTCCGCAATCACGGCGCCTTCCACGAGGATTGCACGCTGTCCATCGCCAAGCGCCTGGTGGACGCCCTGTCGCCGGTTTGGCTGCGCATCGGCGGCTACTGGTACCCGCGTGGCGGCATTCCCATCGACGTGTTCTGGCAGACCGACCCGCCGCCACCCGGCCTGTGGCTGCCGGACCAGGGAGTGCCGGCCTATCGCGGCCGAGGATGAAGGAAAGCATCCACAAGAAGGCGCTGCAACTCGGCTTCGCCGAGTGCCGCTTCACCACGGCCGAGGCCGTGCCGAAGCTTGCCGAGGACCTTGCCGCCTATCTTGCCGATGGCCGGCACGGCACCATGGCCTGGATGGCCGAGACCGCCGCCCGCCGTGCCTCGCCGCGGGCGCTGTGGCCGGAGGCGAGAAGCGTCATCGTGCTGGGCGAGAATTACGGGCCCGGCAAGGCGCCGCTGGCCGCTTTGGCCCACCCGGATCGCGGCCATGTCAGCGTCTATGCCCGCGGGCGCGACTATCACGATACCCTGAAGAAGCGCCTCAAGGCCCTGGCGCGCTGGCTGGTCGAGCGGCATGGGGGCGAGGTCAAGGTGTTCACCGACACCGCACCGGTGATGGAAAAGCCGCTGGCCGCCCGCAGCGGCGCGGGCTGGCAGGGGCGGCACACCAACCTGGTGTCGCGGCGCTTCGGCTCCTGGCTGTTCCTCGGCGAGATCTTCACCACCCTCGACTTGTCCGCCGATCCGCCCGAAGCGGACCATTGCGGGTCCTGCCGGGCCTGCCAGACGGCCTGCCCGACGGGCGCCCTGGCGGACGGGCGGATCGAGCCGCGCCGCTGCATCTCCTACCTTAGCATCGAGCACAAGGGGAGCATTCCGGCCGAGTTGCGGCCGCTGTTCGGCAATCGGATCTACGGCTGTGACGACTGCCTCGCCGCCTGTCCCTGGAATAAGTTCGCCCGGCCTGTGGCAGAAGCCGACTATCTGCCGCGGGTGGAACTGCTGGCGCCGCGCTTGGCCGATCTGGCGCAACTCGATGACGCGGCGTTTCGCGCGCTGTTCGCCGGCTCGCCGATCAAGCGGATCGGGCGGGACCGTTTCCTGCGCAACGTGCTGGTGGCCATCGGCAACAGCGGCAAGGCCGAACTGGTGCCGTCGGCCGAACGGTTGTTGGGGGATGCCGCGCCGGTGATTCGGGCCATGGCGGTTTGGGCGCTGCGGCGCTTGCTGCCGGCCGATGAATGGCGGCGAGTGATCGCTCGCCGCCGCGCCGGGGGAAAATAAGCGGGAATTCGCGCCGAAGGCCAGCGGCCTTGTTATCCATAAAATTTATGTTAGTATTTGGTATGGTCCATATGACGAAAATCTCCCACAGCCACAGCGAGCGGCGAAAGGACATCGTCGGGGCGGCCCAAGCCATCGCCGCCGCGGAAGGCTGGCCGGCGGTGACGGTACGCGCCATCGCCGCGCGGATCGGTTGCAGCGCCCCGGCCATTTATCAATATTTCCAGGACAAAGACGCCATCCTGGCCGAGCTTGCGGCGGAAGGGAGCGTGGCTTTGGCGACGGCCATGGAGGTCGCCGTCGAACCGTTCGGCGGGCGGGCCAAGCGGCTACGCGCCGCCTCGCAGGCGCTATGGGATTTCGCCCTGACCAATCCCGAGCTCTACGCCGTGATGTTCGGGGCGGAGGGGCTTGCCGGTCGTGGCGGCAGCGCTTGCGACGTTTTCGTCCCCGAAGCGCTGAAGCGCCTTGCCGGCGAGATCCTGGACAAACGCCGGTCCGACGAAACGGCCGAAGACCTTGCGGCTCGCATCGCTGCCACCGCCCACGGTTTCATCTCGCTCACCCTCGCCGGCACTATGGTCGGCGGAGCCGAGCGGGCGGCCACCCTGTTCCAGCGAAGTCTCGACGCCCTGATCAAGGGGATCGAACGCCATTAGCGCGTGATGCAATCGCATTGAATCACGCCAACAAGTCCGAGCGGCGTTCGGTCCCGCAGGAGGCGATGCGGCCTACCGGTCTTCGCTGGCCAGCGCCCGTGCCAACTGGCTTAAGGCTTCCTGATGGCGCTCATTGCCGATGCTGGAAAAATTGCGCGCCAACTCCAGGCACATGCGCTGGCGGGCCGACAGCTCGGGGCTGCGGTGATTTTCCAAGCCTTCGAAGAAATATCCGACCGGCACGCCAAGTACCTGCGCGATTTCGTAGAGCCTCCCGGCAGAAATACGATTAATCCCTCGCTCGTACTTATGGGCCTGCTGGTAGGTAACGCCGATCAAGTCAGCCATTTGTTGTTGGCTGAAGCCCAGCATTATCCGGCGCTCCCGGATGCGGGCGCCAACATGGCGATCGGTATCGTTAGCGCGGTTCAGCGGTTTTGCTGTCCTTGATTCGTCGTTGCTTGGCATGATCCTTAGCTGATCGCTGTGGGTTCCCTCGAAGGGAGGGTCTTCCGAAGTGTCGTTCATCATGGCGTTGTCCCTAGCTGATTATTCGCATTCTGAACTGCAAGCAACCGAATAATTTAACCAGTTCCATCATCGTGGCGCAATTAAACTGGAATATAGAATTACCAAGGGTCATTATCGCGGCTTAATATATTAGGACTCGCTCATCTTTCGTGTCTATTTGTGCGCCTTGCACAACAAACCAAGGTTCCGTCGTTCGGCGGAGCGCGCGCGCCCATCAGATGGGCTTCAGTTCCTAATGTTTCCTCATATGGGTATGACGAAGCGTGGCGTCCACCGCTTTTTTCGCCTCTGCGGCGCCCCTCGTCGCTGACTTTAGTCAAGCCGGATTAAGGCGGAAGAGTGCCGGTGAATTCACAGTGTCATGCCATGGCGCGATAGCGGCGTCGCGAGATTTGTCGCCGCGTCCTTGCGCTATCCAACTGTTCTGAACGGAGTTACTGCAGTTCGCGCCCAGGCGGCATCGCCTTATCGTCTCGTCACCTCCGGGCTTGACCCGGGGGCCCATGGATTGCCGGGTTGATCCCCCGGCCAACGGACCGAATGGTGGCGGGATTACTTTTTCTGCTTGGCCAAATGGTTGAGTTGCTGCTGCATGGCGGTCAGGCGGCTCTGCAACTCGGTCAAAGCGGCTTCGGAGGGCGGTTGGCCCGGCTGGTCCGGCTGAGCCGCCTGGCCACCGGCGGCGGCGGTTCCCGGCGCATAAAACGGCGAGAACATCTTGATGGCGCTCTCAAAGAGGGCGACGTTCTGCTTGTTTATTTCCTCGAGAGGATTGAATGGGAATAATCCGTCAAGTGCATGTTGCATATATTGGCGCATCTGCTCCTCGTTCCGCAGAAACGCCTGCATGCTGTATTCGAGGTAGCGGGGGACCAGTCCGCCCAGCGAATCGCCGTAAAAGCTGATGAGCTGACGCAGAAATGGAATGGGAAGAAGGTTCTGCCCCCCTTTGCCTTCTTCTTCGACGATGATCTGGGTCAGGACGGACCGCGTGATGTCATCGCCTGTCTTCGCGTCATAGACCACGAAGTCTTCGTTATCCTTCACCATCTGGCACAGATGGTCCAAAGTGACGTAGCTGCTCGTCGCCGTGTTATACAGGCGGCGGTTAGCGTACTTCTTGATGGTGATCGGATTGGGGGAGTTCGACATCGGAGTTTCTTGGCCCTGCTGCATTGTGGCGTCAGCTTAACAGATTTTTCCGACATTATAATGCCTTGCAGCAATCTTTTTTGGCTCTCCGGGGGAATGGCGGTGAATTTTTCGAGGCGGCATGGGCCCCATGGCGCGGGGGGCTTACCCTGTCCCGCGCGAGTCATCGGCGTCGCCGCGCTGGCAAACGCCGAGCCACCTGGGGTATAGTCCGCGCCATGACAGACGGGCCGGATATCGAACAGCTCGCGCGCCGCTATCTCGACCTCTGGCAGGATCAAATGGCTGCGCTCGTCGGCGATCCGGCCCTAGCCGAAGCACTGGCCGCGGCCTACCGCCTGATGACCGGAAAGGCGGCCGCCTTCGGCGCCGCCGCCGGCGGGCCGGCAGCCGCGAACTCGACGGGGGCGCATGGAGCGACCAACACAACCACCTCGTTCCGATCCCCGTCGGCCGAAGCGTCAGGGCCCGCGACCGCTGGCGTTTCACTTGATGGCGCAGGCCTCGACGCTGCTCAGCTCGCACGCCGCATTGCCGAGTTGGAAGAACGGATCCATCGTCTGGAAGCCGCATCTGCAATCGGCGGCGGAGCAGCTCAAGCGACAAGCCGACGCCGTCGACGCTGAGGCTTTCGCCCGTGCCGTGCAAACCGAGGCGGGGCGACGTGTCGACCGATTCATGCGCGGCGTCGAAGCCTATCGCCGCCATCCTTATCGCCGGGACTTGCCGGCGTTTCCGGTGGTCTGGCAGGAAGGAACGACCCGTCTCATCGACTATTCGCTGCCGGGCGCCAATGGCGGCCCGGTGCTGCTCGTTCCTTCGCTGATCAACCGGGCCTATATCCTCGATCTGGCCGCCAAACGCAGCCTCGCCCGTTATCTGGCGGCCAAGGGGCTGCGGCCGTTCCTCGTCGACTGGGATGCGCCGGGGCCGGCGGAACGCGATTTTTGCCTCGACGACTATGTCGCCGGCCGTCTCAGCCGGACCTTGGACCAGGTGCTCCGGCTGGCCGGGCGCCCGGCAGTGCTCGGCTATTGCATGGGAGGGCTGCTGGCCCTTGGGCTGGCCGTTCTCCGGCAGGCGGAGGTCGGGGGGCTGGCGGCATTGGCCACGCCATGGGATTTTCATGCGCCGACGCCGCTCTACGGTCGGCTGATGGCGGTGATGAAAGAGCCGCTCGAAGATGCGCTGGCGCTTCACGGCCAGCTGCCGGTCGACCTGTTGCAGGCAATGTTCGCGCTCATCGATCCGGGCGCCATCGAACGCAAGTTCCGCCTGTTCTCCGCCCTTGATGGCAAAAGCGCCAGGGCGCGCGACTTCGTCGCCCTGGAGGACTGGGCCAACGACGGGGTGCCGCTCGTGGCCGGCGCCGCCCGCGACTGCCTGTTCGGCTGGTACCGGGACAATCTTCCGGCGCGGGCAGCCTGGCGCCTTGCCGGCTGTCCTGTCCTTCCGCGGACCTTCGCCAAGCCGGCGCTGGTGGTGGTGCCGGCCAGGGACCGCCTGGTTCCTCCCGAGTCGGCCTTGGCCTTGGCCGACCTCTTGCCGAACGGCCGCCGGCGCGTCGTCGATTCGGGCCATGTCGGCATGCTTACCGGTGCGCGGGCTAAGACTGATGTTTATGCTTATGTTGCAAAATGGTTATTACTCGTGTCGAGGCGTTAGGGTTGTTGCCTCGGCAATGGCCGGTCCTATAGAAAACACACCGGCAAAACCAATAACCCTGCCTTTCACATCGCTTTCTGCCAAGGAGGACTCTTGAATGTCCGATATCGTCATTGTTGCCGCTACACGTACTCCCATAGGCGGTTTTTCCGGCAGCCTGAGTTCGTATTCGGCCAGCGGGCTCGGTGAGCTCGTCATTCGCGAGGTGCTGAAGCGGGCCGGCGTCGAGCCGGGGGACGTTTCGGAAGTGACGATGGGTCAGGTGCTGACCGCGGGCATCGGCCAGAACGGCGCTCGGCAGGCGGCGATCGCCGCCGGTCTACCCTCGGAGGTGCCGGCCTATACGATCAACCAGGTCTGCGGTTCGGGTCTGCGCACCGTAGCGCTGGGAGCCCAGGCGATCCGCACCGGCGACGCCTCGATCGTGGTGGCCGGCGGCCAGGAGAGCATGAGCAATTCACCCCACTGCGTCTACCTGCGTTCGGGCACCAAGATGGGCAACGCCGAAATGGTCGATACCATGATCAGGGACGGCCTGTGGGACATCTTCAACGGCTATCACATGGGTGTCACCGCTGAGAATGTCGCCACCAAGTGGCAGATTACCCGTGAGGAGCAGGATCGTTTCGCGCTGGCGTCCCAGCAGAAGGCGGAAGCGGCGATCAAGGCCGGCAAGTTCAAGGACGAGATCACCCCGGTCAAGATCGTGGTGAAGAAAGAAGAGAAGCTGTTCGATACCGACGAGCATCCTCGCGCCACCACCGCCGAGGCTCTGGCCAAGCTGAAGCCGGCTTTCGCCAAGGACGGCACGGTCACTGCCGGCAATGCCTCGGGAATCAACGATGGTGCCGCCGCCGTCGTGCTGATGACCGCGGCCGAAGCGGCGAAGCGGGGGCTGAAGCCGCTGGGCCGGATCGCCTCCTGGGCGCAGGCCGGCGTTGATCCGGCGATCATGGGCTCCGGGCCGATCCCGGCCGCCAAGGCCGCCTTGAAGAAGGCCGGATGGAATGCCCAGGATCTCGACCTCGTCGAAGCCAATGAGGCGTTTGCCGCCCAGGCCATTGCCGTCAACCGCGATCTGGGCTGGGACACCGGGAAGGTCAATGTGAACGGCGGCGCCATCGCGCTCGGCCATCCCATCGGAGCGTCCGGAACCCGAATTCTGGTGTCGCTGCTGCACGAGATGGCCAAGCGTGACGCGAAGAAGGGCCTGGCCACGCTGTGCATCGGCGGCGGCATGGGGATCGCACTGACCATCGAGCGCTGAAAACATTGACGCGTGGCCCGGATCGCAGGGTTCGGGCTGGCACCGAGAAAGGACCGTCGTCGCACCCGGGCGCGGCGGTCCCTCGTCGGCTGAGCAAGGCTGACGGCAGATATACAACCGGGGATATGACCTACTTGTTGACGT
Organism: Pseudomonadota bacterium; assembly: GCA_021781575.1. Lineage (GTDB taxonomy): Bacteria > Pseudomonadota > Alphaproteobacteria > Rhodospirillales > Magnetospirillaceae > DUZF01. The sequence goes on from JAJXWP010000047.1 coordinate 14,072, forward strand.
TTACCAGGGAGGGTAAATTTCATGGATCGTGTTGCTCTTGTCACTGGCGGTACGCGCGGGATCGGCAAGGCCATTTCGGTGGCCCTGAAGGATGCCGGCTACCGAGTCGCGGCCAATTACTTCGGTAATGTCGAGGCCGCCAAGCAGTTCACCGAGGAAACCGGCATTCCGGCCTATCGCTTCGATGTCTCCAGCTTCGCCGAGTGCGAAGCCGCCATACAGAAGATCACGGCCGAGCTGGGGCCGGTCGAAATTCTCGTCAATAATGCCGGCATCACCCGCGATGCCACTTTGCACCGGATGACTTACGAGCAGTGGGAGGATGTCATCCAGACCAACCTCACCTCCTGCTTCAACATGGCCCGTTGCGTGATCGAGTCCATGCGCGACCGCGGCTTCGGCCGCATCGTCAATGTCGGCTCGATCAATGGTCAGGCCGGCCAGTACGGCCAAGTCAACTATGCCGCGGCAAAATCCGGCATCCATGGCTTCACCAAGGCTCTGGCTCAGGAGGGCGCGGCCAAGGGCATCACGGTCAACGCCATCGCCCCGGGCTATGTCGACACCGACATGGTGCGGGCCGTTCCCCACGCCGTGCTGGAGAAGATCATTGCCCGTATTCCCGCCGGCCGCCTTGGCCGGGCCGAGGATATCGCCCGCGGCGTACTTTTCCTGGTGGCCGACGATGCCGATTTCGTCACCGGCGCCACCATTTCGATCAATGGCGGCCAGCATATGTACTGACCGCGGCGTTCCGCCATCGACGGAGCAACCGGACACCCCCGCGCGGACTCGCCCTCCGGCGGGGGTTGCCTGTTCCAGCGGCCGCCGCATCCTCATAGGTTGTTTTTCACAGGTCACAAATTATCCGGCTGGAATGCCGAGAATGGTCGACAGTCTGGCCTTGAACCTTTCCCAGCCGACCTGCGGCTTGGTTCCCGGGTCCAGGGATATTCCCACCGAGGTGATCTTGCCGTCCCGCATGTCGCGCACGATCAGATCCACCGGCCCCAATTGCAGCCGATCGCCGATCTCCAGGTCGGTGCGCAGTTCACGGCGGAACAATTCGCTCAACGAGGCACGGTCGTCCGCCTCCGACAGAGGCAGGCCGTAGGCTTCGCGCAGCGAGCCGAGCGTCACCTCGGGGCCGATGGCGAAGTCGCCGTAAAGGCCGGCGTCGGCTTCGGCGAGATCGAGGCTGCGGCCGAACAGCTTGTCGAGCAGCGGTACCTGGGCATGGGCGATCAACAGATAAACACGGTCGCCGGCCTGCAACTGGCGAGGTGAGCTCAACACCCGCCCGCCGCGCCTGACCAGCAGGGGGCGGGCCCAGCGCGGCAAGGTGCGCCCCTGGGCGACGCCGCTGTCCGGGTGCAGCACATAGGCCACCAGTTCACGGTCGGCCAGACCGGGCAGGTCGACCTCCATGCGGTCCACCGGCCCGCTTCGTTCGGGAACGATCAGGCCGAGCCAATGGGCCAGCGGCCTCACCGTCCAGCCTTGGATGAGCAGCGAGGTCACCACCACCATGAACGAGATGTCGAAGTAGGTCTCACCGCCCGGGATGCCGCCCAGCATGGGCACCAGGGCGAGCAGAATCGAGACGGCACCGCGCAGGCCGACCCAGGCGATGAAGAAGCGTTCCCGTGATCCGAAGCGGAACGGCGCCAGGCAGACATAGACCGCGATCGGTCGGGCCAGGAAGATCAGGACGCCGGCAGCCAGCGCGCCGGACGTCGCCACCGCCGGAAACTGCTTCGGTGTCGCCAGCAGGCCCAGCGTGACGAACATCGCGATCTGCGCCAGCCAGGTGATGCCATCCTGGAAGCGGCGCAAGGCGCCGGCCCACTGCAGCCGCGCGTTTCCGGCGACCAGGCCGGCCAGATAGGCGGCAAGAAAACCGCTGCCGCCGACCAGGTTGGTCAGCGCGTAGATCAGCACCGCCAGGCCCATGACCACCACGGGGTAAAGCCCAGGCTCCAGCTTCAGCCGATTGACCGCCAGGACGATAGCGGCGCCGCCTGTCACCCCAAACAGCACGCCACCGCCCATTTGTACCGCCATGCGCGGGATCAGGTCGATCCATTGCGCATCGCCGCCGGTCAGCCAGGCGACCAGGGCCAGGGTCAGTACGGCGGCAACCGGATCATTGGTGCCCGACTCCACTTCGAGCGTCGAACGGACTCGGTCGCGGATGGTGATGCCGCCCACCCGCAACAGAAAGAACAGCGCCGCGGCATCGGTCGAACTGAGAACGGTGCCGAGCAGCAGTGCTCGCGGCCAGGCCAAGCCGAGCAGGGCATGGGTAGCCAGGGCGACCACGGCGGCGGTGAAAACGACGCCGGCGGTCGCCAGGCTGACGGCGGGACCCGCCGCCTGGCGATAGCTCTTGAGGCTGGTATGGAAGCCGCTGTCGAACAGAATAACCGCCAAGGCGGCGCTGCCGATCAGGAAGGCGGCACGGGTGTCGGTGAAGACGATGCCGCCCGGACCGTTTCGCCCGGCGAGCAGGCCGATGGCCAGGAACAGCAACAGCAAGGGAGCGCCGGCGCGAAAAGCGATGACGCTGGTGAAGACGCTGGCCACAGCCAGGCCGGCGCAGATAAGGATGACCAGGTTGATGCCGTACATGCTCCGCCATGGTGCATGCGGGGCCGCACCGGCGTCAATTTTCCTCGGTCATTGTCGCGATGGCCTTGATCAGTTCCATCAGCCCCTGGCGAATGCGCGGGTCGGAAATCCGGCAGTAGGCGTGGATCAACTTCAGGCTGTCGCGCTTTACCCCGGCATCCGCCTCGTCGGATGGCGCCGTCGGTTCGGTCATTCCGCGGCCGATGCTGCTCGGCGTCATCTGCTGCACGGTTTCCGACATGTCGTCGAAAAAGTAGGAGACGGGAACGGCCAGAATTTTGGCAAGGTCGAACAGGCGCGAACCGCCGATACGGTTGGCGCCCCGTTCATACTTTTGAATCTGCTGGAAAGAGAGACCCAGGGCCGTTCCCAATTGTTCCTGACTCATGCCCAGAACCACGCGGCGTTGAAGGACGCGTGCGCCGACATGGACGTCGATGGGATTGGGTTGGCCGGAGGGGAGACGACCGCGGTTGCCTGGTCTTTTCATAGTGGTTGACTTGCTCCGTGCTGGATCGGCCCTCGGAAAGCGGCCGCGCAACAGCCTTGCCGGCTCACCCAGGTGTCATACAGAGGTTCCCTTGAATTTGGAAGGGTCGGCCCAAGCGTTTCTTTAGCGTTTGTCGGGAAAAGGCCGCCGTTATTCTTGAAACGGGGTCTCAGTCATGAGGGACTGTGACTTGAACCGACGGCCGGGTCCGTTGCACTGCGTACCATCGGGCCAATTGCGGCCGAGATTTTCGCCAGTCATCGTCGGGCCAACGGAAATCGAGGTAGCCAAGAGCACAAACGATGGCGATGGCGCCAATGTTGAAATCGTCGCCGAAATGCGGCATGTCCGCCTCGGCCGCGTCGAGGCCGCGTCCGATCGCCGCTTCCTGCCGGGCCAGCCATGCCGGCCAGCGGTATTCCGCCGGTCGCATGACGCTTTCGAGACGCAACGCCACCGCCGCGTCGAGGATGCCGTCGCCCAAAGCCTGGCGGCGCAGCGCCGCCCAGCGCGCCGGGCCGGCGGCCGGGAACAGCTTGTGTCCCAGGTTCAGGCTGTCCAGATACTCGCAGATGACCGGGGAATCAAACAGATGGGCGCCATCGTCGGTGATCAGGGCCGGCACCTTGCCGAGCGGATTGTCCTGCGGCAGGTCGGTATCGGTCGCCCAGGGGTTGGCCGCCACGATTTGCAGGCGTTCGGCGAAACCGATCTCGTGGGCGACGATCATCACTTTGCGGACATAGGGCGAGGTCGGGCTATAACGCAGTTTCATGTCGGCTTCCTGTGGTGGTCAAATCATCCGGGGCGCAGTCAAAACACATCCTTGCGCCGGCGCAGCTCGGCGAAGACCTGGGCGGGCTCGGCACCCGGCAGGCCGACGCCGCGTTTCACACTGTCCACGTCGGCTCGCAGAAAGGGATTGGTCGCCCGCTCCGTCGCCAAGGATGCCGGCACCGTCGGCTGCTTGCGTCCGCGGCGGGCGTCGATCTCGGCGAGGCGGGCGGCAAGCTCCGGGTTGTCGCGTTCCACCGTGCGGGCGAAGCGGGCATTGGATTGGGTGTATTCGTGGGCGCAATAGACCTGCGTGTCATCGGGCAGGCCGCGCAGCTTCAGCAACGAGTGCCACATCTGCTCGGCAGATCCCTCGAACAGGCGGCCGCATCCCATGGCGAACAGGGTATCGCCGCAGAACAGCGCACGGCTCTCGGGAAACCAGTAGGCGATATGTCCCGAGGTATGGCCCGGCACCTCCATCACCATCGCCGCCGCCTTGCCGACCAGGAACGATTCGCCGTCGCCGACCAATTGGTCGATGCCGGGGATGCGCTGGGCGTCGCGGCGGGCTCCAATCACCCGCGCGCCGGAGCTGCCCTTCAGTGCCAGGTTGCCGCCCACATGATCGTCATGGTGATGCGTGTTGAGGATGTGGGTGAGCTTCCAGCCCAGCGCCGCGAGGCGTTCTTCTACCGGCTCGGCGACGGACGGATCGACGACGGCGGTGGCGCCGCTGTCCGGTTCGTGCAGCAGATAGATGTAGTTGTCCCGCAGGACGAGGATCTGCTCGATTTGAAGCTTCGTCATCGCAACTCTCCATCGGGAGGGCCCGCGGCCTTGCGCAACCATAGCGCCGACTTTTAGCATTTGTTCAAATATAACTGCGCCATTTTTGAACAAACGCCAAGCCCGAGCAGCGCCTGAGCCCCGCGGAAACCGGTGGTTTCGGCGTCTGATGGATTGTACGGCCTCGGTCCGCAATGACGCAGCGATTTTTGGGCGGGACCGGAGCGGATGATCGCGCGGAATTCTCTTGCCGGCTCGGGCATCGCACCTCATTGATGGAGACATGTGGAGCGACGTCATCGACCTCAGGGACTTCTACGAGACCAGCCTCGGGCAGATGGCGCGCCGGATGATCCGGCGCCAGATCCGTGCCATCTGGCCGGATGCCCATGGCTGTCGGGTGCTCGGCCTGGGCTTTGCCACGCCTTACTTGCGCCCATTTCGCGAAGAGAGCGAGCGGGTCCTGGCCGTCATGCCGGCGTCGCAGGGAGTGCTGCCCTGGCCGCCGGAGGGGCCGGGCCTGGTCTGCCTGGCCGAGGAAACCGAGTTGCCGTTGCCAGACCGTTCGATGGACCGGGTGGTGCTGGTGCATGCGCTGGAATCGGCGGAACAGGTGCGGGCCACCCTGCGCGAGGTGTGGCGGGTGCTGGCCGACGGCGGCCGGCTGCTGGTGATCACCCCCAACCGCCGCGGCATCTGGGCACGCCTTGACCGCACGCCTTTCGGCCAGGGACGCCCCTATACCCCGTCGCAGCTGACCCGCCTGCTGCGCGACAATATGTACACGCCGCTGCAGACCGCCGCGGCGCTCTACATGCCGCCGGTCAAGTCGCGTTTCGTGCTGCGTTCGGCGCCGGCCTGGGAGCAGGTCGGGGCACGCTGGTTCCAGGGGTTTGCCGGCGTGCTGCTGGTCGAGGCGGCCAAGCAGATCTACGCCGGAAGCGCGCTGCGCGACAGGCCGGAAGGCAAGCGCGGCTATGTGGCGATGCCTCAGGGTTTCCGCAACATCCGGCCGCTGGGTTGAGGCGGCCTCACTCGCGTCGCAACAGGAACACCGCCTGCTCGCCCAGCCAGTTGGCCAGCCGGCCGCCGGCGTCGTAGCGGGCCCGGCCGCGCGAATTGAGCGAGATGGCGCGCTCGACCGCGATGCCCAAACCGGCGCAGAGGTCGGTAAAATCGCGGATGGTGCAAAGGTGGATATTGGGGGTGTCGTACCAGTCGTAGGTGAGGGTTTCGGTCATCGGCATGCGCCCGTGCCAGAATAGCGACAGGCGCACCTGCCAATGGCCGAAATTGGGGAAGGAGACGATGGCCCGGCGGCCGATGCGCAACATCTGCTCGAGAACGTCCCGCGGGTTGCGGGTGGCCTGCAGGGTCTGGCTCAGTATCACGTAGTCGAAGGCCCCCGAGGGATAGTCCTTGAGGTCGATGTCGGCATCACCCTGGATCACCGACAGGCCATGGGCCACGGCCGCCCGCACCCCCGCCATCGACAGTTCCATGCCGCGGCCGTCCACCTGCTTGAAACTGTTCAGGTAATCCAGCAGCACGCCTTCGCCGCAGCCGATGTCGAGCACCCGCGATCCCGGCTCGACCATGTCGGCGACCATTTGCAGATCGACGCGGATGGCGCTGCCGCTGTTCCCGCCGCGCCTTGCCGGAACCGTCATGGCGGGGCTCCGCGGGGCAGGCCCCGATGTTCGGCAGCGCCGTCGAGGAAGCCGGAGAGGGTGGCATGGAACTCCGGCTCGTCAAGCAGGAACGCATCGTGGCCTTTGTCCGATTCCACCTCGACGAAGCTGACATTGGCCGCCACGGCGTTCAGCGCGTGAACGATGGCCCGGCTTTCGGCGGTGGGAAACAGCCAGTCGCTGGTGAAGGAAATGACGCAAAAGCGCACCTTCGTGCCGCGGAAGGCGTTGGCCAGGATCCCCCCATGGTCCGCCGCGAGGTCGAAATAATCCATCGCCCGGGTAATATAGAGATAGCTGTTGGCGTCGAAGCGCTCGACGAAGGTGCTGCCCTGGTGGCGCAGATAGCTCTCCACCTGGAAGTCGGCGTTGAAGCCCCAGCTCAGTTCGCGGCCTTGCAGGTTGCGGCCGAACTTGCGGTGCAGGGCGGCTTCCGACAGATAGGTGATGTGGGCGGCCATGCGCGCCACAGCCAGCCCACGCTGCGGCTTCCGGCCGTGCGCCGGGTAGTCGCCGCCGCACCAGTCGGGGTCGGCCATGATCGCCTGGCGCCCCACCTCGGCGAAGGCGATGTTCTGCGCCGAATGACGGGCGGCGGTGGCGATGGGGATGGCGGCGAACACCCGTTGCGGGTGGCGGGCCGCCCATTCCAGCGCCTGCATGCCGCCCATCGAACCGCCGATGACGCAGAACAGCTGGTCGATCTCCAGATAGTCGAGCAGTCTCAGTTGCGCCCGCACCATGTCACCGATGGTGATCACCGGGAAAGCCTGGCACCACGGCCGCCCGGTCGCCGGATTGACCGAGGCCGGGCCGGTGGTCCCCATGCAGCCGCCCAGCACGTTGGCGCAGATGAGGAAATAACGATCGGTATCGAGAATGCGTCCGGGCCCCACCAGTTCCTCCCACCAACCGGGCTTGCCGGTCACCGGATGGGTTTCGGCCACGTACTGGTCCCCGGTCAGGGCATGGCAGATGAGGATGGCGTTGGACTTGTCGGAATTGAGCCGGCCATAGGTCTGATAGGCGATGGTCAGCGGAGCCAGTTCGACACCGCAGTCCAGGCGCAACGGCGCGTCCGGTCCCAACTCCAGCCGGTGGCCGGGCAACAACAGGCTCATCTTGAGACCGCCAAGTCCTCGCCGGCCAGAGCCCGCCGGATCAGGGCGATGGTCTCGCCGATGCCGTAAAGGGCGACAAACGATCCCATGCGCGGTCCCTGGTCCTGGCCCAGCAGAATCTCGTACAGGGCCTGGAACCAGGCCTTCAGCTCGGAGAAGACGGGGTGGCGCTTGCCGACTTCGTAGACTACCGTCTGGATGGCCTCGGCGTCGGAGCCGGCCGGCAGGGCGCCGAGCGCGGTGGCCAGATCTTCCAACGCGGCTCCTTCCTCGACGGTGGGCAGCCGATAGTGTTTGTTCGGCTTGACGAAATCCTTGTAGTAGGCCACGGCGTAGTCGACCAGGCGGTCGAGAATCGGCCTGCTGGCCGGCGTCGCCCCAGGCACGTAGCGGCTGATGAAGTGCCACAGCACCGAGCGGTCCTCGGCATGGCATACCGAGGCCAGGTTCAGCAGGATGTTGTAGGAGAGCCCGGCTTCCGGCTGCGGCGGCTTGCCCTGGTGAATATGCCAGACCGGGTTGTTGAGCCGCTTGGCGTCGTCCTCGGCGGGGAATTTCTCGAGGAAGGTCAGGTATTCGTCGACGGCCCGCGGGATGACATCGAAGTAAAGCCGCTTGGCCGCCTTCGGCTTCTGGAACATGAACAGCGCCAGGCTTTCGGGCGGGGCATAGCGCAGCCAATCCTCGACCGCCAGGCCGTTGCCCTTGGACTTCGAGATCTTCTGGCCGTTTTCGTCGAGGAACAGTTCGTAGGACAGGTTCATCGGCGGAGTGCCCCCGATGAGCCGGCAGATGCGGCTGGCCAATTGATAGCTGGGGATCAGATCCTTGCCCGACATCTCGTAATCTACCCCCAGGACGAACCAGCGCATCGCCCAGTCGGCTTTCCATTGCAGCTTGACGCGGCCGCCCGTCACCGGCGTTTCCATCAGGCTACCGTCCTCGTCCTTGTAGACGATGGTCCCCGCCTCGACATCGCGCTCGACCACCGGTACCTGCAGAACCTTTCCCGTCTTGGGGCAGACCGGCAGGAAAGGACTGTAGGTCTGCTGGCGTTCTTCGCCCAAGGTCGGCAGCATCACCTCCATGATCGGGTCGTAGTGCCGGAGGATCTGCAGGCAGCCTTCATCGAACCGTCCCGAGGTGTACCAATCGGTGGCGCTCTGGAATTCGTATTCGAAGCCGAAGGAGTCGAGAAAACCGCGCAGCCGCGCGTTGTTGTGGTGGCCGAAGCTTTCGTGGGTGCCGAACGGATCGGGGATGGCGGTCAGCGGCTTGCCCAGATGCCGCGACACCATGTCCTTGTTGGGGATGTTGTCAGGGACCTTGCGCAGGCCGTCGCGGTCATCGGAAAAGGCGAACAGCCGCGTCGGGATGCCCGGTGCCAGAAGCTCGAAAGCGCGGCGAACCATGGTGGTGCGCGCCACTTCGCCGAAAGTGCCAATGTGGGGCAGGCCCGAAGGACCATAGCCGGTTTCGAACAGGACGTATCCTTTGGCCGGTTTCCCGCCCTTCAGCCGCTCGTCGAGCAGGCCGCGCGCTTCCTGGAAGGGCCAGGCGCTGGCGTTACGGGCAAGATCACGAAGGTCGGACATGGCGCTGATCACGGCTTGGAGGCTAAAAATCGCAAGCTATGCCGGCCATGCCCCTACGTCAATTCTTGCCTTGTTGCCCAGGGCAGTCGGCACTCCACGGCCAAGCCATTCCAAAACCCGGCCCGCCACGCAGCCTGGGGGGAACCCAGCAGACATTGCGCGGATCGCCGGGCGCGAAGTGGCCTTGGGCCGCCGGCGACGTGGGCGGCGGTGCGGAGGAAGGGCGGGAGGCTGGGCCGTAACCCGAGGAGAAATCCGATCGCAAGTCGGCGCCGGTCAGATAACCGCGGCCGTCCGACAGGGCGTCGAACAGATCCTGGTTCCACCCGCGCAGGAATTCGTCATGGGTCACCCGGCCGTTCCGGCGTCGGTCGAGCCGGGCGAATTCCGTGGCCCGCCTGGCGTCTTGTCGGGCAGAGAACTCCCGGCGGTCGAGCGTTCCGTCGCCGTTCCGGTCCAGGGCGCTGAACAGGCGCCCGGCGAACGGGCGGCCGCGCAGGAAGTCGCCAAGGGTGACATACCCCTTGCCGCTGGCATCAAGGCTGTTGAGCGCCCCTTGCAGCCGTTGTGCCGCAGGGTCCGGGTCGCGGAGTCGGGCGGTGGCGGGGGTGGCGACGGCGAGCAGGAAGACAATGGATAAAGCCGGGCGGAGCATCTCTTGTTTTCCCTCTCTTAAGAGCGGGCAAGGCTCTTCGCATTTGCTCAGGCTGACATTTTGCGCACTGGAAAATAACACTGTCGGAAAACAATTGTTCGAACGGCTAGCACACCGGCCCAAACTGAAGGTTCAGTTTGGGCCGGTGCACCAGGCTTGGTTTTCGCCCTGCGCCGGGCGGGCGCATCCCTACCTTGGCCGCCGCCCTGGTCTTGGCCGGGAGCGGCCTCTATACTTCCGGTGATGCGTGCCTTCGTCGATTCCACTCGCCAGATCCCTCCAGCCGCTCCCGCTCTGGTCGTCCATCTCCGTGGCGCCGTCTGGCTGACGGTGGACGGGGAACTCGAGGACCTCACGGCGGCCGAGGCCGTGCGACGGTCCCGCGAGACACCGCCGCTCGTCTGCCACCGCGTCGCCGTGGCGACCCGCCTCGGCCTCAAGGGCGAGGCTCTGCCCGCATTCGATCTGCTGGAACTGTTCGCATTCGCCCAGCCGGCCTGTTTCACCGTACCCACCATCCGCGGGGTGGCCGACAGCCTGGGCCTGCCGGCACCGGCCGGGCATGAGGATGAAGCTGCCACCTTGATTCTCGCCGCCCGGGTTCTGCTCGACCGCCTGGCCCGCCGTCTGCCTGCCGAGCCGCCGGCTCGGCAGGCAGACGTCAAGAGCATCGCCTGGATCATGGCCCGCGGCGGCTGGGCCTGGGGACCCGTGGTCCTCGCCGCCTTGGGCGCCGCCCAGGAGGACGGACGTGGCGTGGCCGGCCTGCGGGTGTGGGAGCGCCTGGCCGAATGGAGCGAGCACGCGCCCGAACCACCGCCCGGCAGCCAGCCGGTAGAACCAGCCGAGGCCCGGCAACGCCTGGCGGCGATGCTGGGCGAAGCGGCGGAGCAGCGGCCCAGCCAGGCCGACTACGCCTCGGCAGCGGCGTTGGCCTTCGCGCCGCGTCCGGCTCCGGCGACACCCAGGCTGGTCCTGGCCGAGGCCGGCACCGGCACCGGCAAGACCTTGGGCTATATTGCTCCGGCCAGCCTGTGGGCGGAGAAGAACCAAGGGCCGGTATGGATCAGCACGTTCACCCGCAACCTGCAGCGGCAACTGGATGGAGAACTCGACCGCCTTTACCCCGACGGCGCGCTCAAGGCCCGCAAGGTGGTGATCCGCAAGGGTCGCGAGAATTACCTTTGCCTGCTGAACCTGGAGGAGGCGGTCCAGCGGTTGCCGGCGTCAGCGGCATCCATGCAACGCGGGGCCACCGCCCCGCAGGGCGGCGAGGCGGTGGCCCTCGGCCTCATGGCCCGCTGGGCGTTGGCCAGCCGCGACGGCGATATGGTGGGCGGAGACCTGCCCGGTTGGCTGGCCGAATTGCTTGGCCGGGCGCGGACCCTGGGCTTGGCCGACCGGCGGGGCGAATGCATCTACGCGGCCTGCCCGCACTTCCGCAAATGCTTTATCGAGCGCACCCTGCGCCGTGCCCGCCGGGCCGACATCGTGGTGGCCAATCACGCCCTGGTCATGATGCAGGCGGCCCTCGGCGGCCTTGATGACGGCGCGCTGCCCAGCCGCTATGTTTTCGATGAAGGTCACCACCTGTTCGATGCCGCTGACAGCGCCTTTTCGGCCGCCTTGTCCGGTTTCGAAACGGCCGAACTGCGCCGCTGGCTGCTGGGTGCCGAGGCGGAGGGGCAAAGAACCCGTGCCCGCGGGCTGAAGCGCCGCTGCGAAGACCTGGTCGCCGGTCGCCCGGAGGCCGAACAAGCCCTCGACGATGCCTTGCGGGCCGCCCGGTTTCTGCCGGCGCCGGGCTGGCTGCAACGGGTGAGCGAGGGGCGGGGCCAGGGTCACTGCGAACGGTTTCTCGGTCTGGTCCGCCAGCAGGTCTATGCGCGATCGTCCGGCCTGGATGGTCCCTACAGCCTGGAATGCGATCCGCGGCCGGCGTCGCCCGGCCTGGCCGAGGCGGCGGCCGAACTGGCCCCGGCGCTGGACGAACTGGCCCGGCCCCTGCGCGGCTTGGCCAAAGCGCTCGCCGCGTTGCTCGACGAGGAGGCGAGCGAACTGGACGGAGCCACCCGCCAGCGCATCGAGGCCATCACCCGCGGCATCGAGCGGCGCGCCCTGATGCCCTTGGCCGCCTGGAAGGACATGCTGGCAGGGCTTGGTGAAGCGGCGAAGGCCGAATTCGTCGAATGCCTCGGCGTCGAACGCCTGGAGGGACGCGACGTCGACCTGGGTTTTCATCGCCACTGGGTCGACCCGATGCAGCCTTTCGGCCGCAGCATCGCCGCCTCGGCCCATGGCCTGCTGATCACTTCGGCGACGCTGCGCGACGGATCGGGTGATGTGGAGGCCGATTGGGCGGTGGCCGAACGACGGAGCGGCGCCGCCTATCTTTCGGCCGCGCCGGTGCGGGCCGCCATGCCTTCGCCGTTCGACTACCAGTCTTGCACACGCGTGATGGTGGTGAACGACGTGCGCAAGGACGATCTCGACCAGGTGGCGGCAGCCTACCGGGAGCTGTTCAAGGCGTCGGGCGGCGGCGGGTTGGGCCTGTTCACCGCGGTGAACAGGCTCAAGGAAGTGTGGAAGCGCATCGCCGGCCCGCTCGATGCCGCCGGCATCCGCCTGCTGGCCCAGCATGTCGACGGCATGGACAACGCGACCCTGGTGGATATCTTTCGCGCTGAACACGACGCCTGCCTGCTGGGCACCGACGCCATGCGGGACGGCGTCGACGTCCCGGGCCAGTCGCTGCGCCTGATCGTCTTCGACCGGGTGCCCTGGCCGCGGCCCGACCTGATCCACAAGGCGCGCCGCGCCGCCTTCGGCGCCAAGGCCTACGACGACATGATCACCCGGTTGCGCCTCAAGCAGGCTTTCGGCCGCCTGGTGCGCCGCGCCGGCGACGTCGGGGTGTTCGTCCTTCTCGACCCGATGATGCCCTCGCGGCTGGCCGGCGCCTTCCCCGAAGGCGTGTCGCCGCGACGCGTCGGCCTGGCCGACGCGGTACGTGAAACGGCGGACTTTCTGAAGGCTACTGACTGACCCAGACGATTCGGGCGAGAGAAACCACGTTGTCGCCGCGCAGGCTGACCTCATCTCGGCTTTCCGCCAGAGATTGCAGGTCGATGCGTTTGGCGGTGCGGCGGAGCAGGCGCCGGATCAGCACGTCGCCGCCGGCGGTACGGACGAACACGCGGTCGCCGCGGCGCGGCGCGGCGGCCGGCGAGACGATCAGGATGTCACCGTCGTGATAGACAGGTTCGAGGCCGTTCTCGGTCACTTCGATGGCGAAGGCGTGGGGGTCGACGACGTCGGGAAGGGAGATCTCGTCCCAATTCTCGCCAGCCGGGTGTCCGCTGGCATTGAAATGCAGGCCGCGGATTTCTTTCAGGCTGGCCAGGGGAACGGTGCGCCGCGCCGCCGCCGATTGCTCGGGGCGCATCAGGGAGACGAAGCGACCGACGCTGGTGCCGGTGGCGTCGAGGATCTTGGCGATGCTTTCGGTGCTGGGCCAGCGCGGCTTGCCTTCCCGGGTGACCCGCTTGCTGCGGTTAAACGTCGTAGGATCCAATCCCGCCCGCCTGGCGAGGCCGGAAGCGGTGAGACCATTATCCTGTGCTAGGCGGTCGATCGCCGACCAGATATCTGCGTGCTTGAGCATGGGACCAATATCGCATAACGGGTGTGGGCAATGCGACATAAAAATATCGAAAGGCAGCGCAATGATCACCCTGAGGTTGATCTGTCCCGGCGCAGTGGCGTGACCATAAGTTGTTGTTATAGTAATATAAATTCAGCCGATACGGCGGTCGGCCGATGAGGCCGGGGAAACGGCGGGGCGGCCACGCCGCCATCGCATGCCGCGCAACCGTCGCCGGCCTTGCGCTGACGCCGAAGGTGCAACGAAAACGTCATGGAGCCCCGATTGCCAAGGAAACGGTTCCGGCGTATTGAGGGCCGGAGGCAGCCGCAGGCTGCCGTCTGATATTTCGCGGGGAGGGAATGTTGCGGCCGTCGATCATTCCAGCCACCATCAGCTTCGCTCCGGAATTGCGGCCCAATGCCTGGGACCTGGTGGCATTGCCGCTGGTCCTGGTGGTGTTGTGGGTGCTGGCTTTCGGCGGCGCGCAAATGAGCACTCCCTACAATCTGGGCGATCCGCTGCCGCTGTCGCTCGACCCCTCCCATCTTCCTTATTACCTGCTGCGTTCCGGCATGCGCATGGGGGCGGGGATGATCTGCTCCGTGCTGTTTACCCTGGTCTATGCGACCTTGGCGGCGAAAAGCAGATATGCCGAGAAAATCCTCATTCCGATCCTCGACGTTCTGCAGTCGATTCCAATCCTAGGATTTTTATCAATTACGGTGACCGGCTTCATCTCCTTGTTCCCCGGTAACCTTCTTGGTGTGGAATGCGCGGCCATCTTCGCCATCTTCACCTCGCAGGCATGGAACATGACGTTCAGCTTCTACCAGTCGCTGCGTACCGTTCCCTTCGACCTGCAGGAGGCGGCCGACATGTTCCATCTGTCGCCCTGGCAGCGCTTCTGGCGGCTGGAGCTTCCCTTCGCCATGCCGCCGCTCATCTGGAACATGATGATGTCGGTTTCCGGCGGCTGGTTCTTCGTCGTAGCCTCCGAGGCGATTACCGTGTCCGGCCAGCAGATCCTGCTACCCGGCATTGGTTCCTATATTTCGCTGGCCATCAGCAACAAGAATCTTGCGGCCATCGGCTGGGCGATTCTGACCATGCTGGTGGGCATCATTCTTTATGACCAGCTACTGTTCCGTCCGCTGGTCGCCTGGGCCGACAAATTCAAGTTCGAGACCACGCCCGGCGAGGAAATCCCCACCTCGCGCCTGCTCACCGTCCTTCAGCGCAGCCGCCTGATGCGCAGCATCGGGGCCGCTCCCGGCGTCCTGTGGAATGTCTCGCTGCCGCTGTTTCGCCGACGAGGAGACAGCCTCGGCAAACCTTCGGCGCGGCGCCGCGAGTTCAGCTGGGTCGACAAGCTGTGGAACACTTTCCTGGCGCTGGTCGCCGCCTATGCCCTGATCCGGGTCGGCGAATTCGTCAAGACCGAGGTCCCTCTCGGCGAAGTATGGCGGGTTTGCCTGATGGCCCTGGCGACGGCGACGCGTGTGCTGGTGTTGATCGCCATCGCCTCGCTCATCTGGGTGCCGATCGGGGTGTGGATCGGATTGCGCCCCCGCTGGGCCCAGACCGTCCAGCCCATCGCTCAATTCCTGGCGGCCTTTCCAGCCAATCTGATGTTTCCCGTGGCGGTGATCCTCATCCTGAAATTCCACCTGTCTGTGGAAATCTGGACCAGCCCCCTGATGATCCTCGGCACCCAGTGGTACATCCTGTTCAACGTCATCGCCGGCGCCTCGGCCATTCCCACCGATTTCAAGGATGCCGGCGGCAATTTCGGCCTCAAGGGCTGGTTGAAATGGAAGCGCCTGATCCTGCCGGCGATCTTCTCCTCCTACGTCACCGGGGCGATCACCGCGTCCGGCGGGTCGTGGAACGCCAGCATCGTTTCCGAACTGGTCAGTTGGGGCAACGACACCCTGACCGCCACCGGCGTCGGCTCCTATATTGCCGATGCGACGGCCAAGGGCGATTTTCCCCGGATCGCGTTGGGCATCTGTGTGATGTGCCTGTTCGTGATGCTGTTCAACCGCCAGCTCTGGCGACGGCTTTATCGCCTCGCCGAAGAGCGCTGGCGTATCGATTGAGGGCATGACCATGACCAACGGCGAGCTACTCATCAGCCTGACCGGCGTGCGGAAGTCGTTTCGGGCGCCCGACCGGTCGGAACGCGTCGTTCTCGATGGGGTCAATTTCCGCCTGGAAGAAGGAGAGATCGTCGCCCTTCTGGGCAAGTCGGGATCAGGCAAGTCGACCTTGCTGCGCATCATTGCCGGGCTGATCAGGCCCAATGGCGGCGATGCGCTCTACCGTGGCAAGACCATCAACGGTCCCGCCTACGGCATCTCCATGGTGTTCCAGTCCTTTGCCCTATTCCCCTGGCTGACCGTGCAGCAGAATGTCGAGCTGGGCCTGGAGGCGATGGCGGTTCCGGCCCCCGAGCGCGAGCGCCGGGCGATGGAGGTGATCGACCTGATCGGCCTCGGCGGCTTCGAATCGGCCTTTCCGCGGGAGTTGTCGGGCGGCATGCGCCAGCGTGTCGGTTTCGCCCGCGCCTTGGTCATGCGCCCCGACGTGCTGCTGATGGATGAGCCGTTCTCGGCGCTCGACGTGCTGACTGCCGAGACCCTGCGCAACGATCTTCTGGAGCTGTGGCTCGAGCACACCATTCCGACCAAGGGCATCCTGTTTGTCTCGCACAATATCGAGGAAGCGGTGTGCATGGCCGACCGGGTTCTCATCTTCTCGTCTGACCCCGGCCGGGTGAAGGCCGAGATCCCGGTCAGTCTGCCGCATCCGCGCGATACCGAGGCAACCGCCTTCAAGCAGATCGTCGACGAGGTCTACGCCATCATGACGCAGCAACCGACCCGCGCCATCGGTGCCGCGCCCGAGCCGCTGTCGCTGGGCTACCGCCTGCCCGAGGCTTCGCCCTACAAGATCGAAGGCATGCTGGAGACGCTGGCGGAACCGCCGCTCAACGGCCGGGCCGATCTGCCACAGCTGGCCGAGATCCTCGAGTTGCCCGACGAGACGCTGTTTCATCTGCTGGAGGCGGGACGGCTGTTTAATTTCATCAAGGTCGAGCATGGCGACGTCAACCTGCTGCCCTCGGGGCAGGCCTATGTCGACTCCAATGCGGCCCAGCGCAAAGAGATCTTCGCCGAACATCTGCTCAACCATATCTCGCTGGCCAGTCACATCCGCCGGGTCCTCGACGAGCGGCGCGACCATCGGGCGCCGGAGGACCGTTTCCTGCAGGAGCTGGAAGACTATCTGACCGACGATGAGGCCGAGCGCGTGCTGGAGCAGGTGATCGCCTGGGGCCGCTACGCCGAGATCTTCGACTACGACTACACCTCGGGCGTCCTCAGCCTGCCGGAAGAAGAGCAGCAGGAGACGAAGTCCGAGACCCCGCCGCCCGGAGAGAATGCGGCGGCGGAGTGAGGCCTTTTCCCGGAATCTACCACAGAGACTGGAGGACACAGAGGAGCAATTGGTTTTGCTCTTCTCCGTGACCTCCGTGCCCTTGTGTTGAGTTTTCCCGCTTACAACCCGTAGGCCTTGGCCATTTCCGGTTCGCGCGCGGCGACGCGCTTGGCCAGGTCGACCATCACCTTGGCCTGCTTCCATGTGGCATCGTCCTGCATCTTGCCATCGATCATCACG
>JAJXWP010000085.1 GCA_021781575.1 Pseudomonadota bacterium
GGCTTCCGTGAAGGTCTGATCGCCGTTCTGGGTTGCCAGGTAGCTGACGTAATCTCTCATATGCCGCGCCGCGCCCTCGACATCGCCGCTGTCGGCCAGGGCTTCGGCAAATTGGCCCTGGTCTGTGCCGTAAGAGTCAATTGGACCATTGCAGGATACATTCGGTTGAGTGTCATAATTGATTGAGGACTGATACAGGTCTTTGGCCTTCTGCCACAGGCCAACCTCGGCATAGTAGATGGCGATCTTGCGGACATAGCTTTGCTCTGTGCAGGAATAACCATAATCTTGTTTGTTAATCAGCTGGGGCAACATTTTATCCATCTCGCCGATGATCACGACCAGCTTGCCCTGCACCACCGCTTCCAATTGATTGATGGTGTCCAAAATCGCGGGTCTGTTGGGGGCATCGGACACTTTCCGGAGATAAGCCTCGAAATAGGTGATGGCGTCCAGCTCGCGCCCCGGCAGTTTCGAGGACGCCAGCCCCAGGTTGAACCAGATTTCCGGGTCGGCCTGGTCGGCATTAAAGGCATTTTTAAAATCCTGGAGCGCAATATCATATTGATGCGCCTCAGCGGCGGCCAACCCCTGGTTCAGGGCCATTCGGGCAGCTGGCGGCACCGCCTTTACCGGCTGATCTGCCCAGCCCCGGCCTGCCGCCAATCCCGAAATCATCAAAGTTACGGCCAGAACGGTTCTGCTGAGCCTCATGGCGGGGGTGTCCTTAAGGGTGCGATTGTTGCGCGATGACGGCCTTTTCGAGCCGCACCAGAGATTTCATGCGGGTTCCCAGCGCGTCCACCGCGCCCAGATATCGATCGGCATTGTCGTTCAACTGGTTGATCCGCTCCACGCTGACCGCCTGTTGGGCCACGGCATAGGAGGCATCAATCATGTCCTTGGCCTCGGATGTGCCCTCGGGCAGCAGATTTCCCTTTTCGCAGAGGTCGTATATTTTTTCGAGCTGGGACTTGCTCTCTTCCTCTCCCGTCTTGTCGGCGATATCCACCACCTTCTCACTTTTTTCGATGCCGTCTTTCAGATGCTCCAGTTGTGTTTTACGCGCCTCCAGCGCATTCACCACATCGTCGCCGCCGCCCTCATCAATCTTGGCGTCAATCGCCTTGATCTGGTCGTCAGCCAGATGCCCGGCAAGATCAAGGGTCAGCGAAGCGCCAAGTTTATAGGCGTCCTTGGTGGCGTCATTGCTTTGTTTGATCCATTCCGCGCGATCCGTGGCATCCAGCCGATGTGACGCATCAAGCCGCCGCAGCGCATCCTCAATCCCTTTGATCCGGGTGCGAATCTGGGTCAAATTCAAAGGCGGCATGGCAGCGGGTTTCGGCTTTGGGGCGTCGGTCATGAAGGTGAGCGGCGCATCGGCATTGGGGTCTCTGAGCAACCTGGGCGAGGTGCGGGTGGTGCCCCGAAGATCAACCACATTCGGATCATTCAGCCCTTGAAAATCAAGAGAGCTATTGGCCGCACTGCCCGAAGCGTCGAGTTTGCTGTTGAGATCGGCACTGATCGCCGACATTGCCTGACTTTGTTTCAGCGCGGCCTGGGCATTGATCAGATTGGTCCGGATCGTCTGATCCTCGGGCCACAGTTGCTGCGCCTGCTGATAAAGCGCGACCGCCGCGGCGAAATTACCCGCGGTGAAGTCGCTGTTGGCCTCCTCGTTCAGCGCATGGGCCCGATTGTGGGCGGCGGCGATGGCATTGGCGCGGGCCTGGGCCATCGCCCGCTCGCGCATCACCATCATCATCTGCTGCTGATAGATATTTGGCCCAGGGCCCGGCGCGCCGCCGTAACAGCCCGCCACGGTGGCTGACACTGTGCCGTTCGGACAATGCCAGTCCCCCGCCGCCGCACTTGGCGGCACATCCTGGGCTCTGGTCAGGGTTGAAAGCAGCAGGGCCGCCACGGCCACAACCCATGGCCCAGCAGCTGCCGCCCGGGGTATCTCCCGGGGAATCCCGAAGCGCCGCCGCTCATTTTTCCGCTCAGGCCCCACGGTGCATAAAACCCTGCTTGCGGTTAATACTCACAACAAGCGCAGATCATACTGAATGACCGGACAACTGCTCACCACCACATCCTCCGCCATTCGAGGCGGCGAGTGGCGACCCTATTACGTATCTCGAGTTCGAACCGTTCCACGGTGCGCTCTAACAGACCAGGATGCCTATATGAGCCGCAGGGGGACTTGAAAGCACGACCACCCCAAGAACCATCACTACAGTGCAAGCGACGCGATTGAACATCATCGGACTACCCTCAGAATTTGGCGGATGGAAATGACATGGTGCCCGGCGCGCAAGGCACATGGCTTGAATTCCAGTACGGGCCGGCAGGCCAACGCGTGGTCAGGATGCCGGTCGTACGATCTAGGTCGTAATAAAACGGCGTGGTCCCGCTATAAATAACCCAATGGAACAATCGCGGAGTGATGTGCACGGGTGCGCTGTAAGTGCTGACCGGTTGCCATACGCCTCGATACCCGGATCCCGGGCCATACTGCTTGGGATCATTCTTCGTCTGCGACAGTACCGTGCTTTTCGCCAG
Organism: Pseudomonadota bacterium; assembly: GCA_021781575.1. Classification (GTDB taxonomy): domain Bacteria; phylum Pseudomonadota; class Alphaproteobacteria; order Rhodospirillales; family Magnetospirillaceae; genus DUZF01. Next base: position 2,572 of record JAJXWP010000085.1, read on the forward strand.
ATCCACGGACAGATGCTGGTTTGCCGGCTGGCCGCAATTGAGCTCGACGGTCGCGGCGCATACCATCGAATCGAACGTCAGCGAGACGGCCATGGCGAGGATGATTCCCATCAAGCCAGAATGTTTCGTATTTATCATGGGCGATTACCTGTGTAGTGACTGCTAGATACGCGAGCGGCAATCCGGCGAGTTCGGGTTGGCTTTGCAGTACTGGCATTCGCTGGAATTCGGCTGCGCATTGCAGTGGCCGGGAATATTGACGCATGGCACGATGCACTGGCCATATCCATTGCACCTGGTTCCGGGCAGGCCGACGTTGCCGCCGACGCGGCACATTCGCGCGCCAGGTGTCGCGCAACCGCCAATCGAGATGGCCAGCATCAACAGCACCGCGAGTCGGCGGCTGATGAGCAGCACCGACGGCGCCGTCGTTCCTCGGTCCGCCCGCCGTTCTAGGCGCGACCCGCTGCGAACCCATTCTTCCGCATCCATTATCGGCATCTCCGCGTGAAGCAATGATCGGTTGTTCATTGATAGTTGAAAAAAATCGACGGCGGATCTCAGGCACAACTTCAAAACTTGGTGGCTGGAAGCGGGGCACTGGATTTAACGCAGATGGCTGAATGTTCGTTTAGTTTTGTGCCATTCGGAAAGCTCTGCCATTCCCTCATATTGCCAGTAGTCCGGTCGATGAATTCATGCCAGGTGATGCCGTTGACCCACGTCGAAAAATATTGGATGGTGGTCGTCGTGATAGTGGCCGGCGAGACAGGCACGCCTGCCGGAATGCCATAATCGTCAGTCACTGCGCCAGTGTTCAAGTCAATCCAGATATGCTTGGCATAGGTGTTGCCATTACTGCAGTCGAGCGCCAGGATTGCATCGTCGGCCCGCGCCACGATTGAAAACAGAGCTGCCACCAGTACGCTCAAGATCCAAATAGCTTTCATGAATTGATCCCTCTGTTGGCAACGTCACCAGCGCCGGTTATCCGTTTTAAATCTGCTTGATAAGCGCTAGGCTCCGCTCACAATGAAAACCCCGGCGCGGTAATGCGCAGGAACTGTATCGGGCCCGTACGGCTTTGGCTCTGGATCGTGACGCCGGATGTGTCCAGCGCAAGGCAGTAGTGCCCCACGCCCGACTGGTCACGGCATTGCGGCGGGTATTGCGGATTGATGAGCCGCAGCGCCTCGTTGAAGGGCATGCCGAAATGCAGGCCGTTGGGCGTTTGCCATTCGGCTGCCGATATCTCCACAAACTCGACCCGGCCATAGGCATCCGTCGGGTTGTAATACGCCGCGAGACCGTACTGCCCCCGAAAGCGTCCCTTGTATAAATGGTTATTGGGGTAGCCGGGGTTGGTATTCCAGGTCACGACTTCACCCGGACCCAGCAAGCGGGCTGTGTCGTCAATGCTCTCCCCGAACCGGATCGGCCCAACGCGCTGCCCGGGAATGATCTGCGTGCCGCCGGGCAGCTGACTGATCGCCACGGGGTTCACCACCGGGGCGGGCGTGCTCATCGTGGCGCACCCGGCGAGGGCCAGCATGATCAATCCCAGAAGCCCGGCACTCCTGATAAGGTCCGTTGAATTCAAGCCTGCCAGACAGCCATTCGCTCTTGTCATTCTTTAACGCTTTGAGTGTTCAAAATTGTCTCTCGAGAATGTGGCATTGACCGCTGCCAAAAAAGTCGGTCCATTGGGGAGGGGCAGGTCCCGCCGCGCCGCCTTGGTCCGACACAACCAGAGTTGAGCGGTCCATTCTGAAGTGGTAGTTGTTGCGGTGACCATTCAGCATCTGGCCGCCACGGATCGGCGCGCTCCAATAGATATATTGATCCGTCATCGCGGTGATCGGATCGACCTCGGGACCCGAGGAGAATGGGCCGCGCGGGAAATGCACCGTCTCCGTCGTCGTGACGGTTTTCGCATCCAGATCGACGCGTATGCGCGCCTCGGCGCGAAACCCCGCCGGTATGATGTGAGCGCAAGCGATGTCGATCGTCCGGGCATGCGCCGCCGGGGTCGCGCACGCCAGCGCGGCGACCGTGCAACAGACGATGGCCTTGGTGTTCATGAACTCTCCTCCGGGCGCGCCCTGCAGGGCCGGCGTGCTCGATTCCCGCTCGGTTTTCAACCGTATCAAGGTTTCGCGCGCTTTTGAACCGCGCGGACCGGTAATGTGACCGGGTGCGCAGGAGCGGCTTTTGTCACCCTAACGGGTGTCACCCATGCCGGGCGCCCGTGGCAACATCCGGGACGAACACGACGCGAGCGTCGCGATGACTATGGTCCGCACGAGGAAATCAATCGAGGTGCCCAATGTCCTTCAGCCGATACCTTCCGATCACTTCGCTCAATCGTCTCGGCACCTGCCGCCGCTGTATGCGGATTTCATTCGCCTTCGCCGCGGGCTCACTGGGTGCCGCCGGCCTTGCCTACCTGTCGCTGGGCCCATCCGTTGCGGCTGACGCATTCGCCGTGGCCGCAGCCGGCTTGACGGCACTTTGGATCGCGCATCTCGTTGCGTTTTCCTGGCGGAATGCCAACTTCGAGGCCGCCGATTCCTCGATCGCCGATGTCGTGGAGCGACGGCGATTCATGCTGCAGTTCGCCAAGGCGTTCGGCGCGGCGGCGCTCGTAACGGCGTTGCCGATCGTCGGCGCGAGGGCGCAGAGCTGCATTTCCAAGGGTGCCGCCTGCGTGCTGAACGGCACGCCGTGCTGCCCCGGGGCATCCTGCCGCGGGAAATTCCCGAACACTTATTGCCAATAATTCGGCGTCAAGGCGGCCTTGGTCATGAGCTTGCGTTACGCGTGACAAATGCTGAAGCGGGAATTTGCCGGGGCCGTGCTGTCGGGTCTGTTGTCGGCGGGCTGGATCGTTTGGTGGCATTGGCTGCGGCCAGTGCCGTGATCCGCTATTCCTCGGGGTCAACCTTGTTGGCGTCGGACATCAGTTTCCACATCGCAATCCCACGATCCACGACGTGATCTTCTTGGCATTGCGCGCAGCGGTGGGTCCGCAAGTCCCTGCCCGTCATAGTGTGCTTTTCAAGCAGGACCGTCTCTCCGCCGCATTTGGGGCATGGCGTCTCGGGCGTCCGGTGTGCTGATTTGCCGCCGCGCTCTTGTTTCTTCCAAAAGAACCATTTCATCGAGGCTTCGCTTCGTTGTCATCCGCAATAATTCGATCAGCCGTCGATTCGGATATCCGGATCCCATCGGTGAGCATTGTGGCATGATTGATCTATGGGGACGGCGTTCCGGGCTCTGATATCGCTGATCGGCGACCTGCTGTGCTGGCTAGGGTTGTCGTTTCGCTCAACACAGTCAATCGAGGCTGAGAATCTCTTCCTACGTCGCCAACTCGCTCTGTACGTCGAGCGCGGAATCACAGCCCGGCGCATCGACCCCGTCACCCGGTATACGGTTGGTCTTCCTATCACGGTTCTGCAACTGGCGCGACGCCCTGGTGGTGGTTCGCCCAGAGACGATAATCCGCTGGCATCGGGCGGGCTGGCGACTGTTCTGACGCCTGAAGTTTCGGTCCGGCCGACCGCGTATCCCGGGGCAAGTACAGGATCTGATCCGCCGCATGGGGAGCGAGAATCCCACATGGGGCGAGGAGCGCATCGCGAACGAGCTTCTTCTGAAGTTCGGCATTCAAGTATCGCCGCGTACCGTGCGGAAATACCTTCCCGCTCGCCCACCGGGCTGGCCAAGAGGCGGTCTGCGTTGGTCCACCTTCTTGCGCCTGCACGCCCAGGGAATCATTGCCTGCGATTTTATGGTCGTCGTGACCGCCACGTTCCGGATGCTCTACGTATTCGTGGTCATCGAGCACGGCCGTCGTCCCCTGGTTCACTTCGACGTCACCGTACATCCGAAGGCCGCATGGACACTGCAGCGGCTGCGCGAGACCATCGGGTTCGTTGCGCGATACCAATACAT
>JAJXWP010000086.1 GCA_021781575.1 Pseudomonadota bacterium
CCGCGACCAAAAAGAACAAGACAAATAGCCCGGTGGGGTCGCCCAAATGATGCAGGAACACCGATATGAAGCCGCACGTCATCCCGGCGACAACCATTCGCGACGCCACACGCATATTCGAATTCGTGGGAAACATTGTCACTCCTTCCCCTGGTAATCATTCGGTCGTGGTGTCTGCGAACTGGATGCCGTCTGTAGATTGAAGCTTCGCGAGCAAGAACTCGTCTTTGGAGTTCAGCCCGATCACAAATCGGTCTTCTGCGCGGGTACCGATCAGGATGGCGGCCTTCGGATCCGATGCAATCAGCTTCTCGTAGAGAGGCCTGATCACCGCCTCCGGTCCCCGAATTTCGTAGCGTCTCCCCGTCTTCATCTAGTTTCCCCCTATATCAACGCCAATTGCGGCGCGGGCCGATTGAGCGGCCGATAGATCGTTTCGCCATCGTGCGGCGCCCAGACGCACCACATGATTTCCATGGTCGGGCCGCCCTTGCCGAGAAAATCCGGTCGCCAGGTCAGCGGCAGAATCATCGCCGGCCGATGACGGCGCCAAAGGTCTTGCCGCTTGGCGGCGTGCCACCAGGTGCTTTTTAAGGTCAGCGCCATTTCGACGACGCCAAGAGCAAAGGCTTTCTCGGCAAAGGCCACGGCGAGGTCGAACGGCGGGTTGGTGATGAGGCAGTCCGCCAGCTTCGCCGGCTCGGCGAGAAAGTCCCGGCCGCCGAGGCCATAGCCTCTGTCCACCAAGTCGGTGGCAACCACGTCATAGCCGGCGCTCACGATCTCGCGCGCCATGGCGCCGTCGCCGCAGGCCGGTTCCCAAATGGCTGACGAGGACGGCCGCCAGGCCGTGAGAAGCGCCCGCGTCACGTCAGCTGGCGTCGGGTACCACTCCTGGTCCTGCCGCCCGTCGCGCGGGTTGCCTCCCGCCATTGCCGATCCGAGACCCATTCCCCTCCTCCCCACAGGCTTTCAGAACACCGGCGCGAGTTCGATCACCGGCACATGCAGCAATCCTTGGTCTGGATAGGTGCAGAACACCACCCGCCAGCGCTCCCCGACGCGCTCCGGCTCCTCGATAAAGACCTGTCGTTGCGGAAACAGCAACGGGACAGGGTCCGACGGCGGCGCCGCGCCATCGGACAGGCACAGGCGGTCGATCACCGCCGTGACCATGCCCCGCATCGGCTGCTTCATACCGGCCAGCGTTACCCCGGCCTGGTGCGACAATTTCGCTTTCAGCATCAGGCGGAGCGCCGGCCGGCGGCCAGCACAGCTTCACTATCCTCGACGGACAGGTAACCTTCCACCTCGGCCGCGCGGATGCGGGCGACCAATCCTTCGTCCGCAGCCTTTTTCAGGGCCGCGTAGCTCTCCGGGGACAGCGCCACAGCCTGGGCAGTATCGTAGCGCACGATCTCGACCGGCCCTTGGCGCAACTTGGCGAATAAGTCGGTGATACGGGACTGCACTTCGGACGACTTCATCTGCGCGGGGGCCATCGGGATCCTCGATCATGTAGAGTTGATCTTGTTTATGCTGTCTATGTTATCGAAGACGTCTCACTCAGACAAGCGTGATGTTTGCTGTCTTATCGAACATGTGCCTTATGCCGCCACTCTATCGAGGTGGCGCTCAAGTGCACCGCGCGTATTGAAGAAGGCTGGGCCACTGCCCGGACGCATCAGCCGGAAGCCCCCGGCATCGGCGAACACTTGGCCGGCGCGCCGCCAGGCGCCGGACGAGCCGATGAGCAAAGTCTCGCTCGCCTTTCCGGACGCCTCGAGGCGCCATCGTTTGGCTGTGTGTGCTCGGAGTTGCATCTGCGTTTTCGCCAAGGCCTTCGCTTCTGACGGAAAGATCGGCTCGGCCCAGGTCAACCCGCCGTGGCGGACGAAGCGATAGCCGCTCGCCCCGGCCACGAACTCGTCAATCGTCTGGCGGCGGGCCCGGTCGATGGGGCTGTTGGTATAGGCCATGGCCTGATCTTCTACGCGTCGTCGTTTCCGCCGCCGAAAAGCGCTTCCAGGCCGATAATCCCCAGAATCAGCCATCGGGCTTTCCAAAGTAGCCAAAGGACGACAACCAATCCGGCCGCGCCGATGATGGCGAGTTGCGTCGGCAGCAGCACAACAAAATGCAAGCCAGCGAAAGCAGCCCAAAGAAGGATCAGCCAGAACATGTCCGCTCCCCTTGCGTTAGCTTCCGACCCTGCGGCCGATGCCTTCGGCTAGGATCGTCGACACCAAAGTGTTGAGCGAGACACCTTCATGCTCAGCACGCCGCACCAGGGCGGCATGCAGCGAGCGCGGCACCCGCTGCCGCCACTGGCCGGTGAACACCTCGCCGGTCGGCGGCACGGGCCGCTTCAGATCGGTCAAGGTGAGTTGATAGGACTTCAGCGCGTCCCGCCCTTCCTGCAGAGCCTGTTCCGGCGTCTCGCCATCGGCGACGCAGCCCGGAAAGTCAGGAAACTCCACCAGATAGCCGCCTCCCTCTTCTGCCGAGAGCGGCCGAATTTCGAAACGAGGAAGAACTTCAGTCATCTTGGCCCTCTATGCTGTCCAACAGCGCCAGAAACAGCTTGATATAGATCGGCTTGATCGGTTTGTGGCTCGGCACCGTGACCGGCCTCTTGTCGGGGTAGCTGAACGTCACATGGCTTGTTCCTGGCTGACGCCAGTCAATGCCGTACCGTTCCGCCACCGCCTGCAGATCCTCAATCCGCCAATCCAGCGGATTGGCCCGCATTCTTTCGAGGATCTTGTCGGCCTTCGTCATCACAAGATGGTATCATATGTGGCACCGCCGTCAAGCAGCGTGGTTCCACCGGCGGTTCCCATCATGCGGCATGGGCCGCGTATTCGGCCGGGGTGACCGGCCGCAGGACCCTGCCGATCGCCGCGAGTTGCGCCCGCATCGCCGACGGGTCGGCCCCGGGCCGCAGAAAGCCCACACATCTGTCGCCGTCGAAGATCCCGTAGTGCGACGCGATATTGGGCACCAGCACTGCCCGGCCGTTTCTGATCGCCACCGGCGGTTGACGACGAAACCGCCACCAATCGATCACGGTACGGTAGTGCGGCGCTTTCAGCCCGTGCCGCGCCGCAGCGGCGCAGATGTCGGCGTAGAGCGCCTTGCCCCGCTTGCCGCCGAGCAACTTTGCCCCCCCACGTCCAGTCGACTGGACGGTGCGACAACACGATCGGCCAATAGAGCCGCATCTCTTCGGCCGACAACTTCCCCGGTCGCCGATCCCGGTCAACCTGGAAGAGGTCCGCAAGTGTGTGCCGCCGCTCCATCGAGCCTCCCTCAGATCCACACTTCTGCAATCACTGGATCATCGCCCACCTGGCGGCCGATGTTTGTCAGCCCTTCCGGCAGCTGGGCGCACACCTCCTCAAGGGACGGGCCCAGGATGATCAGGTCCGTCGCCTCAGGCGCCGGCAGGGACAAATGCATGCGGGCTACCCATTGCCCGGGGAAGTCCTTCGTGGTCGGATTGCAGACCACCCACATCGGGAAGCGGTCGCCCAGCGTGTATTGCTGCTGCCGATGATAGGCCTTTACCTCGCCCATGCCCGCATCCTCCCGCTCATGTCCATTTGATCAGCCAGTACCGGCCGTCGCCGCGGTCGAAGAATCGCCAAAAGTCCTCGGACTGGGCAAAACCGTCGGCCGCGATCAGGGCGGCGGTCTCCGCCGGCGACAGGAGTTCGTGCCGGTGATGCCAGACACCGCCGATGTCGCGCGACCGATAGACAGCCTTGTCGGCGACCGAGATGAAGATCCGCTCGATACTGAGACAGATCGTCTCGCGCAGCTTGCGGCATGACCGTGTACGGAGACCACTGTACAAGGTCAGCGGTCCGCCCAGCTTGGCGGGTTGACGATCGTCGCGGCGGACGGCGCGAATAGACTGGAGCTTTCGGCCAGCCTCGACGTCGGGCGCGAACTGCGCTTTGAACCCTAACGCGGCCATGCGTTCTCCCCCCCCTACACTGGCCGTGCGCCGATCGCGCAGGCGATTTGTTCGCAGATCGAAATTTCGTAGTCGCATATGGCTGCCACTTTGACGTCGTTCATGGCGTTGGCGTTGGCCTTCGCCACCCGGCAGGACTCGGCGATCTCCTCGACCACCGCCAGGCATGCCGCGCGCTCGTCGGATTTCGTCTTCCGGAGCGCAGCTGCCACTGCCTTGATTGCGGCGACATCATCTCCGCCGCAGAGGCCCAGCGGTTCAATCAGCTTCTTGGCCAACGTATCGATATCCTCTTCAGTCGGCTTCATCTGCGATTCCTCCTGTGTCTCTTGGCTCTGGGGCCGGCACCCGTCTCCGTGCGCTGCCTCCGGTTTTTCCCAAATTCGTTTCGCCGGTTTCCCGACGTGGGCCAGTGCGTCCCCGTACTGTGGTTTTCCCCGGCCCCAGAGCCAAAAGATTCCTCCTGCGTCAGGCCGCCTCGATGCCTGCGACACCAACCATGCTGATCGGCATGTCGACCTTCATCCTTCCACGGTCCAGGCACACCCTGACCTCTTTCGCGGCGATCGCCTCCGATTTGGCGATCGTCTGCAACTCGACGACGACGCAGCTGGTGCGGGCGGCGAGAAGAAGCGCGTCCACCTGGTCGGTCCCCATCTGACCCAGATCACCCCCATACAGCAGGGCCGCGTTCCGGGCGCACAGGGATTTGGCAATCGTCGACTTGCCCGATCCAACCCCGCCGACCAGAACGTGAATCCCAGAGCCGGGCGGCGGCTCACTCGCTGCGGATACGTCGATAACCGGGCACCGGCCGAAGATCTCGGCATTCAGGCGAGGCACCCATGATCCAATCTGCTGCATGACCATTCCTCCTGCGTTCAGTTCAGTTCGGCCTGGCGGCGCAGATCGGCCGCCTCGGCGCGCAGTTCCGCTTCGAGCCCCAGCTCGTCGTCGAGGGCCGCTTCGCGATCAGCCGCCATCTCGCAGTATTCGGCCTGGGCGAGCAGCATGTCCCGCTCCGTGTAGTTGCCGGCCAGCACCTTGGCGATCATCTCCATGGCCACATCCTCCGTCAGGCCGCCACGTAGGCGGCAAGTGTCCCCGGATCAACCCGCAGCCGCTGCGCCAGGTCCACCGCCTGGTCGCGGGTCAGCATCCGCTCGCCGCTCTCGACGGCCACCAGCTCGGCACGGCTCATGCTGGCGGCGCCGGCCAACTCGCTCACCGACAATCCCCGGTCTACCCGCAAGGCGCGGAGTGGATTGAGGAACATCACCATGTGCGTCCCGCCCACGGATCGTCGCCATCGTCGCCTTCCGTCGCCAGCCCGATATCATCCGCCGGCATCACGACGATAAACCGACACGACTATGCCGTCGCCGCCACCAAAACAGAGCCCGGTGCCGGGGTCATTCAGCAGTTCGCGCGCTCCGTCGGCGCTCAACTCCGAAACTTCGGTTTCAGCCCCGATCAAAAGGCCCTCGTATTGGCGCTGCTGATCAGTTTCGAATGCCGCCATTCCGACCTCCCCTCAGGAGAGGTCTTGAGATTTTGCGCATCGCTCGCGCCATTGAGTGATAAGCGCCAATGGCGCGCCGATGACGATCACCAACGGCCAGCCGAGCCCGACCATCACCGACTTACCGATAGCGGCGACGCGTCCCGTATCGGCCCAATTGCTTGGCGGAAAGAGAAATCCGCCAAGCCCCAGGCCGACCAACAGGTAGAGCATGATCCAATAATGGTCCATCAGTTGGTTCCTCCTATGCCAACGCCATTTGGCCAAACAACGACCCGACAAGCCGTTGCCGTGCCCTGGCCGCCATCTCGGCTTCGATCTCGCAGCCCACGTAGTCGACGCCAACCAACCCACAGGCCTCGCCGGCAGCACCACTGCCCGCGAACCAATCGCCGACCAGGCCGCCCGGCGGGCAACTGGTCCGAACCAGGACCTCGAGCAGTCCAACGGGCTTTTCGGTCGGATGGATGGCGCCCTTCTGGTGCATGCTGGGCATCTCGATCACCGATCGCATGATGCGCGTTCCATCGTCCACATAGGTGTGGAGCCCCACTTTGCCGGTATGGGGTGTAACCCGCGTCTTCGCCTTCGCGCTCTTGTCTGGCCCCGTGTACTGGACACGTTGCACGGCATTATACACCCCCCCCACGTACTTTGGGCGAGGTAGAACTGCACCACGTGTTCATGCACACGCCGAAAGCGATCGGCTGCGAACCCACTGCCATTGTGCTTTGACCACACGAGATCCTGCGCATATTTCAGCCCGGCCTCGGTGAACGCCGGCCCTGTGGCCATGAAAAAGCGCATGGAGCCGAAGATCCAAATCGACCCGGAAGATTTCAAGGAAGCAGCAGCCAGCGAAAGCCACCCCTCAACGCGCTTGTCCCAGCCAAGTGCCGTGTCGCCATAGGGCGGGTCCGCGATGATCAGGTCGAAGGGGCCCTCGGCCGGCATCACCTCCCTGCAGTCGCCTATGAGAATGCGGCCGGTCACTTCGTTCCTCC
>JAJXWP010000087.1 GCA_021781575.1 Pseudomonadota bacterium
CGAGGACATCGTGGTGGTGGTCGGCGGCGTCGTCCCGGCGCAGGACTACGACGCCCTCAAACAGGCCGGTGTCGCCGCCATCTTCGGTCCCGGCACCAACATCCCGCAAGCCGCCGGCCAGGTGCTGCAACTGCTTAAATAAAACGATACGCATAACGGAGCAGGGGGCGGCGCTACCGGCGTCGCCGCCCCGGGCCGCCCCGGGGCTGCAACCGGGTTGGGGCGTTACCATCTATAGGCGGTTCACCGTCGAACCCGTGATGTCCCATGAGCGAACCGAGCCCCGTTCTTCCCCTGCGTGCCGCCTGGCAGATGCGCAGCTTCGCCGAGTTCTGGCCTTACTATCTGAGGGAGCATAGCCAGCCGGCGACCCGCTATATCCATGTGGCGGGCACCGTCACGGGGCTCGCCCTGATCGCCGCCTCGTTCCTCGGCGGGCCGATGCTCGCCCTGGTCGGCGTGATGGTCGGCTATGCCCTGGCCTGGGTCGCCCATTTCCAGATCGAGCGCAACCGGCCGGCCACCTTCAGCCATCCGCTGTGGTCGCTGCTGGGCGACCTGAGAATGACTGCGCTGTTTCTCGGCGGGCGGCTCAACGGCGAATTGCGCCGCCACCGCATTGGCCTAAACTAGGCAAGACATGCGACGACGAAACCCCTCCGACTATTTTGCGCCGACCGGGCAGCAGCACAGCGACTGGCGCACCATCCGCACGCTCCTGCCCTATTTGTGGCCGCCCGATCGGGGACTGCGCCTCAGGGTGGTGGCGGCGATGGTGCTGCTGGCCGCCGCCAAGGTGGTCAATGTCGGCATCCCGGTCCTCTATAAGCACGCCGTCGACGCCCTGTCGGTCAAGGATGCGGCGATCGTCGTGCCGGTGGGCGTGCTGCTGGCCTATGGCGGCGCCCGCGTCATGGCGCAGGCCTTCGGCGAATTGCGCGACGCCCTGTTCGCCAAGGTCGGCCAGCGGGCCATCCGCCGCGTCGCCCTGACGGTGTTCCGCCATCTGCACGGCCTGGCCTTGCGCTTCCATCTGGACCGGCAGACCGGCGGTCTGTCGCGGTCCATCGAGCGCGGCACCAAGGGTATCGAGTTCCTGTTGAACTTTATGATGTTCAACATCCTGCCGACGCTGCTGGAAATCACCCTGGTCTGCGGCATGCTGTGGAAGCTCTACGACATCCGCTTCGCCCTGGTGACCTTCGTCACCATCGTCGTCTACATCGCCTTCACCCTGGGCGTTACGGAATGGCGGATCAAATTTCGCCGCACGATGAACGAGAGCGACCAGGAGGCCAGCACCAAGGCCATCGATTCGCTGCTGAACTTCGAAACGGTCAAATATTTCTGCAACGAGGACCACGAGGCCCAGCGCTTCGACCGCGCGATGCAGCGCTACGAGCACGCCGCCGTGGTGAGCAAGACCACACTGTCCATGCTGAACATCGGCCAGGGCCTGGTCATCTCGTCGGGGCTGACCGCCGTCATGCTGATGGCTTCCTACGGCGTCGCCGACGGAACGATGAAAGTCGGTGATTTCGTCCTGGTCAACACATACCTCATCCAGCTTTACCTGCCGCTCAACTTCCTGGGCTTCGTCTACCGCGAGATCAAGCAGTCGCTGATCGACATGGAGGCCATGTTCGTCCTGCTGACCCAGAACAAGGAAATCGCCGACCGGCCGGGGGCTCCGTCGCTGATCGGGCAGGGTGGCGAAGTGGTTTTCGAAGACGTGCATTTCGGCTATGGGCTGGATCGCGAGATCCTCAGAGGCATCAGCTTCCGCGTTCCGGCCGGCCGGACGGTGGCCATCGTCGGGCCGTCCGGCGCCGGCAAGAGCACCATCTCGCGCCTGCTGTTCCGCTTCTACGACGTGACTTCGGGTCGCATCCTGATCGATGGGCAGGACATCCGCCAGGTCACCCAGGCATCGTTGCGCGCCGCCATCGGCATCGTTCCGCAGGACACGGTGCTGTTCAACGACACCGTCGCCTACAACATCGCCTATGGCCGCCCCGGCGCCAGCCGCGACGAGGTGGAACGGGCGGCACGGCTGGCCCGCATCCATGACTTTGTCACCAGTCTGCCGCAAGGTTATGCGACTCGCGTCGGCGAACGGGGCCTGAAGCTGTCGGGAGGCGAAAAGCAGCGCGTGGCCATTGCCCGGACCATCCTCAAAGAGCCGCAGATTCTGCTGTTTGACGAAGCCACATCGGCACTCGATACCCATACGGAGCGCGAAATCCAGGTGTCGCTGCGCGAGGTGTCGCGGAACCGCACCACCCTCGTCATCGCCCACCGGCTGTCGACGGTGGTCGATGCCGACGAGATCCTGGTGCTCGAACAGGGCCGCATCACCGAGCGCGGCCGCCATGACAGCTTGCTGGCGGCCGGCGGCATTTATGCCGGGATGTGGCGCAAGCAGCAGGAAACGGCCCATCTGCGAGCCGAACTGGAACAGGTCCTGGAGGAAAACCAGGGGGAAACGGTCTGACGTGCCGGCCGAGCCGATGCTCACCCATATCGCCCTGCATGTCCGCGATGTCGATGCCGTCGCCGCCTTCTACAAGACGTTCTGCGGCCTGGTGGAGGTGCATGAGCGCCCGGATCCGGCAAAGGGAGGCCATGTGGTGTGGCTGGCCGAGCCGGGGCGTGAGCGTCAGTTCGCCTTCGTCCTGATCCCCGCCGGGCCCGAACGGCAACGGCATCCGCGCGATTTCAGTCATTTGGGATTTGCCCTGGGCAGCCGCGAGGCGGTGGATGCCGTGGCGGCCCGCGCCGAGGCCGCCGGCTGCCTGATGTGGCCGCCGCGCCAGGAGCGGTTTCCCGTCGGCTATTACTGCGGCTTGCGGGATCCCGACGGCAATGCGGTGGAATTCTCCTATGGCCAGCCATTGGGGCCAGGGGCCTGAGAGCCGACCCCGCGACATCGCCGGCCTGTGGCGCGGAATGGCATTCAATCCCGGAGCAAACCGCGTTAGCATCGCCGGATGTTCAAGTTCATCGGCAAGGCCCTTGCTGGGCTGGTGTTGACCAAGAAGGCGCGCACAGCGGTCGGCCGGCGGGCTTCCGCGGCCGGCAAGGCGAAGCCGCCGGCGGTCGCCGAAGTCCAGGCCCGGGCCAGGGATGTCGTCACCCCCGAGCGGGCCGAACTGATCCGTCATGCCCTGCAGGTGCGTGCCGCCAAGCAAACGATCCTTGCCGATCTCGACGACGAAACCCGGGCCAAGCTGGTGGCGACCGCCATGAAGGCCCTGCTCAACGAAGGCCGCGACAAGACGTGAACTCCTCCTCTCCCGTGCCTGCCGATCCGCACCATTTGGCCCGGGCGGTCCTTGCCGGGCAGCGCCGCGGCCTGGCCCGCGCCATCACCCTGATCGAATCGACCCGGGCCGACCACCGGGCCACCGCCGAGGCGTTGCTCGAAGACCTGCTGCCGCACACCGGCAACAGTATCCGCATCGGCATCTCGGGGGTGCCGGGGGTGGGCAAGTCCTCCTTCATCGAAGCCTTCGGCACCCACGTCATCGCCCAGGGTCACCGGGTCGCCGTGCTGGCGGTGGATCCGTCGAGTCCGCGATCGGGCGGGTCGATCCTGGGCGACAAGACCCGCATGGAGGAATTGTCGCGCGATGAGCGGGCGTTCATCCGCCCGTCGCCGTCGGGCGGCACACTGGGCGGGGTGGCCCGTCGTACCCGCGAAGCGCTGCTGGCCTGCGAGGCGGCCGGGTTCGACGTCATCATCGTCGAGACGGTTGGGGTTGGGCAATCGGAGACGGCGGTCGCCGACATGGTGGACATCTTCTTGCTGCTGCTGGTGCCCGGTGCGGGCGACGAACTGCAGGGCATCAAGAAGGGCATCGTCGAAATCGCCGATCTGGTGATCGTCAACAAGGCCGACGGCGATCTCGCCGCCGCCGCCGAGCGCGCCGCCCGCGACTATCAGAACGCGCTGCATCTGCTGCGCCCCGCCAGCCCCCATTGGTCGCCGCCGGTGCTACGCTGTTCGGCCCTTGCCGGCACGGGAATCGACCAGGTCTGGGCCACCGTATCGCGCTTTCGGCAGGTGATGGGTGAGGCTGGCGCGCTGGCGGCGAGGCGCACTCGGCAGGCCCAGGCGTGGATGTGGAACGAGGTGGCCGAGAACCTGATGCTGCGCTTCCGCGGCCATGCCGGCGTCACTGCCTTGTTGGCCGAGGTGGAGACCAAGGTCGCCGCCGGTGCCATGACGCCCACCGCGGCCGCCCAAATTCTGCTGCACAGCTTCCTCGACAGGGATGGGCGAAAAGCATAGATTCGAGCGCAGGCGGGGTTATTCTGCAATTTCAAGTGGTGTTCGATGATTTCTGTTCAGGAAGAAGATCGCCTGAAGAGGGAATTGCTCGGGCTATTCGGCCATATGAGCATGATGCGTCGCGAATTGGCGGCCCTGCAGGGCAACGATGCCGCCTTTGCCAGCATGGCCGATACCCTTGACGCCATCGTCGAGAATACCGAGTTGGCCAGCAACACCATCCTGGAAAGCATGGAAGCCATCGACGGGTTGGTGGGGGAGCTGCGTGGGGACGCCTCGGCGCAAACCACCGGCATCTGCGACCGCATCAACGAACGGATCAATCAGGTCTTTGAAGCCTGTTCCTTCCAGGATCTGACCGGCCAGCGCATTACCCGCGTGGTCAATTCGCTCAAATTCGTCGAAGAGCGGATCAACACCATGGTGAGGATGTGGGGCAAGGACGAATTGGCCAAGGTCCTGGTCGAAGTACAACAGGACAGCTCGGGGGCGGGTGGCGCGGATGCCGACAAGGCGCTGCTCCACGGCCCACAGCGGCAAGGGGTGGCGATTACCCAGTCCGACGTGGATAAGCTGTTCAGCCAGGACGACATCGACAAGCTGTTCGGCTGAGGCGGCGCGCCGCCTGCCATCATCGCGGCGAATGCGGGGATGGCAATTCGGGCGCAAGCAATACGGCACCGGCCTTCCAGATTCTCCTTGACGGGCTTCCGTCGGCACCGTAAAAACCCGGCTTTCCCCGGCCCGAGGCCGGCCAAGAGATTAAAGAGGGCTCCTCAGATGTCGCGTCGTTGTGTCATCTCCCGCAAAGGTGTGCAGACTGGCAATAATGTCAGCCACGCCAACAACAAGACCCGTCGCCGCTTCCTGCCCAACCTGCAGGAAACCTCGGTGTTGAGCGATGCGCTCAACCAGATGGTGCGGATCCGCGTGTCCACCCGCGGCCTGAAGACCATCGAGCACAACGGCGGCATCGACGCCTTTTTGATGTCGGTATCGGATGGCAAGCTTTCCTCCGAGGCCTTGCGCCTGAAGCGCCGTATCCGCCGCGCTCTGGAGAACCAGCCGGCGGCCTGAGCCGCTTCGGCCGGAATGATCTTGCAAAGGCCCGCGCCGGTGACGGCGCGGGCCTTTTCGCCTGCGTTCTCCGCTACCATCTTTCGAGGGCGATTTTACAGGTGATCAGGAGGTAAGGCCGATGTTGGATCGACGCGCGGTATTGTTGGGCCTTGCCGGATTGCCGCTGGCCGGCGTGCTGGCCGATCCCAAGCTGGCCCAAGCGGCGGCCGAATCCACCATCCTGGTCCGCATCCGTACCGTCGGCGGCAAGGAGGTGGCCGGAGCCCTGGCCAAGCCGGCGGAGACCCCGGCGCCGGTGATCGTGCTGGTCCACGAGTGGTGGGGCCTGAACGACCAGATCAAGGCGACGGCGGCCGAATTCGCCCGCCAAGGGTATCTGGCGCTCGCCGTCGACCTGTTCGATGGACGGCTGGCGACCACGCCCGACGAGGCCCGGGCATTGGTGCAGAAAGTGGTCCCGGCCGAGGCCGTGGATACCATGAGCTCGTGGATTTCCTGGGCACGCAACCACCAGGGCGGGACCCGCCGGGTGGGGGTGGTCGGCTGGTGTTTCGGCGGTGGGTGGGCGTTGAGCGGCTCGGTGGCGGCGCCGGTCGATGCCACCGTGGTCTATTACGGCAAGTGCGACCTGCCGCCTGACCAGTTGGCTCGCCTTAAAGGCCCCGTCCTGGGCCATTTCGGCACGCGCGATCAGCACATCGACAAGCCCATGGTCGAACGCTTCGAAGCGGCCATGAAGCAGGTCGGCAAGCCGTACACGGTCTATTGGTACGATGCCGGCCACGCCTTCGCCAATCCGACCGGCAACAACTACAACAAGCCCGATACCCGACTGGCCTGGCAGCGCACCAGCGAGTTCTTCGCCAGACACCTGAAGGGCTAGTGGTCCGCCCCAGACGCTTGGTTTCCAAGCGCCTGGATCAGGCGGCCCACCAACTGATTGGATTGTGGTGAGAATTTGACGGATGGTGTGGGGACCATCCGTCAGATTTTCACCACTAGTCTTACTGTGTCATTAAATGTAAACACCGGCATATTTCCCCCGGGGAGGTCCGTTGCCGAGGTGCCGGTTACAGCACGGACATCGTGGCAGTTCC
>JAJXWP010000001.1 GCA_021781575.1 Pseudomonadota bacterium
GTGGTTGCGCAAAGACAGATAGCGCCGGCGTCCCCGCCGGGCGGAAGAAGACCCTCGCGCATCGGCTGCGACGCTGGTGTTACCGGATTCGAATGCGATTCGTCCGCATTGCGAACCGCTGACGAACTCCCTTCCGCCGGCGGAAATTTGCCTCTAATCTATTCCGGTACGACAAGGCCTTTATTCGGGGAAGTGGGGCGATCATGAAGGAATTTCTGGTCCATTTGGATGGCGGCGAACGCACCGAGCTACGACTGCAGATGGCGGTCGACCTGGCCAAACGCTTCGACGCCCGGATCACCGGCCTGTTCGCCCAGTCCGAAAGCAACGCCCCCAGCATGGTGGCCAGGCGGGCCAGCACCATCTTGAATGCGGCGGCGGAACGGTGTTCCACCCAGTTTCACAAGGCGGTGGCCGAAGCGGGCGTGCGCGGCCAGTGGATGCGCCTCAGCCATGGCGACCCCGGCTTCGTCGTCGCCGAGACAGCCTTTTGTGCACGCTATGCCGACATGGCGATTCTCGGCCAATGGGAGTCGGAGACCTCCCGCGTGCCGGAAGACCTCGTGGAAGAGGTAATCCTGCAAGGTGGCCGCCCGGTCCTGGTCGTTCCCTATGCCAGCGAAGCGCCGAGCCTGGGCAACTCGATCACCATCGCCTGGAATGCCAGCCGCGAGGCAACCCGCGCCGTTCACGATGCACTGCCATTCCTCCAGCAGGCCCGCGAGGTCACCGTGCTGGCGGTGCGCGAGCCGGATGCGCCGGCGCCCGCCGCCGATCTGCCGCAGGTCAACATCGTTGAACACCTGGCCGCCCATGGTGTCCGGGCCAAGGTGGAGCGGCTGGTGGATGAGGAAATCGGCGTAATGGACGTCCTTCTGTCGCGAGCCTTCGATCTCGGCTCGGACCTGCTGGTGATGGGCGCCCACAGCGGCTCGGGCCTGCGGCGGGGCTCGGGCACCCGCTTCATCCTGCACCACATGACCCTGCCGGTGTTGATGTCGAACTGAACCCGGGCGGCGCTCGCACCTTGTCAAGGTGCGGTTGCCGCAGGCCGCTCAGAGGAGAGAATCGACCATCTCGGCTTGAGCGTTCAGCCGCCGTCTGGCGGTCTGTTCGATCATGTCGCCGATCTGTGGACTGCCGGCGATGAACCGGCGGAAATCCTTCACGTCGAGGACCAGCAGCTGGCATCGGCTGCGCGCCGTGACGGTGGCGGTGCGCGGGCTGTCGTGCAGCAAGGCGATTTCGCCAAAAAAATCGCCCTCCCCCAGCACCGCCGGCTCGCGCCCGCCGAAATCCGCCTCGGCCAGGCCGGTGACGACAAAATACATGCGGTCGCCAAGGTCCCCGGCGCGGATCAGCACATCCCCCGATTGTGCCACATGGTAGCGCAGCAGGGCCGATATGCTGGCAATCTGCTGAGCGTCGAGGCCGGAAAAGAACGGCACCTTGGCCACCATATGCCAGGTCTGCAGGAAGTCGCGACGCTTCAGTTCCTCGGCGAAACCGGTGGCCAGGATCGAGGCCGGCAGGGCGAACATGGCAATGCCGAACACCGCCACCAGGCCGCCCAGCAGCTTCCCCAAGCCGGTGATCGGTACCGCATCGCCGTAGCCCACCGTCGTCAGAGTCGCCACGCTCCACCACATGGTGTCCGGAATGCTGGTGAAATGCGGATTGCGATGGCGCTCGACCAGATAAAGCATGGTGGCGCTGCACAGCATGAGCAGTGCCAGGATGAAGGCGGCCGACTGCAGCGGCCGGAATTCGCGGCGAACCACCGATCCCAAGGTTTCCAGGGCGGGTGAATAGCGGGCCAGCTTGAGGAAACGGACTACCGCCAGCACCGTATCGAGATCGGCCGGCGCCGGGAGCGCCAGCTCGACGAAGTAGGGCACCACGGCTACTACGTCGATCACCCCGTAGGGGCTGCCGAGGTACCGCCGCAAGGCAGACCATCGGCCGGTGCCGGACCGACGGCTCAGCACGGCATCCGCCGCCTGCAACACCAGGTCGAGGGTCAGCGCCAGCTGCGCCGCCGCCTCCAGGGCGTTCGCCGCAATGCCCTTGGGCCACGCCAATCCGTCGATCGTCCGTGAGATGCCGACCCCAGTGGCCAGCAGCACGCAGCCGGCGACGATCAGCCGATAGACCATGGCCAGCCTGGTCGGAAACGGCCCGACATCGACCACACGGCTGACGAACACGCGCAGAGACGGCATGACAGATCTATGTCGAAAGGGTTGAGCGATCGACGGCAACCTTACCGCGAACCGGCTAATCCCGCCAGCCCGGCGGCTCTCGAAAGAGTGGCGTCCGCCACCGAAGGGGTGTTGGCGGCGCCCCTGCCGAAAACGGCATCATGGCGACAAAGAAGGGCTTTCACCGATGTCGCATCGCTTGCACCGTCTGGCCTTGGTCATCACCATCGCCGCCTTGGCCGCCGGAACAGCCGCCGCGGCCGAGATTCACGAATTCAACGACCAGGAATTCCAGATCGCCCGCCAAACCGGGCAGCGCATGCTGGTGGTGGTCCGGTCGCCGTGGAGCCCAACCAATCAGGAGTTGGAGGACACCCTCTACCGGCTGGCCGAGGATCCCAGCTATACGGATGTCACGGTGTTCGAGTTGGACTACGACCGCCGCAAGGATGTGCTGCGCCGCCTGCATCTGTCGCATGACAGGATGGTCGTCGCCTATCGGGGTTCGCTGGAACGGGGCCGGGTGAGCGGCCTGATCGACGAGATGCAGTTGCGGCGCCTGATGGACGCGACGCGCTAATGCGCTTCCGCCCAGTTGGCGGCGGTACCGATATCGACGACCAGCGGTACCGTCAGTGCAGCCGCGCCTTCCATTACCCTTTTCACCACCGCCATGGTCGGTTCCACCTCGGCTTCCGGCACCTCGAACACCAATTCGTCGTGCACCTGCAGCAGCATGCGGGCTGACAGCCGCTCGGCCGTCAGCGCTGCCGGCAGCCGCACCATGGCACGCTTGATAATGTCGGCGGCACCGCCCTGGATGGGTGCGTTGATCGCTGCCCGCTCGGCAAAGCTGCGCACCGCAGGATTCCTGTCCTGAATCCCCTGGACGAAACATTTGCGGCCGAACAGGGTCTGCACCCAGCCCTGCTTCTTCGCCAGTTCCCGGGTGGCGTCCATATAGGCGCGGATTTCCGGATAGCGGGCGAAATAGGCCTCGATGTATTGCCGCGCCTCGCCATTCGAGATGCCCAGCTGCTGGGCCAGGCCGAACGGGCTGATGCCGTAGATGATGCCGAAGTTGATCGCCTTGGCCTTTCGCCGCACCTGCGGATCCATGCCCTCCACCGGCACTCCAAACACTTGGGAAGCGGTAATGGCGTGAATGTCTGCGCCATCGGCGAACGCCTGCTTCAGACCTTCGATGCCGGCCACATGGGCGACCAGCCGCAGCTCGATCTGGGAATAGTCGGCCGACAGCAGCAGATGGCCCGGCTCGGCGATGAAGGCCCGGCGGATGCGCCGCCCTTCCTCGGTACGGACCGGAATGTTCTGCAGGTTAGGGTCGGAGGAAGCCAGCCGGCCGGTGCTGGTGGCGGCCATCGCATAGCTGGTGTGGACCCGCCCGGTGGCGGGATTGATCTGCTCGACCAAGGCGTCGGCATAGGTGCTTTTCAGCTTGGCGATCTGCCGCCAATCCAGGACCCGCTGGGGTAGCGGATGGAGCGGAGCCAGGGCCTCCAGCACCTCGGCACCGGTGGCGTAGGCCCCGGTCTTGGCGCTTTTCTTGCCGCCGGGCAGGCCCAGTTTGTCGAACAGGACCTCCCCCAACTGTTTGGGCGAGCCGACGTTGAATTCCACCCCGGCCAAGCGGCAGATCTCTGCCTCGCAATCGGTCATACGCCGGCCGAACTCCACTGACATGCGCTGCAGCTCGGCCTTGTCGACCTTGATCCCGGCCCGTTCCATGGCGGCCAATACCGGAACCAGCGGCCGCTCCATGGTTTCGTATACGCCGACCATATGCTCGGCAAGGAGCCGCGGCTTCAGCACCCGGTGCAGCCGCAGCGTCACGTCGGCGTCCTCGGCGGCGTAGTCCCGGGCCTTGTCCAGCGGCACCCGGTCGAAGGTGATCTGCCCCTTGCCGGTGCCACAGACCTCGGCATAGGTGATGGTCTTGTGGCCCAGGTGAAGACTGGCCAGTTCGTCCATGCCATGACCATGGGCGGCGCCGTCCAGCACGTAGGACAGCAGCATGGTGTCGTCGACGGGATTGACGGCGATGCCGCAGACCGACAGTACCTGCAAATCGAACTTGATGTTATGGCCGATCTTCAGAACCGCCGGATCCTCCAGCAGCGGCTTCAGCCGGGCCAAGGCCTCGGCCTTGGGAATCAGCGCCGGGCCCGCCGCCGCCTGGTCACCGGCCAGGTCGAGGGTACCCTGCGGCCCGCCGGGGTTGTGCACCAGCGGAATGTAGCAGGCGCGGCCCGGCTCAACCGACAGGTTGACGCCGACCAACTCGCAGCGGAGCGGATCGAGCGAATTGGTCTCGGTGTCGACCGCCAGGATGCCCGCCCGGAAGGCTTCGGCGATCCAGCGGTCGAGCACCGTCAGGTCGAGGACCAGCTCGTAGTCCGCTTTCGCCGGCAGCGGTACCGGGACCGCCGGCCGCGGGCCTGCCGCGGACTGGCCGGCCCCCGCTGGGGCGGTGCCCAGCTTGGCTTCCAGCCGGCTGCGAATACTGCGGAAGCCCTGCAGGTCGAGGAAGGCGAGCAGCGTATCCCGGTCGGGGTCGCGAAGACCGAAACCCTCGATCGCTTCTGGCACCGGAACATCGTCCTTGAGCAACACCAGCTGCTTGGAAATGCGAGCGTCCTCGGCATGGGCGAGCAGCGCCTCGCGGCGCTTCGGCTGCTTGATCTCGGCGGCTCGGGCGAGCAGACTCTCCAGGTCGCCGAACGCGTCGATGAGCTGGGCCGCCGTCTTCACGCCGATGCCCGGCACTCCGGGGACGTTGTCGGTGGGATCGCCGGCCAGGGCCTGCACGTCCGCCACCTTGCCCGGCACCACCGAAAACTTCTCGAACACCTCGGCCGGGCCGATGACCCGGCTTTTCAGCGGGTCGAACATTTCGACGCCTTCACCCACCAGTTGCATCAGGTCCTTGTCCGAGGACACGATGGTCACCCGGGCCCCCTGCGCCACCGCCCGACGGGCATAGGTGGCGATCAGGTCGTCGGCCTCGAAGCCGGCCAGTTCGACACAAGGCAGATTGAAGGCCCGGACGGCGTCGCGGATCAGGGCGAACTGCGGCACCAGTTCGGGCGGCGGGTCGGGCCGGTGGGCCTTGTAGTCGGGATAGATGCGGCTGCGGAAGGTATCGCGGCCGGCGTCGAAGATTACCGCCAGATGGTCGGCATCGGTCTCGGTCAAGAGCTTCATCAACATATTGGTGAAGCCGAAGACGGCGTTGACCGGTACCCCATCGGGGCGCGTCATCGGCGGCAGGGCGTGGAAGGCGCGAAAGATGAACCCCGAGCCGTCCACCAGGTAGATGTGCCGCAACGGTGCTTGAGCCATGCCGACGGTACTCCGGCAGACGCGTGAGGAAGCCTCAGCGCCTGCCCATCATATATTCAGTGACCCTGCTCGGCGCTGGCGCCGGCGGCAAGGACGAAGGTGCGGCTGCAGTAGGGGCAGACCACTTCTCGTTCGCCCGCCTTGAAGGTCAGATAGACTTTCGGGTGACCGGTGGCCGGGGCGTTGCCTTCGCAGGCGACCGTGGCGCTGTTCACCGTGACGATTTCCTTGGCCATGTTGATCCTCGCTCGATATGCGACAGTGGTCGGCGGTGCCTCACCCATCCCCCCTGCCGGCCATGCCGGCAGAGTTTACGGGTTGCGCGCCAAACGCTTGGCATTGACCCGTCGGCCCGGCGGATGATACCCATTGCGGCTGACCAATCAATTCCCTTCTGACCGGATGATAACCGCCATAGCCGAGCGGCCGTTGAGTTCCTCCCTGGCGCCCGCCGTCGACATCGAAGGCCTCACCAAGATCTATCCGGCGCGTGGCGGACAGCCGGCCAAACGAGCCTTGGACGAGGTCACCCTGTCCATTCCGCGCGGTGCTTTCTTTGGACTGCTTGGTCCCAACGGTGCCGGCAAATCGACGCTGATCAACATCCTGGCCGGCCTGGTGGTGAAAACGTCAGGCACGGCGCGGGTGTGGGGTTACGACATCGTCTCGGCGGAACGGGACGCCCGCTCCTCGATCGGCGTGGTACCGCAGGAACTCAACCTCGACCCGTTCTTCACACCGCGCGAACTGCTGGAAGTGCAGGCCGGCCTGTACGGCGTCCCCAAGGCCGAGCGCCGCACCGACGAAATTCTGGCGGCCCTGGGCTTGACCGACAAGGCGCATGCCTACGCCCGCACCCTGTCGGGGGGCATGCGCCGCCGCCTGTTGGTGGCAAAGGCGATGGTACACAATCCGCCGGTGCTGGTGCTGGATGAGCCGACGGCCGGCGTCGATATCGAGTTGCGCCGGCAGCTCTGGGCTTATGTCAAGGAGTTGAACCGCCGTGGCACCACCGTGTTGCTGACCACCCACTATCTGGAAGAAGCTGAAGCGCTGTGCGACCGTATTGCCATCATCGATCATGGCAAGCTGGTCGCCCATGACCACACACGGGCGCTGCTGCGCCGCCTGGACAGCAAGGTGCTGACGGTGACTACCGACCGCGATCTTGCCGCGGCACCGCCCGAACTGGCCGAATTCGCGCCGGAACTGAAAGACCGGCGCCTGCTGACCTTCCGCTACAAGCCCAGCCGCACCAGCGTCGGGACTATCCTGGCCGGGCTGCAGGCCGCCGGCCTGGGGGTGGCGGATCTGTCGACCGAAGAAGCCGACCTCGAGGACATCTTCCTGCAACTGACCCGGCGCCCGTCCAACGAAACGCCCGCCCGATGAAAATTCCAGGTATCCTGGTCGTCATGCTTTCCCTGTTCACCGTGGCCTGCGCGCCCATCATAAAATCCGCCGGCCCGCCGGTGGCCGATCCATCCCTGACCGCGGACGCGATTGTGACCGCCGATGACCAGCGACTGCCGCTGCGTTCCTGGCTACCCAAGGGTGAGACCCGGGCGGTGGTGCTGGCAGTGCACGGCTTCAACGACTATAGCAATGCCTTCGACGAGCCCGGAAAGTTCCTCGCCGCCCGAGGTATCGCCGTCTATGCCTTCGACCTCAGAGGCTTCGGCAAGGCGCCCAACCGCGGCTATTGGGCGGGTGAGCTGGCGATGACCGGCGACCTGGCCACCGCCGCCCGGCTGGTGGCCGCGCGTAATCCGGGAAAACCGCTGTACCTCCTGGGCGAAAGCATGGGCGGCGCCCTGGTCATGGTGACCATGACCCGCCCCGGGGCTCCCAAGGTGCAAGGCGTGATTCTGTCGGCGCCGGCGGTGTGGAGCCGCGACACCATGAACATATTCGAGCGCGGCGCCTTGTGGTTCACCTCGCATACCATGCCCTGGCTCACCCTCACCGGCCGCGGCCTGCACATCACCCCTTCCGACAACATCGAGATGCTGCGCCGCCTGAGCGAGGATCCGCTGGTGATCAAGGAAACCCGCGTCGATACCATCCACGGCCTGTGCGACCTGATGGACGACGCCGCGGCTGCGGCGCCTGCGCTGCACCTGCCGGCGCTGGTGCTGTACGGCGAAAAGGATGAGATCGTGCCGGCCGAACCGACCTACCGAATGATGCGGCAGCTGCCCGAAAGTCCACAACCCCAGGTCAAGGCGGTCTACCGCAACGGCTACCATATGCTGCTGCGCGACCTGGAAGCCAAGGTGGTGCTGGGCGACATCGCCTCGTGGATCGAGGATCCCGGCGCCCCCCTGCCGTCGGGCGCGGATAGGCGGGCGGCGGAAGTGCTGGCTGGCGGAAAGCGTGAAATACCGCCCGAGCAGGCACCGTTGCGCGCCTTCCGCCCAGGGGCCGGCGAAGACGAGTGACGCACCTTTCTCCTCTTTCGGGCTTTGCGCCCGAAGGCCGAGGACCCATTTGAACCCCGGGGTTGCCATCGGAATGCGCCCCACGGCAACCTCACTTTCGCCACAAACACCCGGCAATAGCTGACCGATGTTCAGAAAAGTCAGAACCTTCCTGAACGACCTCAAGGTCCTCGCCACGCCCTACTGGCGCTCCGAGGAGCGCTGGGCGTCGGGCGCCCTGCTGGCCGTCATCGTCGCCATGAACCTTGGGCTGGTCTATCTCAACGTCCTGTTCAACGAGTGGAACAACCTGTTCTATAACGCGTTGCAGAACAAAGATTTCCAGGCCTTCACCCACCAGTTCATCCGCTTCGGCATCCTGGCCGCCATATTCCTGGTGGTCGCCGTCTACCGGGTCTATCTGCGGCAGATGCTGCAGATCCGCTGGCGGCGCTGGCTGACCAGACGCTATGTCGGGGAATGGCTCGACGGGCGGGCCTATTATCGCCTGCAACTGGCCGAAGGGCGGACCGACAATCCCGACCAGCGCATTGCCGACGACATCGGCAGTTTCATCGGCCAGACCCTGGTATTGAGTCTCGGCATGCTGGAGTCGGTGGTCACCCTGGCATCCTTCGCCGCCATCCTGTGGAACCTGTCCGGCTCGCTGTCGGTGCACGGCGTCGTCATCCCCGGCTACATGCTGTGGGTGGCCGTCGTCTATGCGGGACTGGGCACCTGGCTGACGCATCGCATCGGCCGGCCGCTGATCGGTTTGAACTTCCAGCAGCAGCGATTCGAGGCGGATTTCCGCTTTTCCCTGGTGCGCCTGCGCGAGAACGCCGAAGGGGTGGCGCTGTACGGCGGCGAGGCCGAGGAGGCGCGCGGCTTGATCGGGCGCTTCGCCCATGTGGTCGACAACTGGTGGGGCCTCATGCGCCAGCAGAAGCGGCTAAGTTGGTTCTCCTCGGGCTACGGGCAGGTGGCCGTGGTCTTTCCCTATATCGTCGCGGCGCCGCGATATTTTTCCGGAGCCATTCAGCTGGGCGGATTGATGCAGACCGCCTCGGCCTTCGGCCAGGTCCAGGGTGCCTTGTCGTGGTTCGTCGATGCCTATTCCTCGCTGGCCGAATGGAAGGCCACGGTCGACCGTCTGGTCGGATTCGAGCGCTCCTTGCAGCGGGTGCCGGGCCGGGACGTCGACCAGGCGGTGCGCCGCCATGCCCCTGCCGGCTCGGCCATCGCGGTGGAGGATCTCGACCTGCTGCTGCCCGACGGCACGCCTTTGGTGTGCGGCCTGACGGTCGAATTGGCGCCGGGCAGCCGAACCCTGGTCGGCGGGCCGTCGGGCTGCGGCAAAAGCACGCTGTTCCGAGCCATCAGCGGCCTCTGGCCGTATTGCCGCGGCTCGCTGTCGTTGCCGGTGGACGACCGGATGCTGTTCCTGCCGCAGAAAGCCTATCTACCGATAGCCACCCTGCGCAAAGCCACCGTCTACCCCGACGCACCGGAACGCCACGACGATGGAGCCATCAGCCAGGCGCTCGCCGATTGCGGGCTGGGCCATCTGCGCGACAGATTGGACGAAGAGCGCCACTGGACGCAGCAACTGTCGCCGGGCGAGCAACAGCGTTTGGCCTTTGCCCGCGCCCTGCTGCTGAAGCCACACTGGCTGTTCCTCGACGAGGCCACCTCGGCCCTCGACGAGGCGAGCGAGGCGCGCCTCTACCGCCTTCTGGTCGAACGGTTGCCCGACACCGCGTTGATCAGCATCGCCCATCGCCCGACCCTGGCGGCCTTCCATGATCGGCGGCTGGACTTCCGGCGCGCCACCAGCGGCGACGCGGGCTTCCAGCTGCTGCAAGCAACGTCCTAGCTCAAACTGAATTTTCAGTTTGAGTCAGTGCGGGTCTATCAAAGGCCCTCGCCGGGCGGGGCCGTCCGGCCCCTCGGCCGCGCCCGCAATGGGCGCAGGAACAAGGAACCCAGCCAACCAGCCGCCGTTGAGGCGGCGGGCAAGGGCGCGGCTGCGCCCGCCCGGCGAGGGGCAAAAACCAAGGCTAGCGCACTGACTCAAACTGATTGAATTATGGTGATGATTTGACGGATGGCGTTGGTACCATCGGTCGGAGTCTTACCATCAGAAAGGGGGAACCTGGCATGTGGCGACGGCTGGTGCTCGGACTGTTGTGGGTGATTATTGCCACGCTGCCGGCTGTGGCGACGGCCCACGAGCACTCGAAGGCCGAGCATCGCCATGCCAAGGCCGACCATGGCGCTACCGAAGTGCTCGGTAAGAACCTGTTCCGCTCCTGCCCCAACTGCCCCGAAATGGTGGTCATCCCCGCCGGCAGCTTCGTCATGGGCAGCCCGGCGAACGAGGCTGGGCGCTTCGACACCGAGGGCCCGCAGCACCGGGTGTCGTTGCGCTGGTTCGCCTTGGGCCGTTATGACGTAACGGTGGCGCAATACGCCGCCTTCGTACAAGCCACCGGCCACGAGACTGGCGCCTGCGACTGGCCCCAGGGCGTCGCCTGGAATTCACCCGGGTTCATTCCGAGCGACCCGGTGGTCTGCGTCAACTGGAACGACGCCCAAGCCTATGTCGCCTGGCTGAACAAGCAGGTTGCCAGCCGCTCGCCGGGCTCGGCCGGGCATGATGGCCCCTACCGCCTACCCAGCGAGGCGGAATGGGAATATGCAGCCCGTGCCGGTACGTCCACGTCCCGCTGGTGGGGCGACGCCATCGGGAGGGACAATGCCGACTGCAACGGCTGCGGAAGCCATTGGGACAATCTGCGGCTGTCGCCGGTCGGCAGTTTCAGCCCCAACCCCTTCGGCCTCTACGACATGCTGGGCGACGTCTGGCAGTGGACCGCCGACTGTTGGAATGAAAGTTACCTCGGCGCGCCGACCGACGGCAGCGCCCGGACCACCGGCGACTGCAGCCGGCATGTGCTGCGCGGCGGCTCGTGGAGCAACCTGCCGAAAATCATCCGCTCGGCGATGCGCATCGGCGACAACACAACGCACCGCGCATTCGATTACGCCACCTATGCCGGTTTCCGCGTAGCGATGACGTTGCCGTAGGGTTTACCGTACGGCTTGGCGCGGATCAAATTCGATGGTCAGATCGCTGAAGTTCCAAGTGTCTCCGGGCGGCAGCCGCAGCGGCGAGGCAACCAGGGCGGCGCGGCGGACGCTCTCGGCGGCAGCGCGGTACCCGGGAAGACCGGTGTAGAGCGGGTTGTCGACGATGTCGGCGCGGCTGACCGAGCCGTCGGAGGCCAGGCTCAAATGCAGGGTCACCACCAGACGTGCC
The DNA here is from genome assembly GCA_021781575.1 of Pseudomonadota bacterium. Classification (GTDB taxonomy): domain Bacteria; phylum Pseudomonadota; class Alphaproteobacteria; order Rhodospirillales; family Magnetospirillaceae; genus DUZF01. Next base: position 11,307 of record JAJXWP010000001.1, read on the forward strand.
GGCCCCAGAGCGGCCACGTCCATTTCCCAGTGGCGTTCGATTTGAGCGCGGATGAAGTCCTTGACGCCCAGCATGCCGCGCCGCGCCGATGAACTGTCGCCTTTTCCAGCGCCGATTTCCGGCCGATCCATTGCCGGCCATCGGCTCCGGCTGACCCCGGGCTGGCTCAGCCGGCTCAATGATCGCAACATGGCGGTGAAGTCATCGGGCGGTGGCCGCTTCTCCCGCCTTGGGTGGGGCGCCGGAGCGGGGCGGGGCGGCTTGGGTGGCGGCGGCAGCGGCAAGCGGGGCACCGGCCGGATCTCTGCCGCCCGGGGTGCCGGTGGCGGAGCGGGGTGGGGCGTCGGCGGCTGTGGCGCCGGAGCAGCCGGCGCCTCCTGGCGCAAGGGTCCGGCCTCCGCCGACCCGGCCGACGGAATGGTCACGGCGCCGATTTCCACATACTCGATGGCCGGCGGCGTCAGTTCATCCGGTGGGGCGGGCAGGTCGGGCAAGCCGAAGATGATCAACAGCGCCACCAGGACATGCAGCGCCAGCGAGCAGGCCATGGCGGCGCCCAGGCGGCGGGCGCCGCGGCGGCGCAGTCTCCGCCACCGGATCCTCACCCTAGCCCAACGGCGCCCACACGAGCCGGCCAAAATCGCCCCATTGCTGCGGCGCCCGGGCGCCCTCCGCGGTCCCGCGCACAAGGCTTCGCCGCCGCAACGAGTATAACCCGCAACCGCGCGTCACAGCCCAGCGTTTGTTCCGGAATCAATGGCTGGCGGGCTTGCCGGCCCGATCGGTCGGCACCGCAGGCCCAATCAGCTGATCAGGTCGTCGCGAGCCAGTTCCCACACCTCGGGCGACCGCCACAGCCGCGACTTGAGCAATTCGCGCTCGTAGACGAACTCCTTAGGCAGGCGATCGAAAAACTTGTCGAAATGTTCCTCATGCGCCCTCGCCTCGATGGTGCCGGCTTCGCGGTCGACGGCCATCAACTCGTAAAAGCGGGCAGGAGGGAAATCGATGCCGGCCCAGGCCAGGTCCTCGTAGCGCGGCATGATGCCGAGCGGGCTTTCGACGCCGTAGCCGCGACCGTGGACGCGGTCGACGATCCACTTCAGGACACGCATGTTCTCGCCGAAGCCCGGCCACATGAACTTGCCGTTGCCGTCCTTGCGGAACCAGTTGACGCGGAAGATCGGCGGCGGATTGCACAACCGGCGGCCGATCGACAGCCAATGGCTGAAATAGTCAGCCATGTTGTAGCCGCAGAACGGCAGCATGGCCATCGGATCGCGGCGCATGGCCGCCTGGCCGACCGCCGCGGCGGTGGCCTCCGAGCCCATGGTGGCGGCCAGATACACTCCGTGGGCCCAGTTGAAGGCTTGAAACACCAGCGGCATGTTCTTCGACACGCGACCGCCGAAGATAAAGGCCGCGATGGGAACACCGTTCGGATTTTCCCAGTCGGGGTCGACCGTCGGGCATTGCGCCACCGGAGCGGTGAAGCGGGCATTGGGGTGGGCGGCCGGTTCCTTCGAGGCTGGCGTCCAGTCACGGCCCTTCCAGTCGATCAGATGGGCCGGGGGCTCGTCGGTGAGGCCTTCCCACCAGACATCGCCATCGTCGGTCAGCGCCACATTGGTAAAGATGGCGTTGGCCCGGCAAGCGGCGATGGCGTTGGGATTGGTCGCCGCGCCGGTCCCCGGCGCCACGCCGAAGAAGCCGGCCTCCGGATTGATGGCGTAAAGGCGGCCGTCGGCGCCCGGCTTGATCCAGGCGATGTCGTCCCCCACCGTCCAGATCCGCCAGCCGTCAAAGCCGCCGGGCGGCACCAGCATGGCGAAATTGGTCTTGCCGCAGGCCGAGGGAAAGGCGGCAGCGACATAGGTCTTCTCGCCCGCCGGGTTTTCCACGCCGACGATCAGCATATGCTCGGCCAGCCAGCCCTCGTCGCGGGCCATCACCGAGGCAATGCGGAGCGCCAAGCATTTCTTGCCGAGAAGAGCGTTGCCACCATAGCCCGAACCGTATGACCAGATCGCCCGCTCCTCGGGAAAATGAGCGATATAGATGTGCTTCGGGTCGCACGGCCAGGGGACGTCGGCTTCACCGGGCGCCAGGGGCTTGCCCACCGAATGCACGCAGGGAACGAAGTCGCCGCCGGGTCCCAGCACTTCCAGCACTGCCTGGCCCATGCGGGTCATGGTGCGCATGCTGACGACGACATAGGGACTGTCGGTGATCTCGACGCCGATATGGGCAATGGGACTGCCCAACGGGCCCATGCTGAACGGCACCACATACATGGTGCGGCCGCGCATGCAGCCGTCGAACAGTCCGGCCAGGGTCAGCTTCATTTCGCGCGGCTCGACCCAGTTATTGGTGGGGCCGGCATCCCCCTTGTTCTGCGAACAGATGAAGGTCCGATCCTCGACACGTGCCACGTCGCCGGGATCGGAACGGCAAAGGTAACTGTTGGGCCGCTTGGCGTCGCTCAGCCGGATCAGCGTTCCGGCATCGACCATCATCTGACACAGGCTGTCATATTCGGCCTGAGAGCCGTCGCACCAATGGATGCTGTCGGGCTTGCACAGCTGGGCGATCTCATCGACCCAGGCGAGAAGCCTGAGATTGGTGGTCGTTCCGCCGCGGATACCTAACTTCGTCATCCATGCCGCTCCGATGAAATGATATAAGAATAATGTTTGGGTATCGGCCGGGCAATGACGAGTGTCAATACCGCGATTATGACATTCGTCTTGCCTTCTCGGCCAATTCGACCAGCGTTGCGCGGATTTCTCCCAGCCCGCCGACGGGCGTCTCGAAGGCCAGACGCGCCACCACGTCTCCGCGGGCAAGGTCGCAGCCGTCGGGGTCGATGGCCACCATCTGCCAGCCGTCGCCCTCCTGGTCGAGCAGGCGATTGGCCATCAGAGTCAGGGCCCCCGGCTGGTCGCCGTTCAACTGGGTGACGATTCCTTCCTCCACCGCACCGATGACGGCGGCCAGCGAAGGGTCGCAGGTGAGCCCCTGCTCCCGCCACAAGGCGCGGCCGAAGCCACCGACCCAGTGGGCCCGTTCGATCTCGACGCGGAACATGCCGAAATCGGCAAAGCCGGCATAAAGCGCCGCCCGCGGATGACGGGCGAGGAAGCGGCGCCGGACGGAGGGGTCGTCGGACCGGTGGATCCGCCCGATCAAGGTGACACGCGGCCCTTCTTGCGGATTGGCGTAGCCTTCGGTGGCATCGAACAGCAGCGAGACGCTGGAATCGGCCTCGACATTGCGCGTATGGTCGGCAAGGCGGGACAGCAGCAGTATCGGGCTGCCGTCCACGTCGGTGGCGACGGTGACCAGCGACACGTAAGGTCGGCCACGGCCGGCCAGGATGGTGCCCAGGGCGGCGCGGCTGGATTGGCGGACAAGCCGGCGGATGGCCAGGCCCATGTCCTCGGGGGTGTTTGCGGCCGGCGGCTCGTCCGGCTGGGGGGAGGCGGTTGTTTCCATGGCAGAAAGTTTGGGCCGCCCCGGCCGATCGTCAAGCGCCCGGCGCGCGATTCCCGACGCCTGCCGGCGACATCGGCGCGCCTGGCGCGCATTTTCGCCACAATGGAATGATCGGCTACCTCGAATGCTATACCTTGACCCGGTCCGGAAGTGGCCCAGTGATCTCCGGACAAACGCTTGGCAAGATCGGCGGAAGCAGCCAAACTAGAGCAATTCCGACCTTCGTTTGAGAGCGGAACGAATCCCGGAGACTCCCTTTGTCCCAGACCATCGCCCTGGTTGACGACGACCGCAACATCCTGACTTCGATTTCCATCGCTCTGGAAGCCGAAGGATTCCGCGTCCGCACCTATACGGACGGGGCCGACGCCCTGCGCGGCATCACCGCCCAGCCGGTGGAGCTGGTCGTCCTCGACATCAAGATGCCGCGCATGGACGGCATGGAGCTGCTGCAGCGGCTGCGCAAGAACTCGTCGGTGCCGGTCATCTTCCTGACCTCGAAGGATGACGAAGTGGACGAGGTGCTGGGCTTGCGCATGGGGGCCGACGACTACATCAAGAAGCCGTTCTCCCAGCGCTTGCTGATCGAGCGCATCCGGGCTCTCCTGCGCCGCGGGGAACTGGCGCGCGAGACCGGCGATACGGCGAATTCGCAAGCGGTGGCACGCGGCGACCTGGTCCTCGACCCGGTCCGTCACGCCTGCACCTGGAAAGGGCTTCCGGTGGATCTGACGGTGACAGAGTTCCTCATCCTGAAGTCGCTGGCCATCCGCCCCGGTCATGTGAAGAATCGCGACCAGTTGATCGATGCCGCCTATGGCGAGCATATCTATGTGGATGACCGTACCATCGACAGTCACATCAAGCGGCTGCGCAAGAAATTCCGCGATGTCGACTCGGAGTTCGGCCATATTGAAACGCTTTATGGCGTAGGCTATCGCTACCGCGAAGACCAGTGACCGACCAGGCGCCCGTCCAGCCCTCCCTCCGCCCCCGCCCCGGCCCACAACCGCTGCAGCCTCGTCGTCGGCGTCGCTGGCTGCCGTTGGCTTCGCCGCTGACCCGGCGCATCCTGGCGGTCAACATGCTGGCCCCGGTGATCCTGGTGGCGGGACTGTTCTACCTCGACCGCTACAAGAACGAGCTGATTGCCGCCGAGTTGGAATCCTTGCGCATCCGTGCCGAGATGGTGGCGGCGGCGGTGGGCGAGGGGGCGGTGCTCGACAACGGCATGGCCTTGCCTGAACTGTCCAGGCAGATGGCCCGCCAGATGGTGCGCCGGCTGTCGCCGCCCGCGCGGGTGCGCACCCGCCTGTTCGACGACGACGGGACCGAACTGGCCGACAGCCGGATGCTGTTGTCGTCCAACATGCCGATCCAGGTCGAGGAGCTGCCGCCGCCCGAGGAAGGCTGGTTCGCCAAGGCGTTCCGCGGGATCTACGATTTCGTCACGGCCACCGGCATGGGCGAGGAGAACTATCCGCGCTACCGCGAACGCAGCCACCCGCGCGCCGGCGACTATGCGGAAGTGGTCAAGGCGCTGGCCGGCGACGCCGCCTGGGCGGTGCGCAGCACCCCCGATCACCGGCTGCTGCTGACCACCGCCGTGCCGGTACAGCATTACAAGGAAGTGCTGGGCGCGGTCATGGTGTCGTCGACCGGCGACGACATCGCCCAAAGCCTGTTCAAGGTGCGACTGACCATTTTCCAGGCCTTCGCTTTCGCCCTGGCGATCACCTTCGCCCTGTCGCTATACCTGTCCGGCACCATCGCACGGCCAATCTACCGCCTGGCCGCCGCCGCCGACCGGGTACAGCGCGGTCACGGGCGCCGCCATAATATTCCCGATCTGACCCGGCGCCGTGACGAGATCGGCGACCTGTCGGCGGCCCTGCGCGACATGACCGAAGCGCTGTGGCGCCGCATGGACGCCATCGAAGCTTTCGCCGCCGACGTCGCCCACGAGATCAAGAACCCGCTGACCTCATTGCGCAGCGCCGTCGAGACGGTGTCCAGGGTGCAGAACCCCGAGCATCAGCGCAAACTGATGGCCATCATCCAAGATGACGTCACCCGCCTCGACCGGCTGATCAGCGACATTTCCGACGCCTCGCGGCTCGACGCCGAATTGTCGCGGGCAGAGGCAGGCCCGGTGTCGATGCGGCGCATGCTGGAAGCGCTGGTGGCGGTCTACCGCGATACCGGAGTGGCCGAGACGGTACGGTTCGTCGTCCAGGCCGACGCCAAGGACGAGCTGGAAGTCGCCGGTCTGGAAGGACGGCTGGGACAGGTGCTGCACAACCTCATCACCAACGCCGTGTCGTTCAGCCCACCGGAGGGGACGATCACGCTGAAAGCCTGGCGCAGCGGCAACGCGGTGGTGATAGACGTCGACGATGAGGGGCCAGGCATACCACCCAACAAGCTGGATGCGATTTTCGAACGCTTCTATTCCGAACGACCGAAGGACGAGAAGTTCGGTACCCATTCGGGCCTGGGGCTGTCCATATCCAAGCAGATCGCCGAAGCGCACGGCGGCAGCCTCAGGGCCGCCAACCGGACCGATGCCGAGGGTCAGGTGATCGGTGCCCGGTTCACCCTGAAGCTACCGGCGGCAGAGAGTGCGGCCACCTGATTCAATCACTTGGTGGGCAGTTGGCGGGCCGCCTTGCGCAGACACCCTGGAAATCAGGCGCCGGCACGGATCACCGAAAGGGGTACCGGCGAGGACCGTTGACTCATAACCGCCGCCGCTCCACTTTGGACAGATGATTCGGTTGCATGGCACCTGCGTTCTGGTGGCGGAAGTGGGGGTGTTGCTGCGCGGTCCACCCGGCGCCGGCAAATCGGATTTGGCGTTGCGTCTGATCGACGGCGGAGCGGAACTGGTGGCTGACGATCAGGTGGAGATCGACCAGCGCGGCGAGCAGCTGATCGCCGGGCCGCCGAGCGCCATCGCCGGCCTGCTGGAGGTGCGTGGCTTCGGCATTGTCCGTCTGGCCTATCGGGCGCCGGTGCCGCTCGGGTTGGTGATCGATCTGGCGCCGGCCTCGACCATCGAGCGGATGCCGGAACCGGAGGTGGTGGACTTGCTGGGCCATTCCTTGCCGCACCTCGCCTTGGACGCCAGGGAACCATCGGCCGCCGCCAAGGTTCGCCTCGCCCTACGGGCTCAGACCGGAGCTGTTATGCGACTGCGATGATGACCGATGCTTCCCGCGACACGCCCGGGCCGACCGACGGCGATGATGCCGGAGGAGGGGACGATTCGGGGCGCGCCGCCGCTCCGCCCGGCAAGGTCGTCCTGATCACCGGCATGTCCGGGGCGGGTAAGACCTTAGCCCTGAAGGCCCTTGAGGACCTGGGCTACGAGGCGGTCGACAACCTGCCGCTATCCTTGCTCGGCCTGTTGCTCCGCCCCGGTGAAACGAACCGCCCGCTGACCATCGGCATCGACATCCGGACCCGCGGCTTCGGCGTCGCCAGCATGCTGGCGGAGATGGACCGTCTGATGCAGGGACGCCGCCTGGACATGCGCCTCCTGTTCGTCGATTGCGACGACGAGGCCCTGGGTCGCCGCTATACCGAGACCAGGCGGCGCCATCCCCTGGCGACCGACCGCCCGCTGATCGACGGCATCCGTCACGAGCGCGAACTGGTTTCGCCGCTCAAGGCCCGTGCCGACATAGTGGTCGACACCACGTCGCTGCCGCCGGGCGAGCTGAAACGCTTCCTGGCGGGCCATTTCCGTCTGGAGGCCAAGCCATCGCTGGTGGTGTTCGTCACCTCCTTCTCCTATCGACGCGGCCTGCCGCGCGAGGCCGATTTGGTTTTCGACTCGCGCTTCCTGGCCAATCCGCATTACGTTGCGGAATTGCGCCCGTTGAGTGGCCGCGATCGCAGGGTCGCCGACTATGTTGAAGGCGACCCCGGTTTCGGGCAGTTCTTCGGAGCGTTGACGGCTTTACTCGAGCCGTTGCTGCCACGTTTTACCGCCGAGGGAAAAAGCTACCTGACCATCGCCGTCGGCTGCACAGGGGGAAGACACCGGTCGGTCGTCATCGCCGAAAAACTTGCGCAATGGATGCGCGACCACGGCCAGGCCGTCGACTTGCGGCACCGCGAGCTGGAAGAGGGGGAAATGAAGTGAAGGCCGACCAATGATAGGAATGGTCCTAGTTACCCATGGCCGTCTGGCCGATGAGCTGGTGGCGGCACTCGAACATGTGGTTGGGCCGCAGCCGAATGTCGCCACCGTCTGCATCGGTCCTGACGACGACATGGAACAGCGGCGGTTCGATATTCTGCAATCCACCTCCAAGGTCGACGACGGCTCCGGGGTCGTCGTGCTGACCGACATGTTCGGCGGTACGCCGTCCAACCTCGCCATCTCCATCATGGATAAGGCCAAGGTCGAAGTCATCGCCGGGGTCAACCTGCCGATGTTGATCAAACTGGCCAGCGTCCGCCACCACGAACGTTTGGCCGAGGCGGTGGCCAGCGCCCAGGAAGCCGGGCGCAAATATATCAATGTGGCGTCCCGCCTTTTGACCCAAGACAATCCGTAGTCTGGATTTTGCAGTTGGAATTCGCATATGGACGTGCCAGCCGAACCCTCCTCCCAAGCCGACGCTTCCGCCGGAGACGACTTCGTCAGCCGTAGCGCCACCATCGCCAACCGCCGCGGGCTGCACGCCCGCGCCGCCGCCAAGTTCGTCAAGCTGGCCGGCCAGTTCGACGCCCAGGTCGTCGTGTCGAAACGGGGAACCGAAGTCTCCGGCCTGTCGATCATGGGATTGATGATGCTGGCGGCTGGCCCCGGCTGCACCATCGAACTGCGAGGCAGGGGGGCGGAGGCGAATGCCGCGCTGCAGGCTTTGGTCGCCCTGATCGAAGCGAAATTCGACGAAGACTGAAGGACCCATGATCATCGAGCCGGGCCAACAGACCAACGAATTCGCCGCCGGAACCGAGGAGAGGGTATTCGACGGCCTGGGTGTCAGCCCCGGAGTCGCCATCGGCTGCTCCCATCTGCACGATGCCGGTTGCGTCAATGTGCCCGAGTTCCGCCTGGCCAAGGAACAGGTGGAGGCGGAAAAGACCCGTTTCACCGAAGCGGTGGCCGCCGCCAGCGCGCAAATCGGCAAGCTGCAGCAAAAAGCCCGCGGACTGCCGGCTTCGACCGGCGAGGAGCTGGGCTATCTGCTTGACGCCTATCAGCAGATGCTGAAAGGCTCGCGCCTGGTGCGCGGGGTCGAGCGGCGCATCGGGGAAGACCGGCTGAATGCCGAGGCCGCGGTGCAGCAGGAAATCACGCAGATCGTCCAGGGCTTCGCCTCGATGGATGACGCCTATCTGTCGGCGCGCATGGAGGATATCCGCGAGGTCGGCCGCCGCCTGGTGCGCAACCTGACCAAGGTTCCCTACCGGCCGTTCTCCAACCTGCCGAAGAACACGGTGATCCTGGCCGAGGAACTGACCCCGGCCGACACGGCGCTGCTCGATCCGGCCAATGTCGCCGGTTTCGCCACGGTGTTGGGCGGCACGGCCAGCCACACCGCCATCATGGCCCGCTCGCTGGGACTGCCCGCCGTGGTCGGCATGGCCGGCATGCTGACCGGGCGACGCGGCGGCCAGCAGGTCATTATCGACGGCAGCGCCGGCAAGGTGATTCTCAGCCCAAGTCCGGCGACCGTCGCCTACTACCGCCGGAAGCGGGCCGAATTCCTGCGCCAGCGCCGCCAGTTGCAACGCCTGCGCAAGATCCCGGCGGTGACGCTCGACGGCGCCGAGGTCACCCTGCAGGCAAATCTTGAACTGCCGGCGGAGATCGACAGCGTCCTGGCGTCCGGGGCCCAGGGCGTCGGGCTGCTGCGCACCGAATTCCTGTACATGAACCGCGACGACCTGCCGACCGAGGACGAGCAGTATGTTGTGCTCAGCACCCTGATCCAGCGGTTGGGCGGGCGCAGCCTGACCATCCGCACGCTGGATGCCGGCGGCGACAAGATCGCACCGGCCTTGGGCATCGTCGAAGGACCCAACCCTGCCCTAGGCCTCAGGGCCATCCGGCTGGCACTGAAGCGCCCCGAGATCCTGGAGACGCAACTGGCCGCCATCCTGCGGGCGGGAGCCCACGGCCCGGTCCGCATCCTGATCCCCATGGTCACCTCGGTCAGCGAGTTGCTGGCCGTCCGCGGCATCCTGGAAACGGTTGAGCGGCGCCTGAAGCGCCGGCACATCGCCTATGCGCTGCCGCTGCCGCCCGTCGGCACCATGATCGAGGTGCCGGGAGCGGCCCTGGCCGCCGATGCGCTCGCTTGGCACTCGGATTTCTTCGCCATCGGCACCAACGACCTGACCCAATACACCCTGGCCATCGACCGCGCCGACGAAGCCGTATCGTCTCTGTACGATCCGCTGCATCCGGCGGTGCTGCGGCTGGTCCAATTTGCCACCGAAGCGGCGCTCAGGGCCCGCATCGCGGTCAGCGTGTGCGGCGAGGTCGCCGGCGACCCGCGCTATACCGCGCTGCTGCTGGGACTGGGAATTCGCGACCTGTCGATGGCGGCGGCGAGCCTGCCGGTGGTCAAGCAGCGGATCCGCAGCCTCGACCTGGTAGCGGCGACCAGACGCGCCCGGGTCATCATGGACCAGTCCGATTCGGCGCGTATCGCCCAGTTGTTGGACGACTTCAACGGCAGCGTGATGGACGAAGCCATCTGACGGGCAGGTTGTCTCCGCCGGCCATGGCTGCTATACGCCCTTTAATTTTCCAAGCCTGGAGCGCATTCATGACTTTTGCCGATTGCAAGGTGGCCGACCTGTCGCTGGCCGATTGGGGCCGCAAGGAAATCCGCATCGCTGAAACCGAGATGCCGGGACTGATGGCGCTCCGCCAGGAATTCGGCAGTGCCAAGCCGCTGTCCGGGGCGCGTATCGCCGGCTGCCTGCACATGACCATCCAGACCGCCGTGCTGATCGAGACGCTGGTGGCGCTGGGCGCCACGGTTCGGTGGAGTTCCTGCAACATCTTCTCGACCCAGGACCAGGCCGCCGCCGCCATCGCCGCCGCGGGCATTCCGGTTTTTGCCTGGAAGGGCGAGACGGAAGAGGAATTCTGGTGGTGCATCGAGCAGACCCTGCGCGGTCCCGACGGCTGGACGCCCAACATGATCCTCGACGACGGCGGCGACCTGACCGCCATCATGCATGATAAGCATCCCGATTTGTTGAAGGCAGTTCGCGGTATCTCCGAAGAAACCACCACCGGCGTGCACCGCCTTTACGAGATGGCCAAGACCGGCCGTCTCATGGTGCCGGCCATCAATGTCAACGATTCGGTGACCAAGTCGAAGTTCGACAATCTCTATGGCTGCCGCGAGTCGCTGGTCGACGGCATCAAGCGGGCCACCGATGTGATGGTCGCCGGCAAGGTTGCCGTGGTCTGTGGCTTCGGCGATGTCGGCAAGGGCTCGGCGGCTTCCCTGCGCAGCCAGGGAGCGCGGGTGATGGTCACCGAGATCGATCCCATCTGCGCCCTTCAGGCGGCGATGGAAGGCTATCAGGTGACCACCATGGAAGATGCGGCGCCTGCAGGCGACATCTTCGTCACCTGCACCGGCAATGTGGACGTCATCACCATCGACCACATGCGGGCGATGAAGGACCGTGCCATCGTCTGCAACATCGGCCATTTCGACTCCGAGATCCAGATCGCCTCATTGCGGAACTACAAATGGCACAACGTCAAGCCGCAGGTCGACGAGGTGGAGTTCCCCGACGGCAGGCGCCTGATCGTGCTGGCGGAAGGCCGCCTGGTCAACCTGGGCTGTGCCACCGGCCATCCCAGCTTCGTCATGTCGGCCAGCTTTACCAACCAGGTGCTGGCGCAGATCGAGCTGTGGAAGCACGCCGAAAACTACGAGCGGCAAGTCTATGTGCTGCCCAAACATCTGGATGAGAAAGTGGCCCGCCTACACCTCGACAAGATCGGCGCCAAGCTGACGAAGCTGTCGCCCAAACAGGCAGAATATATCGGCGTCAAGGTCGAAGGCCCGTTCAAGGCGGAAGCCTACCGGTATTAACGGGAATGGCTCGTGGATGCCCGAATCAAGTTCGGGCATGACGGCATTATTGTTTGGCGTCATTGCCGGGCTTGACCCGGCGATGCGCCGATAGCCCGTTGCCGTCGCTGGGAACGCTTGTGTTTTTTCGGCCGCACGGGCACCTTACCGGCATGCGGGGAATTCGGGTAAAGGCCGCCGCCGCGGCCATGGCAGGGCTGGTTACGTCGCCGGCGCTTGCCCAGGCCAGCGAGCAGCGTGCGGACGATCCGACCGGTCTGGCTATCGGCGCGGTGCTGCTGGTCGGGCTGATCTTCCTGCCCATCGTCTTGTGGCTGCGGAGCCAGTTGCGCCAAGCGGTGGACGAGGCATTGCGCCTCGACGCCGAACGGGCCCGCTTGGCCGAGGTGCTGGCGGCCGCTCCTGATGGCTTCTATCGCTGGGACCTGACCGCCGAGGGCGACGTGGCGGCCGAACACTGTTCGCGCCGGCTGGCCGTCCTGCTCGGTCTTTACGGCGGCACCGAAGCCGTCTACGCCGACGTCCTGGAGAGCTTCGGGATATCCGAAGCGGCCGTTCTGGAAGTGGCGGTGGCGGCGCTGCGCCGTCAGGGGACCGGCTTCGAACTGGAACTTGCCTTGCGCGACGGCCACCGCCGGGTTCTGGTAGTCGGCAGCCGGGCCGCCGACGCGGAAGGCCGCCCGCTGGCCGACGTGTTGTGGATGCGCGACGTCACCGAGGGCGCGGCAGCGGTTGAAAGCCTGTCGCATGAGCGCCGCGATCTGGGCGCCGAGCGCGATCGCCTTCGCGCCCTGCTGGATGCCTTGCCGGCACCGATCTGGTTGCGCGACGGTGATCTAGCCCTGGTCTATTGCAACCAGGCCTACGCCCGTGCCGTCGATGCCCCCTCGCCGGCGGAAGCGACGGAGGCGGGCAGCGAACTGGTGGCCGGCAACTCCGTGCGCGAGGCTCGCGCCCTGGCCGCCCGGGCGCGGGCGTCCGGACTGCCGCGCAGCGAGTCGTTCCATCTGGTGATGGCCGGAGCGCGCCGCTTGATGGAATTGACCGAGGCGCCGTTCACCACCGGCGGCGATGACGGCAGGCACACCGTCGGCCTGGCCATCGACCGTACCCGGCAGGAGGAATTGCAAAGCCAGATCGACCGCCATGTCGCGGCCCATGCCGAGGTACTGGAAAACCTTGGCACCGCCATCGCCATCTTCGCCACCGATACCCGGCTTTCCTTCTTCAACACCGCCTTTTCCATGCTTTGGCGACTCGATGCCGAATGGCTGGCGACGGGGCCGACCTACGGCAATGTCCTCGACGCCCTGCGCGAGCACCGGCGCCTGCCTGAAGTGGCCGATTACCGCGCCTCCAAGGAGGAGGAGCTGCGTCGCTTCACCTCGCTCCTGGAATCGCGCGAGGATCTTCTGCATTTGCCGGATGAGCGGACCTTGCGCCGTGTCGTCTCGGCCCATCCCTTCGGCGGCCTGCTGTTCACCTACGAGGACGTGACCGATGCCTTGGCCCTAGAGCGTTCGCACAAGACCTCGCTGGCCGTGCACCGCGAAACTTTGGACAATCTGCACGAGGGCGTCGCCGTGTTCTCCTCCGACGGGCGGCTGCGCCTGTCCAATCCGGCCTATGGGCGGATCTGGGACCTGTCGCCCGAGGAACTGGGCGGCGATCCCCATATCGGCGAGTTGATCGAGCGCCACCATGACTTTTTCGCCACCGCGGCGGATTGGCCGGCGGTCCAGGCCAGCATGCTGGCGCTATTCTCCGACCGCGTGCCGCGCCACGGCCGCATTGAACGCTCGGATGGCGCCATCCTCGACTATGCTTCGGTACCGCTACCCGATGGCGCTGTGCTGACCACCTGGCTCGACGTCAGCGATTCCGCCCGTGTGGAAAGAGCGTTGCGTGAGCGGAACGACGCGTTGGCCGCCGCTGATCGGCTGAAAAGCGAGTTCATCGCCAATGTCAGCGCCGAGGTGCGCACGCCGCTGACCACCATCCTCGGTTTCTCCGAAATGCTCGGCCACGACTATTTCGGCAAGCTCAACAAGCGCCAGCAGGATTACGCCCGCGGCATCACCGACGCCGGCCAGTATCTGTTGCAGGTGCTGTCCGACATCCTCGACCTGGCCACCATCGAGGCCGGCCAGATGACCCTGTCTTTGAACGCGGTCGATGTCCACACCATGCTGGCCGGTGTCCTGCGGCTGACCCGGGAGCGGCTGCGGGAGAAATATCTGGTGCTGAACTTCGACTGCCCGCTCGACATCGGCTGGATGGTGGCCGACGAGCGGCGGATCCGCCAGGTCCTGTTCAACCTGTTGTCCAACGCCGTTAAATTCACCCCGCCGCACGGCCAGATCACCCTGGCTTGCCAGCGCGCCGTGAACGGCAGCGGTGAGGAGATCCTGTTCACCGTCGCCGATACCGGCCGGGGCATCGCCGCCGAGGAGCAGGAGCGGGTATTCGGCAGCTTCGTTCGCGACCAGCGCCAGGAATCCCGTCAGAGCGGCGCAGGCCTGGGGTTGTCGCTGGTAAAAAGCTTCGTCGAGTTGCATGGCGGCCGCGTCGAGGTGGCCTCAGCACCGGGCGAGGGCACCACCTTCACCCTCCACCTTCCGGCGGGCAGCGAAGCGGAAAGCCTGAAGCTGGCGTAATGCTTCGACATTGACCGATCGCACTGGGGCGCCGGCGAACACCCGGTGGGTTCGCGACGCCACATCGGCCGCCAGTGGTTGGGAGCCGGTATTTGGTTCCCGAACGAGTGGGGCGAGCCCTCTTGCCGAGCTGGTGAATATTACCGACGTCATAGGAATTGACTGGCAGAACTTCGTTTGTGCCTTTCACTATAAATTTTTCTTCAGGCAATTCTCATGAAAGATCATAGAAGCATGTAATGTTAACTCCACAATATTAAGAAATTTTAATGAGAACTAATATTTAGCTATTGACAGTCCTGTACACTGTAAATATCTTCTCACTCAGCTTTCTGCTAAGACCTTGGCAGAGGAAATAACAAGACATGCCCGATGGTCGAACTACGGCGAAGCGAAGCCCGGCAACGGCGCGCCTGAGCCCCCGCGTCCCTATCCCCCCGTCCGAGACACAATCCGGCTGCGCTGCTGACGCCCTCGCCGCCGACAGGCCCCGCCGAAGCCTGAACCTGGCCCTGCAAGGCGGCGGCAGCCATGGCGCCTTCACCTGGGGCGTCCTCGATCGCTTGCTCGAAGAGGACGGCATCGAGATCGAAGGCATCAGCGGCACCTCGGCCGGAGCGATGAACGCCGCCGTAGTGGCCCAGGGAATGGCCATCGGCGGCCGCGAGGAGGCCCGACGCCTGCTCGGCGCGTTCTGGGACCGGGTCGGCCAAGCGGCCGAATGGAACCCGGTCCGCCGTTCACCCTTCGACATGCTGATGGGCAGATGGAACATCGACGCCTCGCCGGCTGCCATGGTGGCCGACCTCGCTCATCGCGTGGCCTCGCCTTACCAGTTCAATCCGATGAATCTCAGCCCGTTGCGCGACGTCCTGGAGACGGTCATCGACACCGACCACATCCGCCACAGCCCGGTGAAGCTGTTCGTCTCCGCCACCAACGTGCGCACCGGCCGTATCCGCGTATTCGACCACAACGACGTGTCGATCGACGCCCTGCTGGCGTCCGCCTGCCTGCCTTCCCTGTTCCAGGCCGTCGAAATCGACGGCGACCCCCATTGGGATGGCGGCTACATCGGCAACCCGGCCTTGTGGCCAATGATTTACGGCTGCGAGAGCGCGGACATCGTCATCGTCCAGATCAACCCGCTCATCCGCGAAGGAACGCCCAGGACGGCGGTCGATATCGTCAATCGCCTGAACGAGATCAGCTTCAACTCGTCGCTGATGAATGAAATGCGGGCCATCTCCTTCGTCGAGAACCTGATCGCTCAAGACCACCTCAATGGTTCGTCCGCCGAGCGATACAAGAAGATGCACATCCACCGCATCCACGCCGAGGAAGAGATGCGCTCCCTCGGAGCCACCTCCAAGCTGAACGCCGAGCGCGCCTTTCTCCTGCACCTCCATGGTGTCGGGCGCTCCGCCGCCGACCAGTGGTTGAAGGCACACGGGCAGGAAATCGGGCGTAAATCCACCGTCGACATCCGTTCCACCTACCTCTGACCAGGCGACCCCCATGAACCGCGACCAAATCCTGGCGGCTCCGTCGATGCCGCCGACCTGCCCCTCCTATCCCCGCGGACCGTTCCGCTTCGTCAACCGCGAATACCTGATCATCACCTATGAGACCGATCTGGAGGCCGTCACGACGGCCCTGCCGGAGCCGTTGGAACCCCTCCCCGGGCAAGCGCCCGGCACCGCCGTCGTCTCCTACGACTGGATGAAGATGCCCGACAGCTCGGGCTTCGGCGACTACCAGGAATCCGGCATCTGCATCGTCGCCACGCTCGACGGCGAGCTGGTCAATTACACCGCCCAGATGTACCTGGACGACGAGCCGCCCATCGCCGGGGGCCGCGAGATCTGGGGCTTCCCAAAGAAATACGGCGAACCGCGCCTCAAGGTGGTCAAGGACACCCTGACGGGCACACTGCACTACGCCGATCAGCGGGTGGCCATGGGCACCATGACCTACAAGACCCGTCCGCTCGACCGGCAGCAGGTGCAGGCGGGCCTTTCCTGCAAACTGAATGTCAACCTCAAGCTGATCCCCGATGCCGATGGTGGGCCAAAGATTGCCCAGCTGGTCGGCTACCGGTTGGAGGACGTCGTCGTCCATGGCGCATGGGAGGGGGACGCCCGCCTGCATCTGGTGCCGCATGTGAACTGCGCCGTCGCCGACTTTCCCGTGCGGCGAATCATTTCGGCGCGCCACCAGTTCGTCGATTTCACCCTGCCCTATGGCCGGGTGCTGCACGACTACCTCGCCCGAACCGGATCACGGCTGCATGACAACAATGCGCCACCAAGGAGAGAATCGCTATGTCCCTGACCGGCAAGACCGCCATCGTCACCGGCTCCACCTCCGGCATCGGCCTGGGCATCGCCCGCAAGCTGGCTGCCGGCGGGGCCAACATCCTGCTGAACGGCTTCGGCGACGCCGCCGCCATCAGTGCCATCAAGGCCGAGCTGTCGGCTCCGGGCGTCAGGGTCGCCTATTCTTCCGCCGACCTGACCAAGCCCGAACAGGTCCGCGCCATGGTCGCCCAGGCCGTCTCCGAGCTGGGCGGCGCCGACATCCTGGTGAACAACGCCGGCATCCAGCACGTTGCGGCCATCGAGGACTTTCCCGAGGACAAGTGGGACGCCATCATCGCCTTGAACCTGTCGGCCACCTTCCATGCCGTCAAGGCCGCCGTCCCTGCGATGAAGGCCAAGGGCTGGGGCCGCGTCATCAACATCGCCTCGGCCCACGGCCTGGTCGGCTCGGCCCATAAGGCCGCCTATGTGGCCGCCAAGCACGGCCTGATCGGCCTGACCAAGGTCATCGCCATCGAGACCGCCAATGAGGGCATCACCGCCAATTCGATCTGCCCCGGATGGGTGTTGACCCCTCTGGTCGAGAAACAGATCGCCGACCGCGCCCAGGCCAATGGCACCACAGTTGAGGGGGAGCGGACGGCCCTACTGTCCGAAAAGCAGCCGATGCACCGCTTCTCGACCCCGGACAATTTGGGCGACCTTGTCCTGTTCCTGGCCAGCGACGCCGCCGCCTCCATCACTGGCGCCGCCCTCTCCATGGACGGCGGCTGGACCGCCCAGTAAGCGTCATTTGGGCGATGGCAGGCCTGCAAGGGCCCGCCGCCGCCGATCAATCAAACGGCGTTTTGCTTAGCAAGATCCGCCGCTCATACCGGCACGCCGCTGGCCGTCGAGTGCTCGAAATGCAGTGCCTGGCCGGGGCGGGCCACGGCAAAGGCGGCCTGGGCGGCCATCGCCGCCTCGGAAAAGCCCTGCAGGATCAGTTTCAGCTTGCCCGGATAGCCGGCGACGTCGCCGATGGCGAAGATGCCCTTGAGGTTGGTCGCCAGGGTCGCCGGCTCGACGGTGATCAGCGGCCCGTTCATCACCAGCCCCCACTGGGCGATGGGACCCAAGTCGCTGGCCAGGCCGAAGAACGGCAGCAATACGTCGGCCGGCAGGCGCCGGATCTGGCCATCGACCGTGGCCACCTCGACCGCCGTCAGCTGCCCGGCTTCTCCCTCAAGGCTTTGCAGCTGATAGGGAATGACCAGCTCGATCGCCCCCTGCTCGGCCATCGCCTTCAACCGGGCCTCGGAGTCCGGAGCGGCGCGGAATTTCTGCCGACGATGCACCACCATAACCCTGGCGGCCAGATCGGCCAGGGAAATGGCCCAGTCCACCGCCGAATCACCGCCGCCGGCGATGACCACGCGCTTGTCGCGCAGGTCCTCGCGCCGCTGGACCAGATAGAAGACGCTCTTGCCCTCGTAGCGGTGGAGGTCGGGCAGCGGTGGGCGGTTGGGGCCGAAGGCTCCGGCCCCGGCGGCGATCACCACCACCGGTGCCACCAGCCCCTGGCCGTTCGACAGACCGATCTCCCATCGGCCGTCCGGCAGACGCAGCAGCGACTCAACCTTGACCCCCATATGGTAGTAAGGCTTGAACGGCTCGGCCTGCTCGGCCAGGCGCTCCACCAGATCCGCGGCAAGGACGCGCGGAAAACCGGGGATGTCGTAGATGGGCTTTTCCGGGTAGAGGGCGGTGAGCTGGCCGCCGATCACCTCGAGAGCATCCACCACATGACAGGACAGACGCAGCATGCCCAACTGGAACACGGAGAACAGGCCCGCCGGGCCGGCACCGATGATGACGGCATCGGTTTCATACCGCGCTTCAGGCGAAACGGTCATGCGGCAAGTCCTTCATCGACTGGTTACGGTTTGCGCCCACAATGGCCATAGCAGGGCGTGGAATCAACCCGCGTTGCGCCATCTCCCGGGCCGGGATAAAAGCAATTCATGAAAAGCGTCGAGCTGATCCTGGCGGACGAGACCGCCACCACGCAGTTGGCCCGGCAACTGGCCGGCGCGGCGCGGCCAGGCGACGTGCTGGCGCTGACGGGCGACCTGGGCAGCGGCAAGACGACCTTGGCGCGGGCCTTCATCCGCGCCCTGACCACGCCCGAGGAGGAGGTCCCCAGCCCCACCTTCACCCTGGTCCAGACATATGATTGCGATATCGGAACGATCTGGCATTTTGACCTCTACCGGCTGGCCCGGGCAGAGGACGCCGTCGAGTTGGATATCGAGGAAGCCTTCGCCGAAGGCATCAGCCTGATCGAATGGCCCGAACGGCTGGGCGCTTGGCTGCCGGCCGGGGCGCTGCACCTAGCCCTGTCCGCCGGCGCCGGGACGGCGGGACGACGGGTCCGGCTGACCGGTGGAGAACGATGGAGCAAACGATTGTCGGAGATGTTCGGTGGCTGAGCGCGAACAATTGATCGGCCGTTTCCTGGAACGCCATGGCTGGCATGGCGCGATGCGCGGCCGCTTGGCCGGCGACGCCTCGTTCCGCCATTATGACCGCCTGTCGACGGAAAGACGGCGGGCCGTGCTGATGGATGCCCCGCCGCCCAAGGAGGATGTGCGGCCGTTCATCCAGATCGCCCGGCATTTGGCCGCGCTGGGCTATAGCGCGCCGCAATTGCTGGCGGCGGATGAGGAAGCCGGCCTGCTGCTTCTGGAAGACCTCGGCGATGATACCTTTACCCGCCTGCTGGCGGGGGGGGCGGACGAATCCGCCCTCTACGCCCTGGCCGTCGATCTGCTGGCCGACCTGCACCGCCGTGGCCCGGCCGCCATCCCGGCCGGCCTGCCACCCTATGACGACGAGCGGCTGCTGACCGAGGCCCTGCTGCTGACCGACTGGTACCTGCCGGAAATGCTGGGACGCCCGCTGTCCGACGGCCAACGGGCAGAATATGTCGAGCTTTGGCGCCGGCTGTTCCCAATTGCCCGGCAGATGCCCGACACCCTGGTGCTGCGCGACTTCCATGTGGACAATCTGATGCGCCTTTCCGGCCGGCCCGGTATCGCCGCCTGTGGCCTGCTGGATTTCCAGGATGCCGTGGCGGGACCGTTGACCTATGACCTGATGTCACTCCTGGAAGACGCTCGGCGCGACATCGATCTCGGCCTGATCGCCGCGATGAAGGATCGCTACCTGACCGCCCTGCCCGGCCTCGACCGCCAGGCCTTCGACGCCTCCTGGGCGATGCTGGCGGCGCAGCGCCACGCCAAGGTGATCGGCATCTTCACCCGCCTCTGCCGCCGTGATGGCAAGCCCATCTACCTGCAGCACATTCCCCGGGTGTGGCGCCTGCTGGACGCGGCGCTCCAGCACCCGGCGCTGGCAGAGATGGCCGCGTGGCTGGACCGGCATCTGCCGCGTGAGCGGCGAGGAATTCCTGTGCCGTGAGCGAGTTTCGGGCAGACACGGATGAGGAAACGTCATGAAGGAACTCCCCACCCACGCCATGATCCTGGCCGCCGGGCTGGGGTTGCGCATGCGCCCCCTGACCGAGCGCATGCCCAAGCCGCTCATTCCGGTCGCCGGACGAAGCATGCTGGACCGGGTGCTCGACCATCTCGACGAGGTCGGCGTCGACAATCGGGTGGTCAACGCCCATTGGCTGGGCGAGCAGATCCACCGCCATCTGGCCGGGCGGCCGGGCATCGCCTTCTCCGACGAGGTCGAACTGCTGGAGACCGGCGGCGGCGTTGCCAAGGCCTTGCCGTTGCTGGGTGAGCAGGCCTTTTATGTATGCAATGCCGACATCTTGTGGACCAACGGCGCCAGCCCGGCACTGGCGCGTCTGGCCGCCGCCTGGGACGCCGACCGCATGGATGGCTTGCTGCTGCTGCAACCGACCGCCACCGCCTTCGGCTACGAGGGCCGCGGCGATTTCTTCCGTGCGGCCGACGGCCGGCTGCGGCGGCGCGCACCGGAGGAAACCAGCCCGACCCTGTTCGCCGGAGTGCAGATCCTCCACCCGCGGCTGTTCGCCGGCGCGCCGGCCGGCAAATTCTCGCTCAATCTGCTCTATGATCGAGCCGCTGCCGCCGGGCGGCTTTACGGTATCCTGCACGACGGCGCGTGGTACCATATCGGCACGCCGCAAGCCTTGGCCGAGGCCGAAGAAATTATCCGCAGTGGGGTTGTTCCATTGACCTGTCCCGGGGCCGTTGGGGACCGCTGAGAATGCCCTCCCGCCCGAACGTCTTCACCATCCCGCCGGGTGAGAGCTTTCTCGACGCGCTGGCCCGCCGGCTGATGGCCGAGACCAGGGACGATCCGCTGGCATTGTCGGCCATGCTGGTCCTGTTGCCCAACCGGCGCGCCTGCCGGGCTCTGCGCGAGGCGTTCCTGCGCTGCTCCGCCGGCCGGCCGCTGTTGCTGCCGCGATTGCGCCCGCTGGGCGAAGCCGACGAAGAAGAACTGAGCCTGGCCGAAGCCCTGGCTCTCGACCTCCCGCCACCGGTGCCGCCGCTGCGCCGCCAGTTGCTTTTGGCGCAACTGATCATCCGCCTGGGGGCAGGGCGCGGCGGTCAGGCGCCGACGCCGGAGCAGGCCGCTCGCCTGGCCGCCGAACTGGCCCGGCTGCTCGACCAGGTGCATACCGAGGGCCTTGGATTCGACCGGCTGGGCCAGTTGGTGCCGGCCGAATATGCCGAACATTGGCAGATAACCCTCGAGTTCCTGAAGATCCTTACCGAGCACTGGCCCGACATCCTGGCCGAGCAGGGCTGGGTGGATGCGGCCCTGCTGCGCAATCGGCTGCTGGAGGCGCAGGCCGCCGCCTGGGAAACTCGTCCGCCGGATCATCCGGTGATCGCCGCCGGCTCCACCGGCAGCATCCCCGCCACCGCCCGGCTGCTGGCGGTGGTCGCCCGCCTGCCGCAAGGTCGGCTGGTGCTGCCCGGGCTCGATTGTCGCCTGGACGGTAGCGAACTGGAGCAGTGCCATCCGCAATACGGCCTGCGGAACCTGCTCGACAGCCTTGGCCTGAAGCCCGCTCAGGTACCGCAGTGGCCGGATTGCGCCATCAGCCCACGCGCCTGGCTGATCGCCGAGGCGCTGCGCCCGGCGGCCACCACCGAGGCTTGGCGCGGTCTGGCCGGCCGGCCGGTGGACGACTGCCTGGCCGGGGTTGAGCGCCTGGACTGCCCCGGCCCGCGCGAGGAAGCCGGCGCCATCGCTCTGATGATGCGCCGCATGCTGGAGGAGGAGGGCCGCACCGCCGCTCTGGTCACCCCGGATCGCGACCTGGCTCGCCGGGTGGCCGCCGAGCTGCGCCGTTTTGATATCGAAATAGATGATTCGGCGGGCCGGCCGTTGGATCTGACTCCGCCCGGAGCCTATCTGCTGCTGACCGCCGCCATGGTGGCCGAGGATTTCGCTCCCCATGCCGCGCTGGCGGCGCTCAAACACCCGCTGGCCATGGGCGGGTTGGCGCCGGGCGTTTTCCGTTCACGCGCCCGCCAGCTGGAGCTGGCCGCCCTGCGTGGCCCGCGTCCGGCTCCCGGTATCGCCGGATTGATGGCGGCGGCCGGCCGGGCCCCCGAATTGGCCGCCTGGCTGAGCGGTTTGGCCGAGGCGGCCGAGCCGCTGCTCCGCCCGATGGCCGAGTCGGCGGTGCCGCTGGGCGAATTGCTGCGGGGCCACATCGCCTTTGCCGAGCGCCTGGCCGCCGACGATGTGAGTTCCGGCGCCGAACGGTTGTGGCGGGGTGAAGCGGGAGAAGCGGCCAACCGCTTCATCGGCGAACTGGCCGAAGCCGCCGATGCCCTGCCCCCCCTCCCCGGACGCAGCTATCCCGGCCTGCTGCAGAGCCTGATGGCCGGGGTGGTGGTGCGCCCGGCCTGGGGCGGCCATCCGCGCCTGTCCATCTGGGGCTTACTGGAGGCCCGCCTGCAGCACGCCGACCTGTTGATCCTGGGAGGCCTGAACGAGGGCATTTGGCCGCCCGAAGCGGCCGCCGACCCATGGATGAGCCGGCCGATGCGCCGGGATTTCGGCCTGCCTTTGCCGGAGCGCCGGGTCGGCCTGGCCGCCCATGATTTCGCCCAGGCGTTCTGCGCACCGAAGGTCGTGCTGACGCGGGCCCGGCGGATCGAGGGAACGCCGACCGTGCCCTCGCGTTGGCTGCTCCGCCTCGACGCCGTACTGAAGGCCTGCGGCGGCGATCGGCGCTGGCCGGAAACCGCCTGGATCGGCTGGCACGCGGCGCTGGAACAACCCACCGGCTTCGCCCGTCCGACACCGCCGGCACCACGGCCACCGCTGGCGGCAAGGCCCCGCCAGCTGTCGGCCACCGCCGTCGAGACATGGATGCGCGATCCCTACGCCATCTACGCGCGGAAGATCCTGAAGCTGGAGGCGCTGAATCCCATCGACGCCGATCCCGGCGCCGCCGATTACGGCACCGCCGTACACAAGGCGCTGGACGCCTTCCTCAAGGCCCACCCCCGGGGACCCCTGCCGGCCGGCGCGCTCGACCTGTTGACCGAACTGGGTCGCCGGCACCTTGGCGAATCCCTCTCGCGGCCGGGTTTGTACGCCTTCTGGTGGCCGCGCTTCGAGCGTATTGCCGCCTGGTTCATCGCCCAAGAGGCCAGCCGGCGCCACGGCATCGCCCAGACCCTGAGCGAGCTGTCCGGCGCCCTCGAGATCGACGCTCCGGGCGGGCCGTTCCGCGTCACCGCCACCGCCGACCGGGTGGACCTGCTGGCCGACGGCAGCCTGGCCATCATCGATTACAAGACCGGCGCCCCGCCGACCGCCAGGGAGGTGGCGGCCGGCTTCGCTCCGCAGCTGCCGATCGAAGCCGCCATCGCCCGCCATGGCGGCTTTGCCGAGCTGCCCGCCCGGCCGGTCAGCCAACTGCTGTACTGGCGCCTGGCCGGCGGCAACCCGGGCGGCGAGGAACGGTCGGCCGGCGGCGACCCGGACGCCCTGGCCGACCAGGCGCTGGACGGCTTGGCGGCGCTAATCCGCGCCTTCGACGACGAAGCCACCGCCTATCAGGCCCGGCCGCACCCCGACAGGGCACCGAAATACAGCGATTACCTGCATCTCGCCCGAGTCAAGGAGTGGGCCAGCATCGACGGGGACGGCGATGAGTAAGCTCGACCCCGAGACGCCGCAGCGGCGCGCCGCAGATCCCGACAGCTCCGTCTGGGTTGCCGCCTCGGCCGGCACGGGCAAGACCAAGGTACTGACCGACCGGGTCTTGAGCCTGCTGCTGGCCGGCACCCCGGCCCATCGCCTGCTTTGCCTGACCTTCACCAAGGCGGCGGCGGCGGAGATGGCCAACCGCATCGCCGAGCGCTTGGCCGACTGGACGACCATGGGCGATGAGGTGCTGGCCCGCGACCTGACCCGCCTCCGCGGCGTCGCACCCGAGACGGCGGCGATGACCACGGCGCGGCGCCTGTTCGCCCAGGTGTCGGATGCGCCGGGCGGCATGCGCATCGAGACCATCCACGCCTTTTGCCAACGTCTGCTGCGCCGCTTCCCGCTGGAAGCCGGGCTGGCGCCCCACTTTCAGGTGATGGATGAGCGCGATGCCGGCGAGATGCTGGCGGCCGCGCGCGAAGAAGTGCTCGCCGCGGCGCGCGACGGCGATGATGGCGAGCTGGCCGCCGCCCTGGCCGCCGTCACCGGGGCGGTGCACGAGACCATCTTCCCCGAACTGATGGCCGAATTGGCCGCCGAGCGCGGGCGCCTGCGCCGCCTGTTGGGCCGCTGGGGCTCATTGGAGGCGACGGTCGCCGAATGCTACCGCAGGCTCGGCCTGGTTCCCGGCGAATCGGCCGACAGCATCCTGGCCGCCGCCTGTGACGACGGCGCATTCGACTCCGCCGGCTGCCGTGAAGCAGTGGCGGCCCTGGCGCGCGGCAGCAAGACCGATGGCGATCGCGCCGCCTTGATGGCCGGCTGGCTGGCCGATCCGGCGGCGAGGTCGGCGGCCTTCGGACAATGGCGCAAGGCCTTCCTCACTGCCGACGGCGACATCCGCAAGACCTTGTGCACGCAGGGCGTGGAAGCGGCGATGCCGGGAACCCGGGCGATCCTCGAAGCCGAGGCCCTGCGGTTGTGCACCGTCCACGACCGGTTGAAGGCGGCGACCACGGCGGCGGCGACCGCCGCCCTGCTGCGCCTGGGGAAAGCTCTCCTGGCCGCCTATGAGCGCCACAAGGCGCGCCGCGCCATGCTCGACTACGACGACCTGATTCTGACCACCGTTGCGCTGTTGGAACGGCCCGGACGGGCGGCCTGGGTCCTGTACAAGCTGGACGGTGGCATCGACCATGTGCTGATCGATGAGGCGCAGGACACAAATCCTGAGCAGTGGGCGGTGGTGAAGGCGCTGACCGCCGAATTTTTCGCCGGGCGCGGTCGTCGGCGGGAGGGCAGCCGGACGGTCTTCGCCGTCGGCGACGCCAAGCAGTCGATCTACAGCTTCCAGCGGGCCGATCCGCGAGAATTCGAGGCGATGCGCGCCCGTCTCGCCCAGGCGGTACCGGCCGCCCATGGGCGCTGGGACGAAGTGGCGCTGGAGGTCTCGTTCCGCTCGGCCCCGGCCGTGCTGCGCGCCGTCGACCTGGTGTTCAACTCGGCCGCCGGGCGGGACGGCGTGGTGCCGCCGGGCGCCGGCGTGACACACCGCCCGTTTCGGCAGGGCGCCGCCGGCCTGGTCGAACTGTGGCCGCCGGTGGAGCCGAGGTTGCGCGACGAACCCGAGCCGTGGAAGCCTCCGGTCGAGCGGGTCAAGGGTGACAGCCCGCGGGCCCGGCTGGCCCGGCTGGTGGCCATGCGGATCAAAGCCATGGCCGAAGGCGGTGAAGTTCTTGAATCGAAGGGGCGGCCGATCCGCCCGGGCGACGTCCTGGTGCTGGTGCGCCGGCGCAATGCCTTCGTCGAAGAACTGGTGCGCGAATTGAAAACCCTGTCCATCGCCGTGGCCGGGGCCGACCGCATGGTGCTGGCCGAACAGCTGGTGGTGATGGACCTGATGGCCCTGGCCAACGCACTGCTGCTGCCCGAGGACGACCTGACGCTGGCCAGCGTGCTGAAGGGGCCGCTGATCGGCCTGTCCGAGGAGGAGCTGTTCGAGCTGGCCTGGAGCCGCCCCGGCAGCCTGTGGGATGCCTTGCGCCGGCGCTCGGCCGAACCGCCCTATGCCGCCGCCTGGTCGCTGCTGTCCGAACTTCTCGGGCTGGCCGACCGCCTGCCGCCGCACGACTTCTTCGCCCATCTGCTGACTCGTGGCGGCAAGGCCCGGCTGTTGGCCCGGCTGGGGGCGGAGGCCGAGGATCCGCTCGACGAGTTCGTCAACCTGACCCTGGCCTATGAACGGCTGCATCCCCCCTCGCTGCAGGGCTTTCTGCGCTGGCTGGAGCAAGGCGGAGTGGAGATCAAGCGCGACCTCGAGCAGGGGGGTGCGGATGCGGTGCGCATCATGACCGTGCATGGCGCCAAGGGCCTGCAGGCGCCCATCGTGTTCCTGCCCGATACCCTGCAGGTGCCGACCCGACCGCCTCGCCTGCTGTGGCTTGGCGACGGTGAGGACGAACTGCCGGTCTGGCCGCCACGCGCCGAGTACCACGACCAGAGATGCCGTTCCGCTGCCGAAACGGCCGCGCGGACGCGCGACCAGGAATACCGGCGGCTGCTTTATGTGGCGATGACGCGGGCCGAGGACCGATTGATCGTCTGCGGCTGGGCGACCCGCAAGGCGGCTGCCGGGCACTGCTGGTACAATACGATCCGCCAGGCCTTGGCGCCGGTCGCCGAAACGGTAGGCGACCCGTTTCTTGCCGCCCGGACGGAAGCGGGTGCCGAGCCGGTGCTGCGGCTGGCCAACCCGCAGACGGCGCCGGTCGAAACCGGCCGCGAGGTGAGCCGCCCGCCGCCACCCTCGGCCTTGCCCGACTGGTCTCGCCGCCTGCCGCCGCCCGAACCGACGCCGCCCCGGCCGCTGGCCCCCTCGCGCCCTGACGAAGAACCGGCGGCGCGTTCGCCCTTCGGCACCGACGACGGCGCCCGCTTCCGCCGCGGCCGGTTGATCCACCGATTGCTGCAATCCCTGCCCGAGGTCGAGCCCGGACGGCGCGCCGAGGCCGCCGCCCGCTTCCTCGGCCGGCCGGCCTGGAAGCTGGGCTACGCCGAGCAGGCGGCGATCGCCGGCGAGGTCGCCGCGGTGCTCGCCGATCCGCTGTTCGCTCCGCTGTTCGGGCCTGGCAGCCGGGCGGAAGTGCCGGTGGTCGGGCGGGTCGGCGATCGGGTGGTGTCGGGACAGGTCGACCGCCTGCAGGTCGGCGCCGAGGAGGTCCTGGTGGTCGACTACAAGACCGACCGGCCGCCCCCCGCCCGCGCCGACGGCGTGCCGGCCGTCTATCTGCGCCAGATGGCCGCCTACCGCGCCGCCCTCGCCTGCATCTATCCCGGCCGCGCGGTACGCTGCGCGCTGCTGTGGACCGACGGCCCGCGGCTGATGCTGCTCGACCCCCGGCTGCTGGACGACGCGCTGGCCGGTCTGATCGGGGAGTGAAGGCGCCGCATGCGATTACCCCGCCGCCTGGCGCAGGGCTTGCGATCGCCGGCGGGATCAGGCATCAACAGGTGGTGCCCGGCGGTTCGAAGGAACGCGAGGATCGGTTGGTCCGGTCGGGAGACGTGATCAATTCGGGGCGGCACGATGGATGGCAACCAGGGCATGAGCAGGGGCGGACCGCCATCGCGGGAGCCGTCCGGCATGCCGGGCTCGCTCAACATTGGCTACATACCGGCCTTGCACCATTTGCGGTGTTTGGCCGCGACGCTCGTATTCGTCACGCACTACCTGCATTATTACCTTTATCGCTGGACCCCTCAGCCGAAAATGTTCATGTTCGGCCTGTTTGTTGAAGGCCATACAGGTGTTGGATTATTTTTTTCTTTATCTGGATTTTTGTTTACCACGATTGCCTTCAGCGGCACATCAAATATTCAATATGGGCAATTCTTAAAGAATCGTCTCCTTCGTATTTTTCCGTTGTATATATTCGTCTTTTTCATTGCCCTGGCGATTGGCAATGACAGCATACATGGGACTAATATTCTCGACTTTCTGTTACCTAATGCCGGAAGCCCCATCTCCATGTCCCTGATCACCGGAGCAGCCTGGACGATTCCGGTAGAGTTTTCATTCTATCTTGTTTTTCCCTTTCTTGTGCGGTTCTACCGGACCGACGGCTCGATTTATCTGTTTCGGCTGATCGCCTTGCTGTTGGCGGCCAAGGCGGGGGTTTTCCTGGCGGTGGCACGGCCGGACCTGACCATCTATGCGACCGTGGTGGGCCGGATGGACCAATTCCTTATCGGCATGCTGGCCGCCGGCTGGTCGCTGCGGCGGCGGGAGGGCCTGAAGCGATACGGCCCGTGGCTGCTTGCTGCGTCCACGGCCGCCACCATCCTGGCGCTGGCGGCCCTGGCTCGCTACGCCAGCCTTTACGGGCCGCCCCGGAACTGGCTGTGGCTGTTCTGGCCGACCATCGAGGCGGTGTTATGGTCGGCAGTAATCGTCGGCTATGTTGCCGTACAGCCGCGTTGGCCGCGTTGGCTCGACGCCGCCCTACAGCGCGGCGGAGAGATCAGCTACTCCCTCTATATGCTGCATTGCCTGGCGATCTACGGGCTTTACCAGACCGTGGGGCGCATCGCCTTCACCGGCCGGCTCAGATTGGACATGGCGCTGAACGCCATACCGGTGGTGCTTCTCACCCTGTGGTTGGCCGGAACCAGCTATGCGGTGATCGAACGGCCGTTCCTCAGGCTGCGCGGCCGCTATATCGGCTGAGCGTCGGTTCCGCCCATGGGCAATTCCCGCCATGGGCTGAAAGTGGCGAAATCCGCAGGACCCTTGCCTTTTTGCCTAGGGATGGCCACATCGTCGTCGTCCTGCGGCGCCTTGACGTGGCGGGACCACAAACTTAAAGTCGAATTTTCGTCAGCCGGGCGACGGCGCTCAGGTGCAAGCAGTAGGTGAACCCCAATGAAGCAAGTAACGGATACCTCGTTCGAAACCGACGTGCTCAAGGCCAGCGGTCCGGTGCTCGTCGACTTCTGGGCGGAATGGTGCGGGCCCTGCCGCCAGATCGCGCCGGCGCTGGAAGAGCTGTCGAAGGATCTCGCCGCCAAGGTGACCGTGGCCAAGATCAATATCGACGAGAATCCGCTGACCCCGGGCAAATACGGCGTGCGAGGCATTCCCACCCTGATGATCTTCAAAGACGGTCAGGTGGCCTCCACCAAGATCGGCGCCTTGCCCAAGAGCAAGCTCTACGAGTGGGTCGAATCGGTGGTATAACCGCCGCCGACACCGCGTCTGCCGAAGCCCCGTTTCCTGATCGTCGAGGAACGGGGCTTTTCATTTCGGGCTTAGGCGACGATGTCCACCAGGCGGGCAGTCCCGCCGACAGCGGCCGAGGCGGCGGCCGGCGTATTGGTCGCCGCGGTGATGCGTACGCTGACCGGTTGCCAGCTCACGCCGGCCTCCTTGGCCAGAGCGGCGGCCTGGGCGTTCAGCTCATTGATGGCGGTGGCGGTCTGGGGTGAGACGCCGGAAGCGGTTTCCGGCAGCAGCACGGCGATCTGCTTGGCGACGGCATTGAGCGTGCCCAATACCGCCGACAGGGACTGGCGGTAGGGTTGGAGCGCGGAGCCGCCGGCGCCGGTCAGGCCGGCGACCACCGAGCCGACGGCATCCAGCAGGCGGGAGGCCTGTGCCGTGATCTGCGGCAACTGTCCGGTGACGCCGGTCTTGGCCGCGGTGTCAGCCTGCAGCTGCAGTTTCGCCGCCAGCTGGCCGGCCAATTGCAGTTTGTCCTGCGGCGTCGCGGCGTTATTGAGATCGGAGGGCAGGGGAACGGACAATCGGCCGTTCGCCGCCCTGCCGAACGGCAGGAAATTACCGCCGCCCGCATTCGTCGCCGTTGAATAAGGTGTGAGCCAACCGGTTCCGTTGATCGCCATGTCCCTGTCCCTTTCGACCGGCGACACGGCAGAACTTGCCGGTGGCAGTTGCCACCGAGCAGAAATGACCTAGAGAAGGGCCGATTTCTGCCATTTTTCTGTCGATACCCCGGTACTGTCGGGACTGAGAAACAAGATTCGTGCCAGGGGCGGGCTAGCCGTTCTCGGCCAGGATGGCGCCGGCCAGGTAGAGACTGCCGCAAATCAGCACCCGCGCCGGTCCGGGCAAGCCGCCAAGTTCGGCCAGGGCGGCAGTGACATCGGCGGCGGGTGCGGCGTCGATGCCATCGGCCCGTGCCGTGGCGGCGACCTGTTCGGCCGCCAGGGAGTTGGCCTCGCCCGGAATGGTAACGGCGACCAGCCGGCGCACCAAGGGTGCCAGCGGGGCAAGAAACCCTTGGCTGTCTTTGGTATTGAGCATGCCCACGACGAGATCGAGCGGGCGTCCGGACCACTGGTCGGCGATGAAGCGGGCCAGCACCTGACCGGCACCGGGGTTGTGCCCGCCATCCAGCCACAGCTCACCCTGGGCCGGCAACAGCGCCGGCAGCGGGCCCCGCGTCAGCCGTTGCAGGCGGGCCGGCCAGGCAGCCCGACCGAGGCCTTGGTCGTCGGTCGGTACCGGCAGCAGCCGGGCGGCGGCCACCGCCAGGCCGGCATTTTGGAACTGGTGCCAGCCGAGCAGGGATGGCCGGGGCAAGAGCAGGCGCTCTCCGGCCGTGACGAACGCCAGCTGACCGTCCGCCTCCGCCACCGTCCAGTCCTCCCCTTCGACCAGCAGCGGCACCCCCAATCTGTCGGCCTCGCGTCGGATCACCGTCATCGCTTCGGGCTCCTGACGCGCGCAGACGCAGGGCACGCCGGGCTTCAGGATGCCGGCCTTCTCGCCGGCGATGGCGGCCAGCGACGAACCGAGATAGGCTTGGTGGTCGAGGGAGATGGCAGTCACCACCGTCAGCGCCGGCCGGGCGATCACATTGGTGGCGTCGAAACGCCCGCCCAGACCCGTTTCCAGCAGGCAGAGCCCCGCCGGGTGGCGGGCGAAGGCCAGCAGCGCTGCCGCCGTGGTCACCTCGAAGAAGGTGATGGGCTGGCCGGCATTGACCGCCTCGCATTCGCCGAGGATGGCGGCCAATTCGACATCCTCGATGAGTCGTCCGGCGACGCGGATGCGCTCGGCGAAGCGGACCAGATGGGGCGACGTATACACATGGACGGTCGTTCCCGCCGCTTCCGCCATCGCCCGCAGATAAGCCAGGGTCGACCCCTTGCCGTTGGTGCCGGCGACGTGGACCACCGGCGGCAAACGTTCTTCCGGATGACCGAGCGCCGCCAGCAGGCGCAGGACACGGTCCAGCGCCAGGTCGATGACCTTGGGATGCAGGGCTTTCAGTCGATCGAGGACAGCGTTCGGGTCACACACCCGGCTCGGCCTCGAAGCTGTCGGGCAAGTCGACGGCGATCGGCAGCAGCTGGCCGCCGGCGCCTTTATGACGCAACAGGCCGAGCAGGCGGCCCAGGGTCTCGGCCAACTTGTGGCGGTGCACCACCATGTCGACCATACCGTTGTCCAGCAGGTATTCGGCCCGTTGGAACCCCGGCGGCAGCTTTTCGCGGATGGTGGTCTCGATCACCCGAGCCCCGGCGAAACCGATAACCGCCCCTGGTTCGGCCACATGGATGTCTCCCAGCATGGCAAAGGAGGCGGAAACCCCCCCGGTGGTGGGATCGGTCAGCAGGACCACATAGGGCAAGCCTTTTTCCCGCACCTTGGCCACCGCCACGGTGGTGCGGGCCATCTGCATCAGGCTCAAGATGCCCTCTTGCATGCGGGCACCGCCTGAGGCCGGCACGACGATCAACGCCGCATCTTGCAGCACCGCCAATTCCGCTGCCGCAACGATTCCGTCACCGACGGCGATTCCCATCGATCCGCCCATGAAGGCGAAGTTGAACGCCGCCACGACCGCTGGCACTCCGCCGACCCGGCCGTGGGCGACGACCACGGCGTCCTGCTCGTTGGTCTTGGCCTGACTTTCCCTGAGGCGGTCGGTATAGCGCTTGCCGTCGCGAAACTTCAACGGATCGACCACGCCTTTCGGCAGTTCAATCCGCTGATAGGCGGCCGCATCGAACAGCATGTCGAGTCGCGCCTTCACCGACATGCGCATGTGATGGTCGCAATGGGCGCAGACCCAAAGGGTCTTGGCCAAGTCGCGGTGGAAAATCATATGGCCGCATTGCGGGCATTTATCCCACAGGTTATCCGGCACCTCGCGCGGACGAACCAGGCTTTGGATCTTGGGGCGGACGAAATTGGTAAGCCAGTTCATGGGATCATCCCAACTCGGCTGAAAGAGGAATCAGGAAACTTGCTTTCCATCTGTTCTTGATTTGCTTGGTCCATTGGTCATTTGCGCGTTTCGCGCACCCCGGCAGACAGCTCTTTGACGAAACCCAGCACGTCGGCGGCCAGGCCGGCCGGAGCCCGGCCTGTGGGGTCGAGTCCGGAGGCCAGACGCTGGACGATGGCCGAACCAACCACCGCGGCGTCGGCCAGACCGGCCACCTCGGCGATCTGCGTCGCGGTCTTGAGGCCGAAGCCGACGGCCAGCGGCAGGCCGGTATGCCGGCGCAGGCGCGCCACCGCCTGGGCGATCGCCTCGCGGCTGGCCGAGGCGGTGCCGGTAACACCGGTAATGGAGACGTAATAGACGAAGCCCGAGGCATGCTCCAGCACCGTCGGCAGCCGTCCGTCGTCGGTGGTGGGCGCCGTCAGGAAGATGAAATCGATGCCCACCCGGCGCGCTGGGGCCGCCAGTTCCTCGGCCTCCTCCGGAGGCAGGTCGACAACGATCAGCCCGTCCACCCCGGCGGCCGCGGCTTCACGGCAGAAGGTCTCGACGCCATGGGCGTAGATGGGGTTGTAATAGCCCATGAGGATGATCGGCGTCGCCTCGTCCTTGGCCCGAAAGCGGCGCACCATGTCGAGGGTCGCGGTAAGGCCGGCACCCGCCGCCAGCGCCCTCAGCGAAGCGGCCTGGATGGCCGGTCCGTCGGCCATGGGATCGGAAAACGGCATGCCCAGTTCGATCAGATCGGCCCCGGCGGCGGGCAGCCCGTCGAGGATCGCCTGGCTGGTGCCGGCATCGGGGTCGCCGGCGGTGATGAAGGTCACCAGACCGGCCCGGCCCTCGGCTTTCAGCGCGGCGAAGCGAGCGGCGATGCGGCTCATGACAGGCCTCCCACGGCCTTGTCGCCGAGCGCCCGGGCCACCGTCGCCACGTCCTTGTCACCACGGCCCGACAGCGAGATCACCATCACATGATCCTCGCCCAGATCCTTGGCGACGGTCTTCGCATAGGCGATGGCATGGGATGATTCCAGGGCCGGAATGATCCCTTCCAGCCGCGTGGTCAGCTGGAAGGCCTCCAGCGCCTGGTCGTCGGTGGCCGAGACGTACTCAACCCGCCCGATCTCGTGCAACCACGCGTGCTCGGGGCCGATGCCCGGATAGTCGAGGCCGGCCGATATGGAATGGGCCTCGTTGATCTGGCCGTCGTCGGTCTGCAGCAGATAGGTGCGATTGCCGTGCAGCACACCCGGCCTGCCACCCTTCAGCGAAGCCGCATGCCGGCCGGTGGTAAGCCCGTAGCCAGCCGCCTCGACACCGATGATGCGCACGCCGCGGTCGTCGAGGAACGGATGGAACAGGCCCATGGCGTTGGATCCACCGCCGATGCAGGCCAGCAGGCTGTCGGGCAGGCGGCCTTCCGCCTCGATGATCTGCCGGCGGGCCTCGTCGCCGATCACCGTCTGGAAATCGCGCACCATGGCCGGGTAAGGATGCGGCCCGGCGACGGTGCCGATCATGTAATAGGTATCCTCGACATTGGCCACCCAGTCGCGCAGCGCGTCGTTCATCGCGTCCTTGAGTGTGCCGGCACCGGCGGTCACCGGTTTCACCTCGGCACCGAGGAGCTTCATGCGATAGACGTTGGGCGCCTGCCGCTCGATGTCGGTGGCCCCCATGTAGATCACGCATTTCAGGCCGAACAGCGCGCAGACGGTGGCCGTCGCTACACCGTGCTGGCCGGCGCCGGTCTCGGCGATGATACGGCTTTTTCCCATCCGCCGGGCCAGCAGCACCTGACCCATGCAATTGTTGACCTTGTGGGCGCCGGTGTGGTTGAGGTCCTCGCGCTTCAGATAAATCTTTGCCCCGCCGAAGGCTTCGGTCAGCCGCCGGGCGAAATAGAGCGGGCTTGGCCGTCCGACGTAATGCTCCAGATAGGAGGCCAGCTCGGCGGCAAAGGCCGGGTCGGCTTTGGCTTGCGCATAGGCTCTCTCGACCGAGAGGATTAGCGGCATCAGCGTTTCGGCGACATAGCGTCCGCCGAAAATGCCGAAATGCCCGTGCTCGTCCGGTCCGGCACGAAGAGTGTTCAAGGTTTCCATCAATCTGCCCGGTCGGCCTGAAAGGGCGCTAATAAAGCACAAAGCGGCGGCGGCTGCAGGGATTTTTGCCAGTAGCGCCGGCCTCCGTGCCGGCGACCGCTTCGCCGCCGGCACGGAGGCCGGCGCTATTGCTGTTTCGCTGCCGCAACGAACCTGGCGATGAGGGAGGCATCCTTCACGCCGGGGGCACTTTCCACGCCCGAGGAGACGTCCACCGCCGTCGCCCCCGACAATCGGATCGCTTCCGCCACATTGTCGGGATCGAGCCCACCGGCCAACATCCACGGGCAGGGCCAGCGGCGTCCTTTCAACATGGTCCAGTCGAAGGCGGCGGCATTGCCGCCGGGGCGGTCGGCATCGGCCGGCGCCTTGGCGTCGAACAGCAGCCAATCGCAAATTTCGGCATAGGTCTTGGCAATTTGCAGATCATCGGGGCCGGCGATACCCACCGCCTTGATCACCGGCATGCCGTATTCGACACGCACGGCCTCGACCCGATCGGGCGATTCCTTGCCGTGAAATTGGAAGAGATCAAGGCGGACATTGTTCATCACCGCGTCCAGCAACGCATCGTCCGGCTCGACGAACAGGCCGACTCGCCGAATTTCTTCCGGTACGAACTGTAACAGTTCGGCCGCCCGCGCGACGGTCACATGGCGGGGACTCTTCTCGAAGAACACCACCCCGAGGAAATCGGCCCCCGCCTCGATGGCGGCATCAACCGCGTCTTCGTCGGTCAGGCCGCAGATCTTCACCTGAACGGTCTTGGCCATCACGCCGCCTCCAGCTCATCGAGGATGCGGCGTGCCGCCCCCGCCGGGTCGCCGGCGGCGGTGATCGGCCGACCGATCACCAGGATGTCGGCGCCTTTGGCGACGGCCTCGGCCGGACCAAGCACCCGCTTCTGATCGTTGGTCGCCGCCCAGGCCGGGCGGATGCCGGGGATCACCAGTTTCATCCCGGGCCCGCATAACCGGCGCAGTTCCTCTACCTCATGTGGCGAACAGACGATGCCATCGACCCCTGCTTCCTGGGCCACCGCCGCCAGCCGCTTGACCTGGTCGAGCAAGGTGCCGCCGACGCCGATGGCCGGCAGTTCGGCTGGGCCGATACTGGTCAGCACGGTGACCGCCAGGATGTCCGGACGCCGGACGCCGGCACGGGCGGCGGCCTCCCCGGCCGACTGCACCGCCGCGCGCATCATCTCGCCGCCACCGCCGGCATGCACCGTGGTCATCGCCGGGGCCAGGGCGACGGCACCCTTCATGGCGCCGGCGACGGTATTAGGGATGTCGTGAAACTTCAGATCAAGAAACAATGGCAGGCCGGCGGCGGCCACCGCGCGAACGCCGGCCGGACCATTGGCGACAAAGAATTCCAGGCCGAGCTTGACGCCACCGACCAGGCCCGCCAGCCGTCGAGCGAGGCCGAGCGCGGCATCGGCATCGGTGGTGTCCAGGGCGCAATAGATCGGGTTCATGGCGGTATGGGAAGGTTGCCGGCCGCAGGCGGCTCGGAGGGTGGGGGAGACGAAGCGGCGGAGGCTTTCAGCGCTTCGAGCCGGCGTTCGAGATCGTCGGCGCGGCGCGCCTCGATCCGGGCGGCCCGCCGATATTTCAGGCCGGACAAGCCGCCGCCGAGGAAGCCCAAGAGAAACCCGCCAGCCAAAGGCGCCAGCACGGCCAGATAGACCGGCACCATCAGGACTTCGTCGAACGGCAAAAAACCGAGCGTCAGCGTCTGGCGGTTGGACAGGGCGAACACCACCACCACCACAGCCAGGGGCAAGCCGATGATCCAGAAGAGGAATCGCAAGGGGCTCTTCCCCTTCTACTGGTCAGTGTTCAACCGCTCGCGCAATTGCTTGCCGGTCTTGAAGAAGGGAACCGCTTTTTCCGAGACGTCCACCGCCGCGCCGGTCCGCGGGTTGCGGCCCTGGCGAGCGTCGCGCTTCTTGATCGAAAACGCCCCGAAGCCGCGCAGTTCGACCCGATCGCCGCGGGCCAGCGCAGCTGCGATCTCGTCGAATATGGTGGTCACGATGCGCTCGACGTCACGCTGGTAGAGGTGAGGGTTGAGCTCCGCCAGGCGGGCGATCAGCTCCGACTTGGTCATGGGCGTCCTTGGCTCCTGGTCAGGGCGGTGTTTGCCACTCGCGCAAGCAGCCTGCCAAAGGCAAGCCGAGGCGTCAAGATAAGCCTTTCAGATACCTAGATTTTTTCATTGCACCACGGAGTGCACGGAGAGCGTGGAGAAAGATCAGGCGTTCTCCCTGCGCTCCGTGTCCTCCGTGGTGGATGCCGTCCTTACTTATCTTCCGACTGGGCTTTTTCTTCCTTGGCGCGGTTGAACGCCGCCCCCAGGATGTCGCCCAGCGACGCGCCGGAGTCGGACGAACCGTACTCGGCCATCGCCTGCTTCTCTTCGTCGATCTCGCGCGCCTTGACCGACAGGGTCACCTTGCGGGTAGCCTTGTCGATAGCGGTGACCTTGGCATCGAGCTTTTCGCCGACGGCGAAGCGATCGGGGCGCTGGTCGGAGCGGTCGCGCGCCAGCTCGTTCTTGCGGATGAAACCGGTCATGCCCTCGACCGTCACTTCGAGACCGTTATCGGTGACCTGGGTCACCGTGCAGGTCACCACGTCACCCTTCTTGATATGGGCGATGGCTTGCTTGAACGGATCCGAACCCAGCTGCTTGATACCGAGGCTGATGCGTTCCTTCTCGATATCGACGTCGAGCACCTTGGCCTTGACCACGTCACCCTTCTTGAAGTCGGCGATGGCCTGCTCGCCCGGGCGCTCCCAGTCGAGGTCGGAAAGATGGACCATGCCGTCGATCTCGCCGGGCAGGCCGACGAACAGACCGAACTCGGTGATGTTCTTGACCTCGCCTTCGACTTCGGAACCCACCGGGAACTTCTCGAGGAAGCCTTCCCACGGATTCGACATGGTCTGCTTGAGACCGAGCGAGATGCGGCGCTTCTGGGCGTCGACGTCCAGCACCATGACCTCGACCTCCTGGGAGGTGGAGACGATCTTGCCGGGATGGACGTTCTTCTTGGTCCAGGACATTTCGGACACGTGGACCAGGCCTTCGACGCCGGGCTCCAGCTCGACGAACGCGCCGTAGTCGGTGATGTTGGTGACGCGGCCGACGAACTTGGCGCTGACCGGATACTTCTGGTCCACGCCTTCCCACGGATCGGCCTCGAGTTGCTTGATGCCAAGGCTGATGCGCTGGGTCTCGGGGTTGAAGCGGATCACCTGCACCTTGACCGACTGGCCGATATGCAGCGCCTCGCTCGGGTGGTTGATGCGCTTCCAGGCGATATCGGTGACGTGCAGCAGGCCGTCGACGCCGCCCAGGTCGACGAAGGCGCCATAATCGGTGATGTTTTTCACCACGCCTTCCAGCACCTGGCCTTCCTTCAGGCTCTCGATCAGCTCGGAGCGCTGCTCGGCGCGGGTTTCTTCCAGCACGGCGCGACGCGACACCACGATGTTGCCGCGCGAGCGGTCCATCTTGAGGATCTGGAAGGGTTGCGGACTGCCCATCAAGGGCCCGATGTCACGCACCGGGCGGATATCCACCTGGCTGCCCGGCAGGAAGGCGACAGCCCCCGACAGGTCGACGGTAAAGCCGCCCTTGACCCGGCCGAAGATGATGCCGTTGACCCGCTGATTATCCTGGAAGGCGCGCTCGAGCTGCGTCCAGGCTTCCTCGCGGCGCGCCTTCTCGCGGCTCAGCATGACCTCGCCGTTCTTATCCTCGTAGCGCTCGACGAACACTTCGACTTCGTCGCCCGCCTTGATCTCGGCGGGGCGGCCGGGAGCGGCAAATTCCTTGAGCGGGATGCGGCCCTCGGACTTAAGCCCGACGTCGATCACCGCAAAATCGCCGTCAACCTCGACGACGGTGCCTTTCACCACGGAGCCTTCAAAGGCCCCCGCTTCGCCGAACGTCTCGTCCAGCAGGGCGGCAAAATCTTCGTTCGCCGCGAATTCAGTGGCAGTAGCCATATGCAAATGTTCCTTTCACAACTGTCTTATCCAGGCCTGCCGGTTGGCTCCGGCGGTCTTCGGCGATGGAGAAAACACGCAACGCCGTTCCCCCGCCTCAGGGAACGGCTGCCCAGCTAACACCCCGGAACCGGTTTCAGCCGGCAGGGCGCCTGAGGGAAATGATATCTACCGCAGCGGCAAAAGCCGCATCCGCATCGAGCTCGGAGGTGTCCAGGACGACGGCGTCGTCGGCCGGAACCAACGGAGCTACGCTGCGGGCGCTATCGCGCTCGTCGCGTTCCTTCATGTCTTGAAGGACGCGCTCCCATATAGCCGGTTCACCCTTGTCAAGCAACTCCTTCAAACGTCGCTCGGCACGCTTTTCCAGGCTGGCCATGACGAAGAGCTTGGCATCGGCCATTGGGCAGACCACCGTGCCGATGTCGCGGCCGTCCAGCACCGCCCCCGGCGCCCGGGCGGCGAAGGCGCGCTGGAAGTCGAGCAGGGCCGCGCGCACGGCCGGTATGGCCGCCACCTTTGAGGCGGCGCCGCCGGCCGCTTCGCCCCTCAAGCCGGGATCGGCCAGGGCGACGAGCTCCAGCCGCCGGGCTGCCTGTTCGGCGGCGGCAGCGTCGGCCGGGTCACCCCCGGCCCTCAGCACCGCCATGCCGACGGCCCGATACAAGAGGCCGGTGTCGAGGTAATTCAGCCCGAAATGCCCGGCCAGCCGCCGCGCCAGTGTTCCCTTTCCGGCCGCCGCCGGGCCGTCGATGGCGATAATCATTGTTAGAAGATCACGGCGGAGAGACGGAGAACCGGGAGAGAAATCGACGAATAAGTCTTCGCTTCCCTGGCCTCTGCGCGTCTGCGGTGGCATCCCTTCTCCCGGCTCACGGCTGCACCTCCGAAATCCGCGCCCCCAGGCCGTTCATCAGGGAGACGAAACCAGGAAAGCTGGTGCCGATGGCGGCCGCGTCGTCGATCTGCACCGGGCGCCGCGAGGCCATCCCCATGACCAGGAAGGACATGGCGATACGGTGGTCGAGATTGACCGCGATGGTGGCGCCGCCATCCGGTGGCCGGCCGTCGCCATGGACGATCAAGTCGTCGCCCTCAACTTCGAAACGCACGCCGCAGGCCTGCAGTCCGCGGGCCACGGCGGCCAGCCGGTCGCTCTCCTTCACCCTGAGCTCGGCCAGCCCACGCATGCGGGTCGTGCCGGCGGCAAATGCAGCGGCGATTGCCAGGACGGGATATTCGTCGATCATCGACGGCGCCCGTTCGGGCGGGACATCAACGCCTTTCAGGGCAGAATGGCCCGCCACCAGATCAGCCACCGGCTCGCCGGCCTCGTCGCGGGCGTTTTGCCACTGGAGGTCGGCCCCCATCTCCTTCAGGGTCTGGAACAGGCCGCAACGCAGCGGGTTTGTGCCGACACCCGGGACGGTGATGCGGGAGTGAGGGACCAGCAGCGCAGCCACCACGGGAAAGGCCGCCGAGGAAGGGTCGCCGGGCACCTTGATGGCCCGCCCGGTGAGTTCGGGATGTCCCTTGATGGTTACCGCGCGGCCGCCGTCGGGAAGCGCATCGACGGCGACCTCGGCGCCGAACCCACGCAGCATCAGCTCGGTATGGTCGCGCGTCGGTGCGCTCTCGACGACCGTGGTCGCCCCCGGAGCGTTCAGCCCGGCCAGCAGGACGGCAGACTTGACCTGGGCCGAGGGCACGGGGAGCTCGTAGGAGATGGGAATGGGCGAGGCAGTGCCGATGACCGCCAAGGGCAGGCGTCCGCCGGATCGGCTGACGAATCCAGCCCCCATGCGACCGAGCGGCTCGCTGACCCGGCGCATCGGGCGCGATCGCAATGAAGCGTCGCCGGTGAACACGGTGGTGAAGGGGTGGGTCGCCACCAGGCCCATCAGCAGCCGCGCCCCCGTGCCCGCGTTGCCCATGTCGAGGACGTCCTCCGGCTCGGCCAGTCCGCCGACGCCGCGCCCGTACAACTGCCAAATCCCGTCGTCGCGGCGAACGACCTCGGCGCCCAGCCGCCGCATGGCCTCGGCGGTGCGCAACACGTCCTCACCTTCGAGCAGCCCTTCGACGGTGCTGCGCCCGACCGCCAGGGCGCCGAACATCAGCGCGCGGTGCGAGATCGACTTGTCGCCGGGAACGCGCGCCTGGCCCGTCAAGGGCGGCGCGGCGATGGATATCAGCTGCATGGACCGGGTGCCTTTTTGGTGCGAATGGTTCGACCGACCACGGCTCTGTAGCACAGCCGAAGGCCCGGAGGTAGGGCCGAAGACGGTGGCCGGCGACGGGCCGCATGCCGTTACGCCCATTTTTCGTTTTGACACGGCCAAGGTAACGTGGCAAATGGCGCCAAAGGCAGTTTTTTGACGCAGGTTCAAGGAGGTCAAGGGTGGCAAAACCCGAATGGGGTGTGAAACGCACCTGCCAGAGCTGCGGCGCCCGCTTCTATGATCTGATGCGTTCGCCGATTATTTGCCCGAAATGCGAATCGGCGGTCGAGGTGGAGGTCACCTACAGGCCCCGCCGCCAAGCCGCCGCCGCCGCCGCTGAAGCCAAGGCGACACCGAAAGCGCTTCCCCCGGTGCTGGAGGAAGAAGAGGTGCTGGAGAGTGACGCCGAAGCCGAGGAACTCGAAGCCACTGAGGACGAGGACGGCAACATCGACGCCATGGACGGCGGCGATGACGACGAAAGCGGGCTGATCGAAGACGCTTCCGATCTGGGCGAGGACGACGACGACATGGCCGAGGTGATGGAACACCTGGACGAGGATTTAGAAAACGAGATCTGACGAGCGGTTCGGTCGGCTCTGCTTGGGCACGATTTTTTTGCTTGCGCAGACAAAGCCGAATCCCTATGTTCCCGCACCTACGCGGCACTGGCCGCGTCCCAGATTCCGGGGCCATAGCTCAGCTGGGAGAGCGCTACAATGGCATTGTAGAGGTCAGGAGTTCGATCCTCCTTGGCTCCACCAAAGATGACAAGGGCTTCGCAGCCGATGCTGCGGAGCCCTTGTTCTTTTTGTGGCGTGTTCGGGATGAAAGAATCTCAGTAGGGCCCCCAGCCGCCGCCGAACGTTGCCGTTGCGTGGCGCTGCCACGGACAGCCTGCGAGACATTCGCCGACAAGCCGAGGGATCATGGCCCGGCCCGCGAAGCCCATGCCGGTTCCTGCAAAGTCACGGCCAATACCGCGGCCCCGCCGAAGGTCGAGGGCGGGATTGCCGAATGCCGCGGCGCTCCCACATTCTTCCCGACGCAGCCGACCGGACGGAGAAGGAGCACGCCCGCAATGTTCATCGCCATGAATCGTTTCCGCATCGGCCTCGGCAAGGAGGACGAGTTCGCCCGCATCTGGAAGGAGCGCGAGACCAACCTGCCCGAGGTGCCCGGCTTCATCGCATTTCACCTGTTGCGCGGGCCGTCGGACGAGCAATGCACCCTGTTCGCTTCCCATACCGTCTGGGCCTCGCGCGGGCATTTCGAGGCGTGGACCCGCTCGGATGCGTTCCGGCGCGCCCACGGCGGTGCCGGCCAGTCGGCGGGGCTCTATCTCGGGCCGCCGCAATTCGAGGGATTCGAGGTCATCCAAGCGATCGACGGACGACCAGCGGATTGAATTGTGGGGATGCCGTTATAGTGGGGCCGCCAAGATCCCTTGACTGCCCGATCGAGCGGACCAAAATAGATAACTGGCGGTGCCGACCAGGACCGCCGGTTAAGGGCGCCGTCATGGGCCCAAGACCGTGCTCGCTCGCATCAAGAGGAGGACGTGTTTCAATGACTCGCGTGTCCCTGTTCAACAGCCCGCTGCTTCTTGGTTTCGACCATTTCGAGCGGGTTCTCGACCGCATATCCAAGACTTCCGCCGAAGGTTATCCGCCCTACAACATCGAGCAGATCGGTGACAACGGCCTGCGGATCACTCTGGCTGTCGCCGGCTTTTCCATGGACGATCTGCAGGTGTCCATCGAGGACAACCAGCTGATTATTCGCGGCAGGCAAGCCGAGGACGACCAGAGCCGTGTTTTCCTCCACCGCGGCATCGCCGCCCGCCAGTTCCAGCGGGGCTTCGTGTTGGCGGAGGGGATCGAGGTGGTCAGCGCCACCCTTGACAACGGCCTGCTGCATGTCGACTTGCAGCGCCCCCTGCCGGAGAATCGCGCCCGTACCATCAAGATCGAAAAGGCCTTGCCCGGGCGTTCGGGCAATACCGCGATCAGCGTGGAGACCGGCAAGCAAGGGAACGCTCGCCCAATAGAGGAGGCGGAACGATGAACAAAGACTCCCATAAGACGCCAGGGCCATCGCGCACCATGTCGGCGCAGGATTTTGCGCTGTGGGGCATGCAGGACGTCGCCTATATCAAACGCGTGGTAATCAACGACGAGGTCGGCTGGTCGATCCACGGCGCCGATGGCACCAACATCGGGCTGGCTCAGGATCGTGCCTTGGCTTTTGCCGCCGTGCGGCAGCACGACCTGGAGCCGGTCAGCGTGCACTGAACCCTGGAATTTGCGCTTTCCCCATGACTCGCCCCGTCCCAACCCCCCGGGAACAGGCCCGGGGGTTGCGAAATGGCTGAGAGATCAGGGATCAGGCGGCGCGGCTGGCCGGGGATTCGGTAAGGAGGGCGTAAAGGCCTTCAGCCGTATCGGTGCCGCGCAATTTCTCGCAGACACCCTTGTCACGCAGCAGGCGGGACACCCGGGCAAGCGCCTTCAGGTGATCGGCGCCGGCCGACTCGGGAGCCAGCAGCAGGAAAATCAGGTCGACCGGCTGTTCATCGATGCTGTCGAAGTTGATCGGTCGTTCGAGGCGAGCGAACAGGCCGTAAAGACGGGGGAGGTTGGACAGCTTGCCGTGTGGAATGGCGATGCCGTTGCCGACCCCCGTGGTACCCAGACGCTCGCGTTCCAACAGAACGTCGAAGATGGCCCGCTCATGCAGGCCGGTCAGCTCGGCAGCGCGGCGCGCCAGTTCCTGCAGCGCCTGCTTCTTGCTGGTGGCCCGCAAATTGGGCACCACGCTTTCCGGGCTGATCAAGTCAACAATGTCCATGACAGATCCTCATGGTGCTATTGCGCCGTGCATCTCATCGGAGAGCCGCGCCAAGGGGCCGATCCAACGATCGGCGGAAGCGACGGTAAGCCGCCCCGCCTGCAATACGGCCCGCCGCCATCCCCTGAGACCGCCGCCGCGTCGTTCGATATGAACGAGCCGTGCGCCCATAAGGGGCCGGACAATAGGCCGGTCGCCAAGACGAGTCAAGTAAGCGTCGTGCGTGCTCCAATTCATGGCGCCCCGCGTCATGTGCACGTCAATTTCCCATCATTTTTTCGCGGCGGCGCTGCACCGAGGAAGGAATGTGCATGGCCTCGCGGTACTTGGCGACAGTTCTCCGGGCGATATCGATGCCGTCCGCTTTCAGGATCTCAACGATCTTATCATCCGACAATATGTCCTGCGGACCCTCGTTGTCGATGAGTACCTTTATCCTGTGACGTACCGCCTCGGCCGAATGCGCCTCGCCGCCATCCGATCCTGCGATGGCTTGCGTAAAGAAATACTTCAGTTCATAGATGCCGCGTGGTGTAGCCATATATTTGTTGGCCGTAACCCGGCTGACCGTGCTCTCATGCATGCCGATCGCCTCGGCGATATCGCGCAGGACGAGCGGCCGCAGGTACTGGATACCCTTGGTGAAGAACGTTTCCTGCTGGCGAACGATCTCGGTCGCCACCTTGAGGATGGTATTGGCCCGTTGGTGCAGGGACTTGACCAGCCAATTGGCGGACTGGAAGCGCTCGGCCAGATAGCCTTTTTCTTCCTTGTTGCGCGCGGCGCTCACCACCTTGGCGTA
Source organism: Pseudomonadota bacterium (assembly GCA_021781575.1). Lineage (GTDB taxonomy): Bacteria > Pseudomonadota > Alphaproteobacteria > Rhodospirillales > Magnetospirillaceae > DUZF01. The sequence continues at coordinate 55,283 of JAJXWP010000001.1, forward strand.
GTAGCGCGAATTAACCAGCACACGCGGCAGCGTATCGCTGTTCAACTCGACCAGCCAGCCGCCGCCCGGCATCGGCCGCATCAACACGTCGGGAGTGATCGGCTGCGCCACGGCATGGTCGAAAGCGAGCGCCGGCTTCGGGTCGAGGGCGCGGATCTCGGCGATCATTTCGGCCAGGTCTTCCGAATCGACCCCACAAACACGCAGCAAGCCAGCCAAATCGCGGCGCGCCAACATGTCCAGATGGGCCAGCAGCGCCTGCATCGCCGGATCCAGGCGGTTCTTGTCACGCAACTGAAGCGCCAGGCATTCGGCCAGATTACGGGCGAAAATGCCGGGTGGATCAAGGCGCTGAAGACGGACCAGCACCCCCTCGAGCCGTTCGAGGGGACAGCCCAGGGCCTGCGCCGCCTCCGCCAGGTCGCCCGACAGGTAACCCGCCTCGTCGAGCATTTCCATCAGGTGGAGGCCGATCAGCCGGTCGGCGGGATCGGCGACATCCATGTTGAGCTGGGCGACCAGGTGATCGCGCAAGCTGACCTGGCGCGCCAGCGTCTGCACGAAGTCGCCTTCGTCATCGAGAAAATCGAGCCGGCCGCCGCGCCCGCCCCAGCCGAACAGCTCTTCCCCACCGTCGGCGGCGCTGTCGTTGTTCCAGGTATTGTCGTAATCGAGGTCAAGCGGGGCCTCTTCGGTATGACCGGGCAGGACGTCCACCAACGGTTCCTCGGGCGCCGCGCCGGCCATGTCGACCGGCGCCGCTTCTTCCGCCGCCACGGCGCGATCGCCCTCGTCGCGCTCGAGCAGCGGGTTGTGCTCCAATTCCTGCTCGACGAAGGTCGATAGCTCCATGTTGGACAGCTGCAGCAGCTTGATCGCCTGCTGCAGTTGAGGCGTCATCACCAGGGACTGGGTCTGACGCAGGTCCAACCGTGGAGTGAGAGCCATCGGAGTTCCGGTTAAGCCAGGCTAGAGACTGAAACGTTCGCCAAGATAGACGCGCCGCACCCCTTCGTGAGCCACGATTTCCGACGGGTCGCCTTCCATCAGAACCATGCCGTCATGCAGGATGTATGCGCGGTCGATGATGTCGAGAGTCTCTCGCACGTTATGGTCGGTAATCAAGACCCCGATGCCCCGATGCTTCAAATGCGCCACCAGGTCGCGGATATCGGATACTGCAATGGGGTCGATGCCGGCCAGCGGCTCATCGAGGAGAATGAACGCCGGGTGGGATGCCAGGGCACGGGCGATTTCGACGCGGCGCCGTTCACCGCCCGACAGGGCCAGGGCCGGGGCCCGGCGCAGATGGGTAACCGAAAATTCGGCCAGCAGATCCTCGAGCGCCGCTTCCCGCCGTTCCCGTTCCGGTTCGGTCACCTCCAGGATGGCGCGGATATTGTCTTCCACGGACAAGCCGCGGAAGATCGACGCCTCCTGCGGCAAATACCCTATGCCCAGACGGGCCCGCCGATACATCGGCAGATCCGTGATGTCGCGGCCATCCAGCAGGATGTTGCCGGCATCGGGGTTGATCAGGCCGGTGATGCAATAGAAGCAGGTGGTCTTGCCGGCGCCGTTGGGGCCAAGCAAGCCAACGGCCTCGCCGCGCTGAACGCGCACCGACACGTCGCGCAGCACCGGGCGACGCTTGAACCGCTTGCCGATATGAAGAGCCACCAGGCCGGTGGTGTCGGCTCCCGCGGCCGTCTGCCCGCTGAGGGCGGCCACCGTGGACATGCGTGCGACCGTCATCACCTCGCCTTGGCGGGCTCATTGGCACCCGGCGATGCCGCAGGAGCCGCCTGCTCCGCGCCGCCAGGTGTCTGCTTCTCGCGGGGAATGAACAGGCCTTTGACCTGCCGACCAGCATCCCCTGGCGCTGACGGGTACAAGCGACTGATGCCGGTATTGAGATTCACCACTGCGTATCCGCCGTTAAGCTGGTTGCCGTCGCGCGTCATCTTAACCGAACCGGTCACCGTGACGATACCGGTTTCCACGCTGTAATCGGCACGGTCTCCGGTTACAACCTCGCGCGGCGTGGTGAGCACCACGTGGTCATAGCCGTGGACTCGCTGCATCGCCATGTGGTGCTCCTCGTTCTCGGCGAAATCAGCGACAAGGATGTCGGCCTGGATGCGCTTGTCGCCGCGTGTGGCGACGGCCGCGCCGCGGGCCACCGCCTGCTGGCGGTGTTCCCAATATTCCAGGCTGTCGCGCGCGGTAACGAGGTCGGTCGGGGTGACCAGGCGAAGGTCTTTGCCGGTCAATACCACCACCGCATCGTCGATATTGTAATCGGCATGATCGCCGTAAGCCGTCTGGGTCGGCGAGGCGATGGTGACCCGGCCATTCGCTTCGACCCGCCAAATTTCGCTGCTGCCCCCGACTTCGGTTGCGTTGCCCGGCTGGGGGTCCTTCGGCGGTTTCGGCGGCGGGGGCTGGCCGGGCTGCGGCTGCTTGTCCCGGTAATGGGCGATCAGGACATCCCCCGTCACGGTGACGTGGCCGCGGATGGCCTTGGCATTACCGCGACCGATCACCGTCTTGCTGTCCTGAGACAATTCCAGGCCCTGATCGGCATACACCTCAAGCGGCGTACCGGATTTCTGATCGGCGAAGTCGAGTCCGCCACCGCCGGTATGTCCGCCCTGGTCTTGGCCAGTCGCCGGCACGGCAACCCGGGCCGGCGCCGCCTTGCCCGCCGCCGGGCCGGCCAAGCCCACCGCGCCAGCCAGCAGAACTGCGACAATGGCGCGGTTCACGGCGACCGATCCTTGCTTTTTGACGTGACCAGCACCGCTTTCGCCTTGCCGGTGAAGAGGATGGTACGGCCGTGGTTCCACAGGCGAAAGCCCTCCCCTTCGACGGTGCCGGCGGGCCCCCGGGCGTTGGTCGGCTCGTCGCCGGCGGCATTGCCAGGCCCCACCTCGATGCGGGCGCTCTCGGTATGCACTTCGTACCCTTTGTCCTGGTGAAGGTCCACATGACCCATGAGGTCAAGGGTACCATCCTTCTGCCGAAAAAACCCCACATCCGAATTGACCACCACGGTACTGCCGTCCCGCTCCGTCAGATTGGCGACCGGCTCCTGCAAGGCCACCACCAGGGTCTGCGGATCCACCTGGGTGCCCACCTTGGCGGTAATGGTGAACGGCAGGTTCTTATCATCGGTGCCGTAGTAGCGCGGCTTGGTCATCGACAAGGTGTCGACCGATTTCAGATTGAAATTAGCGAAAGCCAGCTTGAAAGCGGCGTCGCGCGGCGCCAGCTTGGGCCAGGCGACGATCAGGCCGAGCAGCGCCGCCGCAGTTGCCGGCAGGACCACCTTCATCAAACCGACGAAGCGGCTGTAGCCGGTCAGGACAGCCAACCCCGGGCTGCGGACAAGCGACCGCCGTCGAGACGCGGTCCGGCCGTTGCTCTTGCCGCCGAAGATCATCGAGGCTCAGGCGATGCCTGCCCGGAGGCAGTCATGCATATGGAGGATGCCGACCGGCCGCCGGTCGTCCTCGACGACGAAAAGGCTGGTGATGGACCGGGCATTCATGATCCTGAGCGCCTCGGCGGCCAGACTGTTGGGCCCAGTGGTCTTGGGGCCGGCGGTCATAACCTCGCCGGCCAGCCGGGCGAACAGTCCCGGTTCCAGATGGCGCCGCAGATCGCCGTCGGTAATGATGCCGGCAAGCCGGCCGACTTCGTCGAGCACGCCGACGCAACCGAAACTCTTGTTGGTCATGACCAGCAGCACCTCGCCCATGGCCAGGTCCAAAGGCACGAGCGGCAATTCGCCGCCGCTGTGCATCAGGTCGGCCACCTTGAGCAGGCGCCGGCCCAGCTGTCCACCCGGATGGAACACCTTGAAATCGGCCGGGGAAAACCCTTTGCGTTCAAGCAGCGCCACGGCCAGGGCGTCACCCAGGGCCAACATCATTGTGGTCGAACTGGTGGGCGCCAGCCCCATCGGGCAGGCTTCGCCGACTTCGGGCAGAATCAGCGCCTGGTCGGCTGCCTGGGCGAGAGCGCTGTCGGCCCGGCCGGTGACGGCGACCAGAGGAATGGCGAAGCGGCGTGAATAGTTCACCACGTCGGTCAACTCCGGCGTCTCGCCGGAATTGGATAGGGCCAGAATGGCGTCATGGGCGGTGATCATGCCAAGGTCGCCGTGGCTGGCCTCGCCGGGATGGACATAGACCGCGGGCGTGCCTGTGGACGCCAGCGTGGCGGCGATCTTACCCGCCACATGGCCGCTCTTACCCATACCGCTGACGATCACCCGGCCGCCCCCGGTCACGGTCAGCAGATCAAGCGCCCGGGCAAACCGATCGCCGAGGCTGGCGGCCAGGGTGTGCAAGGCCTCGGCTTCGGCGGCCAGCACGCGGCGCGCCGACGCCAGATCGGCGACCGCGGTGCCCGGCGTCAGGATGGCTTCGCTCGAGCTCATGGGCGGTTGGTTCCTCAAGGCAGTATGCGTTGCACCGCCGGGGCGGTCAAATCAATGGGCGAAGACGTCCTGGTCGGCCCAGCCGGCGAGATCGAGGGCGGCACGCACCGGCAGGAAACTGAAACAGGCTTCGGCCAGCGCGCGGCGCTGCTCACGCTCGAGCAGGTCATCCAAGCGGCGGCGCAGGGCATGCAGATGCAGCACGTCCGACGCGGCGTACTCAAGCTGCTGCGGATTGAGTTGCGGCGCCCCCCAGTCGGAGGTTTGCTGCTGCTTCGACAATTCCACCCCGAGGAGTTCGGCACACAGGTCCTTGAGGCTGTGGCGCTCGGTGTTGGTGCGCACCAGCCGGCTGGCGACCTTGGTGCAGTAAACGGGCGCGCAAACAATACCGAAATGCCGCTGGATCATTGCCAGATCGAAACGGGCGAAGTGGAACAGCTTCTGCACCCGGGAATCGGCCAGCAAGGTGCGCAGATGCGGCGCCGAGTAGTCGCGGTCGGGGAAATGAACGACATGGGCGTTGCCGTCGCCGGCCGACAGTTGGACGACGCACAGGCGGTCGCGCTGCAGGTTAAGCCCCATGGTTTCGGTATCGATGGCCACGCTGTCGCCGAAGCCAAGACCCGATGGCAGGTCGCCACGATGATAGGTGATCGACACGCTGGACTCCGCTCAAATCCGGTTGAAACGCCAAACCCGAGGGGCGCTTGGGCCACGGCGGGCGCGGAGGAGTCTGCCGCCATCGACGACCGGAGAATCTGTCAGGGCAGCGAGTCCTGCTTCCTGATGGATCCTAAACCACGTAGCCCGGCGGCGCTTCCACGGGGGGCGGAGGCGTTTCCGCTTCCGCCCCATCCGCTGGAAGGTTTGGTGCCCAGGAGAAGACTCGAACTTCCACGACCTTGCGGCCACTAGAACCTGAATCTAGCGCGTCTACCAATTCCGCCACCTGGGCACGGCAGCGACCCGCTCCGGCGCCTACGTCCCCGGTCCTTGTCGGCTGGGTCGCGAAGGCGAGCACGGCGGGCGTGCCGAGGCGGAGAGGGATACTGGGATGTCCTTCCGATGTCAATTATTTTCAGCGGGATTTCGGCAGGCGCCGCCGCACTCGGCCGGGTTGCGTTCAAAGCACGGCTGTTTTAGCTTGAATTCCGGGATTTCAAGCGGATGTCCGAGGGAGGGGTGGATGGCGAGTCGGCTGGCAACGGTGTTTGGGGGCGCCGGATTCATCGGTCGGCATGTGGTCCAGCGGCTGGCCGCCGAAGGCTGGCGCGTACGCGTCGCCGGGCGCGACCCGGAAGCCGCGGCGTTCCTTCAGCCGCGCGGCGATGTCGGTCAGGTGGTATCGGTCTATGCCGACATCGGCAAGGAATTCAGTGTCACCGCCGCGGTCGAGGGCGCCGACCTGGTGATCAATCTGGTGGGCATCCTTTACGAGCGGGGCAAGCGAACCTTTCAAGCCATCCATGTCGACGGCGCGGCGCGCGTCGCCGCCGCCGCCAAAGCCGCCGGAACCGGCGCCCTGGTCCATGTCTCGGCATTGGGCGCCGACCCCGCCTCGGCCTCCGCCTACCTGCGCAGCAAGGCGGCCGGCGAAACCGCCGTGCGCACGGCGTTTGCCGGCGCCGTCGTGCTGCGGCCCAGCGTAGTGTTCGGTCCGGACGACGACTTCTTCAACCGCTTCGCCCGGATGGCCGCGTGGACGCCGGCGATGCCGGTCTACGTGACCGACGGCTTCAGCTGCCCGAGGAAAGCTGCCGCCAAGGGCGTCTGCCCCTTGTTCGGCAGCGGCGGGACGAAGTTCCAGCCGGTCTATGTGGGGGACGTGGCCGATGCCATCGTCGCCGCCGCGGCGCCGGCCCAGGCCGGCCGCACCTATTCGCTGGGCGGCCCGAACGTCTACAGCCTCAAGCAGATCCTGGAGATGATCCTCTCGGCCACCGGCCGTCGGCGACTTCTGCTCCCGCTGCCACTGGCGGTGGCGAAGATCCAGGCGGCCTTCCTGCAGTACCTGCCGAAGCCGCCGCTGACCCCCGACCAGGTCAGGATGCTGGCGACGGACAGCGTGGTGATGCCGGGAACCCCCGGCTTGGCCGAGCTCGGCATCGCGCCGACGGCAGCCGAACTGATCCTGCCAACCTACCTGGCGCGGTAGCTGCCGGGGTGCCTTCAATCATCATTGCCGTGGGTCGAGCCCCGGGGGCGGCCATGCGGGGGCGATTCGATCCGAGGGCATGCCCGGTCTACAGCGTTGCCAGGGCCACCATTGCGGCGCCCAGGATCAGGCGATAGAGGGCGAAGGGCAGAAGGCCGAAGCGGCGAAGCCAGGACATGGCCAGGGCGGTGCCTGACAGCACGAGGAGGAAGGTCAGGACGGCGGCCAGGATGTCACCGCCGCTCGGACGAACGCCGTCAAGGAAGTACCGCACCGCCTCGGCGCCGCCCGTGGCGGCCAGGATGGGCAGGTTGGCAAGCAGCACGAAACGGTAAGCGGCGGGACGTTCGAGCCCGGTCAGGCGAGCCGCGGTAAGGGCGGCGGCAACCCGCCCGACGCCGGGCAGCAAGGCGAACAGCTGGGTGAGGCCGATCAGAATGGCGGTCAGCCCGCCGATATGCTCGACTCGCTTGACCGTCATGCACAGGCGGTCGGCCATCCCCATAAGGATGGCACAGACGATCGTGGTGATGCCGACGGCGGTCATGTCGGACGGCTTGGGCACGGCGCCGCCGCCCAGGAGGTAGGTCGAGGCGATCCATGGAGCGGCGGCGAGCAAGGCCTTGGCCATCAGGCGAAGGCCAGGTTCCACCCGAACCTTGCGCAGTCTCCACAATCCGCGGCCGATGGCGCCGATTTCACGCCACAGATAGGCCAGCAGGGCAAGGGTGGCGCCAAGATGGATGGCCACCTCGACGGTACCGGCCCGCCAGCCGACGATCCTCGAGGCAAACAGCGCATGAGCCGTGGCGTCAATGGGTAGGACGTCGGCGACTCCCTCGACGACGGCAAGGATGACCAGATCTGGAAGATTCACCGCACCCAACCCCCTGGATGGAGGATTTTTAGCACATTATTACACCCTTTGGAAAAGGCTGAGATAGTACACTAATGCGACCTATTTATTGAATTTCTGACTAGCTTTGCTAATTCGCCGTCGAGATCGCCGGATCACACCATGGTCATAGGTCAGCCTCATTGACCTTGGTCCCATTTTTTCCTCGATTTGCGCCAGTTTCTGCGGTAAGAAAGCACTTCGCCCCTTGCTATGTCCGCTTCACCTTCCTCGGTCGAAGGAGCCCGTGGCTATGTCGTCGAAAATGCTGCAGTTCACCCGCCTCAGCGCGGCCATGCCGAAAAAGCGCAAGGCTGAGGATCGGCGCCATGACTTCCAGGAAATCTATCGGCCGTTCGAGCCGGAGCAAGCGGCGGCCCAGGCGTCGCGCTGCGAACAATGCGGCATCCCCTACTGCCAGGTCCATTGTCCGGTCTCGAACAACATCCCCGATTGGCTGATGCTGGCGGCCGACGGGCGGATGGAGGAAGCCTACGCGGTATCCTCGGCGACCAACAATTTCCCCGAGATCTGCGGCCGTATCTGCCCGCAGGACCGCCTTTGCGAAGGCAATTGCGTGCTTGAGCAAAGTCGCCACGGCGCGGTGACCATCGGCGCCATGGAGAAGCACATCACCGAGACCGCCTGGGAGATGGGCTGGGTGAAGCCGCCCCGGCCGGCGGTCGAACGGCCCCAGTCGGTGGGAATCATTGGCGCCGGCCCAGCCGGCCTGGCGGCCGCCGACCAGCTGCGCAACCTGGGCTACCAGGTGCATGTGTATGATCGCCACGACCGCGCCGGCGGCCTGCTGATCTACGGCATTCCCGGCTTCAAGCTGGAAAAGACAGCGGTTGAACGGCGCTGGCGGCTGCTGGCCGAAGGCGGCGTCATTTTCCATCTTAACTTCGCCGTCGGCCGCGATGCCTCGCTGGCGGAGCTGCGCCGCCGTCATTCGGCCGTGCTGATCGCCACCGGCGTCTACCGGGCCCGCGGCCTGACCGTTCCGGGCGCCGACCTGCCGGGCGTTCACGCTGCCCTCGACTACCTCATCGCCTCCAATCGTGTCGACCTGGGCGATACCGTGCCATCCTTCGTCGACGGGAGCCTGAATGCCGCCGGCAAGAACGTGGTGGTGATCGGCGGCGGCGATACCGCCATGGACTGCGTACGTACCGCTATCCGCCAGGGCGCCCTCTCGGTCAAATGCCTGTATCGGCGCGACCGCCCCAACATGCCGGGGTCGCGGCGCGAGGTCGCCCATGCCGAAGAGGAAGGGGTGGTTTTCGTCTGGCAGGTAGCGCCGGAGGCCGTGCTCGGCGATGGCAAGGCCGAAGCCGTCGGCTGCGTGCGCATGCGCCTCGGCATGGCCGACGCCAGCGGCCGCCAGGCGCCCTCGCCGGTCGAAGGCTCGCAATTCACCGTTCCCGCCGATCTGGTGATCAAAGCACTGGGCTTCGACCCCGAGGATCTGCCGGCCCTGTTCGGCGCGCCCGAGCTGGCGCTGACGCGCTGGGGCACGGTAAAGGTCGATTTCAACACCCAGATGACCAACCTGCCCGGCGTCTTCGCGGCCGGCGACATCGCCCGCGGTGCGTCGCTGGTGGTTTGGGCCATCCGCGACGGCCGCGACGCCGCCGCCGCCATCCACGACTACATCCAGGCCGAGGCCCTTGCGCAGGTGGCCGGATGAACAACAGGTGAATATTTGTCATTAGGAGAATTCGCCGTGAGCCATGTGCCGCAGAACGAAGCGGAGATCTTCGTCGCCCAGTACCGCGCCGACCGGGCCAAGCTGGAGGCCGCGGGCATCGACACCACGCCGCACGACGCCTGCGGCGTCGGCCTGGTCGCCGCGCTCGACGGCAAGCCGCGCCGCTCGGTGGTGGTGGCTGGTATCGAGGCGCTGAAAGTGCTCTATCACCGCGGCGCGGTCGACGCTGACGGCAAGACCGGCGACGGCGCCGGCATCCACGTCGAGATCCCCCAGGACTTCTTCAAGGACCACATCCGCCACCAGGGCCACGAGCCGGTGCCCGGCCGGCTGGCAGTCGGCATGTGCTTCCTGCCGAAAACCGACCTGTCCGCCCAGGAGCGCTGCCGCTCCATCGTTGAAACAGAGATCCTGAAGTTCGGCTACACCATCTACGGCTGGCGCCAGGTGCCGGTCAACGTCTCGGTGATCGGCGAGAAGGCCAACGCCACCCGACCCGAGATCGAGCAGATCATGGTGGCCAACGCCCGGGGGCTGGACGAACAAACCTTCGAGACCGACCTCTACGTCATCCGTCGGCGTATCGAAAAGCAGGTGTTGGCCGAACATATCGCCGATTTCTATATCTGCTCTCTGTCCTGCCGCTCGGTCATCTACAAGGGCATGTTCCTGGCCGAACAACTGTCGGTGTTCTACCCCGACCTGATGGACGAACGCTTCGTCTCCTCTTTCGCCATCTACCACCAGCGCTACTCCACCAACACCTTCCCCACCTGGCGGCTGGCCCAGCCGTTCCGCATGCTGGCGCATAACGGCGAGATCAATACCTTGACCGGCAACCTCAACTGGATGAAGTCGCACGAGACGCGGCTGGCCCACGAACTGCTGGGCGACCATGTGGCCGACATCAAGCCGGTGGTCCAGGCCGGGGGCTCGGACTCGGCGGCGCTCGACAACGTGTTCGAACTGCTGGTGCGGGCCGGCCGCGACGCGCCGGCGGTGAAGTGCATGCTGGTGCCGGAAAGCCTGGGCAACAACGCCACCATGCCGCAGGCCCATCGCGACTATTTCTCCTATTGCAACAGCGTGATGGAGCCGTGGGACGGCCCCGCCGCGCTGTGCGCCACCGACGGCCGCTGGGTGATCGCCGGCATGGACCGGAACGGCCTCAGGCCAATGCGCTATACCATCACCGCCGACGGCTTGCTGATCGTCGGCTCCGAGACCGGCATGGTCCGCGTCGCCGAGCCGGATGTGGTGGAGAAGGGGCGCGTCGGCCCCGGGCAGATGATCGGCATCGACCTCAAGGCCGGCCGCTTTTACAAAGACCAGCCGCTGAAGGACATGCTGTCTGCCCGCCAGCCCTATGGCGAGTGGGTCAAGCGCACCACTGAGATCGACAGCCTGATCCGCGAGCACGCCACCGAGCCGGCGGCGCTGTCCGCCGAAGCGCTGCGCCGCATGCAGTTCGGCTTCGGCATCACCATGGAAGACCTGGAGCTGATCCTTCATCCCATGGTCGAAGACGGCAAGGAAGCGGTCGGCTCGATGGGCGACGACACCCCGCTGGCCGTGCTGTCGCAGCAATATCGCAGCCTGCACCATTATTTCCGCCAGACCTTCAGCCAGGTCACCAACCCCCCCATCGACAGCTTGCGCGAATCGCGGGTGATGAGCCTGAAGACCCGGCTGGGCAACCTGGGCAACATCCTCGACGAGGATGAAACCCAGTGCGAACTCCTGCAGCTGGAAAGCCCGGTGCTGTCTACCGCCGAGTTCCGCGCCATGCGCGCCCATATGGGCGACACCGCGGCCGAGATCGACTGCACGTTCGACGTCAAGGGGAGCGCGCCGAAGGACGGAGACAGCGCCCTGGCCCAGGCTTTGCACCGTATCCGGCGCGAGGCCGAGGACGCCGTGCGCGGTGGCTGCACCCATGTGATCCTGTCGGACGAGAAGGTCGGGCCGGGCCGCGCGCCGATCCCGATGATCCTCGCCGCCGGCGGTGTGCACACCTATCTGGTCCGCCAGCAGCTCAGAACATTCACCTCGCTCAATGTGCGCTCGGGCCAATGCCTGGATGTGCATTATTTCGCCGTGCTGATCGGCGTCGGCGCCACCACGGTCAACGCCTACGGCGCCCAGGAAAGCATCGCCGAGCGGCATCGCCGCGGACTGTACCCGGGCCTGAGCCTGGAAGAATGCGTGCGGCGCTACAAGCACGCCATCGACCAGGGCCTGCTGAAGGTCATGTCGAAGATGGGCATTTCGGTGATCTCGAGCTATCGCGGCGGCTACTGCTTCGAGGCGGTCGGCTTGTCGCGCGCCCTGGTAGCCGAGTTCTTCCCGGGCATGAGTTCGCGCATCTCCGGCCTGGGGCTGGCCGGCATCCAGCACAAGGTCATGGAGATGCATGGAAGGGCCTATAGCGGCGAGGCGGTAACCCTGCCGGTCGGCGGCTTCTACCGCTATCGCAAGGGCGGCGAGGCGCATGGCCAGGACGGTGCACTGATCCATATCCTGCAGACCGCCGTGTCGACCGACAGCTACACCACCTTCAAGCGCTATTCGGAAGGGGTGCGCAAGCTGCCGCCCATTTCCCTGCGCGACCTGTTGGAATACAAGCCGGCCGGCGCCCCGGTGTCGCTCGATGAAGTGGAATCGATTACCGAGATCCGGAAGCGCTTCATCACCCCCGGCATGTCGCTGGGTGCGCTGAGCCCCGAGGCGCACGGGACGCTGAACATCGCCATGAACCGCATCGGCGCCAAGTCGGTGTCGGGCGAAGGCGGCGAGGATCCGGCCCGCTACAAGCCGGCTGCCAACGGCGATAATGCCAATTCGGCGGTCAAGCAGGTCGCCTCGGGCCGCTTCGGCGTCACCGCCGAGTACCTCACCAACTGCCGCGAGATCGAGATCAAGGTGGCGCAAGGGGCCAAGCCGGGCGAAGGCGGCCAGTTGCCCGGCTTCAAGGTGACGGTGGAAATCGCCCGGCTGCGCCACGCCACACCCGGTGTGACCCTGATCAGCCCCCCGCCGCACCATGACATCTATTCGATCGAGGACCTGGCGCAGCTCATCTACGACCTGAAGCAGATCAACCCCGAGGCCAAGGTCTGCGTCAAACTGGTGAGCCGTTCCGGTATCGGAACGATCGCTGCGGGCGTCGCCAAGGCCAAGGCCGATATCATCCTGGTGTCGGGCCATGTCGGCGGCACCGGGGCCAGCCCGCAGACCTCCATCAAGTTCGCCGGCCTGCCCTGGGAGATGGGCCTCTCGGAAGTCCATCAGGTGCTGACGCTCAACCGGCTGCGCCATCGCGTGCGGCTGCGCACCGACGGCGGCATCAAGACTGGCCGCGATGTGGTGATCGCCGCCATGCTCGGAGCCGAGGAATTCGGTATCGGCACGACCTCGCTGGTCGCCATGGGCTGCATCATGGTCCGGCAATGCCACTCCAACACCTGCCCGGTGGGGGTGTGCACCCAGGACGGCGAGCTGCGCAAGAAATTCACCGGCACGCCGGAAAAAGTGGTCAACCTGTTCAGCTTTATGGCCGAGGAAGTGCGGGAGATCCTGGCTGGCCTCGGCGTGCGGCGGCTGGAGGAGATCGTCGGGCGGTCGGACCTCCTGGCCCAGGTAAGCCGCGGCTCGGCCCATCTGGATGACCTCGACCTCAACCCCATCCTGGTACAGGCCGATTCGGGAGGCTTCCCACGCTATTGCACGATGGAAGGGCGGAACGAGGTGCCCGAGACATTGGATGCCCAGATGATCGCCGATGCCCGTCCGGCGCTCGAGGAAGGCGAGAAAATGCAGCTCACCTACACGGTGCGCAACACCCAGCGCGCCATCGGCACCAAGCTCAGCCATATGATCACCAGGCGCTACGGCATGGCCGGCCTGCAGCCCGGCCATATCACCGTGCGCCTGCGCGGCTCGGCCGGCCAGTCGCTGGGCGCCTTCGCCGTACAGGGTCTGAAGCTTGAGGTGTTCGGTGACGCCAACGACTATGTGGGCAAGGGGCTTTCGGGCGGAACCATCGTCATCCGCCCGCCGGTCTCCAGTCCGCTGCGTACGGAAGAGAACACCATCATCGGCAATACCGTGCTGTACGGAGCAACGGCCGGCAAGCTGTTCGCCGCCGGTCAGGCCGGCGAGCGCTTCGCCGTACGCAATTCCGGCGCCGATGTGGTGGTCGAGGGCTGCGGCTCCAACGGCTGCGAATACGTGACCGGCGGAACCATCGTGGTCCTGGGACCGGTGGGAGCGAATTTCGCCGCCGGCATGACAGGGGGCATGGCCTTCGTCTACGACCCCGACGACGTGTTCCGCCACCGTGTGAACCCTGAGAACGTGATCCACCAGCGTATCGAAACCGATCACTGGGAAAGCAAGCTGCTCTCCCTGGTGGAGGAGCATGCGCGGGAGACCCGATCACCCCATGCCGAGGCCATCCTTCTACAGTGGGAGCGCGAACGGGAGCGATTCTGGCAGGTGGTTCCCCGCGAAATGCTGGACCGCCTGGAGCAGCCTGTCGCCCGCAAGGAGAAGAAGAAAGTTCTGGCATAAGTGTTTATCCGGAGATGACACCGTTATTTCCGGACGGAGCCTGACGGCGAGACAGATGCCAGATGACAGAGCGGAGCGTTTCTGGCATCTGTCCTCGAGACCTCTGGTATTGGATGTTCGGCACTCGGCATGCGCACGCTGTACCACCATTGGCTTTGCCCGTTCTCGCGCGAGGTACGCATCGTCCTCGGCGAGAAGAAACTTGCCTTCGAAATGGTGGTGGAGCGGGTCTGGGAGCAGCGCCCCGAGTTCTTGGCGCTCAATCCGGCCGGCGAGGTCCCGGTGCTGGTCGAGCCGAACAGCGCTGTATTGGCACATTCGAGGGCAATTACCGAATATCTCGACGAGATCCAGCCGGAGCCGCCGCTGATGGGCGGCGACCCCCTGGTGCGTGCCGAAGTGCGGCGCCTTGTCGGCTGGTTCGACGACACCTTCAACCGTGACGTCACCGCCACCCTGGTCGGGGAAAAGGTGATCAAGCGGCAGATGAACCGGTCGGGCGGCCCCGATTCACGCCTGATCCGTATCGGCTATCAGTTGATCCGCCAGCATCTTGACTATCTGGGCTGGCTGACCGAACGCCGCCGCTGGCTGGCTGGCGACTCGTTTTCCCTGGCCGACATCGCCGCCGGCGCCCATCTTTCCGCCGTCGACTACGTCGGGGACGTGCCGTGGCAGGATTTCCCGGCGGCCAAAGACTGGTACGCCCGCATCAAGTCACGGCCCAGCTTCCGGCCCTTGCTCACCGACCATCTACCCGGCATCCCGCCACCGGCCCACTATGCCGACCTGGATTTCTAGCGCAATGACGCGATGAAGGCAGCCCGTGTTCGCCCATGGCCGCGCAGCGTCATCCGGGCTCGGCTCGGCCCCGCTTTTGCCACCATGGCGCTGCTCGGCTGCCTGGCTTCGGCCACCCCCGCCCAGGCCGAGGTGATCCGCCGCCTGCCCACCGATGAAAAGGTGGTGGCGCTGACCTTCGACGCCTGCGAGACGCGGAGCCCGGCCTTCCTCGACCGGAAGATCGCCGACTACCTGGTGCAAAGGCATATTCCTTTCACCATCTTCGTCAGCGGCCGCTTCGCCCGGCGCAACGCTCCCGCACTGGCCGAGCTCGCCAAACTCGACTTCGTTGAAATCGAAAACCACTCGCTCGACCACGACAATCACATGGACCGCCTCCCGGACGACGAAATCCGCCGCCAGGTGATGGAGAACGATGCGCTGCTTTCCACCACCGTCGGAACCCACACCCGATATTTCCGCTTTCCCGCCGGCAATGTCGGGCCGCGCGCCCTGGCCGATGTGGAAGGACTCGGCTACAAGGTGGTGCACTGGAGCTTCGCAAGCGGCGACCCGATGAAGTCCCTGACGCCCGCCGCGCTGAGCCGCTGGGTCTTGAGCCGAGCCCGACCGGGCAGCATCCTCATCTTCCACATCAACGGCCGCGGCTGGGCCACCGGCGATGCCTTGCCCGGCATCGTTGAGACGCTGAAGGCGCGCGGCTACCGCTTCACCACGCTGGCTCCATGGCTGCATTGACCGATGGCCCGCTGCGGCCGCTGGCCGGCGACGAGGTCGCACCGTTGGCGGCCGCCTGCGCCGCCATCGATCCCTATCGGCGGCTCGGCATCAGCGCCGCCGGTCTCGGCGCCTATCTTGCGCGCGAGGATCCGGCGCTGCACCGCTTTGCCATCGTCACGGATGATGGCGCAGCCGGTGTCCTGGCGCTTCGCGAGCCGTGGCTGCGCGGACCCTTCATCGAGATGTTGGCCATCCTGCCGGACGCCCAGGGACGCGGCCTGGGGCGCCAGGTGATCCATTGGGCCGCCGCCCGGGCATCTTCGAGCGGCGGCAATCTATGGGCCACGGTCAGCGACTTCAATGAGGCGGCGCGGATCTTCTACCGGCGCCTCGATTTCATCGAGATGGTTGAATTACCCGGCCTGATAACGCCGGCCGCCGGCGAGATCCTGCTGCGGCGGCGGTCAAGCTAACCGGTCTTCCGTCCCGCCAGAATCGCTTCGACGAATTCCGGCACCACTTCCGTCGCCGGTCCGTAAATGGTCTCGTGGAACAGAGTGGCCCCCAGCGACGGCTCGAGATTCAGTTCGATCGTCCGCGCCGGGCCCCGGCTGCGCACATGGGTGACGAAGCCGGCGGCCGGATAGACATTGCCCGAAGTGCCGACGGCGACGAAGGTTCGGCAGCGGTCGAGTGCGCTGAAAATCAGCGGCATATCGAGCGGCACCTCGCCGAACCATACCACATGCGGACGCACCCGCCCCTTGTGGTTGCAGCCGGGGCAGACGCTGTCCAGGTCCAGGTCGTCGGGCCACGGGGAAATCTCGCCGCACAGGTCGCAGCGGCCCTTCAGCAGTTCACCGTGCATGTGGATCAGATTGCGGCTGCCGGCCCGTTCATGCAGGTCGTCGATGTTCTGGGTGATGACCACAACCTCTCCCCGCCATTCCCGTTCCAGCCTGGCCAGCGCCAGATGCGCCGCGTTGGGCTGTGCCGAGCCGCTGGCCAGCTGACGGCGGCGCGCGTTGTAGAAGGCGTGGACCAACTGCGGATTTCGCCGATAGCCCTCGGGCGTGGCGACGTCTTCGAGGCGGACCCGCCCCCATACGCCGTCGGTATCGCGAAACGTGTCGAGACCCGACTCCTTGGATATCCCGGCCCCGGTCAGCACAACGATGGCCTCATCTGCCATGGCATTCCCTTTCGACCCGTGGACGACCCATTATATGTTGGTTGGAAACGTTCTGTCTGGGGTCACTCGCTTGGTCAAGGTTCTCTTCGTTTGCACCGGAAACATCTGCCGCTCACCTACCGCCGAAGGGCTGATGCGGGCCCATCTTGCCAGGGCCGGCCTGGACCATCTGGTCGAGGTCGACTCCGCCGGGACCCACGGCTACCACGTCGGTGAGCCACCAGACCGGAGGAGCGTCGCCGCGGCGCGCCGGCGGCAGGTCGATATCGCGGGCCAGCGGGCTCGCCAACTGACGGCCGACGATTTCACCGAATTCGACATCATCGCCGTGATGGAGCAGCGGCAGCAGCAACAGCTGCTGGCCCACTGCCCGGCCGGACTGGAACATCGCGTGCGGCTGCTGATGAGTTTCGCTCAGGGCGGCGGCCCCCTCGAGGTCCCCGATCCCTACTACGGCGACGACGGCTTCGACAAGGTATTCGACATGATCGAACGCGGCGTGCTCGGCCTGATCGAACATCTGCGCCAGACCAGCCGGGTCGCCGCTGCGACGCACGAATAGGAAGCTGGGAGCGGAAGGCGGCGCAGGGCTGGCGGCAGAGCGCCGCATGGCCGGTACAGCCGGCCAAAATACTGGCTGATGACGGCGTAACCCGGCAAGCCCGCCGGGCGGACGCATCTGCAATGCAGTCCACCCGGCGCAGCTGGTGGGTTCACCGTTGGGGGTGCCCGGCGAGGCCGGGCGCCCATTTCCTCCTCATGCCCCGGCGCGGTTCATCCGGTTTTCGACCAGATCCTCGACCACTGTCGGGTCGGCCAGCGTCGAGGTGTCGCCCAGCGCCTGGTACTCGTTGGCCGCGATCTTGCGCAGGATGCGGCGCATGATCTTGCCCGAGCGGGTCTTCGGCAGGCTGGGAGCCCATTGGATGAGGTCGGGCGAGGCGATCGGGCCGATCTCCTTCCTGACCCAGGCCACCAGCTCCTTGCGCAGCTCTTCGGTGGGGGTCGCCCCAGCGATCAGGGTGACATAGGCGTAGATGCCCTGGCCCTTGATGTCATGCGGGTATCCCACCACCGCCGCTTCGGCCACCTGGGGATGGGCGACCAAGGCGGATTCCACCTCGGCAGTCCCCATGCGGTGGCCGGAGACGTTGATCACGTCGTCGACACGCCCGGTGATCCAGTAATAGCCGTCCTCATCGCGACGACAGCCGTCACCGGTGAAGTAGAGACCCTTGTAGGTGCTGAAATAGGTCTGCACGAAGCGGTCATGGTCGCCGTAGACGGTTCGCATCATGCCCGGCCAGGCATCCGAGATGCACAGATTTCCTTCGACCGCCCCTTTCAGCTCGTTGCCTTCGGCGTCGACCACCAGCGGCTTCAGCCCGAAGAAGGGCAGGGTGGCCGAGCCGGGCTTAAGGGCGATAGCCCCGGGCAGCGGAGTGATGAGGATGCCGCCGGTCTCGGTTTGCCACCAGGTATCGACGATGGGGTTGCGGGCCTCGCCGACCACGTTGTAGTACCACAGCCAGGCTTCGGGATTGATCGGCTCGCCGACCGTGCCCAGGAGGCGCAGGCTCTTGCGGCTGGTCTTCTTGACCGGACCTTCGCCTTCGCGCATCAGCGCGCGGATCGCGGTGGGCGCGGTGTAGAAGATATTCACCTTGTGCTTGTCGATCACCTGCCAGAAACGGGAGCTGTCCGGATAGTTGGGGATGCCCTCGAACATCATCGTAATGGCGCCATTGGCCAACGGCCCATAGACGATGTAGCTGTGACCGGTCACCCAGCCGACGTCGGCGGTGCACCAGAAAATGTCCCCGTCATGGTAATCGAAGACGTACTGGTGGGTCATCGAGACATACACCAGATACCCGCCCGAGGTATGCAGGACGCCCTTCGGCTTGCCGGTGGAACCCGAGGTGTAAAGGATGAACAGGGGATCCTCGGCGCTCATTTCGGCCGCCTTGTGGACCGGCGAGGCCTTGGCGCAGACGTCGTGGTACCAGACGTCGCGGCCGTGCACCATGTGGACATCGCCGCCGGTACGCTTGACCACCACCACCGTCTTGACGCTCCAGCAAGTCTCCAAGGCCTTGTCGGCATTGACCTTCAGCGGCACTTTGCGGCCGCCGCGGAGGCCTTCGTCGGCGGTGATCAGGATCGAGCTGTCGCAGTCCTGGATGCGGCCGGCCAAGCTGTCCGGCGAGAATCCGCCGAACACCACCGAATGGATGGCGCCGATGCGGGCACAGGCCAACATCGCTACCGCCGCCTCGGGAATCATCGGCAGGTAGATGGTGACGCGATCGCCCTTCTTCACGCCCAGGCCTTCCAGGGCATTGGCAAAGCGGCACACGCGCTCGTGCAACTCCCGGTAGGTAATGTGCTGGGACTCGTTGGGGTCGTCCCCTTCCCAGATGATGGCGGTCTGATCGCCGCGCTTCTCCAGATGGCGATCCAGGCAGTTGGCGGCGACGTTCAGTGTGCCGTCGGCGAACCACTTGATATGGACGTTGCCGGTAAACGACACGTCCTTTACTTGAGTATACGGCTTGATCCAGTCGATGCGCTTGCCATGTTCGCCCCAGAACCCTTCGGGATCATTGATCGAGCGCTCGTACCATTCCTTGTACGTCTTGGCATCGATCAAGGCCGACTTGGCAACGTCGGCGGGCACAGGGAAAAGATGGGTGTCGATGGTATTCACAGGCGTCCTCCGCTTTTGATCCAAGGGCAATGCTCGCGCATCCCTAGATTGTTTTTTTGCCGAAGTGATGAAGGATTATCGTCAATTGGCAATGATCAGACAAGTCCGTGCGGCCTAATGGTACAGGATTTATACGGGTTTTCGCATGCGACCGGATGGCCTAGCTATATTTGGTCACCCAGCCGGCTCCAACCCCAGCATTTAGTCATGTGCCGCCCCGATTCCGCCGAGCCGGCAGATATGCGTCCACGCGGCTTCGTCAACCGGCATTACCGACAGGCGTGACTGGCGGACCAGGGCAAGATGGGCAAGCCGGGGATCGGTCCTGATCCGGTCCAAGCCCACCGGCTGCGGCATCGATGCCACGGTCTTCATGTCGACCATGACGAAACGGCCGGTCGAGTCGCTGGGGTCTGGATAGGACTCCCGCACGATCTCGACGACGCCGACAATGCGCCTCTCGCCCACTGAATGGTAAAAGAACGCCTGATCGCCGAGGCGCATGGCCTTCAGATTGTTGGCCGCCTGGAAATTTCGCACACCGTCCCAATGTGTCGTGCCGGCCTTCACCTGGTCGTCCCACGACCAATGCCCAGGCTCGGACTTGACCAGCCAATACACGACGCGCAATTCCTCCAGATCAATTTACGGCAAGACTTTCTTATAAGGCCGAATGATCACCGCCTCGAACAGCCCTGCTTTGGTATAAGGGTCGGCGGCGAAAAACGCCTCGGCCGCCTCCCGATCAGGGAAGTCGACAATGAAGACGCTGCCGGTCATGCCCTGGCGATCTTCGGTCTGGGTCGGTCCACCGATGACGATCTTGTCGAGGTTCGCCCGGGCGTATTCCAGATGTGCGGCACGGTTGGCCAGCCGGAGCTCCTGGCGACCGGGTTTGTCGATGCATTGGACAAAAAACAGCATGATTGCCTCCGTAAGCATTCGTTCGGAAATAACTGCGCCAATTTCGCTCAAACGCCAAGCCCGCGCGCGTAGCGCGCAACCTGTCAACTACCGGGGACGTAGCCCAGTTCGCCGGTAAACGGCCGGGCCAGCAGGCCACGGATGGTTTCCTCAATGCCGATACCGCGGTAAAGCAAGCCGTTCACCGCCGCGCAGATGGGCATCTCGACACCCAGGCGGGCGGCCAGGTCGACCACCGAACCGGCCGTGGCCACCCCCTCGGTCACCGAGCGGCGTTCGGCCAGGATGTCGGCAAGAGCGTGGCCCTGACCGAGGGCGACGCCAAGGGAATAGTTGCGCGACTGCGTCGACGAAGCGGTAAGGATCAGATCTCCCAGGCCGGACAGGCCCATGCAGGTGGCCGGCCGGGCGCCGCGGGCCACCGCCAGCCGCGACAGCTCAGCCAGGCCGCGGGTGATCAGGGCGGCCCGGGCGTTGTCGCCCAGCCGTCTCCCCTCCACCACGCCGCAGGCGATGGCCAGGACGTTCTTCACTGCGCCGCCCATCTCGGCGCCGGTAACGTCATCGGTGAGGTAGGGGCGGAAGGTCGGAGTACCGATGGCTTGCACCAGGGCTTGGCCGAGGACGGTGTCCTCGCAGGCCAAGGTCACCGCGGTGGGCAGGCCGCGCGCCACCTCGATGGCGAAGGTCGGTCCCGACAGCACGGCGCGTTCGGCCTCCGGCAATTCCTCGGCCACCACCTCGGTCATCAGGGCGCAGCTCTGCGTCTCGATGCCCTTGGCGCAGATCACCGCCACCGTGCCAGGCTTCCAGGCCGGCCGCAGGCGGCGGCATATCGCCCGAAGGAACTGTGCCGGCACCACCAGCAGAACGGCGTCGGCCGCCGCCGCTGCCGCCAGGTCGACGGTCGGCCTGACCCCTTCCAGCGCCACTTCGGACAGGAACAGCGGATTGCGTCCGTCGCGAACGATGCCCTCCGCCACTTCCGGCTCATGGGCCCACAAGACGACGTTGCGCCCCGCCCGGCGAGCCGTGGCGGCCAGCGCCGTGCCCCATGCCCCGGCGCCGATAATGCCGATCGTTTCCATCCCTGCCTCCCCCATCCCGATGGTGTTGCCTTGACCGGTTACGCCTTGACCCCGGCACCGCGCAACCGTTTCGCCCCTGGATCGAGCGGCCAGCGCGGGCGGGCGGCAAAATCCAGGCCGTCGCTTTGGCCCAGGCAAAGCCGCTCTAGGCCTGCCCAGGCGATCATCGCCCCGTTGTCGGTGCAAAGGCCGAGCGGCGGCGCCACCACGGTGAACCCGCACTCCGCCGCCTTGCCGGCGAGGGTCTGTCGCAGCAGGCTATTGGCGGCCACCCCGCCGGCCACCACCAGATGGGCCGGTCCCCGAAGCCCGAGGGCAAATTCACGCATCGCCCGGCCGGCCCGGTCGGCCACCGACTCGGCGACGGCAAGCTGAAATGCCGCGGCGACGTCGGCGCGATCCTGGTTGGTCGCCTGCCCCAGTTCGGCGACCAGAAGGCGCACGGCGTTCTTCAGGCCGGAGAACGAAAAGTCGCAGCCGGGCTTGCCCTTCATCGGCCGTGGCAGGTGGAAACGCGATGGATCACCCGACTCCGCCGCATGCTGTACCGCCGGCCCGCCCGGATAGCCCAGTTCCAGCATCTTGGCCACCTTGTCGAAGGCCTCGCCGGCAGCATCGTCGATGGTGGCGCCGAGACGGCGATAGCGGCCCACCCCGTCGACCACCAGCAGCTGGCAATGGCCGCCGGAGACCAGCAGCAACAGATACGGAAAATCCAGGCCATGCGACAGTCGGGCCGAAAGGGCGTGGCCTTCCAGGTGGTTGACGGCGACGAACGGCTTGCCCGCTACCGCGGCGATGGCCTTGCCGGTGGTCACCCCGACCAAGAGTCCACCGATCAGCCCCGGCCCGGCCGTAGCCGCCACCGCGTCCATCTCGGCCAGGCAGGCGCCGGAGCGCCGCAAGGCCTCGGCCACCAGACGGTCGAGATGGTCAAGATGGGCGCGGGCGGCGATTTCCGGCACCACCCCGCCATAGGGACGGTGCTCGTCCAATTGTGACAGCACGACGTCGGCCAGGATGGTGCGGTCGTCCCGTACCACCGCGGCGGCCGTCTCGTCACAGCTCGTTTCGATGCCCAGTACCAGCATATCCCCTCACTACGCCCTTTCCTTGGATCGATCCAGCGACTAAAACTGCCGACATGAATAGCATATCCCCTCTCCGCATCGGCACCCGAGGCAGCCCCCTGGCCCTCGCCCAAGCCCACCAGGTGCAGGCGCGCCTTGCCGCGGCGCACCCCGATCTGGCCCGGCCCGGCGCCATCGAAATCGTCATCATCAAGACCACTGGCGATATGGTGCTCGACCGTACCCTCGCCGCCATCGGTGGCAAGGGGCTGTTCACCAAGGAAATCGACGAGGCCCAGCTGGAAGGCCGCATTGACATCGCCGTCCATTCGATGAAGGACGTGCCGACGGTGCTGCCGCCGGGGCTGGTCCTGCCCTGCGTGCTCGAGCGCGAGGACACGCGCGACGCTTTCATGTGCCTGAAAGCCAAACGGCTGGCCGACCTGCCGGCCGGCTCGGTGATCGGCACGGCTTCGCTGCGGCGCGGCGCCCAGATCCTGTACCGCCGCCCCGACCTCAAGGTGGAGCCGCTGCGTGGCAATGTACAGACCCGCATGAAGAAGCTGGAAGAAGGGGTGGTCGACGCCACCTTGCTGGCGATGGCCGGATTGAGCCGGCTCGGCCTGACCGATCGCATCGCGTCGTTGCTCGAACCCGAGGAAATGCTGCCGGCGGTGGCGCAGGGCGCCATCGGCGTCACCTGCCGTGCCGACGATACCGCGGCCCATCGCCGCCTTGCCCCGCTCGACCATGCCGAGTCCCACGTCCGGGTATTGGCCGAGCGAGCGTTCCTGGCGGTGCTCGACGGGTCCTGCCGCACCCCCATCGCCGGCCTGGCCGAACTGTCGGGCGAGCGGTTGGCGCTCCGCGGTCTGGTGATCAAGCCGGACGGCAGCCTGGCCCACGAATGCCATCGCATCGGCGACCGCGCCCATGCGGAATCCCTCGGCCGAGAAGTCGGCGAGGACCTGCTGGGCCGCTGTGGACCGGGATTCTTCGACTTCAAGGCGGGGTAATGACTCGCCGCGCCCTGGTCACCCGCCCCCGGGAAGATGCCGAGGGCATCAGCCGGGCGCTCGAATCCCGCGGCTTCGCCGTTCAGATCGAACCCTTGCTGGACATCGTCATCGAGCGAGGGCTGAGCCTGCCGCTGACCGGTGTGCAGGGAATCCTCGCCACCAGCGCCAATGGCGTCCGGGCGCTGGCGGCCAATCTGGACGACCGCGGGCTGCCGCTGTGGGCGGTGGGCGATGCCACGGCGGCCTGCGCCCGCGAGTTGGGATTCCGACAGGTGGAGAGCGCCGGTGGTAATGTTGAAATGCTTGCCGACCTGGTTGCCCGCCGCGTCGATCCAAGCGGCGGGGCCCTGCTGCATGCGGCGGCCAGCAAGCTGGCCGGCGACCTGAGCGGCCGATTGGGCGCACTGGGCTTCGAAGTGCGGCGGGCGGTCCTCTACGAGGCGCGTGTGGCGACCGCTCTCAGCCCCTCGCTGATCGCCTCTTTGGACCAGGAAGACATTGACCTGGCTCTGTTTTTCTCTCCCCGCACGGCGGCGACCTTTGTTACCCTGGTCGAGGCTGCCAACCGCCCGGCGGCCTGCCGGCCGATCGCCGCTTACGCCTTGAGCAAAGCGGTGGCCGGAGAACTCGCCGCCTTGCCGTGGCGCGTCATGTGCACCGCGGCGAGACCCGATCAGGAGGCGTTGCTCGCCGCCATCGACGAGGGGGAACGACCATGATCCGCGTCCTGAGCTATGTCGTAGCCCTTGCCCTGCTGGTGGCCGGCGCTGTCTGGCTGGCCGACCACCCTGGCACCGCCACTGTGCAATGGCTTGGTTGGCGGGTCCAAACGACGGTGCCGGTCCTGCTGGGCGCCCTGCTGGCCATCGCCGCTTTTCTGACCTGGGCGTTCCATCTGCTGGCCGGCTTGACCCGGATGCCGGGCCGTTGGGCCGATGATCGCCGGGACAGGCGCAGGCGCAAAGGCTATCTGGCGCTGACCGACGGATTGGCCGCCGCCGCTGCCGGCCAACTCGGCGCCGCCCGCAAGCTGGCCGACCGCGCCGACAAACTGTTGGCCGACCCGGTGCTGACGCGGTACCTGGCGGTGCAGACCGCCCGGCTGGCGGGCGATGCGGATGCCGCCCGCGAACACTTCAACGCCATGCTCGAGCGGCCAGAGACGGCCGTCCTCGGCTTGCGCGGGCTGCTCGACCAGGCCTTGGCCAAAGGTGATGCGGAGACAGCCGTCGACCTTGCCGTCCGGGCCCGCACGATCAGCCCTGCCGACAGCTGGCTGGCCGATGCGCTGTTCACCCAGTTGGTCAAACTCGGACGGCTGCACCAGGCGCAGGACCTGGTGGCCGATGCCCGACGTCGCGGCGCCTGGCCGGCCGCTCAGGCGAACCACCGACGGGCCTTGGTGCTGAACGAGCGCGCGGCCCGTGCCGCCGCCGACGGCGACAGTCGCAGCGCCGTCACCTTCGCCAAGCAGGCGCTGGCCGCCGAACCGGGGCTGACCGCCGCCTCTCTGCACCTGGCAACGATGCAGGCGGCCGCCGGACAGATGAGGCGCGCCGCCACCGTCCTGGAAAAGGCCTGGGCGCGCCAGCCGATGCCTGAACTGGCCCGCGCCTATGCCGCGCTGGCCCCCGAGGATCCCCCTTTGCAGCGGGCGCGTCGCCTGGAAAAACTGGCGGCGGCGCGGCCAGGCGATGCGGAAAGCCGCTTGGCCTTGGGAGAAGCGTCGCTGAACGCCAAATTATGGGGCCAAGCCCGCAAGCACCTGTTAGCCGCCGCCGAGTTGCGGCCGTCGGCCGAGCCCTATCGGCTCCTGGCGCGGCTCGAGCGGGAGGAATACGGTAATCAGGCGGCAGCCCAGGCCTGGCTCGACAAAGCGGCGGCGGCTCCGCCGGGCCCGGCTTGGCAGTGCGGAGCCTGCGGCGCCAAAGCGGCGAGTTGGTCCTTGAGCTGCCCCAATTGCGGCGCGATCGACGGAATGAATTGGGTCATATGTCCCTCTTCGGAACCCTTGCGCCCAGCCGCCGAACAGGGTAGTTTCCCCGCCTCGACTGCCGAAATAGCTCAGCGGTAGAGCAACTGATTCGTAATCAGTAGGTCCGCGGTTCAAATCCGCGTTTCGGCACCATTCTTTTCAGGGGGTTAGCTCAGGCGATGGGCTAGCCCCTTTTCTTTTGCGAGCTGCGTCCGGGCGGGTGGCCGAAATTCCTGGATCAGACGACAGATCGAAGCTATTTCCGTTGCCCTATCGTAGGACCTAAGGGAGGCAACAAAATGTCCCATAAGTACCATGTGTTCGTTTGTACCCAGCAGCGGCCGGAAGGCCATCCGCGCGGATGCTGCACCAGCCGGGGCGGCGGCGCGCCGTTTTTTGACCGGTTGGTCGAACTGATGAACCAGCGTGATCTGTGGAACAGCGGCGTCAGTGCAGCCCAGAGCAGCTGCCTCGGCTTCTGCAAGTTCGGCCCGGAGATGGTGGTCTATCCCGAGGGCGTATGGTACCGGCCCGAAAAAGTCGAGGACATCGACGAGATCGTCCAGTCCCATTTGGTGGACGGCAAGCCTGTCGAGCGCGTTCGGATCTATCCGACCAAGTGAGGCGGGAAGGGGGCGGCCCGGCGACGGCCGGCCGCCGACCGGTACCGCCGATACGGTACGGACAAGGCAGTGGACGCGAGCTGTGACGGCAGTCACCGACGCCGGACCCGGTTCATGCTGGAATGCTTCCATCTTGACACCCGGCCCCATCTTGAACAGCCAGTGCCATATGCCTGCTGACCTGCCTTGCCATCCCTGGATTTCCGTTTGCGCATCGGCCCGAGGCGTAACGCTGCCGTCGGCCCGAGGCGAAAAATCCGTTGCGCGCCACAATTTCGAAGCATTGCGGGTTATCGGCGCTGCCCTCGTCGGTCGGCAAATGCCCCTGTGGCGAAGGCTCTTCACCAAGGAACTTACCCTCGCATCGCACTATTTCGCCGTCCAGGTGGCCCTGGCCATCGGGCTTTCCGTGGTTTTCCCACGGAGCAAGGCGAGGGCGACGGGCCAGATCGACCGCCGCGCCCGCCTGCTGGCGGCGCGGGCGGCGGCCGCAATTCTCGACGATATTCCGCCGTTTCTCACACAGGAGGCGGAAGCCTATGTTCGGCCGACGGAACAGCGCAGAGTCATGCAATCGGCCAAGCCCCTCCGGATCAGGACGTTGATGCCCTGCCCGTTCGACCGGCGCAATCTGTGGCGGCCACCGCCAGCCCGCTGAAGACTGGAGGCGACCAGGCCGGGCGCTCAGGCGGCATGTCCAAGCTGCCTTGAAATCCAGCTGTCAAGCACCGGCCGGCCGGCCTCCGAAATCTTCACCCGGCAGCAGTCCTTGCTGGCCCCGGCGACGATTGCCGGCAGGTCGAGGCCATCCAGCTGAAGCCTGACTTCTTCGCCCGGTCGCGGTCCGACGATGCCCCCGACGCAGGCGCCGTCCGCCGAGACATCGCGCAAATCACCGTCCCATGCGCCGTTGCCGCCGCTGATTCGCGCCCTGGCCTTGATCAGCCGGCGTGGAACGGCACGGCGGTCCACCTCCGGAGTCGCTGTGCGAACCACCCGGTTGAGAACCTGGCCAAGCCCGGTCAACTGTTCGGCCATGGAATCGAGCATGGTCTCGACTGCCCCGGCTTGCTTCCCGGTGTCGACGGCTTCCCTGGCCACCTCGGCGATCCGCCCGCTCACCTCCTCGGCGGCCTGGGCCGACTGTTGCACCGTGCGTGATATCTCGGTGGTGGCGGCGTGCTGCTGCTCGACCGCCGCGGCCACCGATTCGGCGATGGTTTCAACGCTCCGCACGCTGGCGACGGTGCCTTCGATGGCTGCGGCAACACGGCCGGCCATGTCCTTCAGCGTGCCGATCCGTTGGGTGATCTCCTCGGTCTGGCGGGCGGTCTGGGTGGCCAGCAACTTGACCTCGTTGGCGACCACGGCAAAACCTTTACCCGCATCGCCGGCGCGGGCCGCCTCAATGGTGGCGTTCAAGGCCAGGAGGTTGGTCTGGGCGGCGATATCGGCGATCAGCTGCACCACCTGGTCGATCGACACCATGGCTTCGGCAAGGCTGTCGACGGTAACCGAGGCATTGCCGGCGGCACCCACCGCCTCGACCACGACACTGCGCGACCGTTCCACTTGCGATGTGATCTCGCGGATCGAAGCCGACAGCTGGGCCGCCGTCCCCGCCAGACTTTGCGCGTTGGCCAAGCTTTGCGCTGCCGCCGTGGCGACCAGTTGGGAATTGTTCTCCATCCGCTGCGCCGCCGCGGCCATCTGTTTGGCTGTCTGATGGACCTGGGTGCTCTCGCCGGCCACCCGGTCGACGGCGGTAGAGGTCTGTGCCTCGATGTTCTCGGCCATCGATGACAAGGCGGCGCGCCGCTCGCTTTCATTCTTTTCTTGCTGATGTTCCCGCTCGGCGGCGATGCGCTCCACGGCGATCGACTGTTGTTGGAACACCAGTACGGCACGCGCCATGTCGCCGATCTCATCGGCTCGTTCGACCGCCGGCAATTGCAGCGCGAGTTCACCCTCCGCCAGCCGCCGGGTGACGGTGGCGAGCCGCAGTAGCGGTCTGATAATGCCCTGCGCCAGATAGGCGACAAGGGCGGTACCGACAATCGCCGCCACGACGAAGGATCCGTTGACCCACAGGAAGTCATTCCACGCCAAGGCTGCCGCATTCGGATCGACCTTGCCCAGCGCGGCGATGCGCCGCATATGGCCGAGATCCATGTAGATCAGGCACAACCACGCGACCAGCGACGGCAGCGCGGCGATGGCCCAAAGGCGCAGAGCCACCCGGCCACGAAGCAGCCGGCACCAGGAGCGCAGGAAATGCGGACCGCTTCCGCATTCACCGGCCGCCCGCTGCCAGGTGAACATGGCGGCATAGAGGCGCTTCGCCGCCGCCTCGAACGAGGCCGCGGCCGTCTTGTCGCCGTCGAGGGCCTTGGCCAGCGTCTCGCCGGCGCTGCGATGGAATTGTGCATGCAGGCCGGTCACCGAGCGGTAGCCCGGCGAGTCGCGCAGTTCGGCCGGCAGGGCGGGATCGTGCAGCCATCTGCCGAAACCGCAGAGGTCATCCCTGGCCACGTCGGCTGGTTTGAATTCACTGCGCCCGGTTTCGGCGGCCCGCCGGAGTCGGGTGTTCCACAAGGTGTGAGCCCCCACCGCCCTGGCGATTTCCTCGTTGATTCCCATGCTGCTCCCCCCGACGGTCGATCGGCCTAGCCGATCTCCTAGCCCTCACTAGTTGGCTGATGATTAATACTAATTCTACCAAATGGACTCGTCGAGACCGTTGACGGGAGTGACCTGCCCCGATTCATCCGTAGTTAGGACATCTCGGCAACAACTACTTGTGATGGCGTCGGCCACCGCGATGGGCTGGCCCGGGAGCCGACGAATTTCTGCCGACACGCAATCAAGCTCTTAAATCTTCATTAACTCAAAGCCTTGCAGGATCATCTTCGAAGGGGGTGGAAACATCAACTTTTGTAGTTGACGCTCGCCTCCGCGGCTTCTATTCGTTACGAAAAAGACATGGGGCAAGTCCCTTCGGGGCGCATTGGACGGCAATGACCAGCAACGTGTTGAAGCATTCCTACACCGTTCCCTGCGCCACCGCCTTCCGCCAGGCTGTCGAGGCCTTGGCGGCTCAGCGGAAAGTCAATGTCGGCGACTTGGCGCGCTCAATTCTTCTGGTGGTTCCGGCCGAGACCATCGCCGAATTTCCCGATCCGGGCGATCCGGCGCCCTCGGACCGCGAAACCGTGGTGCTGAAATCGGGACCAGCGGAAGGCCGCCCCTGGCGCCGCAAGCCGCGCCTGCAGGTGCGCATGCCGCCAGGCTACGACATCCCGTTCATCCGCCGGGCTCTTGGCCTGGCCCTGGCGATGAATCGCGGCGAGCTCGCTGTTTCCGTGGCCGACGGCCGAATGCGGCCGGAACCGACGACGGAGACCAACGCCGACGAATCCACCGAGCTGGTAGAAATCAACGAAGAACTCGAACGCCTGCGCGCCATCGTCTCGGTGCTGGCCTTCGAACCGTTGCCCGACGGCATCCGCAGCCGCGGTGACGCCCTCCATATCCTGGGCTTTCCACCCAGTTCCTATCCCGATTCGCGGACACTGAAGGCGAAATTCCGCATGCTGGCGACCATTCACCATCCTGACAGCCGGTATGGCAGCCATCAGCGCATGAGCCAGCTCAACCAGGCCATGGAATTCTTGCGAAGCAGCGGTTAGTGGTCCGCCCCAGACGCTTGGTTCCCCAGCGCCTGGATCAGGCGGCCCACCAACTTATTGAATTGTGGTGAGAATTTGACGGATGGTGTGGGGGCCATCCGTCAGATCTTCACCGCTGGCAGTGGGCTTGGCGCACAAAAAAGGGGGCGAAAGCCCCCTTTTTTCGTTGGCGCGATTGGCGACCGCCTATTCCCGGCGATCACCGAAAAAACGCAGCAACAGGATGAACAGGTTGATGAAGTCGAGGTAAAGCGCCAGCGCGCCCATCACCGCCTTCTTGCTGGCAATCTCGCCGCCGTCGCCCACCCAGTACATTTCCTTGATCTTCTGGGTGTCCCATGCGGTCAACCCGGCAAAGATCAGCACGCCGGCCACTGACATGACAAATTGCAACTGGGTGCTGTGCAGGAAGATGTTGACCACCGAGGCGATCACCAGCCCCCACAGGCCCATTACCAGGAAGCTGCCGAAGGCCGACAGGTTGCGCCGCGTGGTATACCCGTAAAGGCTCAACCCGGCGAAGGACGCGGCGGTAATGAAGAATACCCGAGTGATGCTGGTCGCCGTGTAGACGAAGAAGATCGATGACAGCGAAACACCCATCAGCCCCGCATAAAGCCAGAACAGGCCCTGCGCAGTGCTGGCCTGCATGCGGGCGATGCCGAAGCTCAGGGCCAGAACCAGCCCGAGCGGCGCCAGGGTGACCAGCCAGCCAAGCCCGGTCATCCCGACATGGCCATAGGGGCCGGCCTGGAAGAACAGGTGCCATAACGCCGGGGTGTTGGCCACGAGCGCCGCGGTCAGCCCGGTCAGGGCCAAGCCGGAAGCCATATAGTTGTATACGCGCAGCATGTACTGGCGCAGGCCGGCGTCGATCTGCCCGACCTCCGTCTGGCTCCGCATCCATGCGCTACGTTCCGTTTCGAACGCCATATAGATCCTCTCGATGGAACTGAAGTCCGTGCGTAAATATGGCACGTGGGCACGGTTAATCAAGTCACTGCCGCCGGGGCCGGGGCCGAATGTCAGTCGTGGCGCAAATAGGGTGCCGGCTTCGCGCCGAGGGCACGGAGGGTTCCGGCCAGGCCGGCCGCCAGCACGGCGCCGACACTCCCCAGCACGGTCAACGCCACCGGCCAGGGCATGAACTGCCAGTCGGTCTTCAGCACATGCGCCAACACGGCCCAGGCGGCGGCGCTGCCCAGGCCGGCAGCCACCAGGCCGGTCACCCCTCCCAGCAGAACGTATTCCAGCAGCAGGGCCCGCAGCAGGTCGGCCCGCCGTGCCCCCAGCACCTTGAGCAGGACCGCCTCGCGGATCCGCTGACGCTGTCCGGCGGCAATGGCGCCGGACAGAACCAGCATGCCGGCGGCCAGCGTTACCGCGGCAGCGGCGCGGATCGCCGCACCGGCGCCGGCAATCACCCGGCGCACCTGGTCCAGCGCTTCCTTGACCCGGATCGATGACACGTTGGGCAAGGCGGCCGTCACCGCCCGTTCCACCGAGCCGTCCGCGCCGGGCGGAGCCTGCACGGTGGCGATGACGCTGCACGGTGCGCCGGCCAGGGCATCGGGCGACAGGATGAAGGTGAAGTTCATGGCCAGCGTCGACCAGTCAATTTCCCGCAAATTGGCCACGCGGGCGGTGATCTCGCGGCCGAGGACATTGACCGTGATGCTCTGGCCCAGCTTGAGCCCGAAGCCTTTGGCGATGCCGGCGTCGAGCGAGACCAGCGGCGGCCCATGGTAGTCGGCCGGCCACCAGTCGCCGGCAACCACGCGGGCATCATCGGGACGCGTCGCCGCCGTGGTCAGGCCTCGATCGCCGCGCACCGCCCATTGCGCCGCCGGAGCGATCGCCGCCTGTTCGACCGGAACGCCGTTGATGCGGGTGATGCGCCCGCGGATCATCGCTGCCCGCTTGGCCAGGCGGCCTCCCGCCGCAGTCACGGCGCGCTCGAATCGCGCCACCTGATCCGGCTGGATGTCGATGAAGAAGAAGGTGGGCGCTCGTTCGGGCAGGCGCTGATCCACCTGCCGCGACAGATTGGCCTGGACCAGCGCCACCGCGACCAGCACGGTCAAACCCAGTCCCAAGGACGGCACGATCCCGCGTGCCGGCGCCCCGGGCCGATAGAGACTGGAAAGGGCCAGCCGCAGGGCCAGCCAGCCGGCGCCGCCGCTTTCCGGCGCCGCCGCCCGCCGGTGGGCAGCCGATCGGGCCAGGGTCACCAACCCGATGCCGCAACCGGCAAATACCGCCAGTGTCGCGGCCGCACTGCCGACGAACCAGGCGGCCAGCGGACGATCCACCGCCGAAACGATGGCCAGGGCGGCCAGAGCGCCCCCGGCCGCCGCCGCCGCCGCCATGGCGGCTCCTCTCGGCCGGGGGCGGTCAGGCGCCACGATGTCGCGGAACAGGACGGCGGCCGGCACCTCCGCCGCACTGGCCAGCGGCCAGCTGGCAAAAGCCAGCGCGGTCAGGCCGCCGAAAGCGGCGGCCAGGCCCAGGGGCCAAGGATAGATGCCGAGATGGGCGGCCACCGGCAACCGGTTGCCAAGGGCGGTAACCAGCCCCCAGGGTAGAGCGGCACCGACCGCCAGGCCGAGGGCGATGCCCGACCCGGCCAGCGCCGCCACCTGCAGGAAACAGGCCGACAGGATCAGCCGACGCGATGCGCCGAGGCACTTCAGGGTCGCGATGCCAGCGACCCGGCTGTCGAGGAAGGCCCGTACCCCGTTGGCCACCCCGATGCCGCCCACCAGCAGCGCGGCAAGGCCGACCAGGGTGAGAAACAGCGTCATATTGTCGAGAAAGCGCTTGACCCCCGGCGCCGCATCGCCGCTATCGCGGAATTGCCAGCCGGCATCAGGAAAGCGCCGTTCGACGGCCCGGCGGAATGTCGCCGCGGTGACACCCGGGTTCAGTTTCACCAGCACGGCGTGACGAACCAGACTGCCCGGCTGCACCAGGCCGGTATCGCTCAAGGCCCGGCGGTCGATCAGCAGGCGAGGCCCCAGGGAAAAGATCGTGGCGACGCGGTCCGGCTCGCCCGTAATGGTCGCCCGCAGAACGAAAGAGGCGTCGCCGACGCTCAGCCGGTCGCCCAGCTTGAGCCCCAGGCGATCCAGCAGATTGGCGTCGGCTGCCGCGCCCCAGGCGCCGTCGCGCCACCCCAGCGCCTGGTCGCGCGGTTGCTCCGGGGCCAGGTCCAGACGACCGTACAGGGGATAATGCCCGTCGACCCCCTTCAGTTCCACCAGGGTTTGCGCCGTGGCGTCACCCCGCCGGGCCATGGCCCGCATCTCGACGAGATGCGACAACACCCCGTAGCGCCCCAGGAAACCTGCTTCCTCTGCCGTCGGTTCACGATAGGTCAGGCGCAGCTCCGCATCGCCACCCAACAGCGCCCGCGCATCCTCGGCCAAGGCGCGCCGCAAGCCGGCATCAAGAGAAGCGACGGCGGCGATCGCCGCCACGCCGAGGGCGAGACAGGCCGCCACCGTGCCGATCCCCCGAAGGCTACCGCGCAGCTCGCGGCACGCCAGGCGAAACGCGAGGCCGATCATGACGGCCTTCTCTCCTGGCCTCCCGCCGCATTGGGCAGGACGAGCGGCCGGGCATGATGGCGGGCCGGCGAGCCCACCTCTTCGCCGGCGATACGCCCGTCCTCGACCCGGACGATGCGGCCGCAACGGGCCGCCAGGGCTGGATCGTGGGTGATCAGCAGCAAGGTGGAGCCGCCCCGCTCGTGCAGGCCGAACAGCAGCTCGATGACCGTCCGGCCGGTTGCCTGGTCGAGATTGCCGGTCGGCTCGTCAGCCAGCAACAGGCGAGGGCGCCCGGCAAAGGCGCGCGCCAAAGCAACGCGCTGTTGTTCGCCGCCCGACAGCTGACCGGGATAGTGATGCTGGCGCCCGCCCAGGCCGACGCGGTCGAGCAGGCGCCGCGCCTCGGCCAAGGCATCGCGCCGGCCGGCCAGCTCCAGCGGAACGGCAACGTTCTCGAGGGCGCTCATGCTGGCGATCAGATGAAAGGATTGGAAGACGATGCCAATGTTCTGGCGGCGGAACGTTGCCAGGGCATCCTCGCCGAGCCCGTTCAGCGCCGTTCCGGCCACCGTCACCCGCCCGGCGGTCGGCTTCTCCAGCCCGGCGATCACCATCATCATGGTTGACTTGCCCGACCCCGACGGTCCGATCACCCCCACCGTTTCGCCGGCGACGACGCGGAGATCCATCCCTCGAAGGATGTTGACCTCGCCGGCCGGGCTCGCCAGCTTTAGCCGGACGTCCTCGAGAAGGACGATCGGTTGGTCGTCGGAGTGGGAATCGATCATGCGGTCCCTTGCGCTCGTACGTCGACTCATTCGGATAGTGCGCCATCCGAATGAATCGAAGTACCATCTTTCAAGCGTTAGTGTGATGACGCCGATGTTTGCCGCAAGATCAAACATCGGCGTCATCACACGGCAGGCGTGGTGGGCATATGGTCTGCTCAGCCTGTTTGTCAACTTGACCGCCGAGCCCGCCATGGCCGCCGACCCAATCCGCCTGCTCGCCTTCGGGGACAGCCTGACCGCCGGCTACAACCTGCCCGCCGGGGATGCTTTTCCGGCGAAGCTGGAGGCGGCGCTGCGGGCTCGCGGCTATGTCGTCCGCGTGATCAATGCCGGCGTTTCAGGCGACACTTCGGCCGGCGGGCGGGCACGGCTCGACTGGACTTTGGCCGATCGGCCGGACTATGCCGTCGTCGAACTGGGTGCCAACGATGCCTTGCGAGGCATCGACCCCAAGATCACCGCGGCCAATCTGGATGCCATCCTCTCGGTCCTCCGGCAACGGGGCGTCAAGGTGCTGCTGGCCGGCATGTTGGCACCGCGCAACATGGGCGCCGCTTATGTGCGGGAATTCGATGCGATCTATCCGCGTCTGGCCAGGACCCACGATGTGCCACTCTATCCGTTCTTTCTCGAAGGCGTGGCGTTGCGGCGGGATCTGACCCAGCCGGACGGCATGCACCCCAATGCGCAGGGCGTCGAGGTCGTTGTACGGGGCATCCTACCGGCGGTGGAAAGGCTGATCGGACCGCCACCTCCAGCCGCCAGGGAGGCGCCATGAGTATCTCGACGACCGTCGCCATGACCGCCGCTCAGGCCAGCGGCGAACATTGGGGCCTGGCCGCCAAGAGCTGCGTCGAACGCCTGGGTCCGCTGCCCGATGGGGCCAATCTCGGGCTGCTTTATGTTACCGAGGCGTTCGCCGACGACCTGTCTTCCATCCTCACCTTCCTGCGTGAGACGACGCCCGTCTCCGACTGGCTGGGAGGGGTCGGCTATGCCGTCTTCGGTCCCGATGGCGAGGTGCGTGATGGCAAGGCGATGGCCATCCTTGTCGCCCGGGTGCCGCCCGGCGCCGTGCATGCCTTCGAAGCCTTCGAACCTTCACAGCGGGACAGCTTCCTTGCCGAGCATGGCGAGTGGCTGAAACACCAGCACGCGGTCACCGGCCTGGTCCATGGCGACCCCCAGGAACCGCAGATTGCCGAGATGGTCGCCGGCTTGAGCGAATCGGCCCAGGCCTTCCTGGTCGGAGGGCTGACGGCGGCCAGCGAGACGCCGGCGCAAGTATGCGGCCGGGTCAACGGATCGGGGCTGTCGGGCGGCCTGTTCGGCGACGACATTCGCCTTGCCACCGGCATGTCCCAGGGCTGCACCCCCATCGGCGGGCCGCATCGGGCGACCGAGGTGGTGGACAACGTGATCATGACGCTCGACGGTCGCCCGGCCCTCGAGGTGCTGAAGCGGGAAGCCGGCGACATCATCGCCCGCGACCTCCACAAGGCGGCCGGCTATATCCACATCGCCCTGCCGGTGGCCGGCTCGGACAACCACGACTACGTGGTCCGCTCGCTGCTGGGCATCGATCCCAAGCGCGGCTGGCTGGCGGTGGGCGAGCATCTGGTCACCGGCGATACGGTGATGTTCGTCCGGCGCGACGCCAATACCGCGCAAAAGGAGTTCCGCCGCATGCTGGCCGGCCTGGCGAAACGGCTCGCCGGGGAAACGGTCAAGGGTGGCGTCTACGTATCCTGCGTGGCCCGCGGCGCCCATATGTTCGGGCAAAACGGCCGCGAACTGGAGATGATCCGCGAAAGTCTGGGCAACTTTCCCCTGGTGGGCTTTTCCGCCGCCGGCGAGATCTGCTACGACCGCCTCTACGGCTTTACCGGGGTGTTGGCACTGTTCCTGTGACCTGATCTTGGTGGGGGCGCCCCATGATTCGCCTGTTCGTCGGTATTCCCCTTCCGCCGTCGCTGCGACGGCAGCTCGGCAGCTTCGCCGCCGGCATCCCCAACGCCCGCTGGACGCCGGAGGAAAACCTGCACCTGACCTTGCGTTTCATCGGCGAAGTCGACGAGACGACGGCCGGCGCGGTGCACGACGCCCTGGCCGAATTGCAGGCTCCCGCCTTCACCATGACGGTGGGCGGCTGCGGCACCTTCGAAGGCGGGCGGCGGCCGGTCACCCTATGGCTGGGGGTCGAGCGCCAGCCGGCGCTGGTGCGGCTGCGCGACAAGGTGGAATCAGCGCTGGTAAGGGTCGGGCTGCCGGCGGAAAGCCGGCGCTTCCAGCCCCATATCACCCTGGCCCGTATGAAGGATCCACCCTTGCCTAAGCTCCACGCCTTCGTCGCCGGCCATAACCTGTTCCATGACAGCGTTCCGGTAACGAGCTTCGTCCT
Organism: Pseudomonadota bacterium; assembly: GCA_021781575.1. Taxonomy (GTDB): domain Bacteria; phylum Pseudomonadota; class Alphaproteobacteria; order Rhodospirillales; family Magnetospirillaceae; genus DUZF01. Next base: position 91,623 of record JAJXWP010000001.1, read on the forward strand.
GTTTTCCAGCCATCTCGGCCGCGGCGAACCGATCTATACGGCCGAGGCGGAGTACCCGCTCACGGCCGATAGCTGATCCGCCACACCGTCTGTCCGGCGTCGTCGGCCAGCAGCAGGCTACCGTCCTTGGCCACCGCCAGGCCGACCGGACGGCCCCAGACCTTGGCCGGCGATCCGGCGTCGAGACGGAAGCCGGTGGCGAACACCTGATAGGCCTTCGCCGGCTTGCCGCCGGTGAAATGCACCCGTACCACCATGTAGCCGGTGGGCCGGGAAGAATTCCACGAGCCATGCAAGGCGACGAATGCGTCGCCGCGGTATTCCGCGGGAAACTGCCCGGCGTCGTAGAACACCAACCCCAGCGGTGCCGAGTGGGAGCGGAACAGCAGATCCGGCACAATCGCCCGGCGTACCAGGTCGGGCCGCTTGTCGGCGAAGCCCGGCTGCGGGTGACCGCCCAGATAGCTGTAGGGCCAGCCGTAGAAACCGCCGTCGCGCAGATGGACCAGGTAATCGGGGACCAGGCCGTCGCCCAGGCCGTCGCGTTCGTTGACCACCGCCCACAGTTCGTCGGTGCCGGGGCGGAAGGCGATGCCCACCGGATTGCGCAGACCGGAAGCGAAGGTCCGCTGGCCGGAGCCATCGACCGCGAACTCCTGGACGGTGGCCCGCGGCGCCTTCTCTTCGGCGATGTTGGAACGCGAGCCGACGGCGACGAAAAGACGGTCACCTCCGGGGGAGAACACGAGGTTGCGGGTCCAGTGGCCGCCGCCATCGCCGAGCGCATGCGGCCGCGTCACCGCCTCGGGCGGGCCTTCGGCGACGGTCTGGCCCGGCCGGTAACGAAGCCGCCAGACTCCCCGCACATCACCGACATAAAGATAGCCGCCGTGGAACGCCATGCCGTGCGGCCGGTCGAAACCTTCGGCGAACGTGGTCCTGAGGTCCGCCCGGCCACCGCCGGCGCTGTCGCGCAGCAGGATGATCCGGCCGGGCTGCGACTCGGCCAGGAAGACGTCGCCGTTGGGGGCGACGGCCAGCCAGCGCGCATCATCGAGACCCTCAGCGAACAAGGCGGCATGAAACCCGGGCGGCAGCTTCAGGCCGGCGCCGTGCGGCCGGGGAATCACCTCGGGCGGATTGCCGACGCTGGGCGTCGCATGGGGCGGCGGAAGAGCGGCCGCGTCGATGGAGATCTCGTCCCCCGGCTGCGGGCTTTTCGCCCGGGCCGGGGAAATGGCAAAAGCGGAAAGAACGATCAAGAGGACGATCGGGCCGGCGGTAAGTCGCATGGTGCCCCCTCGTAGTCCGCTCCGGACGCTTGGGCCTCGAGTCAGGCGGTGGTATCCACCCCGGCGTCACCGGGTTGTGGTTTCGGGCCACCCTTGGATACCCCCACCATCGCCTCGCGCAGCAGGCGATCATGGATGGTGTAGCCGGCTTGCATCTCCAGCACCACGGTCCCGGCCGGCTGGCTGGGGTCTTCGACCTCCATCATCGCCTGATGCAGATGGGGATCGAATCGCTTGCCGAGGGCGAGGACGCGCTTGATACCGTGCCGTTCGAGGGCGGACAACAGCGAACGCTCGGTCAGCTCGACGCCTTCCGCCAGCTTTTGCGCCAAGGCGTCGCTGCCGAGAGATTCGGCGGGAATGCTGTCCAGCGCCCGCCGCAGGTTGTCGGCCACCGGCAGCATATCCTTGGCGAAGGACGACATGGCGTATTTGCCGCGGTCTTCGGCTTGCTGCTCGAGGCGGCGGCGAACGTTCTCGGTTTCCGCCATGGCGCGCAGCAGCTGGTCCTTGAGCCTGGCCAGCTCGGCCTCCAGCTCGGCCTCGCGCGGGGTGACCGTCGGTGACGGTTCGACCGCCTGGTGGCTTGCCTCGTCGCCGGCCGCGGCGAGCGGCACTTCGGCGGCATCGGTGGCGGGAGGGGTTGCGGGGGTCTGGTTGTTATCTTGGTTCATGGGGTCCCTTCACAGTCTCATCCGATGAGGCGCCCGATCACTTTCGCGGTGTAGTCCACCAGTGGAATGATGCGCGCATAATTGATTCGCGTCGGTCCGATCACCCCGATCGCTCCGACGATCTGCTCCCGGCTGTTGTGGTACGGTGCGACAACCATCGAGCAGCCCGATACCCGGAACAAATCATTTTCCGCCCCGATGAAGATCTGGACTCCGTCGGCATGGTTGGTCAGGTCGAGAAGACGGACCAAATTCTCCTTGGTTTCCAGCGCTTCGAACAGTGCACGGATGCGTTCCAGGTCGGCCAGGACGGTGACATCGTCGAGCAGATGCGACTGGCCGCGCACGATGAGCTGCCCGCCGCTGTCGCCGCCCGCCCATGTGGCCAGGCCGGCCGCCACCACTTTGCCGGTCAACTCGTCGAGCTGCGTCTTCTGCGTTTCCAGCTCGCCGAGGATCAGCTGCTTGGCTTCGTCGAGTGTGTGGCCAACAAGACGCGAATTCAGGTAATTGGTCGCCTCGGACAGGGCGGAAGGTGTGACCTCGCGGGGCAGTTCGAGGACCCGGTTCTCCACCAGGCCGTCGTCGGTAACCAGCACCACCAGGGCGCGGCCGACGGCCAGCGGAACGAATTCGATATGCTTGAGGGCCGTCTGGGTCTTCGGCGCAAGCACCAGGCCGGCGCAACGCGACAGACCGGAAAGAGCGGTCAGGGCTTCGCCGAGCAGGGTCTCCAGGCTCCTGCCGGTGCCTTTGCATTTGGCGTCGATGCTCTCGCGCTCGGTCTCGGGCAATTGGCCGAGCTCCAGCAACCCGCTGACGAACATGCGCATGCCAGCCTCGGTCGGCAGGCGCCCGGCCGAGGTGTGCGGCGCATAAAGCAGGCCCGCTTCCTCGAGGTCGGCCATGACGTTGCGGACGGTGGCCGGCGACAGCGACACCGACAGGCGCCGCGACAGGGTGCGCGAGCCGACCGGCTCGCCGGTCTCCACATAGGCGTCAACGATCTCGCGGAAGATCTCGCGCGACCGTTCGCTCAGTTCGATGACATTCTTGCTACGGGTCATTGCCGTGGGGTCTTAAGCAGGCTCAGCGGTGCTGAAATTTAGTGAGGCGAGCGGGGTGCGTCAACTTGGGCCGGGGTTGCCGGGTGACACTGCGGAGAAACCACGGTAGTTTGTAGCCACTCCACTCCCCGCCATCAGAGGATACCATGAGGCCATCGGGTCGCGCGCCGAACCAGCTTCGCACCATCGTTCTTGAACCAGGTTTCAGCAAATATGCGGAAGGGTCTTGCCTGGCGCGCTTCGGCGACACCCATGTTCTGTGCACCGCCTCGGTCGACGAGAGGGTGCCGCCATTCCTGCGCAATAGCGGCAAGGGCTGGGTGACCGCCGAATATGGCATGCTGCCCCGCTCGACCCACAGCCGCACCGACCGTGAAGCGGCGAGGGGCAAGCAATCCGGGCGTACGCAGGAGATCCAGCGGCTGATTGGCCGTTCGCTCAGGGCGGTGACCAGTCTTCCGGCCATGGGCGAAATGCAGATCAAGGTGGATTGCGACGTCATCCAGGCCGATGGCGGAACCCGCACCGCCGCCATTACCGGCTCCTATGTGGCGCTCCATCTGGCGTTCCAGAAGCTGGTCGGGCAGGGCGTGCTGGCAGCGGTACCGCTGACCGGCCAAGTCGCCGCCGTATCCTGCGGCATCTATCAGGGAACGCCGGTTCTCGACCTCGACTATGCCGAAGATTCCGCCTGCCAGGCCGACACCAACTTCGTCCTAACCGCCGAAGGCGGCATCGTCGAGATCCAGGGAACCGCCGAAGAAAGCCCGTTCAGCCAGGGGGAATTCATGGCATTGCTGGGACTGGCGCAGGAAGGCGTGGCCGAACTCGCCGCGGCGCAACGCAGGGCGCTGGGGCAATGACGCGGCGGGTGTTTTCCGAAGGGTGCCTGCTGATCGCCACGCACAATCCAGGCAAGGCGCGCGAAATCGCCGACCTGCTTGCCCCGTTCGGCACGCGGGTGGTGTCGGCCGGTGAAATGAACCTGCCCGAACCAGAGGAAACCGGCACGAGCTTCGTCGAAAATGCGGTGCTGAAGGCGGCGGCCGCCGCGACGACTACCGGCCTGCCGGCGCTGGCCGACGACTCCGGCCTGGCGGTGGATGCCCTCGGCGGCCAGCCAGGCATCTATTCCGCGCGCTGGGCCGGGCCGACGCGCGACTTCGTATCGGCAATGAAACAAGTTGAGCGGGCCCTGGCCGACAAGGCGGATCGCCGTGCCCGGTTCGTCTGCGCCCTGGCGCTGGCCTGGCCGGACGGCCATGTGGAGACCTTCGAGGGCGTGGTGCATGGCTCCATGGTCTGGCCGCCGCGCGGCAACCGGGGCTTCGGCTACGATCCGGTGTTCCTGCCCAACGGGCATTCGGAAACCTTCGGCGAGATGGAGCCGGAGGCCAAGCACGCCATCAGCCACCGCGCCGACGCTTTCCGGCAGCTGGTGGCCGCCTGCTTCAAAAAGTAACAAACTGCCCGGGCGCCAGACAGTTGCCGCCTTTTCGTCTTGGTCTCTTCGCAATTCGATCTAGGTGTGATTGACACAGTGAATTTCGGCATTTACATCCACTGGCCGTTTTGCCTTTCGAAGTGCCCGTACTGCGACTTCAACAGCCATGTCGCCGAAAGTATCGACCAGGCCGACTGGCGGCGGACGCTTCTGGCCGAGCTTGACCATTTCGCCGCGGTGACGCGTGGTCGCACGGTGACCAGCGTGTTCTTCGGCGGTGGCACGCCATCGTTGATGGAGCCGGCCACCACCGGCGCACTGCTCGACCGCATCGCCACCCGATGGCCGATGGCGCCCGAGGTGGAGGTCACCCTCGAGGCCAATCCCGGCACCGTCGATGCCGGGCGCTTCGCCGATTTCCGCGCCGCCGGGGTGAACCGCCTGTCGATGGGGCTGCAGGCGCTGGACGATGCATCCTTGCGCTTTCTCGGCCGACGGCATGATGCGGCCCAGGCGACCGCCGCGGTGGAGCTGGCGCGGCGGCTGTTCCCCCGTATCTCCTTCGATCTCATTTACGCCCGGCCGGGGCAGACGGTGGAGGACTGGCAGACCGAGCTGGCTTACGCCCTGGCCCTGGCCGCCGACCACCTGTCGGTCTACCAGTTGACCATCGAGCCGGGCACCGCCTTCCACCCGGCCCATGCCCGCGGCGATTTCACCCTGCCGGACGAGGATTGCGCCGCCGAGATGTTCGAGATCACCCAGGTCCAGACCGGAAACGCCGGGCTGCCCGCCTATGAAATCTCGAACCATGCCCGGCCGGAGGCGGAATGCCGCCATAACCTGCTGTACTGGCAGGGCGATGACTATCTGGGCATCGGGCCGGGCGCTCACGGGCGCCTGACCGATCGTTCAGGGCAGGTCTGGGCCCTGCGCCAGCACAAGGCGCCCGGCCGCTGGCTGGCCGAAGTGCACAGCCAGGGCCACGGCACCGCCGAGCGCCTGCGCCTCGACGCCGGCGAGCGACGGGACGAGTTGGTGATGATGGGCCTGCGCCTCACCGAAGGACTGTCGGCCGCTCGCTTCGCCCGCCAGACCGGTCAGAGACTGGATGAAACGGTCAATCGATCCGGATTGGCAACGATGTTGGGCGAAGGATTCCTCGAATGGGCCGGCGACCATCTGCGGGCGACGGCCAAGGGCCGGCTGGTGCTCAACGCGGTCATCGGGGCGTTGGTCTAGGGAATGACCGCAGCCCGTCAATAGGCCGCCTGGAATGCCGCCGGCGCCGGGGCGACCTGCTGCGGTGGGCCCCCGCTGACCACTTCCATCACCGCGTAGCCGCGTTCATTGGTGCCGTCGGGGAGAAGGCGGAAGATGCCGTCGACGCCGGCGAAGCCCAAGGGGTTGGTCAGCACCGCCGTCGAATAGTCATGCGGGCTGCGCCGGGCCAGAACGGCCGCCAGCGCCGCCGCGTCGTAGCCGAGCGAGGCCAGGCGGGGCGGCTTGGCGCCGAAGGCTTTGGCGTAGCGGTTATCAAAATCGGCATGGCCGGCTGCCGCAGGAGCGGCGTACCAGCCGCCCGCCAGGGCGGGCTCGCTGTCCGGTTTGCTTTCCTCCCACAGCATCGTACCGAGCAGCTTGACCTTGTGGGTATCCACGCCCTGCGCCGCCAGCGCGGCGGCGACGGTGCGCAGCCGCTGCCCTTCGTCGGGCAGCACCAGGGCATCGAACCCGACGTCGCCGGGCAGACTGGGGTCGGTCTTGACCAGCCGCTTGATCGGGCCACCAAAATCAATACCGTTGGGGTCGTAGTATTCAAGCCCGGCCAGCTCCATGCCGGAGGCAGTCAGATGATTCGACAGATATTCGGCGACGATGCGGCCGTACTCGTTGCTTGGCGCCAGCACCGCCAGCCGCGGCCGGTTCTGGCTGCGTGCGTAATCGGCTACCCGCAGCGCCTGCGGTCCCGGCAGGAACCCCAGGACGAACAGGTTGTCGCCGGCCGCCGACCGGTCGGCGGTCAGTGCCACCACCGGAATGCCGGCGGCCCGGGTCAGCGGCGCGATGGCCTTGACCTCGCCCGAGAACAAGGGCCCGAGCACGATCTCGGCATGCTGGGCGATGGCCTGCCGGGCGGCGGCGACGGCTCCCTCGGGGCTGCCCCTGGTGTCGAACGGCAATAGCGTGAAATTGTCGTCGCCCACCTCAAACAATGCCAGTTGGGCGGCGTTGAACAACGCCATGCCGATTCCTGCCGACGGTCCGCTCAGCGGCAGCAGCAGGGCCGCGGTGGTGCCACGGGAAGCGGGCGACGGCAAGGGCCCGGCGGTGACCGATGGGGCAATGCCGGCGCCTGGCGCCAGCGGCGCCTGTTGCACCGGCGGTCGCGGCGCCGCAGCCGCCGGAGGCGGCAGATTGGCCGAAGTCTGGCTGGGCGGCTTGGCGCCGCCGGCCTCGGGTGGTACTTGTGAACAGCCACAGACCGCCAGGCCCAGACCCAGCGCCACGGTCAGGCGGACGGCAAGGCGCGGACTCAGCCAGGAGGCTTGCAATGCGGGACGGCGCAAAGGTGGTCTCCCGTTCTCGATCGTCGACGGGCGAACAGCCTAACGAGAGCCCGGCAGGAAGTAAACCGGCAGCCGGGCTGTACCTCGTCTCTACGCCCATCGGAAATCTCGACGACATCAGCCTGAGGGCGATCAAGCTCTTGCGCGGCGCCGACCTGATCGCCTGCGAGGATACGCGGGTGACCGGCAAGCTGCTGTCGCTGCTGGGAATCGGAGGCGTGCCGCTCGCGTCCTATCACGAACACAATGCCGAACGCGCCCGGCCGGCACTGCTGGCCCGCCTGCGCCAGGGCGCGGCAGTGGCGCTGGTCTCCGATGCCGGCACACCGCTGCTGTCGGACCCCGGCTATCGGCTGGTCGCCGCCTGCCTGGCCGAAGGCCTGGCGGTGACCAGCCTGCCCGGAGCCTCGGCGGCGCTGACCGCCCTGCAGCTTTCCGGACTGCCCTGCGACCGCTTCCTGTTCGCCGGCTTCCTGCCGGCCAAGGAGGGGCCGCGGCGCAATACTCTGGCCGGACTGGCCACCGTGCCGGCCAGCCTGGTGTTTTACGAATCGCCCCGACGCCTGGCCGAATCCCTGGCCGAGATGAGCGCCGTCCTGGGGCCGCGGCAGGCAGCGGTAGCCCGCGAGCTGACCAAGCTCTACGAAGAGGTGCGCCGCGGCGGCCTGGCCGAGTTGGCCGCCCATTATGCCGAAGCCGGTCCGCCCAAGGGCGAGGTGGTGGTGGTGGTCGGGCCGCCTGCGGAAGCGCCACCGGCCAGCCCCGAGACCGTCGACGAACAGCTGCGCCGAGCCCTGGCCGAGCTGTCGCCGCGCGACGCCGCCACCACCGTGGCCGCCGCCACCGGCCTGCCGCGGCGCCAGGTCTATGCCCGCGCCGTCGCCCTGGCCAAAGGCCGGGCGGAATGAAACTCGCCGGACAGCGGCGCGGCCGCTGGGCCGAGACGGCCTGCGCCTGGAGCTTGCGCCTCAAGGGATACGCCATTCTGGCGCGGCGCCATGTCACCGGCCGCGGGACCGGGGCGGGCGAAATCGATATCGTGGCGCGCCGCGGGCGGATCGTCGCATTCATCGAGGTCAAGGCACGCCCCACCCTTTGCCAGGCGGCCGAGGCCATCACCGCCCATCAGAAACGGCGGCTAGCCCGCGCCGCCGGCGGTTTCCTCGCTCGACGCCGGGATCTCGACGGGTGCCAGATCCGCTTCGACGCCATGCTGGTCGCTCCCTGGCATTGGCCCTGTCATTTGATCGACGCTTGGCGGGACGAGGGATAGCTCGCTACACTACCGGGTTCGGACCCACCGCCAAGGATGCCTTGCCGTGACCTGCAAACGCTTCGCCGTGCCAGCCCTGCTTCTCGCCGTGTTTCTCGCGGGGTGCGACCCGATCACCGCCACAGTGGTCGGCGGCGGTGCCGCCGCCGGTATGGGGGCGGCCGAGGAACGCGGTCTCGAAGGGGCGATCGACGACACCAAGATCCGCGCCGAAATCAACGATCTGTGGGTGCGGGAGGACATCAGCCTGTTTACCGATATCACCCTGACGGTAAATGAGGGGCGGGTGATGCTGACCGGCACGGTGAAGAAGCCGGAAACACGGGTCGAAGCGGTGCGGCTGGCGTGGCAGGCCGCCGGAGTACGCCAGGTGATCGACGAGGTCCAGGTGACCGACCAGTCGGGTTTCCTGGATTACAGCCGTGATGTGTGGATCGCCAACGACTTGCGGACGCGGCTGATGCTCGATTCGCAGATCAAGAACATCAACTACACCGTCGACGTGGTGAACGGGGTAGTCTACCTGATGGGCATCGCGCAGAACCAGGAAGAGCTGGACCGGGTGATCGCCTATGCCCGCAACATCGACAACGTCAAGAAGGTGGTCAACCACGTCATGCTGAAGAACGATCCCCGCCGTCAGTCGCTGTAAGCTCGGCCTTGCGTCCACCGCACCAGGGAATGAATCGGGCCGACACCAGGGGCGAACTGACGCGCCTCGCCGATCTGGCCGACACGGCCATCGATCTGGCCGAGACGGCGCTGCTGCTGGCCGCCGTCCACCATCCCCGACGCGACCGGCAGCGCTACCGATCGCTGCTGGCCGAGATGACGGCGGCGATAGCCGACCGCGGGGCTGAGGCGAAGACCGCGGACCGTCGGATGGCGGCCATGGCCGCGACGCTGACCGGTCGCTATCGCTTGCTGGGCGACGACGACGACGGGCCGGATGGCGACTGCATCATGCAGCTGCTGGACCGCCGGCGCGGACCGCCCTGCGCGCTTGGCCTGATCTGGCTGCACCTTGGCCGCCGCCTCGGCTGGCCGGTCGAGGCCCTGGCCTTTCCCGGACGGTTGTTGCTGCGCTTTTCCGGCGAGGACGGCCGGCGGCTCATCGCCGACCCGTTCGCCGGGGGGCGCTGCCTGGAACCGGCGGACCTGCGCGAGCTGTTGAAGCTGTCGGCGGGCGCCGCCGCCGAACTCGACCCGGCGCATTATGCCGCGATGAGCAATCGCGAGGTATTGGTGCGATTGCAGACCGCCGTCAAACTGCACTATTTGCGCCATGGCCAGATTCAACGGGCGGTCGAAACGGCGGAAGCGACGCTGCTGTTCGCTCCGGATCAACTGGCTTTGTGGCGCGAGGTCGGCCTGATGCATATGCGCCAGGGTAACCTGCGCCCCGCCGTCGCCGCGCTGGAACAATTCGTCGGCCGTTCGCCCAACACTGCGGCCCGCCACCGCACAAGCGCCCTGCTGCAGGAACTGCGGCAGAAGCTGACTGAAAAGGGAAGCAACGCTCCATGACCCTGTCCGTGGCCATCCAGATGGACCCCATTGAGTCGATCAACATCGAGGCCGACAGCACCTTCGTGTTGGCTCTCGAGGCGCAACGGCGCGGTTATCGGCTGTTCCATTACCTGCCGCACCATCTGACGCTGCGGCAGGGTCGGCTCACCGCCTGGGCGCGGCCGTTGACCGTAAGGCGCGACCAGGGCAGCCATTACACCCTGGGGGAAGGCAGCCAGATGGAGCTTGCCGAGATGGACGTGGTGCTGATGCGCCAGGATCCACCCTTCGACATGGCCTACATTACCGCCACCCACCTGCTGGAGCATATCCACCCCAAGACGCTGGTGGTAAATGATCCGTTCCATGTGAGAAATGCTCCGGAGAAGCTGCTGGTCACGCATTTCCCCGAGCTGATGCCGCCCACCCTGATCTCCTCGGACCGCCGGCAGATCATGGATTTCCGCGCCGAGCACGGATCGATCATCTTGAAACCCCTGTTCGGCAACGGTGGCGCCGGCGTGTTCCACCTGGAACCCCAGGATGACAACCTTAATTCGCTGCTGGAACTGTTCACCCAGCTCTACCGCGAACCGCTGATCGTGCAACGCTATCTGCCGGAGGTGCGTCGGGGCGACAAGCGGATCATCCTGATCGACGGCGTGGCGGCCGGCGCGGTCAACCGCGTACCGGCCGCCGGCGAGGCGCGATCGAACCTGCATGTGGGCGGTCGGCCCGAGCAAAGCGCGCTGACCCCGCGCGAGCGGGAGATCTGCGCCGCCATCGGCCCGACCCTGAAGGAACGGGGCCTGATCTTCGTCGGCATCGACGTCATCGGCGACTATCTGACCGAGATCAACGTCACTTCGCCCACCGGCCTGCAGGAGATCAACCGCTTCGACGGCGCCTGCCTGGAGGCGAAGGTGTGGGACGCCATCGAAACCCGGCTGTGACGCCTGGCTCGGCCGATCGGCCATTGGTCATAAGCGCCGCCCGTGGTAAGGTGCCGGCCGTTTTTCCGGAGGACTGCGGCTGGCAAGATGAACGTGGACACCATGCGGGCGATCGACCGCTGGACCGGCATACCGCTGTGCTTCGCCCTGACCCTGGTCAGTCGCCTGCTCGGCCTGCCGCCTAAGGAACGCCCGCGGCCCAAACGCATCCTGTTCATCGAGCTGTCCGAGATGGGCAGCACCATCCTGGCCGATCCGGCCATGCGCAAGGCCAAAGCGACATTCGACGCCGAGCTGTTTTTCGTCATTTTCCGCCGCAACGCCGCCAGCCTCGATTTTCTTAAGACCGTCCCGCCGGACAACATCTACACCATCCGTGAAGATTCCTTGTTGACCCTGGCGCTGGATACCCTGGGCTTCCTGCGCTGGACCCGGCGGCGTGGCATCGACACGGTAGTCGACCTCGAACTGTTCTCGCGCTTCACCGCCCTGCTGACCGGCTTGGCCGGCGCGGCCAACCGCGTCGGATTTCACCGCTTCCATAACGAAGGGCTGTATCGGGGGGAATTGCTGAGCCATCGCGTCGCCTACAACCCGCATATTCACATCGCCAAAAACTTTGTCGCGCTGATCAACGCCCTGGCCGGCCCGGCCGAGGAGGTTCCCTATTCGAAGACACTGATCGCCGACGCCGAGACCACGGTGCCCCGGGTTGTCGTGCCCGCGGCCGCCACGGTGGAGATGCAAGATCGCGTCGCCGCGGCGTTTCCGGGGTACCAGCCGGATCGCCACCGTCTCGTCCTATTCAATCCCAATGCCAGCGAACTGCTGCCGCAGCGCCGCTGGCCGCCGGACAACTTCGCCGCCCTGGCCAGGGCCGTGCTGGACCGATGGGACGATGTGGTCATTCTGATTACCGGCGCGCCGGCCGAAGCCGCCGAGGCGGAAGAGTTGCGGGGCCGAATCGGCCATCCGCGCCTGGTGAATTTCGCCGGCCGCCAGCGGCTGGACGAGTTGCCGGCGCTGTACGGGATCGCCCGGCTGATGGTGACCAACGACTCCGGACCCGGCCATTTTGCCTCGGTCACCGCGATGCCGACCATCGTGCTGTTCGGCCCGGAAACGCCGGCGCTGTACGGCTCGCTCGGCGCCAGCCGGCCGATCACCGCCGGCCTGGCCTGCAGCCCCTGTGTCTCAGCCGCCAATCACCGCAAGACCGCCTGCTCCGATCCGGTCTGCATGCGGGCCATAACCCCCGAGCAGGTTCTGGCCGCCGTCGAAGCCTTGCTTGAACCCGGACTCGAAAGTCAGCTGGCCAATCGTCAGGCTTGATGCTCGACGGCCGGCGGCCGATCTCCGCCCCAGGGCAAGGGACGGCATGGAGCGGCGGCATGAACGGACGGAAGGTCGGTAGGACGGCGTTGTCGGCCTTTTGCGGAGCCCTATTTTCCGCCCACGCCTGGGCGGCGCCCGCGATCGCCGATCACACCACCATCGATCCCGGCGACGAGGTCATTCCTCAGCAATGGCTCGACAGGGCAAGAACGCTCGATGTCTATTTCGGACACCAGTCGGTCGGCGCCAATATGCTGGAAGGCCTTAAGTTGCTGGCCCGGCAGAAGCCCCAGCGCTACCGGCTGGTGGTGCGGCCCGAGCCATCCCGCTTCAGCCTGTCGGCGCTGTACCGAAGATTCAGCGGAGACCCTCATAAGCAAAGCGGCATCGAGCAGTTCTTCGTCGGCCGCAATGGCGAGCCGGAAGGCAAGATCGCCGATTTTTCGCGCCGCATGGCCGGCGAGGGACGGACCGCCGACGTGGCGATGATGAAGCTGTGTTTCGTCGACTTCCAGGATCCCAAGACCGATCCGGCGCGGCTGTTCGCCGACTACCGCACCGGCATGGAGCGCCTGGAGAAGAGCCATCCCAAGGTGCGCTTCGTGTGGTGGACGGTCCCCCTGATGAGCGGCGGCAACCACCTGCGCAACGCTTACAACCGGCTGATTCGCACCTATGCGGCGACGCATGACAAGCCGCTCTACGATATCGCCGACATCGAATCGCACGATCTGCAAGGGCGGCAGGTCATGCACGACGGCGAACCGGTCATGTATGCGGGCTACACCCAGGACGGCGGACATCTGACCACCGAAGGGAAGCTGCGGGCGGCGCGAGCCTGGTGGTGGCTGGCGGCGCGCCTTGCGGGCTGGCCGGGCCCCGAGACGGTCGGCTCCGCCCGGCAAGGCTCGCAGTAGTCACCCAAGCGCCGTTTGGTGGCGGCGAATCTCGGTCAGCAAGCCTTCGATGTCGGTCGAGTCGGTGACCGGGTTCATCAGCGCCAGGCGCAGCCACCGGCGGCCGCGGAATTCTGTCGCCGACAGGTAATACCGGCCGTCTTCCAGCAGGCGCTTGCGGACGGCCAGCTGAAGCTCGTCCGCGCCGTCCAGGCGAAAGCAGATGATGTTGGACTGGGGCTCGACTGCCACCTCGATCCCCGGCGCGGCGCGAAGGCGGCGGGCGACGGCGGCGGCCAAGTCGGTCTGCCGGTCGACGTAATCGGCCAAGCCCCTTTCGCCCATGGCCGCCAGCACCAGGAACAGGCGCAAGCCCAGCGCCGCCTTGGTGCATTCCACCGTACGATGGGCCAGGTCGATCCCCGGCTGATCCTTGTCGTGGAACAGGTAGCTGGCTTCCTCGTGAAAAGCGGCGTCGAGATCCCGATGGTCGCGCACCAGCACGGCGGCGCAAAGAGTCGGTGTGCGCAGCATCTTATGGGCGTCCCACACCAGTGAGTCGGCCAGCTCGACGCCGTCGAGCAGATGGCGATAGCGCGGCGACACCAGGGCGGAAGCGCCATGCGCCCCATCGACATGCAGCCACACACCCATGTCGCGGCATAGCCCGCCGATCTCCTGCAGTGGATCGTAGAGCCCCACGGCCGTGCTGCAGGCGTTGGCGACGACCGCCAGGATACGGGCGCCCTGTTGGCGCAGTGACCGCAGATAGGAGCCCAGTTGCGCCGGGGCGAGGCGCCCGTCGGCGTCGGTGGGAGCGGCCTTCAACGCCTTGCGCCCCAGACCGAGGATGCTGACCGCCCGGGCGATGGAATAGTGACAGGCCTCCGGCGCCACCACCACCAGGTCGCGCGGAACGCCCTCCTCCCAGGCATTGGGCGCCACCCGTCCCAGCGCCGCCATCAGAGCGGTCAGATTGGCCAATGAGCCGCCATGGGTCAGCACGCCACCGCCATGGTCACCGACGGCCTCGGACGAGCCGGGCATCGGTGCGGGCCGCCAGCCGACCTTGCGCAACATCCAGTTCAATACGGCGAATTCGACGGTTGCCGCCGAAGGCCCCATCTCGTAGATGGCCATGGGATTGTTGAGGTAGCCGTCGATCAGAGAGCCAAGGGCGCCCATGGGATGAGGCACGGCGACCTGATGGGCCATGTAGCCCGGATGGTGCAGCCGCGTGGCGGCGGCCAGATAGTCCTTGAGGAACCGTTGCAGGCCATCACCGCGCAGGCCTCCTTCGGCGATTAGCCGGTCAAGTTCCAGGGTCCTGGCCAACTCGACCATCGGTCGCTGGCGGATGACCGGGCCGCGCCGGTCCGCGGCGGCTGCGGCAAAAGCTTCCAGGGCCTCCAGGGCGAGGTGCAGTTCGGTGGAATAATTCATTGCCATCTCATCAACAGGTGTTGCCGACTTGTTTCCAAAAAGGCAAACTTCGTGCCATGACCGCTCATGTCCACACTGTCGCCTTCCAAGGTATCGACGTGCTGCCCGTCGATGTCCAGTGTCAGCTTGCCAACGGTTTGCCGGCGGTGGCCGTGGTCGGCCTGCCCGACAAGGCGGTGGCCGAAAGCCGGGAGCGGGTTCGCGCGGCGCTGAACGCCCTGGGGCTGGCCCTGCCGGCCAAACGTATCACGGTCAACCTGGCTCCGGCCGCCTTGCAGAAGGAAGGCAGCCATTTCGACTTGCCTATCGCCATGGCGCTATTGGCCGCCATGGGGATCCTTCCGCCCGGCGAGTTGATGGCGTTCAGCGCCTTGGGTGAACTGGGACTGGATGGCACCCTGGCTCCGGTGACCGGCGTGCTGCCCGCCGCCATCGCCGCCGCGGGCGAGGGCCGCGGCCTGATCTGCCCGGCCCCGCAGGGCGGCGAAGCGGCCTGGGCGGGCGTCGCCGTGCTGGCGCCCGCTTCGCTGCTGGCCCTGATCAATCACTTCAAGGGCCACCAGGTGTTGAGCGTCCCCAGTCCGCAATTGGCCGAGGACGACGGACCCTTGCCCGACCTCAAGGACATCAAGGGCCAGGAGAGCGCCAAGCGGGCTTTGGAGATCGCTGCCGCTGGGAAACACAACCTGCTGATGAGCGGGCCGCCAGGTGCCGGCAAGTCGATGCTGGCGGCCCGCCTGGCCGGGCTGCTGCCACCCCTCGAGCCGGGCGAGGCGTTGGAGGCGACAATGATCCATAGCCTGGCCGGGACCCTCGATCAGGGCCGCCTGTTGCGTCGGCGGCCATATCGGGCTCCGCACCATACGGCCTCGGCGGCGGCGCTGGTCGGCGGTGGCCCGAGGGCGCGGCCAGGGGAGCTGTCGCTGGCCCATCACGGGGTTCTGTTCCTCGACGAATTGCCGGAGTTCCAGCGCGGCGCCCTGGAAGCCTTGCGCCAGCCGCTGGAAAGCGGGCGGACGACCATCGCCAGGGCCAACGCCCATGTGACTTATCCGGCGCGCATTCAGCTGATAGCGGCGATGAACCCGTGCAAATGCGGCCATCTGGGCGACGCCGTATTGGGCTGCTCGCGGGCGCCGAAATGTGCCGAGGACTACCAGGCCCGCCTGTCCGGCCCGCTGCTCGACCGGATCGACCTGCATGTGGAGGTTCGTGCGGTCAATCCCGCCGATCTGTCGCTGCCACCGCCTGCGGAAGGCTCAGCCGAGGTAGCGGCGCGCATCGCGGCGGCACGGGCGGTGCAGGCGGAACGCTATGCGCATCTGGCCGCCGGCAGCAACGTCCGCTGCAACGCCGAGGCCGACGGCGAGCTGCTGGAAGAGGTGGCCGCCCCCGATGCCGACGGACGCCGCCTGCTGACCGAGGCGGCCGAACGGCTGCATCTGTCGGCGCGGGGCTATCACCGGGTCCTGAAAGTGGCGCGCACTCTGGCCGACTTGGCCGGCGAAGCGACCGTCCGACGCCTGCATATCGCCGAGGCGTTGAGCTATCGGAGAACCGGGGCAATCCTCCGCTCCTCGTCATCCCCATAAAAATGGCCGGTGGTTGCCCACCGGCCTGAGTTTTGGGAGGAAACGTCCAAGAAAGGCGGCGTCTGAAGAATTCAGAAGCGCCTGGACTCACTGTGCCCAGCTTTTTGTTGCACCGCAACATGAATCCGCATGCTCAGCCCAATTCGACCTGCATGGCAGCCATGAGGCGATGTCGAGGGACAGGCGTCTTGACAATAGGAATTCCGAGGCTGTCCGCGGAAATGACGCAATCGCGAGGTTCAGGACGTCGCCTCAAGCGCTAATCAATTTTCCTCGCGGTCGCCAGCAGCAGATCGCGGAAGACGGCGAGCAGATGCTGGTCGAGCTCCGCTTTCATCTGCGTCATGGTGAAAAGGGCTTGCTCGGGCGCCATCGCCTCCTTGTAAATCCGGCGGTCGGTCATGGCGCTGAAGATGTCGATGATGGTCGCCATGCGCGCCAGCTCGTTCAACTGATCGGCTTTCAAGCCCAACGGGTATCCGCTCCCGTCGAGCTTTTCGTGATGCTGTTCGGCGATGGTCACCGCCCCTTTGGGGATACCGGGGCTGTTCCGCAGAAACTCCCTGGTCCGGTTCACATGGCTGCGCACGATGGCCAGCTGCCTGTCGGTCAGGCGGCTCGACTCGTTGAGAATATCCCAGGGAACGGCCAACTTGCCGACGTCGTGGATCAGGCCCCCGGTGGCCAGGATCAACAGGTCGCTCCGGCCGATGCCGATGGCCTGGCCGAAGGCTGAAAGAAACGTCGCCACCCGAAAGGAATGCACATAGGTATAGTTATCGTGCTGGCGCACCCCTTCCAGCATGTCCTGAAAATTGCCGGCCATCACGGCCTCGACCAACGGCTCGCAAGCGGCCGATACGGTGTCGTAGCGCAACGGCCGCCCTTCGCTGATGAGGTCGGCGAGTTCGTTGAAGACCCGCGTTGTCCGCCGCAAGGCCGCCTGCTGGATGGGCTCGATCCGCAACCAGGACCGTTCCACCCGATCGTTGATTTCCCCGGACAGCGCCTGCAGCAAGACATGCCGGCGAAATGGCTTGATCAAGGTGGTGCGAACGCCCAAGCCTTTGGCGTCGGCGAGAAATACGCTGCGTTCATGGGGCGCCGTGCAAATCAGCGGCACCTTGCGGAGTTCGGGAACGCAGCCGATTTCGCGCAGCAGCGCCAGACCGCCATTGGGGATGACGTTTTCGTCAAGGATGATGGCCGCCGGCGGCACCAACGAGATCGCGTCGAGCGCCGGGCCCTGCTCCGACAGTTCCTGCACCTCGTAGACCGACGTCAGGGCATCCCTGACCTCGGCCCTGAACCTGGCATTGGCGTCCACGACGCAGATTCGCGACCTACCGGCCCGGCGCTTCCCTGTCGATTCCATGTCGGCCCCCGATCGGAGGAGATCGATCATGCCGGCCGGCCGGAGAAAGGGCAAGCGGTGAGACAACTCTGCGGCGGCCCCCGGCAAAGGAGACCGCCACTGCCGATTGCACCATTCAATCTCGTGCAGTGAACCTTTTGAATGAGTTACTGGACTAGTACCGCGCATCCTTCGGCTTTCCGCCGTTCGGCCAATCCTTGGCCTTGCCGGCAAAATCCGGCCGCGGCTGATGGCTGAAATACTCAGCCACATCCACCGCATCCTGGTCGGATAGGGCCCCGCCCTGGCCCAGCGGGGCATTCAGGCCCCAGGCGATCGGCATGTTGTGCTTGACGAAGGCGGCCGCCGTATAGGTCCTGGCCATGCCGGCCCCGACATTGAACGATTTGTCACCCCACAGCGGCGGGAAGACGTAATTGCCCTTCGCGTCCTTCAGGCCGTTGCCGTCTGTGCCATGGCAGGCGGCGCATTTGGCGCCGTAGATTTGCTTGCCGTGCGCTGGATCGGGCATCAGGCTCTTGTCGATCTTGCCGATCCCGGCGCCCTCCACCTTGGCATGTGGCGGCAGGCCCGCCGACAGCCAGTTGAAATAGGCAATCATCGCCTTCATTTCGGCCGAATCCTCGGGCAGCGGCTTGCCATTCATCGACCGCTGGAAGCAGCCGTTGATGCGTTGCTCCAGGGTGACGGTGTGGCCGGCCCGGGCGTTGTTGCGCGGATAGCTGGCCGCCGCCTGGCCGACGAACGGCGAGGCCCCGGCCACCATTCCGCCGCCCAGATGGCAGCTGGTGCAGTTCAGGACGTCGCCGACATTGTCGGGCAGCAGCCGCGCTGTCTCCATGACCAGACGCCGGCCGTAGAGAACCTGCTTGCCGTTGGCGTCATCGGGGATATCCGCCAGTTTCGGCGGAGCGAATTTGACCAGCAGGGACGGCGGCTGGGAATCCTGTACCGGCGATCCGGCAACGGCCGGCGGCATCAAGCCCAGCACCAGGAACCCGGTCAGCAGGGTCTGGCGCATGATACGCACCTTCTTCATCTGTGGCAGCGCTGAGGTCACGGCTTTGCCTCCGCCTTGCCGAGGGTGGCGCGGACCTTGGCCACCTGATCGACGGTCACCGGACCGGCATCGTTGCCCCAGGCGGTGCGAATGAACGAGACCACTTCGGCCACCTCGCGATTGTCCATCTTGGTGAATTCCGGCATGGCGAATGGCATCGGATGCGCCATGGTATGGGCGATCCGCCCGCCGCCGAGGACGATATGGATCAGCGAAGTGGCATCGGCCGTCTCGACCACGTCGTTGCCGGCCAAAGCCGGGAAGATCCGGGGCACGCCGCCGCCGTCGGCTCGGTGACAGGTCACGCAGTACTGGCTGTAGGCGGCGCCGCCCCGGCTGGGATGATCCTCGGCCGGTGCCGCCGCCGCCTGGATCGTCCTGGCCGGCGCTTCCGGCGCCCCCTGGCGAGCCCGCAACGACTTCAGGTAGTGGGCGATGGCCTCCAGGTCGTCGTCGGTAAGAAACTGACTGCTGTGCTGCACCACCTCGGCCATGCCGGCGAAGGCGGCGGTGCGATCGGTCGTGCCGGTCTTCAAGAAGGTGACGATGTCGCCTTCGCTCCAGCCACCCAGCCCGTCCCGGTCGTTGCCCCGCAAGCTTTTGGCGAACCAGCCGTCGAACTTGCTGCCCGACAGATAGGTCGAGCCGTCACGGTCGCTCAGCGCCTTTTCCTGCAGGGTGACCGCTCGCGGCGTGTGACATGCGCCGCAATGGCCCAGCCCCTCGACCAGATAGGCGCCGCGGTTCCATCGGGCATCATGGGCCGGATCAGGCCGGTACGCCCCCTCTTTCAGGAACAGAGCGTCCCACACCGCCAGCGGGAAGCGGAATCCCAGCGGCATGGGGATGGCGCTGGGCCGGTTGGCCTGCTTGACCGGGGCGACGTTGTCATGGAAATAGGCATAGAGCGCCTTGATGTCGGCGTCGCTCACCTTGGCATAGGACGGGTAAGGCATGGCCGGATACAGATGGTGGCCGTCCTTGGCCACCCCTTGGCGCACCGCCCGAGCGAAATCCTCGAGCGTGTAGGCACCGATCCCGGTCTCCCGGTCGGGCGTGATGTTGGTCGAATAGATCCGCCCAACCGGTGTGTCGAACGCCAGGCCGCCGGCGAAATCCGCGCCGCCGGGAGCCGTGTGGCAGGCGATGCAATCACCCGCCCGCGCCAGATAGGCCCCTCGTTCCATGCCGCCGGCGGCGGGGGCCTCGGCGGCCCGCGCCGTCGTCGCGGCTAGAACGAGAAAGGCGTACAGCCAATGGGTTTTGGCCATCGATGGTATCCCCTTGCAGCCGAGACCGGACCGCTCAAGCGGTGTATGGCTTGAAGCCGTATTGCTCGAAGATCCGCAGTGCGGCGGGCGAATGGATGAATTCCAGCCAAGCCTTGGCCGCTTTCGGATGCGGGGCTCCCTTGACCTGGGCGCCGGCGTAGATGGCGGTGACGTTCTGTGCCGCGGGAATGGCCACTTGCTCGATCGGATTGCCCACCTGCTGCTCGAACAGGGCCTCCGACTGCCAGGTCACGCCGGCATCGACGCAACCCTGCATGACCGACAAGGGCGTCTGCCGGTGATGGATCTGGGTCAGGAGGGTGCTGCCGTTGCTGACCTTGGTCTCGTAGACAGTGGCGGTCAGGGCGCCGCCGCCGGCCTTGGTCAACGCCGCCTTGATCTGGCGGCCGATGCCTTCATAGGCGGGATTTGGCATGGCCAGGCGAAGTTCCGGCTTGGCGAGGTCAGCCAAGCCGGTGATATGGGCCGGGTTGCCCTTCGGCACCATGATGGTGAGCGTATTGGTGACGTAAGGCACCGCCGGGCCGGTCAGCAGGCCGGCATCGATGTTTTCCTTCACCTTCTTGAGGCCGCCGAAATAGACATCGGCCTTGGCCGTCCAGGTCATGTTGCCGACGGTAATGCGCCCGCCCTTGCGGATCTGGTCGACCAGCCGGCCGGGAGGAATGGTCTCCCAGAAAATCCGGCCCTTGTATTCGGGATGGGCTTGCTCGAACGCGTGCACCAGCGGGCCCGTGGCAAAAAAGTAATTGCCGCCGAAATAAATGACGAGCTTGGGACGAGTCAGATCACCATGAAAGTCGGCAAGAACGTCCACGTCCGGGATGGTAAAGGGCAGGCCGCGGTCGGTTGCGTCGGTATTTCTGCCACCCTGCCACGGCGGCAAAGTGTTCTCGGTGGAGCGGGCTGTTTGTTTGCAAAATGGAGACATCCCCGCACCGGCACCATCCCGCGCCAAGGCGGGGCCAGCCAAAAGGGCGCAGGCGATGGAGCCGAACAGGGTGCGGCGCAGAACCGAACGCATCAGATATCTCCTTACTTCGCGTAGTGAAAGCCGGCAGCCTGCAGGACAGGCAGGGTGGCGACGATGCCGGGGGTGAGGATGACTTCGGGAATCAGATGGTTGGTCAGGTCCGCCGTCAGTTGCTCGAAGGTCAGCTTGTCGGGATTGTTGTTGGCCTTGAGCAGCTTGTGAGACATCTCGGCGATGGCGTTGTGACAGGCCATGAATACGACACCCCGCCGCATCAGGGTGGGGATGGCGTTGTCGGCACCCGAAAACACGCCTTCCGGATCTTCAAAATTGGCCGGGTCGGCCGACGCCAGTTTGGGAAGCTCGACCAGGGTATTCCGCTTGAACTTGTCCTTGGTCAGTTTGGCAAACTGGTATTTGTCCCACATCGCCTGGTCGTAAAGCGCCAGATGGGCCGACCCGTGGGTAGCCGAGACCACCAGAAAGTCCGGATGCTTGTAGGACCACACCTGCGCATTCAGTGAATTACGCATGAGGTTCAGCCATGGGCCGGCCAGATCGGTATGATCCCACACCTGCTTCGGTCCGCCCTTGTAGGCGACCACCTCGGACAGTGCTTCGTGATCCCACTGATCGGGGCTGGTAAGGATCATCGGGACGGTCTTAAAATCCCGTCGCCGCGGTGCCTTCTGCAACCGCGCGAGCAGGCCTTTCAGCTTGCCGGCGCCGTCCGGCGCGAGGTCGGAGGTCACGGCGGCCTGGGCGGTCCCGGCCTCGCCGGCAGCAAGGCTGAAGGCACTCGCGGCCATGCCCAGTCCAATCGTCTGCAATACGGTCCGACGTCCGGTGGTGATTGTCATGGTGATGTTTCCTCGTCACGCCAGCTGGAGTTTCGCCCGACTTGAGCGATCGCTAATCTTTTCACATTAGAGAAATCCTATTTGAGGTTGTATTATTGTCAATGACTAAAAACTTATGCTTCAGTGCTAATATATTTATACGTTCGTAATCTTGGCTAACCTTATCGCATTACTGCAAAGTTGCCCTTGCCCGTCTCCCGTAGGGCGGGAGACGGGATAGGCATACGACCAATGTCGGGTGGATGGGGGACCTTCAGCGAGGCGGGACTTCCGGCTGCGGCGGGTGGTCCCCCGGGATGATTGTCAGCGGACGACGATCAGCGGGCGACGACCTTGTCCTTGATCCCGGAGTAAACCTTGCCGGGAATCACCTTGCGGCTGACCAGTTCGTCCGGGCTCTTGTAGGGGCGGTGCTTGATGATCGCTTCGGCGCGGCGCTTGCCGATGCCGGGCAAGCTGTCGAGTTGCGCCTTGCTGGCGTGGTTGATGTCGACCACACCGGTCTGCGTCGAAGGCGCCCCGGCGGTTTGCCCGGCTCCCGGCTTCTCGGGCGTGGTCTTCGCCGTCTGAGTTCTCGTCGTAGCCGCACCACCGCTCTGCGCCGAGGTCGCCGCCATCGCCGGCAGACCCAGCAATAACGCCACCGAGACGGCGGCGAGCCACCGTCCCGCTGTCGCGACGCGCACCCTTGCCATGTCGATCCTCCTGCCTTGGTTGGTTCCGTTGCGGAAATCAACAAACCATGGGAGGAAAGGTTCGATGGCGTGCGCTACCGCTTGTTCAGGATCTAATGGCGTTCCACCAGCATCGGGCCCAGCGGGCGGCCGGCGAAGATATGGACGTGCAGATGGGGCACTTCCTGATGGGAATTCGGTCCGGTATTGGCCAGGATGCGGTAGCCTGATTCCTCGACGCCCAACTGCCGGGCCACCGTGCCCACCGCCCGCAGGAACCCCGCCAGCAGCTCGCCCGGGGCTTGGGCGGTGAAATCGGCCATCGACACATAGGCACCCTTGGGGATGACCAGCACATGTACCGGCGCCCTCGGATTGATGTCGTGGAAGGCCAGGGCAAAATCGTCCTCATACACCCTCTTGCAGGGAATTTCGCCACGTAAAATCTTGGCAAAAACGTTATTGGGATCGTAGCTCATTTCCACTTCCCTATTTTTTTCGCGCTTTCTTCTCATCGATGCCGGAAACGCCTTGGCGTTTTTCCAGCTCGGCCCATATTTCGGCCGGCGCCACGCCGCAGTCAGCCCATAGGACCATCAGATGATAGAGCAGGTCGGCGCTTTCGCTGACCAGCCGGTCGGGCCCTTCGGTCAGTCCGGCGACCACCGTCTCAATCGCCTCCTCTCCCAGCTTTTGCGCGATCTTGCCGCGCCCGCGGGAGAATAATTTGGCCGTATACGATTTGTCCGGGTCGCCGCCTTTACGGCCGGCGACGGTGACGAACAGCTGGTCGAGAATACTGGCGGCGGGTGCCGGCATGGCGCTTCCTTTTACGACAGGCGGACGGGAATGCCGGCCGCCCGCATGTGAGCCTTGGCCTGGCCGATGGAAAACTGGCCGAAGTGAAAGATCGAGGCGGCCAGCACGGCGGTGGCATGGCCGTCTCGGATGCCTTCCACGAGGTGATCGAGAGTGCCCACGCCCCCGGAGGCGATGACCGGGATGCGCACGGCATCGGCGACCGCCCGCGTCAGCGGAATGTCGAACCCCTGGCGGGTGCCGTCACGGTCCATCGAGGTCAGCAGGATTTCACCGGCACCAAAGGCCGCCATGCGGCGTGCCCATTCCACCGCATCGATACCGGTGGCCTTGCGGCCGCCATGGGTGAAGATCTCGAAGCGCCCAGGGGTCACCTGTTTGGCGTCGATGGCCACCACGATGCATTGACTGCCGAACTTCTCGGCCGCCTCGCGGACCAAATCCGGCCGATGAACGGCGGCGGTGTTGATCGACACCTTATCGGCACCGGCAAGCAGCAGCCTGCGGATGTCCTCGACCTGGCGCACGCCGCCGCCGACGGTCAACGGCATGAAGCATTGCTCGGCGGTGCGCCCGACCACGTCGTACAGGGTCTCGCGGTTGTCCGAGGAGGCGGTGATGTCGAGAAAGGTCAGTTCATCGGCCCCGGCTCGGTCATAGATGCGGGCCTGTTCCACCGGATCGCCGGCATCCACCAGGTCGACGAAATTGACTCCCTTGACCACCCGCCCTTCCTTGACGTCGAGGCAGGGAATGACGCGCATCTTCAGCATGACATCTCTCTTTGCCCGTCATCACCGGGGTCGACCCGGGGATCCATGGATTGCCGGCTCGCCGGCGTTGCCGGCAAATAATTGGACGCGTGCAAGGCACGCCGGCCCGGCAATGACGATAACATCGCGCTCAGTCCTTCAATGCTTCGAGCGCCGCCTTCAGATCGATGCGGCCGTCGTAGAGGGCGCGCCCGGAGATCACCCCGGCGATGCCGGAAGTGGCGCGGGCCTTCAGCGCTCGCAAGTCGTCGAGCGACGAGACCCCGCCCGAGGCGATGACCGGCGTGGTCAGGCGCTCGGCCAAAGCGGCGGTGGCCTCGATATTGGGGCCGGCGAGCACGCCATCGCGGTCGATGTCGGTATAGATGATGGCGGCAACGCCGGCGTCCTCGAACTTCAGCGCCAGATCGACGGCGGTGACCTGCGACGTCTCCGCCCAGCCCTCCACCGCCACCAGGCCGCCGCGAGCGTCGATGCCGACTGCGACGCGGCCGGGAAAACACGCGCAGGCGGCGCGCACCAGGGCCGGATCGCGCAGCGCCACGGTACCCAGGATCACCCGGGCGACGCCGGCTTCGAGCCACCGTTCGATGGTCGCCATGTCGCGAATGCCGCCACCCAGCTGTACCGGAAGGGAAACCGCGTCGACGATGGCCGAAACCGCCGGCGCGTTCACCGGCTTGCCGGCGAAGGCGCCGTTCAGATCGACCACGTGAATCCAGGCGCAGCCGGCAGCAGCAAAACTGGCTGCCTGCGCCGCCGGGTTGGTGCTGAAGACGGTGGCGGCGCTCATTTCACCCTTGACCAGGCGAACACAGGCACCGTCCTTGAGGTCGATGGCAGGATAGAGAATCATGGGCGCCAGCGCAGGAAATTGGTGATGACGGCCAAGCCGACGGCTTGGCTCTTTTCCGGATGGAACTGGGTGCCGACCAGGTTGTCACGCCCGATCATCGCCGCCACCGGGCCGCCGTAATCGACCCAGGCCAGCACTTGTTTCTCATCGGCAGCGGCAAAGCGGTAGCTGTGGACAAAATAGACATGCTGACCGGGCTCGAGGCCGGCCAGCAGCGGATGGCCACCCGGGGTGAAGATCAAATCGTTCCAGCCCATATGGGGCACCTTCAGGCCGGGGTCGGCCGGGTCGAGGCCGACGACTTCACCGGCGATCCAGTCCAGCCCGCGATGGTCGCCGTGCTCGCGGCCCCAACTGGCCATCAGCTGCATGCCGACACAGATGCCGAGGAACGGCTTGCCGCCCTTGATCACCTGCTCGGCCAGCGCTTCCGCCATGCCAGGCAGCGCGTCTAGGCCACGCTTGCAGTCGGCGAAGGCGCCAACCCCGGGCAGGACGATACGGTCGGCCCGACGCACTACCTCGGGATCAGCGGTGACGGTGACCGACTCGGTCTGCCCGACCTCGGCCACCGCCCGTTCGAATGCCTTGGCCGCTGACCGCAAATTCCCTGAACCGTAATCGATGAGGACCGTCGTCACAGCGATCCACCCAGCGTTCCCTTGGTCGAGGGAACGGCGTCGGCCTTGCGGGAATCGATGGCGACGGCCTCGCGCAGTGCCCTGGCCAGTCCCTTGAAGCAGGATTCGACGATGTGGTGGTTGTTGTCGCCATACAAGGTCTCGACATGCAGCGTCGCGCCAGCCGCCTGGGCAAAGGCGTGGAACCATTCCTTGAACAGCTCGGTGTCCATCGTCCCCAGTTTGTCGCGCGAGAACGGGACCTTCCACACCAGGTAGGGACGGTTCGACAGGTCGATCGCCACCCGCGTCAGGGTCTCGTCCATGGGGATGAGCGCCGAGCCGTAACGGGCGATGCCCAGCCGTTCGCCGAGCGCCCGGTCGATGGCCTGGCCGATGGCGATGCCGCTGTCCTCGGTGGTGTGGTGCGCATCGATATGGAGATCGCCATGAGCCTTGAGGTCGAGGTCGACCAGGCTGTGCCGCGACAGCTGCTCCAGCATGTGATCAAGGAAACCGATACCGCTGTCGATGGCATAAGCGCCGCTGCCATCCAGATTGACGGTCACGCGGATGCGCGTCTCCTTGGTATTGCGCTCGATGGTGGCTTGCCGCATGGCGGATTCCTCCTGCTCGGCTGTTACCTAGCAGGAAGTGAGACTTTGCGCCAGTTGTTAACACATGCCTCAATCGGCGGCAGCGGCGGCGGCCAGTGTCAGGCGGATGGTCGTGCCTCTGCCCGGGCGACGCTCGACGTCGATCTTGCCACCGTGAGCGGCGGCGACCCGGCCGGCAGCCGCCAGCCGCGCGACCTGCTGGCAATCCCCCTCGTCGCCACTGCCGTTATCGGCGAAAACGATCGAATGGCCGCCTGGTCCCTCCGTTGCGGTGACCACGAGGCGCAGCGGGCGGCGCGACGCTTTGCTCAACGCCGCATGTTCGACCAGGCAGAAAAATGCCCGGGCCAGGAGCACCGGATTGCCGGTCACCGTGGGCAGTGTGGCGGATATCAGCTCAGCGCCGCCCAGCACCGGGTGCAGCTGTGCGGCGGCGGCCGTGAGGACGGCTCCGAGGTCCACCAGCTCGAGCCGCGGCCCGGCGGGTCCCAGGTCGAAATAATCTTCCAACGCCGCCAACGTTTCGCGGATTTCACCCGTCTCGACGACCACGGTATCGAGGTGGGAGCTGGCCTCGGGATCGAGCTTGGCTCGGCACCGCTCGGTCAGCCGGCGGCCGGCCTCGGTCAGCTTGTCCAGAGGCGGCCGCAAATGGCTGGTGGCGACGAACGCGATCCGTTCCAGATCCGCATTGGCCCGCGCCATCTGGTCGATGCAGTGATGCACGCGACCTTCCAGACCACCCAGCAGCTGATGGAAGAAAGCCACCAGCCCGACGCCGAGGATCAGGCCAAGCGCCGCCATGCCGATCATCAGGCTGTGCGACCGCTGGGCCAGCGAGGTCAGGTCAACCCCCACCAGCAGGCTGCCGACCCGCTGTCCGGACGCGTCATAAAGCGGCAAGGGAGTGAACTGAACCGACCGCTTGCCGAGCCGCAGCCGGCTGGCCGGAAGCTCGCCGGACGGCGAAGCTTGGGCGATGAGGTCAAGCAGCGGCGGGCCGAACACCTCGATGGTGCTGGCGGTGACCGCGACCGAGGAGAACTGGCTCCAGGGAAGCAGCCAACCGAACAGCCGGCGGCCAGCCTCCCATTTGCCGGCGTTCAACCGCCGTTTGTCGAGAATAACCACCAGATCGGTCGAAAGGATGTCATGGATGTCGGCGACGACGTGGCCGATTTCCTCGCCCAGTTCCAAATAGCCGAGCAGCTGGCCATCGGCCTTGTAGGGCATCACCGCCCGGAGGGTCAGGGATCCCAGCGGACCCAATTCGATGCCGCTGGCCAGCGTGCCGCCGCGTTCGGCATCGAGGGTGGTCCGGCGATCGATCCGGTCGCCGAACAGTTCGGGGTCGTGCGCCCGCAGAAGGTTCACCCGCTCCGCATCGTCGACGTAGAAATGCGTGATCCGATGATCCCGGTGGAAATCCTGGTAGATCGGCTGTATCAACGCCGACAGTTGGGCTCGGTCGCGGGCGCGCAGCGGAACGGCGAAGTCCGGATTGCGCACCAGGCTGAACAGCGCCATGTCGAGCGCCTTGGCATCGCCGGCCAGCTCTTGGCGCAGCAGCGCCTCGACCCGCTGCATGGTAGCGGCCACCTTGGCCTGATCTTCGTCCTTGACCAATCGGTAAAGGCCGATCAGGCAGCCGAACATCAATACGAACAGGGCCAGGGTGAGCGGTCCGAGCACCGGTCCGCGGATCCGATGCCTGTCGGTTAGCTGCTGCATCTCGGCCCCCATCGCCGCGACCGCCCGGATAGCAATTGATCAGTGCCCCAGCCCTCGAGAACTGTCAACCGCCTGTCTTTGCATACCTCCCTTCGGATTGGCACAAAGGAGCGGGCGGTCTATCATCGGACCATTCCTGTCTGTCGGCCCCTACCGTCGGCGCGCCAACGACCTATCTCTACACCCGACTCCCTTCTTTCGAGGATGCATGACGACCAACGAGCTGTGGCACGGCACCACCATCCTGGCGGTGCGCAAGAACGATAAGGTGGTGATTGCCGGCGACGGCCAGGTCTCTCTCGGCAATACGGTGATCAAGTCCAACGCCCGCAAGGTGCGGCGCCTCGGCGACGGTTCGGTGATCGGTGGCTTCGCCGGCGCCACGGCCGATGCCTTCACCTTGTTCGAACGACTTGAAGCCAAGCTGGAGAAGCACCCCGGCCAGCTGACCCGAGCCTGCGTCGAGCTGGCCAAGGATTGGCGGACCGACCGCTACCTGCGCCGCCTCGAAGCGATGATGGCGGTGGCCGACCGGAGCGTGTCGCTGGTGCTGACCGGCACCGGCGACGTCCTGGAACCCGAAGACGGGCTGATCGGCATCGGCTCGGGCGGCAACTATGCCTTGGCCGCCGCCCGCGCCCTGATCGACGTGGACGGCCTGGACGCCGAAGCGATCGCCCGCAAAGCGATGAAAATCGCCGCCGACATCTGCGTCTTCACCAATGAAAATGTCGTCGTGGAAAGCCTATGAGCGCTGCTTTTTCTCCCCGTGAAATCGTCTCCGAGCTGGATCGCTTCATCGTCGGCCAGCATGATGCCAAGCGTGCCGTCGCCATTGCCCTCCGCAACCGCTGGCGGCGCCAGCAGTTGCCGGAAGCCCTGCGCGAGGAGGTTCTGCCCAAGAACATCCTGATGATCGGGCCGACCGGTGTCGGCAAGACCGAGATCGCCCGCCGCCTGGCGCGCCTGGCGCAGGCGCCGTTCCTCAAGGTGGAAGCTACCAAGTTCACCGAGGTCGGCTATGTCGGCCGCGACGTCGAGCAGATCGTTCGCGATCTGGTCGAGGCAGCCATCGTCATGACGCGCGAACGGCTGCGCAAGCAGGTCGTCGCCAAGGCGGAACTGGCTGCCGAAGAACGGGTCCTCGATGCGCTGGTCGGTGAAACGGCAAGCGGTGATACCCGCCAAAAATTCCGCAAGATGCTGCGCGAAGGCGCACTCAACGACCGTGAGATCGAGGTGCAGGTCGCCGATTCCACCGGCGGCCTGCCCACTTTCGAAATACCGGGCATGCCCGGAGCCCAGATGGGGATGGTCAACCTGGGTGACATCTTCGGCAAGGCGTTCGGCCAGCGGACCAAGCCGCGCAAGATGCTGGTGCGTGATTCCTACGAAGTGCTGGTGGCGGAGGAAAGCGACAAGCTGCTCGACCAGGAAAGGGTCATCAAGGAATCCGTCGCCGCCGTGGAAAACAACGGCATCGTCTTCCTCGATGAGATCGACAAGATTTGCGCCCGCTCGGGCGAATGGAAAGGTGGTGACGTCAGCCGCGAAGGTGTTCAACGCGACCTTCTGCCGCTGATCGAAGGGACGACGGTCAATACCAAGCACGGCCCGGTGAAGACCGATCACATCCTGTTCATCGCCTCGGGAGCCTTCCATCTGGCCAAGCCGGCCGATCTTCTGCCCGAGCTGCAGGGCCGCCTGCCCATCCGGGTGGAGCTGAAGGCGCTTTCCCGTGATGATTTTGTCCGCATCCTGACCGAGCCCGAGGCCAGCCTGATCAAGCAGTACAAAGCGTTGCTGGCGACCGAGGAAGTCAATCTGGAGTTCGCGCCGGAAGCCATCGAAGCCATTGCCGACCTTGCCGCCGAAATCAACCTCGGTGTGGAAAACATCGGGGCCAGGCGCCTGCACACCGTCCTCGAACGCCTGCTGGAAGAGATCAGCTTCAACGCCACTGACCGTGCCGGCAGTACCATCAGCATCGACGCGGCGCTGGTTCGGGAACGGGTCGGCGACCTGGCCAAGAATGCCGATCTGTCGAAGTTCATCTTGTAGAACGGGGACGCAGCGACCACCGCGGAGAAGCGTTTGCCCGGAAACGGTCGGATTGGCCGGGCAAGCGCTTCCGGCGGTCAGCGCCGCTTCACCACCTCCAGCAGTTCCCGCAGCTGTTCCTCCGACAATTCGCGGATCCGCCGTTTCAGGCGGTTGGCCAGCTCGGTAGCGTCAGGGGAAAGCCCAGCGGTATCGAGCGTCACCTTGGGGTGCGACAGTTCAGCCAGGGCCTTCACCTCCTCCGCCTCATCCCAGATGACATTGAAATAGCCGAGGATCTGCATCACCAGGCCCGGGCTGGGCCGGCCGCGCTGACCATGTTCGAGGGCCGACAGATAGGCGGAGGACAAATTGAGATCGTTCGCCATCTGTTTCAGCGTGATGCCTCGCTGCTGGCGCAGTTCCCGCATCTTGCGGCCGAAGGGGGTCATCGCCGCCGCTTCAGCAGGACATACAGAGCGCCTTCGCCGCCATGTTTCGGTTGGGCGGAGGCAAAGCCAAGGACCAGCGGGCGCAAGCCCGGTTCATTGAGCCAGCGCGGCACCTGCCTCTTCAACACCCCGGCATGGTCGCGGCCACCTTTCCCGGTGATCACCAGGAGGCACCGGCGCCCCCGTTCAGCTGCGGCGGTGACGAACCGCCACAGCGCCGCGTGGGCCATCTCCTGGGTCAGGCCGTGCAAGTCGAGACTGTCGTCAATAACCATTTCCCCTTTGCGCAGTCGCTCGGCGGTGCGCCGGTCGAGGCCGGGGGCATGGCCAGGCTCGATGAACGGCAAGGCGCCGGAGGCGCGGGGCGGCAAGACCGGCGGAGATGGTGGCGGCAGGGAGGGTGAAGGCAGCGGAGGTGACGACGGCCGATCCTCGACCGGCAGGCGTTCGGGAAACGGCGTGGCCCCGCGCATGGCGTCGCGCCACAGCTTGGCTTCCTCGGCCGTCACCACGCGTCTGCCGCGGTCCATCCCCATCGGTCATCCCACATCCTTCGAATTGGCCAAATAAACGCGGGGTCGTCCAATTGGTCAATCACCGGAAGCGGCGGTCTGTTCGTTTTCTTCAAGGTAATCGGCCGAAAATTTCTGCCAATCGCCGGCCGGCGCGACGCAGTTGCGCTCCGGCCAATCCTTCAGCGCCACCGCCAGCCCGCCCAAGTCCCAGAGCAGCTGCCAATTGTGCGGACTGTGCAGGACCGCCGCAACGACCCGCCGGTGCATCCGCCAATGAACCAGGTGGGGCGCACCGTAGACCTGGTAAAGAAGCACCAGAACCAGCGCGACGATCCATTCGAGGAGGCCGAAGGCGAACAGCAAGGTCAGGCTGCTGACCATCAGCACCAGCGGCGGGACGAAGACGTCGAGCCCGTTGTAAACCGGCGAGCCGGGGCGGGCGAGCAAATGGGGATCGGTGAAAAAGATGATGCGCCCGGCGGCGTGGGCACGCTTCAGGGCCTCGTGCGCCGCAGCCGCAGTCCTGTGCCCCTTGGCCATCGGCCGCAATCCCCTCAGGTACCGGCGGCGCCCGGCGGCGCGGCGGCGATCAGGCCCGAGCGCCGGAGCGGCAGCAGCAGGTAGTAGCTGCCCCGGCTCTTCATACGGCCGGCCTTGTCAAGGGCGGCTTCACCCCCGCCCCAGAAGACATCGCCGCGCACAGGTCCCTTGATCGCCGCGCCGGCATCCTGCGCCACCATCAGGCGGCGCAGCGGGTGGCCGTCGGGATCGCTGCTGTCCAGCCATAGGGGCACGTCGAGCGGCACGAACCGCGGATCGACGGCGAGACTGCGGCCGGCCGTGAGCACCACTCCGGCCGCGCCAACCGGTCCATCGCCCGGAAGCAGCCGAAAGAACACATAGCGCGGATTCTCGTCCATCAGGGTCGGTGCCTCGGCAGGATGGCTCTTCAGCCAGGCGCGGACCGTCTGCATGGTCGTGTCGGCGGCGGTGATCTTGCCATGATTCAGCAGGATCCGCCCAAGCCCGACGAACTTGCGGCCGTTGCTGCCGTTGAAACCGACCCTCAGCACCGTGCCGTCGTCCAGGATCACCCGGCCCGAACCCTGGATTTGCAGGATATGGGCATCCACCGGGTCGTCCACCCACAACAACTCGCTCGCCTTGCCGCGCAAGGCACCGGCTTCGATTTCCGCCCGGCTGTAGTAAGCGATGCCGCTGGCGGCGGGATCGAGCGGCAATCCCGCCGGGCGGGAATAAAGGGGAACCCGGTAGACGCCGCCGCGATGGCGCGAGCCATGCAGCACCGCTTCATAATAACCGGTAAACAGGCCGTCACCGCGGCCACCGTTGCTGGCCCGATAGGGTTGAAACCAGGATTCGAAGTAGCGTCGCGCCGCCTGGTTGTCACCGGTCGCTATGCCGCGCAGGGCGCCGCAGGGCGCCAGCCAGTCGGCCGCCACGCCGCCGCGCCCGTCCCGGCCGATCGGCTGCCCGGGCGGCAGAGCGGCGATCCGCTCACAACTTTTCTTGAGCGCCGGCACGGCTTGGGCCAGATCGTCCTCGTCCCAGCCCGGCAATTGATCGAAACCGACCGCGGTCAGGACCAAGGTATCGGGACCGGCCGTTGTCGGCAGTGGCGGCGGAACGGGGGCGACGGCACAGGCGGCGAGCGCCGCGACCCCGGCAATCGCCGACGTCGCGGCGCAAAGCCAACCAAAACCGCGGCGACGCGTCATTCGTCGTGACTGGAGGTGGCGACCAGCAGCCAATTGGGATTGGTCGAACGAACGTCGCGGGCGAAGCTCCACAGATCGATCAGACGGACCGGCCGAGAGGGATCACCCTCGACCACCGCCCCCGTGGCATCCTTCACCACGATCAGTTGGTAGCTGACGAACCGCATGTCGATTCGCGCCATCCGCCCGTCGAAGTGGGCTTCAACGATCTCCGCCGATTCGACGCGCTGTACTTCGGACTGGCTGGTCTCGCCGGCCTGCTGGCGGGCCCGGATGGCGGCCGAAAAATTCTCGTACACTTCGTCCGACAGCAGCGGCCGCAATGTCGCTTCGTCGCCCTGGGCGAAGGCCCGGACGATCATCTCGAAGGCCATGCGGGCACCTTGGGCGAAACTTTGCGGATCGAACCTGCGATCGATGGCGCCGATCTGCGCCAAGCGGCCCGCCAAGCTATTGCTGGGAGGCAGCCGCTCAGGCTCGGCGGCCGGCCATTGGCGCCGTTGAGCCAAGTCAACCACGGCATCGGGGACGGCAGCACCGTTAGCTGGCGTACCGGGGCGACCGCCGAACCGGGCCTCGGGAGGAGGCGGTTCGTTGCCGGTCCGCCGGCCGAGCACGCTTCTTAGGCGCAGCCCCAGAAAAACCGCCACCATGGCGAAAAGAATGATATCGATGAACTGTGAGCCGTCACTCATGGTTTGCACATTCAGACGCCGCCCATGTGACCGGGCGACGGTGGTCCGGCCGGAATCCGGCTGGTCCTTGGACACTGCTCTGTAGATAAGCGGTTGCACGATAAAGAGCAAGCATGCCCTGGCTTTTCATCATTATCGCCGTTGCCTGGCCGGCGGCCGAAATCGCCACCTTCATCGCCGTTGCTCGATGGATCGGCCTGCTCGGCGCCGTCGCCGGCGTCGTATTGTCCGGCATGGCCGGCATGGCGCTGCTGCGCGCCCAGGGATTGGACACCGCACGGCGGGCACAGTCGCAAATCGCCCGGGGGCAGATGCCGGTGATCGAGCTGTTCGACGCCGCCTGCCTGGCCTTGGCCGGACTCCTGTTGCTGCTGCCCGGATTCGTCACCGACCTTGCCGCGCTGCCCCTGCTGCTGCCGCCCGTGCGCCGTCTGCTGCGCCGTTTGCTGGCCGGCCGCTTTCCGTCGCCGCCGGCCGATCGCACGGTCATCGAAGGAAGCTGGACGGTGGTGGAGAATGACCACCGGCCATCAGGCAAGCCGCGCTTACCCCGTTAGCCGGATGCCTTGCCGGGCGGCAACGGGTTGTCTCGCGACACGTTCCATGCTAGTGCTCCGCCCCAGGCGCCCGGTTCCCCAGCGTCTATACAAGGCGGCCCGCCAACTGATTGAATTGTGGTGGGAATCTGCCCACCAGCCACAGGGCCAGTCATAGGGGTGCCCCCAGTCAGGAGCAAATGATGAGCGAGAATGCCCAGCCGCAACAGCCGCCGATCCAGGTGAATGCCCAGTACGTGAAGGATCTTTCCTTCGAGGTCCCAGGCGCTCCGACCATCTTCTCCGAGTTGGCGACCACGCCGCCGGAGATCAGCGTAAGGGTCGACCTCGACGTAAAGCCGCTCCAGGAGCATGTGTTCGAGGTATCCCTGCAGCTGGCGACCGAAGCCAAGGTCAAGGATAAGGTGGCGTTCATCGTCGAACTCACCTATGCCGGCATCTTCACCTTGGCCGTGCCCGAGGAACATGTGCAGCCGGTGCTGCTGATCGAGGCACCGCGCCTGCTGTTCCCCTTTGCCCGCAACATCATCGCCGATGTGACGCGCGACGGCGGCTTCCCGCCCATGCTGCTGCAGCCCATCGATTTCGTCGCCCTGTTCCGCAGCCGCATGGAAAAATTCGCCCAGGAACAGGTTCAGGGTACGGCGTAAGCCGTTATCGTCGTTCCGCCGCTTACAGCGTCGGAGGCGGACGGTACACCCGCCCGGCGACGGACAAAACCAAGCCTAACGCACTGAACCATTTGAATGGTTCAGTGCGTTAGGTACGGGGATAACGAGGAAACATCGTTACGCCAACCAGATCGGCTTGCTCAGTTTGCCGAGGAATTCGGTGTGAGTGGCCAGCTCCTCTCCGCTGGCGGCATGCGGCCGCGGCGGGCGAGGCTGGCGCTCGGCGAGCGGACCGTTCTGAGCGTTGCGACGCGACGCGGTCGCCAAGGCCAGCACCGGTTCACGGCCGCCGATCAGCTCCAGATAGACC
Organism: Pseudomonadota bacterium; assembly: GCA_021781575.1. Classification (GTDB taxonomy): domain Bacteria; phylum Pseudomonadota; class Alphaproteobacteria; order Rhodospirillales; family Magnetospirillaceae; genus DUZF01. The sequence goes on from JAJXWP010000001.1 coordinate 126,300, forward strand.
TCCGCCAGAAGCTCGGCATCCAACAGGGCGCCATGCTTTTCGCGTCCCGAATTGTCGATCTCGAAGCGCCGGCACAGGGCATCGAGATTGGCCGGCGAGCCGGGAAACCGGCGCCGCGCCATGGCAACCGTATCGATCGCCCGCTCCCTCGGCAGCACGGCCCGGCCAAGCAGCTTCAGTTCCCAATTGAGAAACTTCATGTCGAACTCGGCGTTGTGAATGACCAGCGGCGCGTCATCGATGAAGGCAAGAAATTCCTCGGCGACGGCGGCGAATACGGGATGGCCCGCCAGGAATTCAGCGGACAGCCCGTGGACGTTGAATGCCTCGGTCGGCATGTCGCGCTCGGGATTGATGTAGTGGTGGAACACCCGGCCCGATGGCAGATGGTTTACCAGTTCGACACAACCGATTTCCACCACTCGGTGGCCGGCTGCCGGGTCGAGGCCGGTGGTCTCGGTATCGAGGACGATTTCGCGCATCGCTGGATAATCTCACGCGGCGCGGTAACGGCGGCGCGGCCCGATGCGTTCCAGCCGTTGTACCGCCAGCCGCAGTTTGCGTAGTGACAGCCGTTTGCCGGCGCCGGTCGGTATGACGAAATCGGCGTGGCGGCGCTTCTCCGGGTCGGGCATCTGTCGCCGGCGGATTCCTGCCAGCTTGCCGTGAGTCATGCCCGTGCGCGCCAGCACCCGCTGCTCCTGCAGGAAGGGAGGGCAGCTGACCACCGCGACGGCATCCAGCCTGGCGGTTCCCTGGACTTCAAACAGCAACGGAATGTCGAGGGCGACGATCCGCCGGCGCTGTCGCCGGGCGCGGCGGACGAACCCGAGCTCCTGGTCCTTGACCAGCGGATGGAGGATGGCCTCCAGTCGCTTCAGCGCCGCGTCGTCGCCGAACACCCGAGCTCCCAGGCGGGCGCGTTCGACCTCGCCCCCGAACACCACATTGGGAAAGGCCCGCTCGACCAGCGGCACGGCCTTACCGCCTTTGGCCATCAGACGATGCACCGCTTCATCGGCGTCATAGACGGGGATGCCCAGCGACCGCAACTGATCAGCCGCCGTGGTCTTGCCCATGCCGATGGATCCCGTCAGCCCGAGAATGATCATGGCCCCCTCACGAAATTCCGCAATTCATCGGTTACTTCCGGCATCACGCCGAACCACGCGGCAAAGCCGGGCCGCGCCTGGTGCAGAAGCATGCCCAAACCGTCGACGGCGGGGTTTCCCCGGCGCCGCGCGGCACCCAGCAGCTCCGTCTCCAACGGCACATAGACAATGTCGGACACCACCGCGTCAACCGGTAGCTGTTGGAGATCGAGCAACAGCGGCGGTTGACCCTCCATCCCCAGAGTCGTGGTGTTGACCAGGAGAGCGGCACCAGCCAGGGCCTCAGCCCGCTGCTCCCAGGGCACCACCTCGATGGGGCCGCCCAGCTCGGCAGCCACCTGCCAAGCCCGCTCGGCAGTCCGGTTGAGCAGGCGCACGGCCGGGGCGCCGTCTTCTTGCAGCGCGGCGATCACCGCCCGGGCGGCACCGCCGGCGCCAAGAACCACGGCCGGTCCGGCAGCGGCGGAAAAGCCGGGATGTCCCTGCCGCAGGTTCTCCAAAAAGCCGAAGGCGTCCGTATTGTGACCTTCGAGGCTGCCGTCCGGCCGCACCACCAGGGTATTAACGGCGCCGATGCGGCGGGCCACAGGCTCTACATGATCGGCCAAGGCCAGTGCCGCTTCCTTGTGCGGCACCGTCACATTGGCGCCGGCAAAGCCCATATGGGGCAGGGCGCGCAGAACCTGCTCGAACCGGCCGGGCTGCACCGGCAGCGGCAGATAGGCACCATCCAGCCGATATTTGTCCAACCAATATCCATGCAACCGCGGTGAACGCGAATGACCTACCGGCCAGCCGATCACTCCGGCGAGGCGCGCATGGCCGGTCAGGATCATGGCAAGCCTACTCCGTGGCTGCGCAGGAATTCCAGCAGCGGCAACAGCGGTAGGCCAAGAATGGCGAAATGGTCGCCGGCCACCTTGGAAAACAGCTGAGCGCCCAATCTTTCCAGCTGGTAGGCGCCGACCGAAGACAGCGCAGCGGAGCCCGCCTGGTCGAGATAGCACTCAAGGGTAGCATCATTGAACGGACGCATGGTGAGGGTTGCTTCGGCCAGATGATGCCACAGCACAGCGCCGCCGACCGTCACCACCACCGCCGTCGATAGCCGGTGCGTGCGTCCACGAAGATATTGCAGCTGTCGATAAGCTGATTCCCGGTCGCTCGGCTTGTCGAACCAGCGACCCTCGCAGTCGAGCATCTGATCGGCACCGATCACCAGGGCTTGCCCCTGCCGCCGCCCGACGTCGAGCGCCTTGGCTTCGGCCAAGGCCAATGCCGCGGCCGGTGCCGCCGCGGCGGCCGCTTGCAGGGCGGTCTTGATTGCCGTCTCGTCGACCCTGGGCGCAGTCTGCACGGCGTTGATCCCCGCGGCTTCCAGCAGAGCTTTGCGGGTTTCGCTGCTCGAGGCCAATACCACCACGGTCACGGCACGCCTCCCGGCAGCTCGCCGCCGCGATGGCGGATGAACAACTGCAGGATGGAAGCCGAGGCCTCCTCGATGGACCGCCTGGAGACATCGATGACCGGCCAGCCGCGCTCGGCGAACAGGCGGCGGGCGCGGGTCACTTCTTCCCGCACCTTTTCCGGATCGGCGTAGTCGGTCTCGTCCGACTGATTGAGGAAGCGCAGGCGCGAGCGGCGGATATCGGTCAGGCTTTTCGGCTCCTTGGTCAGGCCGACGATGAGCGGGCCTTTGCATGCCAGCAGTTCAGGCGGCGGATCGAGACCGGGCACCAGCGGCACGTTGGCCGCCTTGATGCCGCGATTGGCCAGATACATGCAGGTGGGTGTCTTCGAGGTCCGCGACACGCCAACCAGCACCACATCGGCATCGTCGAGATCCTCGAGGAGTTGCCCGTCATCATGGGCCAAGGTGTAATGCATGGCATCGATGCGGCTGAAATAATCGGCGTCGAGCACATGCTGCCGACCGGGTTGGGCGCCGAACTCGCTGTCGAGATAGGCGGCCAGCGTCGCCATCACCGGGTCGAGCACCGGTATGCACGGCACATGCATATGGCGGCAGGCCTCCTCGAGCACGCCTCGCACCGCATTGTCCATCAGCGTCGCCAGAACGACTCCCGGGCAAGCCTCGATGCCGGCAATCACCCGCTCCACCTGGCCCTGGGTGCGAACCAGCCACCAGAGATGAGGGATGGCCTCGATGTTCTCGAACTGCACCAGACAGGCGCGGGCCACCGATGACAGCGTCTCGCCCGTGGCGTCCGAAACCAGATGGAGGTGGAAGCGCTTGACCGAGGAAGAGATGGCACACCGTCCTGTGGATAACTCCGGTGGTCGGGGATAACCCGGCCCTGGCGGCAATTCTGCCCTTTTTGCTCCACGCTCGCCACCGCCGAGTCGACTCTTCGGTCCCGCTGTGGGCTCTTGCGTCGATGGCCGCGGAAAAGCCGGGAACTTATCCGCCCTGGCCGAAACGTCCGCATTTTCCGCAGCCAACAATCCACTGCATTCAATGCGGTAAATCAATGCACTACCTTAGTTGTCCGGAATTTTCTCCACAATCTGCCCACAGCTCTGCGAAAGGTGGATGAATCGGCGGATCGACCGTGAATGAATGCCGATCCCCGATATCCACAGGCATCCACCAGCACAGCTACCTTTTCTTACCTTCCCAACACCTGTATTGAAGGGTGGATCCTTTCAGTCCAGGTGACCCTCCGTGACCGACCTCCGCCCTTCGACCAAGTCGTTTCTTCGCGCTCTCAACCGCGAGCCGGTCTCTCCACCGCCCTGTTGGCTGATGCGCCAAGCCGGCCGCTATCTGCCCGAGTATCGGGCCGTCCGCGCCAGCGTGAGCGGCTTTCTCGAGCTTTGCTACAGTCCGGAAAAAGCGGCGGAAGTCACCCTGCAGCCGCTGCGCCGCTACGGCTTCGACGCCGCCATCCTGTTTTCCGACATCCTGGTGGTGCCGGACGGCCTGGGCCAGGCGGTAACCTTCCGCGAAGGCGAAGGGCCCAGCCTGAAGCCCATCCGCACGTCCAAGGACTTGGATGCCCTGTCGCTGGATGCTTTCCAGGACCGTCTGCAACCGGTGTTTCAGACGGTCGAACGCCTGCACCGGGACATCCCGCCGTCGACAGCGCTGATCGGCTTCGCCGGGGCGCCATGGACAGTTGCCACCTACATGGTCGAAGGAAGCGGGTCGAAAGACTTCGTACAAACCAAGATCATGGCCTACGAAAGACCGGATCTGTTCCAACGACTGATCGATCTGCTGGTGCAAGCCACCGGCGATTATCTGATCAAGCAAATCGACCATGGGGCCGAGGCCATCCAGCTGTTCGACAGCTGGGCCGGCGTACTGCCCGAGGACCAGTTCGCCAAGTGGGTGATTGAACCGACACGCCACCTGGTCGAACGCCTTCGATCGTCCCGTCCAGGCATCCCGATCATCGGCTTTCCGCGTGGAGCGGGAGCTCTTTATCAGCAATTCGTAGACGGAACCGGAATCGACGGGGTCAGCCTTGATACAAGCATTCCATTGGACTGGGCGGTAAAAACGCTGCAATCGAAAACCACCTTGCAGGGCAATCTCGACCCGGTCATGGTGGTCGCCGGCGGCCAGGCGCTTGACGCGGCCGTGGATCGCATCTTGCGGATTTGCGGTAACGGGCCCTTCATTTTCAATCTCGGACACGGCATCCTACCCAACACACCGCCGGAAAACGTGGCGCGGCTGGTCGAGCGGGTGCGACGGCGGAGTTAAGTATGGCGCGGCTGGCCGTTGTCCTGTTCAATCTCGGCGGGCCGGATCGGCCGGAGGCCATCCGGCCGTTTCTGTTCAATCTGTTCAACGATCCCGCCATCATTGGCGCGCCTTCTCTGATCCGGTGGATGATTGCCTGGCTGATTTCCACCCGTCGCGCGCCGGTCGCGAAGCACATCTACGCCCATCTGGGGGGCCGGTCGCCTCTGCTGGATTTGACCCGCTCGCAGGCGGAAGCGTTGCGGAAAGCGCTGGCAGTCGATGGCGATCGCGACGTGGAGGTGTTCATCGCCATGCGGTATTGGCACCCCCTGACCGAACAAACCGTTGCCAAGGTCAAGGCATGGGCACCTGATCGCGTCGTTCTGTTACCGCTCTACCCGCAGTTTTCGACCACCACCACGGCCTCTTCGATGACTGCCTGGAAGCGGGCGGCGGCGGAAGCCGGTCTCGGCGTTCCAACCAGTGCGATTTGTTGCTACCCGACCGAAGACGGGCTGATCCAGGCCCAGGCCGACCTGTTGCGCCGAAGCTTGGCGGAAGCGGGGCAAGGAACGGCGGGGCTTCGCGTCCTGTTTTCGGCGCATGGCTTGCCAAAGTCGGTGGTGGAACGAGGCGATCCCTATCCGCTGCATGTGGAAATGACCGCCAGGGCCATCGTCGAGCAATTGGCAGTGCCGGATCTCGACTGGCAGATCTGCTATCAAAGTCGGGTTGGGCCACTGGAATGGATCGGCCCCTCTACCGATGCGGAAATCCGACGGGCTGCGCGGGACGGGGTGGCCTTGGTCGTGCAGCCTATCGCCTTCGTCTCCGAACATTCCGAAACCCTGGTTGAGCTTGATATCGAATATGCCCGTGTCGCCAAGGAATTGGGGGTTCCGGCCTACCATCGGGTGCCGGCGGTCGGCGACCACCCCGCGTTCATCCATGCCCTGGCCGATCTGGTCCGGCGTTCCTTGGTCGCCGAATGCAACCCCTGTTCCCATATCGACCGCCGGATCTGTCCGAGCAATGCGATACGCTGTGCCCAAGGGGGAGGTTTGGTATGAGCGAGTCCTATTTGTGGATCAAGGCGGTGCATGTAATCGCCGTTATCTCCTGGATGGCCGGGCTCTTGTACATGCCGCGGCTTTTCGTCTATCACACCGAAGCAAAATCCGGATCGGAGGCGTCCGAACTGTTCAAGGTGATGGAACGCCGGCTGATGTTCGCCATTACCATGCCAGCCGGGGCAGTGGCATGGGCTCTGGGCCTGGTGATGATCAGCCAGATCGGCTTGGCCGGAAACGGCTGGCTGCACGCCAAGCTGGCTCTGGTGGTGCTGCTGACGCTGTTCAATGTATGGATGGAACGGTGGCGCCGGGCCTTTGCCGGCGACCGCAACCGACATCCTCAGCGCTTTTTTCGCGTCGCCAACGAGATGCCGACCCTGCTGATGATCGGCATCGTCATTCTGGTGGTGGTCAAACCGTTCTAAGGAAAGAAGGGATCATTCCAATTCTCCGTTTGACTTGATTGCCCGATTTGGATAATTCTGCGGAATCCCCAGGGGTTCGACCCGACTTCCACTAAACGTCGTGTTCACCGGGCCGTAATGTCCGGTTCGGCACCGTCCCGGGCCTCAAGGGCCAATCTTCCCTCATCCTCTCATCCCCGCATGCTGGACTTGCCATGAATCTCCAGGAGCTGAAGGCCAAGACCCCGGCCGAATTGCTTGCCTATGCCGAAGACCTGCAGATCGAGAACGCCTCGACCCTCAGGAAGCAGGACATGATGTTCGCTATCCTGAAGCAGCTCGCCGAAAACGACACTCCCATCTACGGAGACGGCGTGCTGGAAATTCTTCAGGACGGCTTTGGTTTTCTTCGGTCGCCCGAGGCCAACTATCTTCCCGGCCCGGACGATATTTACGTATCACCCAGCCAGGTCCGCCGTTTCGGTCTGCGCACCGGAGACACTGTCGAAGGGCAGATCCGGGCACCCAAGGATGGCGAGCGTTATTTTGCTCTGTTGAAGGTCAATACCATCAACTTCGAGCCGCCGGATAATGTGCGCCATCGCATCAATTTCGATAACCTGACGCCACTTTATCCGGATGAACGGCTGCGCCTGGAAATTGAGGACCCGACAAGCAAGGACCTGACCACCCGGGTCATCGATCTGATCTCGCCCTTGGGCAAAGGCCAACGAGGGTTGATCGTCGCTCCGCCGCGCACCGGCAAGACGGTGATGCTGCAGAACATTGCCCATGCAATCGCGGCCAACCACCCGGAAGTCTATCTGATCGTCCTGCTGATCGACGAACGGCCGGAGGAGGTCACCGACATGGCCCGTTCGGTCAAGGGTGAGGTGATCAGTTCGACCTTCGACGAACCGGCATCGCGGCATGTCCAGGTTACCGAGATGGTGCTGGAGAAGGCCAAACGGCTTGTCGAGCACAAGCGCGACGTGGTGATCCTGCTGGACTCGATCACCCGGTTGGCACGGGCCTACAATACGGTGGTGCCGAGCTCAGGCAAGGTGCTGACCGGTGGCGTCGACGCCAATGCCCTGCAGCGGCCGAAGCGGTTCTTCGGCGCCGCCCGCAATATCGAGGAAGGCGGTTCGCTGACCATCATCGCCACGGCACTGATTGATACCGGCAGCCGCATGGACGAGGTGATCTTCGAAGAGTTCAAGGGTACCGGCAATTCGGAAATCATCCTCGACCGCAAGCTGTCGGACAAGCGGACCTTCCCTGCCATCGACATTACCAAGTCGGGCACCCGGAAGGAGGAACTGTTGGTTGACAAGGGCGTCCTCGCCAAGATGTGGGTCCTGCGTCGGGTCCTGATGCCCATGGGGGTAGTCGACGCGATGGAATTCCTGGTCGATAAGCTGAAACACTCGAAGACCAATTCCGACTTCTTCGAGGCGATGAATTCATAGGAAGAAGATGTTTCAAGACGGGCGGTGTTTCACGTGAAACACCGCCCTTTCTTTTTTCAGACGATAAACACCGTCGAGCCGGTGGTCTTGCGGGCTTCGAGGTCTCTATGGGCCTGTGCCGCTTCTGCCAAGGGGTAGGTTTGCCGTACTTCGATCTTGACATCGCCGCTACGCACCACCCCGAACAGCTCGGCGGCGCTGGCGACCAGATCCGCTCGTTCGGCGGTATAGGTCATCAAACTGGGGCGGGTGAGATATAGCGAGCCCTTGGCCGACAGGATGCCGGGATCGAAAGGCTGAACCGACCCGGAAGACTGACCGAAGCTGACCAGCATGCCGCGCGGCTTCAGGCAATCGAGAGAGCGCATGAAGGTATCCTTGCCCACCGAATCATAGACCACAGGCACGCCCTTGCCGTTGGTCAGCTCCTTGACCCGGGCGACGAAGTCTTCCTTGGTATAGTCGATCACATGGTCGGCACCGTGCGCACGGGCGAGGGCGCATTTGGCCTCACCGCCGGCGGTGCCGATGACGGTGACGCCGAGATGCTTGGCCCATTGGCAGGCGATCAGGCCGACACCACCGGCCGCGGCATGGAACAGGATGGTATCACCCGGCTGAACCCGATAGGTGGAGCGCAGCAGGTACTGGGCGGTCATCCCCTGCAGCATCATCGCCGCGGCCTGGGTGTCGGAAATATCGTCCGGTAGGACCACCAGCCGGTGCGCCGGCATGATGCGCTGTTGCGCATAGGCGCCGGGTGGCGGGCTGGCGTAGGCGACGCGATCACCAACCTTGACCTCGGTGACGTTGGAACCAATCTGTTCGACCACACCGGCGGCCTCCATGCCGATGACTGCCGGCATCTTCGGCAGGGGATAGAGCCCCGTGCGGTGATAGACGTCGATGAAATTGAGGCCGACCGCCTTGTGGCGGACCAAGGCCTCGCCCGGCCCGGGGGTTCCAACCTCGACATCCTCCCAGAGCATTTGCTCGGGGCCGCCGGGCTGATGAATGCGGATGGCTTTCGTCACGGGAATCTCCGTCTTGTTAGGCGCAAAGCCGGGATAGCTGGCGGTCAGCTGCCCGGCCATCCTTCGAGGGTGAGCAGGAAACGCTTGGTATCCAAGCCTTCCAGGCCGGAATAGCCGCCCAGAGATCCGCCGGCGGCCACCACTCGATGGCATGGGACGATAATCGGCAATGGGTTGCGGGCGCATGCACCGCCGATCGCACGGGCGGCACTGCCCAACTCCGCGGCCAGGTCTCCGTACCGGCGCACTTCACCATAGGGAATATGCTGCAGACTGGCCCAGACCTTCCGTTGGAAGGCGCTGCCGCTCGGCGCCAGGGGCAGGTCGAAGCCCTGCCGCTCTCCGTCGAAATATTGCTCGAGCTGGTTCCGGCCTTCGCCCAACAGCGGTGTCTCGGTTCCACCATCGACCCGACCCCACTCGAGAGCGACGATCTTGCCGCCTTCCTCGAACAGGGTCAGATCACCAAGGGGGCTCTTCAAGGAAAGATAAGACATAGCGCCTACCTTAATCCCAGGTTAACCGGCTGCCAAGGCGGTGTGCAGGGCTTCCGGGTCGGTGAGGGGAAGGGAGCAGACGGGACCGCGGCAGACAAATGCTGCCGAGCCGCCATCGACGGCAGCGATCTTGCCGGCGGCGAGATGATCCGGCGGTACGGGCTGGTCGGCATCGAGGACGGTCAGCAACAGGTTCGGCAGGGCGACATCGGCAGCGGCATGGGCGAGTTCCAGCCGTCGAGCGTCGCCGGCCGGACCGACCACGACCACCTGCACGGCGGTGTTCAGCAGTTCCCAGCCGTTCAGCATGGTGGTCATGGTGGGCAGGGTGCTTTCGACCTCGCCGGAGAAGGCGGCCAGGGTCTCTTCTGCCCGGTGGCGATAGCGGTCCTCGCCGGTGTGATAAAACAGTCGTGCCAGGACCTCCACCATCACGCCGTTGCCGGATGGGGTCGCATGGTCGGTAGCGCTCTTGCTGCGAACGATCAGTTGGCCGGCATCGTCGGCGGTGAAGAAATAGCCGCCCCGCTGGTCATCCCAGTAGTGGTCATCGGCGATCGCCGCCCAGGCCCTGGCCTGTTCGAGATAGTCAGCGATGCCGGTGACGGAATAGAGAACCAATGCGGCACGTGCCATTTGGGCGTAGTCGTCAAGCATCGCTTCGGTCTGCCGCCGACCCTGTCGCAGGCTATGGACCAGGCGATCGCCGCGCCGGGCATGGTCGCGGATGGCGCTGAACGCCCGACGAGCCAAGGCGAGCCAGTCAGGATTGTGGAAAACCAGGGAGGCATTCGCCAGAGCGGCAATCATCATGCCGTTCCAGTCGCTCAATAGCTTGTCGTCACGTTGCGGCGGGCTCCGTCTCGATCGTTCAATCAACAGAATGCGGCGCGCTCGCGCCAATTGCTGCTCCGTGGGATCGTCCGGCGATGACAGCGGACGATAGCGCGTCAGGATGGTGTGACCTTCCCAATTTCCCGAAGCGGTGACGCCATAGGCTTGCTTGAATGGAAAAGCCAATTCCAGGGGCAGCAGGCGGTCGATCTCATCAGCGCTCCAGACATAGTATTTTCCTTCCTCACCTTCCGAGTCGGCATCGACGGTGGCGGCGAAGGCGCCAAATTCAGCCGTCATGTCGCGGGCGACCCAGGCAATGGTTTCGGCAATCCGCTGGGCGTAGAGCGGTGATCGGGTAGCCTGCCAGACCTGGGTCAGCAACTCGATCAACTGGGCATTGTCGTAAAGCATCTTTTCGAAATGCGGCACCGTCCAGGTTTCGTCGGTGGCATAGCGGGCGAAGCCGCCGCCCAGATGATCATAGATTCCACCTTGGCACATCTTGTCCAAGGTGAGGATAACCGCCTGGCACAGGTCCTTGTTGGCGTCGCGCAAGCCTGCCCGCCAGAGAAAGGCGAACAATGAGGTTTGAGGAAACTTCGGTGCGCCCTTCAGGCCGCCGTGGCTAAAATCGACGGCCGGCAGCAGCGCTCGGGCGCCTCGATCGAGCAGATCCATCGACGGCAGCCCTCCCTGTTCGGGCTCTGCCTGCCGGGCCAGAGCCTCTTTCAGGGCGGCGACATTGGTCGCGACTCGTTGCGGATCCCGCTGGTAGGCCGCCGAGACACCGACCAGAACGTCGTGGAAGGCGGGCCGGCCGTAGCGCGGGGCCGGCGGGAAATAGGTGCCACCCCAGAATGGCTCGGCATCGGGCGTCAGGAACATGGTAAGCGGCCAGCCGCCGGGCTGGCCGAGGAACGCCAGTGCGGTCTGGTAGATCATGTCGATGTCGGGACGTTCCTCGCGATCGACCTTGACCGGGATGAACAGTTCGTTGATCAGCTTCGCAGTGCTTTCGTCCTCGAAGCTTTCATGGGCCATCACATGGCACCAGTGGCAGGCGGCATAGCCGATCGACAGCAGGATCGGCTTGTTGCCGGCTTTGGCCGTCGCCAGCGCCTCCTCACCCCAAGGGCGCCAATGCACCGGATTGGTCCGGTGCTGGAGCAGATAGGGGCTGGTCTCTTGATCAAGAAGATTACGGCTCATGGACGGGTTTCATGTCGGGCGTTGCGGTCAAGGGAGTGAAGGCTTAGTTTGGGTCGCCAAGAGGGAGTTGCAACCTCGGGCGGTGGGTCGGAATAGCCTGGAGGAGAAGCCGGTGAAGATTACCTTCGATGTGGACTGCACTCCGGAAGAAGCCCGCGCCTTTTTTGGTTTGCCCGATGTCAAGCCGATGCAGGATGTAGTGTTGAAGAAGATCGAAAACCGGATGCTGGCCAATCTCGAAGCGATGAGTCCGGAAGCTCTGCTCCGGGCCTGGCTGCCGGCCAGCGTGCAGGGAATGGAACAGTTGCAAAAAATTTTCTGGTCGGCCTTTCAAAACGGGCAGATGCGTGCCAAACAGGAATAGTACCGAACAGGAAAGGTCGCCCATTGTCGTTGCCGCCGGATCCGCCTCCCTATTTTCGCCTTCACGTTTTTGTCTGCACCAACCGCCGCCCCGATGGACATCCCCGCGGATCCTGTGCCGCCAAGGGGTCGGAACGGCTGCGTGACTATCTGAAGGCGCGGGCCAAGGAACTGGGGCTGGGCGATGTTCGTATCAACAGTGCCGGCTGCCTTGATCGCTGCGAACTGGGACCGACCATGGTGGTCTACCCGGAGGGTGTCTGGTACCAATACCGCAGCACCGAGGACATCGACGAGATCCTGTCCACCCATCTGGTGCGCGGCGGCCGGGTGGAGCGCCTGATGCTGCGGCCGGAAGACGGGCCCGCCGGCGGTTACGGCGTCGCCTGATCGTCGGCCGCTCTTGATCGGCCACGCCACCATTTTTGCCTTGGCCAGCGGAGCGGGGAAGGCCGGCATTGCCGTCTATCGGTTGTCGGGGCCAGATGCCGGCCGGGTCTTGATGCTGTTGTCGGGCCGGCCTCTGCCGACACCGCGCCTGGCGGTGCGTGTTCGGCTCGCCATGCCGCCGGCCGGTGAATTGATCGACGACGGCTTGGCTTTGTGGTTTCCCGGCCCAGCCAGCTTTACCGGCGAGGACGTGGCCGAACTGCATCTGCACGGCGGGCGGGCGGTGGCCACGGCGGTGACGACAGCCTTGCTGTCGCTGGGCCTCAGGCCGGCTGAGCCGGGGGAATTCAGTCGCCGGGCGTTCGAGGCGGGAAAGCTCGACCTCACGCAAGCCGAAGCGATCGCCGATTTGGTGGCGGCCGAGACGGCGGCTCAGCGGCGTCAGGCCTTGCGTCAAATGGACGGGGCGCTGATGCGTCTTTACGACGACTGGCGTGACCGCCTGTTGCGCAGCCAGGCCCATTTGGAAGCCGAAATCGATTTTTCCGACGAGGATCTGCCGGGTGGTCTCGGAGTCGAAGCGCGACAGCGGCTCGCCGAATTGGCCGAGGCGATGGCGGCCCACCTGGCCGACGGCGCTCGCGGTGAGCGGCTGCGCGACGGTCTGTCCGTCGCCATCCTAGGGGCGCCAAACGTGGGGAAGTCCAGCCTGTTGAACCGCATCGCCGGGCGCGATGCGGCCATCGTTTCGGCGACTGCGGGAACGACCAGGGATGTGATCGACGTTCATCTGGACTTGGCCGGCTATCCGGTGATGCTGGCCGATACCGCCGGGTTGCGGGACGCCATAGAGGCGGTGGAGGAGGAAGGCATCCGACGGGCCCGGGCGCGTGCGGACAGTGCCGATATCCGTCTGGTGGTATTCGACGCGACCGCGTTGCCCGAATTGGACGGAGCCAGTCTGGCCTTGATCGATGAACGGGCGATCCCGGTGCTCAACAAGCTGGATCGGGCTGCGGTACCATTGCCGACGAGCATCGCCGGCAGGCCGGCGATCGCCGTGTCGGCGGCGGTCGGAGAAGGCATGGACGGCCTGCTTGCCCTGTTGGAAACCCGCGCCGTGGCGGCTCTGGAAGGGAGCGGGGCACCGGTGCTGACGAGGGCCCGACATCGGGCGGCCATCGAAGAAGCGGAGGTGGCGTTGCGCCGGGCGCTCAACGCGGGGCTTCCCGAACTGGCGGCGGAGGATGTAAGAGTGGCGGCTCGGGCGCTGGGGCGGATCACCGGACGGGTAGATGTGGAAGAAATGCTCGACGTCATCTTCCGGGAATTCTGTATCGGCAAGTGATGCTGTTGTTAGGCTGCAGGAAGAATGCACAATAAGGTCGACGTGATCGTCATCGGGGCGGGACATGCCGGCTGTGAAGCCGCGGCCGCCGCGGCGCGAATGGGCGCGCGAACGCTGTTACTGACTCACCGGTTAGAAACTATCGGCGAGATGAGTTGTAATCCGGCCATCGGCGGCCTGGCCAAAGGGCAGCTGGTGCGGGAAATCGATGCCCTTGATGGCCTGATGGGGCGTGTCATCGATCGCGCCGGTATCCAGTTTCGTATCCTCAATCGCAGCAAGGGACCGGCTGTGCAAGGGCCGCGTGCTCAGGCTGACCGTAAACTCTATCGTCGGGCCATGGCCGAGGCGTTGGCTGAGACGGCCAATCTCGAGGTGCGGGCGGCGGCGGTCGAGGATCTGGTGGTCGGCGAGCCGGGGAATCGGCTGTGTGGGGTAATGACGGCTGACGGAGACGTCATTAGCGCCGGCGCCGTGGTGCTGACCACGGGGACTTTCCTGTCGGGGCTGATCCATATCGGCGAGCGCCGCTACCCCGCCGGGCGCATGGGTGATGCGCCCAGCCTGGGACTGTCGGCCACCCTGAAGCGCCTGGGTTTTACCGTCGGCCGCCTGAAGACCGGCACGCCGTGCCGACTCGACGGACGCAGCATCGACTGGGCGGCCCTTGAGGCTCAGGCCGGTGACGATCCGGCGGTGCCGTTTTCTTTCCTTACAGAGGCCATCACCACGCCGCAGGTCACCTGCGGCATCACCGGCACCACCACCGCCTCGCATGAGCTGATTCGCGCCAACCTGCATCGGGCACCCATGTATTCGGGCCAGATCGGCAGCGTCGGCCCGCGCTATTGTCCGAGCATCGAGGATAAGGTGGTGCGCTTTGCCGAGCGGGATCGCCACCAGATCTTTCTGGAACCGGAAGGGCTGGACGATCACACCGTTTACCCCAACGGCATCTCGACCTCATTGCCGGAAGACGTCCAGCGCCAGCTGCTGACCACCATTCCCGGCCTCGAGCGGGCCGTCATGCTTCGCCCGGGCTATGCCATCGAATATGATTTCGTCGACCCGAGAGAGTTGGGTCCCGACCTCGAGACCCGCCGTGTCGAAGGTCTGTTCTTGGCCGGACAGATCAACGGCACCACCGGCTATGAAGAGGCGGCGGCGCAAGGTCTGCTGGCCGGGATCAATGCCGCCCGGCGGGCCGGGCAGGGGGGCGAGCCCTTGGTTCTGGATCGCGCCGAGGCCTATATTGGTGTGCTGGTCGACGACCTGGTGACCCGCGGCACTGCCGAACCCTATCGCATGTTCACCTCCCGTGCCGAATACCGGCTGGTCCTGCGGGCTGACAACGCCGATCTGCGGCTGACGCCCAGGGGCCTCGTCGCAGGTTGCGTGGGCGCCGGGCGCCAGCAGGCGTTCGAACGCAAACTGGCGGCGCTGGACGAAGGGCGGCGGCTGATGCAGAGCCTCGGGGGAACGCCCAACGAGCTGCGCGCCCGTGGCGTGCCGGTCAATCAGGACGGGGTCCGGCGGTCGGCTCTGGACCTGCTGCGCTATCCCGATGTGACCTGGGCGATGCTGCGGGGGTTGTGGCCCGAACTCAACGGATTGCGCCTCGATGTCGCCGAGCAGCTGGAAATTGAAGGTCGCTATGCCGGCTACCTGCAGCGTCAAGCGGCAGACATCGCCGCGTTCCGGCGGGACGAGAGCCTGGTACTGCCGAAGGATCTGGACTATGGGACGATCGGCAGCCTGTCTTCAGAAGTACGCCTAAAGCTGGACCAGGCGCGGCCGGCGACGCTGGGGGCAGCCGGCCGCATCCCGGGGGTGACGCCAGCGGCGTTGACCGCTTTGCTGGCCCATGTCAAACGCCTTGGGCGGGACAAGGCGGCGTGAGCGTTTCACGTGAAACATCCGTTGCGGCGGGAAAGCCGTTGACCTTCAGCGAGTTTTCCTCGCTTGTTGCTGTTTCACGTGAAACAGGGGAGCGACTGCGGGCCTATGCTGACCTTTTGGTGAAATGGCAGGCGCGGATCAATCTCGTTGGTCCGGCTACTTTGCCCGACCTTTGGCGGCGGCATATGCTGGACTCGGCCCAACTGCTGCCGCTGCTTCGCCCGGGTCCGGTGCTCGACCTGGGATCGGGTGCGGGATTTCCCGGCTTGATCCTAGCCATCCTGCGCGCGGGAAGCGAAGCGGATCCCGTCCACCTGGTCGAATCGGATAGCCGGAAATGCGCCTTCCTGCGGGAAGTGGTGCGAGTGACCGGGGCCCCAGCGGTGGTCCACAACCAGCGCCTGGAACAAATGGAGCCGTTTAGCGTCGGAACCATCACCGCCCGGGCCTTGGCATCTTTGCCCAGGCTGCTGGAAATGGCCGAATCCTTTCTTTTTCCGGGGACAGAATGCCTGTTTCTGAAGGGGAAGGGCGGCGAAGATGAATTGACCAAGGCCTCCAAAGATTGGATGATGCTGGTCGAACGGATACCTAGCCTAGCCGATCCGTCAGGGCTCATACTCCATTTGAGAGAGGTTCATCGTGGTTGAGATCGATTCCAGCCGCGGCGTCGGGGTGTCTCCGCGTATCATCGCGATCGCCAACCAGAAGGGCGGGGTCGGCAAGACCACCACCGCGATCAATCTGGCCACGGCCATGGCGGCAACCGGCCGGCGCGTGCTGATCATCGATATCGATCCGCAAGGCAATGCCAGCACCGGGCTGGGCGTGGACCGGCGGACCCGCACCGTGACCTCCTATCACGTTCTGATCGACGAAGCGGGCATTGACCAGGCGGTCATCCCGACCATCATTCCCAATCTGTCTCTGGTGCCGTCTTCGATCGACCTGTCGGGCGCCGAGATCGAGTTGGTGGACACGCCACGCCGTGAGCATCGTCTGGCCGAGGCGTTGGCCGGACAGACGGCCTACGATTTCGTTCTGATCGATTGTCCGCCATCGCTCAATCTGCTGACGCTGAACGCCCTGGTGGCGGCCCAGGCGGTGATGGTCCCGTTGCAGTGTGAATTTTTTGCCCTGGAAGGCATCAGCCATCTGGTCAAGACCATTGAACGGGTCCGCCAGGCATTCAACCCGGGCTTGCAGTTGCATGGCATCGTGCTGACCATGTTCGACAAGCGCAACAATCTCTCCGACATGGTGGCGGCCGACGTGCGCGGCTATTTCGGCGACAAGGTGTACAAGACGGTGATTCCCAGGAACGTGCGCATTTCCGAAGCTCCCTCGCACGGAAAGCCGGTGTTGCTCTATGACATGCGCTGTGCCGGAGCCGAGGCTTATATACATCTGGCGAGCGAAGTTCTGAAGCGCGAGCGGGAGTTGGTGGCATGAGCGTCGGCGAAGAACCCCGCCGCAAAGGATTGGGCCGAGGCCTTTCCGCCCTATTGGGCGATCCGGTGACCACCGTGGTTTCGACCGCGCCCACGCCGCTCGCGGACTCGGCGGGTCCGATCAAGGGCCTGCGCACCGTCCCGGTGGAACTGCTGCGGCCAGGGCGCTTTCAGCCGCGCCGGGTGTTCGACCAGGCGGCCATCGATGACCTAGTGGAGTCGGTACGGGAGAAGGGGGTCCTGCAGCCCATCCTGGTGCGCCGGCATCCCAACGACGGTGAATCCTTCGAGATTATCGCCGGCGAGCGGCGCTGGCGGGCTGCCCAGGCGGCGTCGCTGCACCAGGTGCCGATCATCATCCGCGAACTGACGGATCGCGAAGCCCTGGAAGTGGCGCTGATCGAAAACCTGCAGCGCCAGGACCTGTCACCGCTTGAAGAAGCCGAAGGCTATCGCCGGTTGATGGATGATTTCTCCCATACGCAGGAGGAACTGGCCAAGACGGTGGGCAAAAGCCGCAGCCATGTGGCCAATATGATGCGCTTGCTGACCTTGCCCGTACCGGTCAAGCAAATGTTGGATGGCGGCGAGCTGAGCGCCGGCCACGCCCGAGCCCTGCTGACCAGCAGCGATCCGGTAGAACTGGCTCGCCAAGTGGTGAAAAAGGGTCTTAACGTCCGGCAGACCGAAAAGCTGGTACAGAAAGCGCCGGGCAAGATGAAGACCCGGCAGCCACAGGATCTGGACAAGGATGCCGATCTGCTGGCGTTGGAAAGGGATCTTTCCGGCCTCCTGGGTCTGAAGGTGTCCATCAGCCTGCAGAGCCAGGGCGGCGAAATCATAATTCAGTACAGTACGTTGGAGCAGTTGGACGGTATCTTGCATCGTCTGTCCAATGGAACGCACGGCCGGGCCGCCGGGGCAGTCGAGGCCGAGGAGGAGTAACAAGGCCGGTTCGCCGCGGGATTTTGCGGGGACGGAGACGAAGTTCGGTTCTCCGGATAACGCTGTGAAGATTTGCTCGGAAGACCCCGACCCGGCGAGGGGCAAAAACCAAGGCTAGCGCCTTCGCCGCCCCGCCGCTCGGGCCAGCTGCATGATGGTCCGGCTGCAGATCTCCTGGACCGGCATGCCGGTGGTCTTGCTGTCGATTTCCGCCGAGACCAGCAGGTCGAGGGCGGTGGCCAGGCGATCGGCCGGCCAGCCCTGCAGCTGGCGCTGCATGCGCGGCGCGGAACGGAAATGGGGAGGCGGTTTGAGGCTGGCCAAGGCCTGGTCCACCGATTTGCCGGCCGCGACCTGGCCGGCGGCCAGATGCAGCCGCTGGAAGTGGCGCATCAGGCTGCGCAGCACGGCGATCGGGGAAACGCCTTCATGGTAAAGCCGGTCAAGGGTTCTTTGCGCGCCGGCGTGGTCGCCGTCGGCCGCCGCCATCGCCAGATCATCCATCGATAGCGATGCGGTATCGCCGATGCAGGCGGCCGCGTCCTCCAGGCGGACGCGGTGCGGCCGGCCCTGTTCCGCCGGGCCGATGTAGAGTGCCAGCTTGTCCAATTCCGAGCGGGTCAGCAACCGGTCGCCGCCCAAATGGTCGGCCAGCCAGGCGACGGCATCCGGCTCGGCGGTCAAGCCATGGCCGCGCAAGGTCTCGTGGATTACCGCTTCCAGTCCGCCGCCCTCATCGGCATAGCAAGGCAGCGCGACGGCATTATCGGCGCCTTCCGCCAGCTTGCGCAGCGACGATCGCGGCCCCAACTCGCCGGCCTCGATCAGCACCAGGGCATCACCCATCGGATGGGCCAGGAACGACTGCAGGACAGAGGCAATGCTATCGCCGGCGTCGCGCAGCCGCACGACACGCCGGCCGCCGGTCAGCGACAAGGCGGCCGCCTCATCGGCCAGGCGAGCCGGATCATCCTTGAGACTGGCGGCCGACAGATCGGTCAAGCGGAAGGGATCGGACAAGTCGGCAACGACGGTCTTGGTCAGGCGATCCAGCCGCTCCTTTACCAGGCCGGCGTCGGGACCGTAGACGAGGACGGCCTTCGCCGCGGCATCAGGATTCTTCAGGAAGGCTTCGATACGATTGCCGGCCAGCTTCACTTGCCGCCGGCCTTCTTCGCCTCGGCGTCCTTCTTGACCTCGGCTGCCTTGGTGAAATAGGCCGCAAGGCGGTTGCGGATCTCGTCGGCGATGGCCAGCGAGGCGCGGCGCTTCAGATCATCTGAAGTTGACACGTTGGCATAATAATCGGGCAGGAAATCGTAGCTATAGGTCTGCGAGAAACTGCCGGCCGTGACGATCGTCGAGCCCTGATAAAGGTAGTAGTTGATCGTGTAATAGAGAAAATCGCGGGTCGCTGAATAGGTTGTGCTTATAGCTTGTTGCACATCATTGACCACAAGGCTGACGCGCAACACATATTTAGGGTGCTCCGCTTCACCATGGGGCGTCAGGTCGGTCAGCAACGCGTTATGGATCATCTGGCCTTGATGATTGGCCAGCGGCGCCACGTCGACGCTGGCCAACTCGTCCATCACCGCCGGGTCGGCGGCGGCACTGCCGGTGCCATAAAGCGGGCGGAATCCGCAACCGGCCAGGCAAAGGAGGAAAAGAAGGGCCAGCGGCCTACGCCACCACATTGATGATCCTGTTGGGCACGACGATGACCTTGCGTGGCGGCTTGCCGGCCAGCTGCTGCGCTACCGCCGGCAAGGCCAGGGCCGCCGCTTCCGCCATCTTGGCTTCGGCATCCTTGGGCAGCTCGATCGTGCCACGAAGCTTGCCGTTCACCTGCACAGCGACGGTGACGCTGTCCTCGACCAGCAGGGTCGGGTCAATCTCGGGCCAGGGCGTATCCACCAGCAGGGCGGCATGGCCCAGCTGCGACCATAATTCCTCACCCAGATGGGGCATCATCGGGCCGATCAGCCGCACCACCGTCTCCAATCCTTCGCGCAGAGCCCAGGCGCCTCCCTCGTCACCGGCTGGGAGTTCCGACAGGGTGTTGGTCAGTTCGCGAATTCGCGCCACCGCCTTGTTGAAGTGGAAACGCTCGAGGTCCTCGCCGACCAGCGCGATGGTTTTGTGGGTTTGCCGCCGCGCCTTGTCCGCCGCGGGGCCGAGGGATGGGGGCGTCGGCGTGCCGGGAGCGGGCAAATCGGGCAGGGCCGTGCCGACCATTCGCCACAGCCGGTTCAGATAGCGAAAGGCGCCGTCGATTCCGGCCTCTGTCCAGTCCAGGTCACGTTCCGGCGGGCTGTCGGACAGCATGAACAGACGGGCGGTGTCGGCGCCGTAGGTGTCGATGATGCCGGCCGGGTCCACCACGTTCTTCTTCGACTTGCTCATCTTCTCCGACCGGCCGAGGCTGACCGGCCGGCCGCTGCCCAACTCGACCGCGGCGCCGTCGGCGCGCCGGTCCACCTGGTCGGGGAACAGCCAATGGCCATCGGCGTCCTTGTAGGTCTCGTGGCAGATCATGCCCTGGGTCAGCAGGCCGGCGAACGGTTCCTCGACTCCCAGATAGCCGCAGGTCTTCAGCGCCCTGGTGAAGAAACGCGAATACAGAAGATGCAACACCGCATGCTCGATGCCACCGATATACTGATCGACCGGCAGCCAATGGTCGGCGGCGTTGCGGGTGAACCCGCGTGTCGTTTCGGCCGGTGAACAAAACCGGGCGAAATACCAGGACGATTCAAAGAAGGTGTCGAAGGTATCGGTTTCCCGTCGCGCCGCCGCTCCACATTGCGGGCAGGCCACCTGCTTCCAGGTCGGGTGGTGATCCAGCGGATTGCCTGGCTTATCGAAGGTCACGTCCTCGGGCAGGCGCACCGGCAGGTCCTGCTCCGGCACCGGGACGGCGCCGCAGCGATCGCAATGGATGATGGGGATCGGGCAGCCCCAATAACGCTGCCGCGACACGCCCCAGTCGCGCAAGCGGTAGTTGATCGCGCGAGTGCCGACCCCCTTGGCCTCCATCAGATCGATCGCCTTGGCTTTGGCGGCGGCGACCGGCAGGCCGTTCAACAGGCCCGAATTGATCATCACGCCATCCTCGGCATAGGCCTCATCACCGATGACGACGGAGGCGGGATCGACGCCGGGCGGAGCCACAACCGGCGTCACCGGCAGCCCGTATTTGCGGGCGAAGTCCAGGTCACGCTGGTCATGGGCGGGGCAGCCGAAGATGGCTCCGGTGCCATAATCCATCAGCACGAAATTGGCCACGTAGACCGGTAGGCGCTGGCCTTCGACCATCGGGTTGAGGGCGTGCAGGCCGGTGGCAAAGCCCCTCTTTTCGGCAGTCTCCAGCGCCGCCTCGCTGGTACCCATGCGGTTGCATTCGGCGACGAAGGCGGCTAGGCCGGGATCGCTCTTGGCCATCGCTTCGGCCAGCGGGTGGTTGGCGGCGACGGCACAGAACGAAGCGCCGAACAGGGTGTCGGGGCGGGTGGTATAGACTTCCAGCCGGTCCTTGCGGCCCTCCAGGTCGAAGAACAGGCGCAGGCCCTCCGATCGGCCGATCCAGTTCTCCTGCATCAGCCGCACCCGTTCGGGCCAGCGGTCAAGGGTTTCCAGGCCCTTGAGCAGATCCTCGGCGAAGGCGGTGATCTTGAGGAACCACTGGCTCAGCAGGCGCTTCTCGACCAAAGCGCCGGAGCGCCAGCCGCGGCCGTCGATAACTTGTTCGTTGGCCAGCACGGTATGTTCCACCGGGTCCCAGTTGACCCAGGATTCCTTCCGATAGACCAGACCGGCCTTGAGGAAATCGAGGAATATCTTCTGTTCGTGCCGATAATATTCCGGCTCGCAGGTGGCCACTTCGCGCGACCAGTCATAGGACAGCCCCATGGACTTGAGCTGGGAGCGCATGGCGGCGATGTTCTCGCGGGTCCATTTGGCCGGATGGACGCCGTTCTGGATGGCCGCGTTCTCTGCCGGCAAGCCGAAGGCATCCCAGCCCATGGGATGCAGCACCGCGTGACCGCGAGCCCGCTTGTAGCGCGCCACCACGTCGCCCAATGTGTAATTGCGCACATGGCCCATATGGATGCGGCCCGACGGGTAGGGGAACATTTCGAGGACGTAATATTTGGGCCGAGGATCGTCTTCCCGGGCGCGGAAGCTTTGGCGCTCATCCCAAACGGCTTGCCACTTGGCCTCGGCTTCCCTGACGTTGTACCGCTCGTCGGTGCGCGACATGATATTGTGCTCTTCCCAATAAATTCGTCATGCCCGCTTAAGGCGGGCATTCGACGTTCTCCTTGGCTTGCGCGTCTTCAGTCCTTGCTTTGCGCCGTGGCGGCACTTCGCAACTGGCGAGCCCGGGTGAGGATGGCGTTTTCCAGATCGGTGGCGGTTTTCGGTTCCACCGCGGCATCGCTCCACACGCCGCTCTGATCCCGTACTTGGCGGAACACCGAGACCCTGATGCCATCGGCGCGCAGCGCCCGGTCCATGATGAAGATGGACATCTTGAACCGTTCATTCGGGCGTTCCGGCGGAGCATACCAATCGGTGATGATGACGCCGCCGAAAGGATCGGCCGAGGCCAGCGGCATGAAGGCCATGGTGTCGAGGCTGGCCCGCCAAAGGAACGAATTGACGCCGATCTCAGAATCCGGATTGATTTCCCTCGTCGCGCTGCTGCCGAACAGGCCGCCGGGGCCGAACAGGCTGCCACCCTTGCCCGCGTCCTTCCAGGTCGGATCGGCATCGTTCCTGGCCGGCACGTTCGGGCCGTCCGAGCTTACCCCGCTGCACGCGGCAAGGAGGGAGATGGCGGCGACGGACAATACCGCCCGGATTTTCCTGTCGATCAACATGACTTCCTTCAGACCTTTGTTGCGGCCGGCAGCGGATGGAACCTATCCACCCAAACCCTTCTCGTATCACACGTGTCGGGTACGACCAAGGGGCGTCTTGCCCTGCCGGACGGAGGGAGGACAAAAGGGGGCGATAAATGCGGCCCATTCGCGCCGTGGTCCATCGCCCCACGACAAAATCCACTGATCGCCGCCACTCCGGCGGCGCCGCTGCCTTTCAGATGGCCAACTGTTGCCCTGTTGACCCCTCCCAATGCATAAACCGGCAGCTTGGCCCGGCGGACCAACCGGCGGAAGGCCACCGCCCCTAGTCCGCGGGCCTCGGGATGACTGGCGGTAGCGAAGACCGGTGACAGCAAGGCGGCGTCGGCGCCCAATCGGGCGGCCCGTACCAAGGCCATCCGCCCATGAGCGGCGACGGTCAACGGAAGACGGCTGCGCCGGTGCCACAGGCGCAGCCTGGGTGCCGGCGATCGGGCCAGTCCTTCCGGCAAATGCAACCCGGTTCCGAGGGCAACGGCCAGATCCAGATCGGCGGCGATCAGCAGGCGCAGCCGTCGGGCGCGGCACAGCCGGGCCAGCCGACCGGCCAAGGCTCGCCGGTCCGGCGTGTCGTAATGACGCAGGATCACCAGGCTGCCGGGGGGCAGGCGTGCCGCGGCGGGGCAGGGGTCGGGCAACCGCCGTTCATCGGTGACCAGCACAAGTGGCGGCCGGGAGCCGCTCAAATTGAGGTGTCGGGCCAACTCTGCTAGGGTTCGCATGGCTTCAACCTAGCACGGAAAATACCGGTGACCGACGATTCCCATGCCGATGTTCTCGACAACTGGCGGCAGGTGCAAAGTGCCGTCGCCGAGGCCGAAGCGGCTGCCGGGCGGGCCGTCGGCTCGGTGCGGGTCGTGGCGGTCGGCAAGACTCACCCGGCGGCTCGCATCCATCCATTGCTGGCCGCCGGCCATCGCCTGTTCGGCGAAAACCGTGTTCAGGAGGCGGCGGCCAAATGGCCGGCCCTGAAGGCCGAATTTCCCGGCGTCGAGTTGCATCTGATCGGCCCGCTGCAGACCAACAAGGTGCGCGAGGCGGTCGCCCTGTTCGACGTCATCGAAACCGTCGACCGACCGAAGCTCGCCGCCGCCTTGGCCGAAGAGATGGCTCGCAGCGGCCGGCGGCCGGCGTGCTATGTCGAGGTCAATACCGGCCTCGAGCCGCAGAAGGCGGGCGTTGTTCCCAGCGACGCCGATGCTTTCATCGAGGAGTGCCGCGACCGCTGGTGCCTGCCGCTGCGGGGCCTGATGTGCATTCCCCCGGCCGAGGCCGACCCTGTGCCGCATTTCCGCTGCCTGGCCGAGTTGGGCCGGCGGCATGCCTTGCCGGTTCTCAGTATGGGCATGAGCGCCGACTACCCGGCCGCCGTCGCTGCCGGGGCCACCCATCTGCGCATCGGAACCGCTATCTTCGGCCGACGCCCGGCTATTGGCTGAACTGGTGGCCCAAGGGATAGGAATAGGTCAGCAGCAGGGATTCCGAACCGCCGTTGCGGGCGGTGATTCCCGCATTGGACACATGATAGAAACCGACTCCGACGCGCGACGCGTCGTTGAAGCGCCAGGCCATATCGCCGCCGGTGCGGAATTCGAAGGTCGAGCCGAGGTCGAAGCCGTGCCCGCCGAATCCGCCGATCGCGGCGCTCAGGGTGGTGACGATGTGCGACGTCCAGTAGATGTCGGTGTAGAGCCCCGCATATCCGTAGATGTCACCATCGGCCGCCGCGAGCAACCCGGCCTGAGGCTTGAAGATCCACAATTTGTAGTCGGAGCGGTAGGCGATGTCGAATTCGCCGGTACGGTACTGGTCGCGCAAGGTCTCCCAGGTGCCGGCGCCAACCCATAGATAGCTGGGATCGTCGGCAGCCCGGGCGGGCATGGCGGCGGTGATCAGGCAGCAAATGCCCGTCAGCACCAAGGCTGTAATGGATCTCCGCATATGTCCCCCCTGAGCGCAGACCGAACGCGCCGATGATAAGGAAACCCGGGCGGCATTCCCAGAGGTTTCATGGGGTGGCAGGTTGCGGAACCAGAGCGGACGCCTTCTGGTATTTGTCCATGGCCTTGTTGAAGGCTTCGGCGAAGGCTTCCCCGCCGAACGGCGGCGCCGCCACGGCGGAATTCATCACGGCGGCCGAACGGGCCGCATTACCGGGCACGGCAGCCGGCCCGGTGGTAGGCATGGGCAGCGTCCGCGGCGGTGACGCCGGGCCGCGTCGCGGCGGCACCCGCCACAAATGGGTGGCGCCGGTCGCTGCCGCTTGCCTGACGGGCGCAGCCGCCGCTGCTTCTGGCGGGGGGGCCGCCGGTGGCGCCGCCGGCTGTGGCGGGGCGGCCTGGTCTACCACCGCCGATACCGGTGTCGAGACCGGCACCTGGGGAACCGTTGCCGCGGCTGACTGGTCGGCACCGAAGACCATGAAGCCGCCGACTTGCCGCGGTCCCGGAGGGATAGCGGCCGCTGTTGGGGCCGTCGCGGGTGCGGGCGGGGGTAGAGGCAAGGCTGTCGACTCGGTGTTCGGGGTTGGGCCGGGCGTCGTCGACGGCAGCAAGGACAGCGGCCGGTCATCGCGGCGGCCGCCGAAAATCAGGTAGCTGCCCGCCATGACCGGGCCGTCGGTGGTTTCCGCCGCCGCCGTCGCTGGTGCCGATATCAGCGCTGATGCCGGCGTCGGTGTGGTCGAAGGCTGGCTGCCGGGCAGGAGCGAAACGGGGCGGCCAGCCGGCCCGGCGGTGGGGGCGGCGCTCGCTTCGCTGAGCTGTGGACC
Source organism: Pseudomonadota bacterium (assembly GCA_021781575.1). Lineage (GTDB taxonomy): Bacteria > Pseudomonadota > Alphaproteobacteria > Rhodospirillales > Magnetospirillaceae > DUZF01. The sequence goes on from JAJXWP010000001.1 coordinate 151,747, forward strand.
GGCCTCGTTCCGGCCATTTTCCGCCACGGCGGTGGTCGGTTGGTCGTCCTTGAACAGCGCGATGACCGTGTCGCCGACCGATTTTCCAGTGGCATCCTCGAACACCAGATCGCCCATGGCGGCGCCAAGTCCGATCAAACCGCCCCACAGGGCACCACCGACCAGGTCGGCCACGGCGCCTTCCTTGTCGCCGGTGAGATTGCGGTAGATGCTATTGATCACCGGGATGTGCTGGAGGGGATTCAGGACGTCGAGCAGATCGGAGAAGCTGGGGCCATCGGGCTTGTCGAAAGCCGCCCGTCGAGGATTGGCGGGGGCGGGCGCAGAGCTCGGCCCAGCGGGCTGGACGCCGCTGTTGGTCGGAAGAGGTGCCACTGCGCCGGGGTCTACACTCATGATCGGCTTGGATCCGGAAAATCATCCCGGATTTTTCACCGCAAGCTTCATGCCAGTCGGCGACTACAACAAGTTCAATGTCTTAGACACCGTGGCGGGCGGCAAGAGGCGTTCTTGCCCGGCAGCTTCTGCCCTGCCGGTCAGAACAGGTGGCCGCTCCGCGTGGCTTTTGTTCGCAAATAAAGGGCGTTGTGATCGTTCGACGGAAACACGTGCGGCACCCGTTCCGTCACCTCGATGCCATGACGGGCCAAGCCTTCGACCTTGCCGGGATTGTTGGTCAGCAACCTGACCCGGCCGATGCCCAGCAGACGGAGCATTTCGGCGGCCGGCAGGTAAATCCGTTCGTCGTCGTCGAACCCCAGTTCCTGGTTGGCGTCCAGCGTGTCCAGCCCGGCATCTTGCAGGTCGTAGGCCCTGAGCTTGTTGACCAGCCCGATGCCGCGGCCTTCCTGCGCCAGATATAGCAGCACGCCGCTGCCCGCCCGAGCCAGTTCAGTGATGGCGCCGCGCAACTGGTCGCCGCAATCGCAGCGCAGCGACGCCAGAAGGTCTCCGGTGAAGCACTCGGAATGCAGACGGGTCAGCACCGGCTGGTCACGATCGGGCTGGCCGACGATAATGGCCAGATGCTCGACGCCGCCATCGGCCGGGCGAAACGCCACGATGCGGCAGTCCTCGGCGTCCAACAACGGGACGCGGGCCTCGGCGACGCGGCGCAGGCTGCGCGCCGCCAGCGGTTGGTAGCCCAGCACCTCGTCGACCCGGACATGAAACAGATCGGTGTGCGCGGCGGCGGTCGGGGCCACCACGGCGGCCGGCAGCAGGCGCGCCAGCTTGAGCAGGGCCACTGCGGCAGGGCTCCAGGGCGGAGGAGGGGCGTCGGCGACCTGCAGTGTGGCCTCGGGTTTCCCGGCGCTCAGCGGGTCGGCCAGCATCGCCACCTGTTGCGCCGAAAGGGCCGTGGCGGCGGAGATGATGGCTACCGGCTGGTCGGCTTCCACCAGGCCAAGCACGGCGGCTCGCCGGCCGGTGAGGACGATCGACGGCGTCGCGCCGGCAAGGCGGGCCAGCCGATTCAGGCTGTCGGCGGTCGCCGCCTCGGCCGCCAGCACCAGAGCTTTGGCGCCGTCGCCCGCTTCGATCAGCACGATGCCGCCACGGCGCAACTCGGCCATGGCGCGATCCACCACCACCAGGCCATTGGGTGGCGTCGGCACGGGAAGAGGCTTGACGATCAGCGGTCGACTCATGGCAAACAGGCTACAAACGGAAAGTGCGGCACCATAGCCGCTTTTCCCGGCGGGAAAAAGAGGGCGGTGGTTTTCCAGGCGGTGCATATTAAGATAGCATGCCAGCGGTCGCAGCAAGCAGTGCCTGATTTTCATGGGTAAGCATATCCTTCTTGTCGATGGCGACGCGCTGTTGCGTCGGTCTCTGGCCAACCAGTTGACGGGACAGGGCTTCGCGGTGACCGAAGCGGTGTCGGTCGATACGGCGCTGTCGCTGGTCGGCACCGAGGAGATCGACGGCGTGCTGGTCGATGCCGGGCTGGCCGGGGAATCGGCCGCCAAGCTTTGCCTGGCCTTGCGGGACGGCGAGCGATCACCGCCGGTACTCGTGCTGGGCCCGGCACCGGCTGAATCGGCCGGTTGGCTGGAGGCGGGGGCCAGCGAATGCATCGCCAAGCCGTATCGTTTCGCTACCCTGCTGGATCGCCTGCACAGCCTTTTGCGCGGTACTGCCGCCGATGCGGCGGTGAACATCGGCGAGTTCCGCTTTCATCCGGTGGCGCGGCTGCTGATTGACGGCAAGGGTCGACAGATCCGCCTGACCGAAAAGGAAGCGGCGATCCTCGCCTACCTTCGCGGCGCCGGCGATCGGCCGGTGTCCAGGGAAGAATTGCTCGGCGAAGTCTGGGGATATGCCGACGGCGTCTCCAGCCACACGGTCGAAACCTATATCTACCGCCTGCGTCGCAAGATCGGCGACGATGCCGCGCCGGTGCTGCGCACCGAAAGCGGCGGCTACCGCCTTGCTTGACGAAATTCAAGCATCCGAAGCAGCCCCGCTTTCAAACGACGCCGTGGTTCCGCCCATCCGCTCGGCGATCCTGGAAAGCGTCGAGGCGATCGACGGACAATGGTCGGCGAGGTGCCGCGCCAGCTGGCGAGCTTCGTGGCGATCGATGCGGCGGCCGTCAATTTCTGCGTCGAGCATGTCGCAAAGTTTCACGAGGTCTTCCAAGGTTTTCATCGCCCTATTTCCTTCGTCGAATGGAGGAAGACTGGGGCGACTCATCGCATACGACCAGTGACATGGCTGTGACGAAAAGTTGAAATTTACGTTGCGGACCAATCAAATGGGGCGAATGTCGACGATGACCGGCACATGGTCCGACGGTGGCTGCCAGCCGCGCGTCTGGCGCACCACCTGGGCCGAGGCCAAGCGGGGCGCCAGCGGCCGGCTGACCCAGACATGGTCGAGCCGGCGGCCGCGGTTGCTGGCCTGCCAATCGGCGGCACGATAGCTCCACCAGGTATAGAGTCGTTCCTCCGGTGGAATGAATTGCCGGACGGCGTCGATCCACCCCGCCGAAGCCTGCAGCGCGGCCAGCCGGCCGGTTTCGACCGGGGTGTGGCTTACCACCTTCAACATCTGCTTGTGCGACCACACGTCGGTTTCCAGCGGTGCCACGTTCAAATCGCCCATCAGCACCATCGGCCGCGCCGGATCGACGGTGGCGAACCACGCCGTCACCTCCTCGAGGAAGGCCAGCTTATGGGCAAACTTGTCGTTCACCTCGGGATCGGGCAGGTCACCGCCGGCGGGCACGTAGAGGCAGTGGACGTCGATTCCGCCGACAGTGGCGATCAGGTGGCGGCAGTCGTCGCGCCCGCACCACGATCGGCTGTGGACGTCATCGAGGGGGAGGCGCGAGGCGATGGCCACGCCGTTGTAGCCCTTCTGGCCAAGGACGGCGAGATGGGCGAAGCCCATTTCCGCCAGTGCTTCCCGCGGAAACAAAGGGTCGGCCACCTTGGTCTCCTGCAGGCACACCAAGTCCGGCCGCCATTCCTCGTTGATCCGGCGAAGTCCGTCCAGGCGCAGGCGGATTGAATTGACGTTCCAGGTGACGAGGCGCATCAGCCGATGGTGAACAGATGCGAGGTGACCCCTTCTACGCTGACGTCGACCTCGTCGCCCCTGGCCAAGGGCCCGATCCCGGCGGGAGTCCCGGTGAAGATCAGGTCGCCGGGGGCCAGGGTGACGAAGGTCGAAAGATGGGCGATGACCTGCGGCACCGACCAGATCATGTCGGCCAGATCGGCGCGCTGTTTCTCCAGACCATTCACCGAAAGGCGGATGGTACCCTTGGCCGGGTGGCCGATTTCGGCGACCGGGTGAACCACGCCGACCGCCGCCGAGCAATCGAAGCCCTTGGCCATGTCCCAGGGTCGGCCGCCTTTCTTCGCCGCGGCCTGCAGGTCGCGCCGCGTCAAATCGCAGCCGACGGTATAGCCGAAGACATGTTCGAGGCCTTTCGCCGGGGGGATATTGGCGCCGCCCAGCCCGATGGCAACCACCAATTCGCCCTCGTAGTCCAACCGCTCGGTGTGGGGTGGGAACGGCAGCCTGGAGGCGCAGGTGACGGCGTCGGCCGGCTTGGTGAAGAACACCGGCGGCTCATTCAGCGGGTCGGTGCCCATCTCGCGAGCGTGTTCGGCATAATTCTGGCCGACACAGAAGACGCGGCGGATGGGAAACAGGCCGCCGCCCGACACCGGCAGCACGGTCGGCGCCGGCGGAGGAAATACGAAAAACGTCATAACCATTTCGCCTATGAAATAAGATTCGCTTTCCCGGATGGTAACACGGCTTTGCGGGATCGGCCATTCCATGGATCCATAGGGTGATGGCCTGGACGCGCGGAGCGTGCGCGTTCAAGCGAGTGTTCCAGGCGCTGGCGCGGTGAGAAATCGGCTGGGACAAAAAAAGGCGCCCGGTCAGGGGGGTAACCGGGCGCCCGATGCTCCGCGAGGAGCGTGGGAACAGCAGGGGAGACCGTTCCCACCGGCCGCAGCCGTTGCGGCCGCGACCACTCTGTAAAAGAGGTGGTTCGCCTTCCGGTGTCGCTCAATCGTCCCCGTGGCATATCAGCCATGCGTTTCGTGCATGGTGATCCCTATTAGCCATATGGATTAAGCATAGCTGTATGCGGGCCAGTGACCCCGCCGCGAACTGGCGCCGTCAGTTGTTGTTGTCCAGGCTGTAGCCCATCGTGCCGTATTTCGGGTCCTTGAACTTGAACAGGCTGCGATCGAGCTTCACCCCGGTCTCGGCGTCGAATAACGACACCGTGGTGAGCTGCCCCTGCTTGTCCACCACCTGCCACTGCCGCAGCTCGAACGGCCGTTCGGTGAAGACCAGCGTGAGCTTGCCGTCCGAGGAATCGTTCCGCTTGGTTACCGTAATATCGAGGATGCCCGGCTGATGCGACACCCGCAGGACCTTGAGATCGTCGCCGTTCAGCTTGACCTGCGGCTGAAGCAGGATGCCGGCCGGGGTGTCGTCGAGGTCGAGATAGTTGGTCTGCTCCAGCTGCTTGTCGTGGTAGATCAGGAAGGTGCCGTTGGCCACCACCAGGATCGGGCTCGGCGGATCATATTCCAGGCGCATGCGCCCCGGCCGCGACATGTAGACGGTGCCTTCCACCGTGCTGCCGTCGGGGGCCACCTGCATGAAACGGGCCTTCAAGGTGGTGACGCCGTTCAGGTAGTCCTCGGCCTTGGCAATATCCGCCTGATTGCTGGTCGGCGGCACGGCGGCGTGAAGCGCGCCACCAAGACACCAAGATACCAAGAGGCCAAAGGCCAATAATACTTTGCGCAATTCAATCTCCGTGGCTGTGCACCAGCACTTCCCGCTTGCCGACGTGGTTGGCGCGGCTGACCACGCCTTCGGCTTCCATTCTCTCGATGATGCGGGCGGCCCGGTTGTAGCCGATCTGCAAATGCCGCTGGATGAAACTGGTCGACGCCTTGCCTTCGCGAGCCACCAGGGCTACCGCCTGGTCGTAAAGGCCGTCGCCCGACTCGCCGCCGCCGGTGTTGCCGCCGAACTCGCCGCCCGCTTCCGCTTCTTCCTCGGTCACGCTTTCCACATAATGAGGTTCACCCTGTCGGCGCAAGTGCTCGACGACGGTTTCCACTTCCTGATCGCTGACGAAGGGGCCGTGTACCCGGGTGATGCGCCCGCCGGCCGCCATGTACAGCATGTCGCCCTGTCCCAGCAACTGTTCGGCGCCCTGTTCCCCCAGAATGGTGCGGCTGTCGATCTTCGACGACACCTGGAAGCTGATGCGGCTGGGAAAGTTGGCCTTGATGGTGCCGGTGATGACGTCGACCGAGGGGCGCTGGGTGGCCATGATCAGATGGATGCCGGCGGCGCGGGCCATCTGTGCCAGGCGCTGCACGGCGGCCTCGATATCCTTGCCGGCGACCAGCATGAGGTCGGCCATCTCGTCGACGATGACCACAATAAAGGGCAGGGGCTTGAGGTCCAGGCCCTGATCCTCGTAAACCGGCTTGCCGGTATCCGGATCGAAGCCGGTCTGCACCGTGCGCGACAGGCTTTCACCCTTGGCCCGCGCTTCGGCCAGCCGCTGATTGTAGCCGGCGATATTGCGGACCCCCAGCTGGCTCATGGCGCGGTAGCGGTCCTCCATTTCGCGGACTGCCCATTTGAGCGCCACCACCGCCTTGCCCGGCTCGGTCACTACCGGCGCCAGCAGATGCGGGATGCCGTCGTAGACCGACAGTTCCAGCATCTTGGGGTCGATCATGATCAGGCGGCATTCCTCGGGTTGCAGCCGGTAGAGCAGCGACAGGATCATGGTGTTGATCGCCACCGACTTGCCCGAGCCGGTGGTACCGGCGATCAGCAGATGGGGCATGCGCGCCAGGTCGACCATGATCGGCTGCCCACCGATATCCTTGCCGAGCACCAGGGTGAGGCGGGCCGGCGCGCGTTCGAACGCCTCCGCCGCCAACAACTCGCGCAGATAGACGGTCTCGCGCCGGGCGTTGGGCAACTCGATGCCGATCACCGAACGGCCGGGGACCGTAGCGATGCGCACCGATAGAGCGCTCATCGACCGGGCGATGTCGTCGGCCAGGCCGATTACCCGGCTGGTCTTGGTGCCGGGAGCGGGTTCGAGTTCGTAAAGGGTGACCACGGGGCCCGGCCGCACCTTGACGATCTTTCCCTGGACGCCAAAATCATCGAGCACCCCTTCCAGCAGGCGGGCATTCTGCGCCAACGCCTCTTCATTGATCGCGGTGCCGCGGTTTTCGGGCGGTACGGCCAGCAGGCGAAGCGGCGGCACTTCGTAGGCTGCGGCTTCGCCCGGCAGCTCAAGGCGGCCCTGGCGGCCTTCGGTCTCGCGGCGGCCCGGCTGGGTGCGTGGCGAGCGCGGTGCCACCAGCGGTTCGGCCGGCGCGGGCGGCGCGCGGTCCATCGCCGGGCGCGCAAAATCGTCCTCCTCGAGCTTGTCGTCGGCACCGTAGAACACCGGCTCACGCCGGGTTGGCGCGACGGCATCGGCGGTGGCGAAGGCCGGCCGGCGCCACCGGCCGGGAAGCTCGGCCAGGCGTTGCAATCCGGCGACCAGTTGAGCCATCCGGCGTAGCGTCGCAGCCAGGCGGCCGACGCTGCGGGCCAGTGCCCGCCATTCGTCCCGGGACAGGCCCAAGGCATAGATCGAGCAGACGGCACCCAGTGCGCCGCCGGCCAAGGCCAGCATCCAGCCGAGAACGCCGGCCCCGGTCAACCGGGCGGTTTCGGTCAGGCCGCCGAGCAACAACTGGCCGGCGGAGCCGCCCAGGCCATCGGCCGGTCCGCCGAAGAAGCCCGGCAGGTGCCAGCTATTCGGCACCGGCAGCCCGGCCAGGCCGATGGCCATCAGCAGCAGGCCGCAGACCAGCAGCAGGCCGCGCAGCCACATGCGGTCGAGCGATCGTCCGGCCACCAGCAGCCGGCCGCCCCAGGCCAGCAGGGCAAGGACCGGCAGCCAGGCGGCCAAGCCGATCAGCTGAAGCAGCACATCGGCGATCACCGCTCCGGGCGCTCCCAGCATATTATGCACCGGCGCCGCGGCGGCGACCGCGGTGTTGAAACTGGGATCCTCGGCGGCATAGGTGGCGAGGATTGCCGCCAGGGCAAGCGCCACGGTCACCACAGCCAGCCCGCCGGCCTGCCAGGCCCACCGTTTCAGCAGCGTGGCGGTGCCGGCGGGAAGGAATCCTCCTTCCTTGCGCCGTCGAGCCGCCGATTTGGCATTGAGCCCGACCATCACGCCAGGACCTCGCGCCGGCTCAGCACTTCCGCCATGCGGATCAGGGCGCGCCGTGTCGTCGGCAGGTCGTGGACCAGGGCGACGCGGATATAGGCGCTGCCGGGATTGACGCCGCGGCCATCCGGCCGGGCCAGATAGGCTCCCGGCAGCACGCGGATGCCGGCCTCGCTCCACAGGCGCCGCGCCGCCTCCTCGCCATCGCCGACCTCGAGCCACAGGAAGAATCCGCCGGCCGGGCGGTAATAGCCGGGATGCCCGCCAAGGATCTGGTCGGCCAGATCGAACTTGGCGCGGTACAGGATGCGGTTATCCTCGACATGCGCCTCATCGCGCCACAAAGCGGCGGAGGCGGCCTGGATGGGAAGCGGTACCGCCGCCCCGCCATAGGCGCGCAGGCGGCTGAAGGCGGCGATCAGCGCCGGGTCACCGGCAACAAAACCGGAGCGCAGGCCGGGTGCGCTGGATCGCTTCGACAGGGAATGGAAGACCACCACGCCTTCGGCACCGCCGCCCAGGTCCCGGCAGGCCTGCAATGCCCCGGCCGGGGCGGCCTGGTCGTAGATCTCGGAATAGCATTCATCGACCGCCAGGACGAAGCCGTGCCGCCGGGCCAGGGCGATGGAGTCCCTCAACAGCGCCAGGCTGGCCACCGAACCCTGGGGATTGGCCGGATTGCACAGATAGGCGAGCGCCGTCCGGTCCAGCACCGCCTTCGGAAGTGCGGCGAAATCGGGTAGGAAACCGCCTTCGCGCACCGCCGGCACGAAGACCGGTTCGGCACCGGCCAGCAGGGCGGCGCCGGCATAGACCTGGTAGAATGGATTCGGCAGCAGTACCAGCGGCGGCGAGCCCGTCCGATTTTCAGCGCAGACCAGCTGCGCCACCTGGAACAAGCCCTCGCGCGTGCCGGCCAGCGGCAGGATCTGGCGATCGGCATCCAGCCAGCCGGCCGGCAGGGCGAAGCGCCGGTTCAGCCAGTCGGCCACCGCCTGGCGCAGCGCCGGTGTCCCGGCCATCGGCGGATATTTGCCCCAGCCGGCAGCCTCCTCGGCCAGGATCTTGACGATCAGCGACGGTGGCTGGTGCTGCGGTTCACCGATCGACATGATCAGCGGCTGATCGCCGGCCGCTGGCGTCCCGGCGGGATCCTGAAGCAACGTGGCGAGCCGTTGGAAGGGATAGTCGGTAAGGAGGTCGAGGCGCGGATTGAGCATGTTTTTCGCGGGGGGGGTCCGCCGGGTTTTGGCTGGCCCAAGTTTTACCCGATTCCGCGGTCGGGCCCCATCACAAAAAGAAAAGGGGCGCCGGGGCGCCCCTTTTGATCGCCGCTTCGGGCACGCCGGTCAGTGGATCACCTCGCCATGCAGCGAGATATCCAGGCCGTCGCTTTCCTCTTCGGGGGAGACCCGCAGGCCGACCACCATATCGATGACCTTGTAGAGGATGAAGGAGACCACCGCGCACCAGACGATGGTGACGAGGACGCCCTCGGCCTGCAACGCCACCTGACCGGGATTGCCTTCCAGCAGGCCGGCGGTGCCGCCGATGTCCTTCACGGCGAAGACGCCGGTCAGCAGGGCGCCGGTGATGCCGCCGACCCCGTGCACGCCGAAGGCATCCAGCGAGTCGTCATAGCCCAGCAGGTGCTTGAGGCCAGTGGCGCCCCAGAAGCAGACGACACCGGCGATCAGGCCGATGATCAGCGCGCCGCCGGGCGCGACGTAGCCCGAGGCCGGCGTGATGGCGACCAGGCCGGCAACCGCTCCCGAGGCGGCGCCCAGGGCTGACGGCTTCTTGCGAATGATCCACTCGATGCCCATCCAGGCCAGGGCGGCGGCGCCGGTGGCCAACTGCGTGGTAACCATGGCCATACCGGCGCGATGATCCGAGGTCAGCGCCGAACCGGCGTTGAAGCCGAACCAGCCCACCCACAGCAACGAGGCGCCGATCAGGGCATAGGCCAGGTTGGCCGGGGAGAAGTTCTCGTTGCCGTAACCCTTGCGCTTGCCCACCACCAGGCAGCCGACCAAGCCGGCAATGCCCGCATTGATATGCACCACGGTCCCACCGGCGAAGTCGAGCACGCCGGCCTTGTTGAGGAAGCCGGTGCTGGCCCAGACCCAGTGCGCGATCGGCGCATAGACCAGCAGCAGCCAGCCGGTGACGAAGAGCACAAGAGCCGAGAATTTAAAGCGATCGGCGAAGGCGCCGGTAATCAGTGCCGGCGTGATGATGGCGAAGGTCATCTGGAACATCATCCCGACGCTTTCCGGGATGGATGAACCAGGGAACAAGTTGTCCTTGGCAGTGGTGATGCCGTTCAGGAACAGGCGGCTCAGGTCGCCGACATAGGCGTTGCCGCTGGTGAAGGCCAGGCTGTAGCCGATGACACCCCACAACACGGTGACCAGGCAGGTGATGCCGAAGCTCTGCATCATTGTCGCCAGGATGTTCTTCTTACGTACCATGCCGGCGTAGAACAGGGCCAGGCCGGGAATGGTCATCAGCAGCACCAGTGCCGTGGATGTCAACATCCAGGCGGTGTCCGCCTTGTCCAAAGTGGGCGGTGGAGCCGCGGGTGCGGCCGCCGCCGCTGGCGCGGCCACCTCTTGGGCCATGCCCGTCGTCGCCAGGAGCGTAAGGCCGACCGCCAGACCTCCGCTGAGCAACACCGTCTTAGTCAATCTCCTCATGTTCACCCCCGAAGGTCCTCGAGCTGAAACGATCCAAGCCATCCGGCGCAGATGACGGGCCACGGGTAATCCGTCCGTCCGGCGCGCCGGCTGCACCATCAAGTAACAAGAACCGTGCCAAGCCATGGAATCTGGGCGTTTTACCGGTAACGGCACCAATTTCGGCAATTACCCGAGCCCTATATGGCGCGCTGGTAGGCACCCCCATAACCACGTGCCTATTAATTGGGCAGTTGCCAGCGGGTGGTATCCACCCCGCCCTCATTGCGAGCCGGCGGCGACAAAAAAAGCCCGGAAGACAAGCTTCCGGGCCACAAGGTGCAGGGAGGAAATAAAACCGATAACAGCTACGCGGGTTTGAGCCGCCGGCGATGCGGCGTCGCGCCCGAGTGTCAGAGCGCGTCGGCGTCAGCCTCGCCGGTGCGGATGCGCACCGCCTGGGCGATGTCGAATACGAAGATCTTGCCGTCACCGATCTTGCCGGTATGTGCGGCGGACTGGAGGGTCTCGACGACGCGTTGCGCAATGTCGTCATTGACCGCCACTTCGATTTTCACCTTGGGCAGGAAGTTCACCATATATTCGGCGCCACGATAGATTTCGGTTTGCCCTTTTTGCCGGCCGAAGCCTTTGACCTCGCTGACCGTCAGGCCTTGGATGCCGAGCGGCGTCAGGGCTTCACGTACTTCGTCGAGTTTGAAGGGCTTGATGATCGCCACGACAAGCTTCATCGTCTGGTCCCCATGCATGCAGGGCTTTCCCGCCACCGCGCGGCACCCCACCTTTTCGGCGGGTGCGGGGAAAGCCGTCTGTTGATCCACCCGCAAGCTGCCTTGCGTTTCATCCGCGCGCCCAGATCCTTTTCAAGGACCGTGCCGGTTTTGCAGAACTGGCGGAAATCATGGGTTCTGCTCGATCGGGGGAGGTGTTCCATCGACCCTTTGCGGATCTCGATCGCATAGTCTGCCGAAATTTTGAGCTGTTTAGGCACCACCTGCCCGGTCGGGGAGCAACGTCCAGGCGAAAAGCAGGCTGGACAAGTGCTCCCTCGGCCGGCCATTGTTCCCCTCATGGAAACCGATGTTCTAATCGTCGGCGGGGGCTTGGTGGGCGGCCCACTGGCTTGTGCCCTGGCGGCTGCCGGGGTGTCGGCGACCGTGGTCGATGCCGAGGATCCGAAGACCGCGGTGGCGCCCGAGTTCGACGGGCGAGCCTCGGCGGTGGCGCTGGGGCCGCAGCGCGTGCTGGCGGCCATCGGCCTGTGGCCCGCCATCGCCCCCTATGCCGCGGCCATCGAGCAGATCCGTGTGTCGGATGGCCCCTCGCCGCTGTTCGTCCATTATGATCATCGCGCCCTGGGTGACGAGCCGTTCGGCTGGATCGTCGAGAACAGGGCGATGCGCCAGGCGATCCTGCAGCGCATGGTGGCCTTGCCCGCGCTCAATCTGTGCGCTCCGGCCCGCCTGGTCCGGCTCGAGCGGCAGACCGACAAGGTGGTGGCCGAGCTGGCCGACGGCACAAGCATTTCGGCCGCCCTCGCGGTAGCCGCCGACGGCCGCGCCTCGCCGACGCGGGCCGCCGCCGGAATAGGCATCAGCCGTTGGGATTACCGGCAGACCGCGATCGTCTGCACGGTGGCGCACAGCCGGCCGCATGGCGGTGCCGCCCAGGAACGCTTCCTGCCCTCCGGCCCCTTCGCCATCCTGCCGCTGCCGGGCAATCGCTCGTCCGTGGTGTGGAGCGAAAAGTCCCATCTGGTGCCGGCTATCATGGCTCAGGATGACGAATCATTCCGCCGCGAACTGGGACTTCGGTTCGGCCGTTTCCTGGGGGATATTGCCTTGGAGGGGCCGCGTTTTGCCTATCCGCTGTCCATCCAGTTCGCCGACGCCTATGCCGCCCACCGCCTGGTGCTGGTGGGCGATGCGGCGCACGGCATGCACCCGGTGGCCGGGCAGGGGATGAACATGGGCCTGCGCGACGTGGCCGCCCTGGCCGAGGTGTTGGTCGATGCCAAGCGGCTCGGCATCGACCTCGGCAATGCCGCCGTGCTGGCCTGCTATGCCCGCTGGCGGCGCTTCGACAACATGTTGATGCTGGGCATAACCGACGGTTTGGTGCGCCTGTTCTCCAACGACATCGCTCCGCTGCGGCTGGCCCGCGACCTCGGACTTGCCGCAGTCGACCGAATGGCGCCGCTGAAACGCTTCTTCATGCGTCACGCCATGGGGCTGGTCGGCGACCTGCCCAGGCTGATGAAAGGGCAGGCACTTTAGCCGGCCCGCTCGGCCGGCTTCGGCGCCGCTGAAAGCAACGGTTCAAGTCTGCCCCACCCGGCGAGGAGCAAAGATAGACGCTAAGGATCGCGGCTCAGTCCCTTGGCTACCAGTTCGTCCAGGTAGGCCTGCCACAGCTCGTCCTGGTGTTCGCCCAGGGTGTAGAGATAATTCCAGGTGTAGAGCCCGGTATCATGCAGGTCGTCAAAATTGATCTGGACCGCATAGTTACCCACCGGCTCGATGCCGATGATGCCGACATGGCGGCGCCCCGACACGGTCTTGCGTTGCTCGGGCGTGTGGCCCTGCACCTCGGCCGAGGGACTGAGCACGCGAAGCAACTCGCCCGGCAAGGTAAAGCTCTTGCCGTCGTTGAAGCTGACGGTCAGGACCTTGGCAGTCTTGTCGTAGCGGATTTCCGTGGGTTCGCGCATCGGAGGCCCTAAGTCGGCGGCTGGTTGTCGCCCAGGGGGCGGGCTTCCGAGACCAACATGATGGGGATGCCGTCGCGGATGGGGAAGGCCAGCTGGGCCTTGGCGCTGATCAACTCCTGATGCTCCGCGTCATAGGTCAATGGGCCCTTGGTCAAGGGGCAGACCAGGATTTCAAGAAGTTTGGGGTCGATCCCGGGGGTGCGGTCGGTCATCGTTCCGTCCTTGCGATCATGAGCGTCCTTGCCATCATTGGCGGATCGTCCGGCGTCCACCATTGCCTTCGACCACCGCCATTTCCAGAAGGGTGGTGAGAACTTCGGCCCGGTCGGCGGCACTGGCGCATTCCAATAGGGCCTGCTGCTCGGGCGGTTCGAACGGGCAGGCCATCGGCAGAGAGACGGTCAAGGCGTAATCGCTGGCCGCCTCGACGGTCTTCCAATTGATGTCCAGGCTATGGTGGCGGCTATATTTCTTCAGCGCGGTGAGCAGGCGCCGGCGATCGATGCTCAGCTCCGGCGGGTCGTCGAGATCGGTGCGGAACGGTTCCCAATCGGCGGCGATGCGGCGATAACCGCGCGCTCCCTCGACCTCTTCCGCCACCCGGAAGCGGCAGACGCCGGTCAGGGTGATCAGCAGGTGACCATCCTCGGTTTCACTGAACAGGCTGATCCGCCCGGCGCAGCCGGTGGAGAAGATCGGCGGTTCGGATGAGCCGAGGGCCGGGCCGCTCGGTTGCACCATGCCGAGGATGCGACCCCAGCCCAAGGCGTCCTGCACCAAGGCCAGGTAGCGCGGCTCGAAGATATTGAGCGGCAACTGCCCGTCCGGCAACAGCAGCGCTCCGGCCAGCGGAAAGACAGGCAGAATGCGCGGTAGATCCTCGAGGCGGGGATGGAACGGCCGCGACAGCATCATCAGGCGAACATCAGCGACGAAAGACGCTTGCGCGAAGCGACCGTCAGCGGGTCGGTCGGCCCGAAGGCCTCGAACAGCTTCAGCAGTTGCTTGCGGGCAGCTTCGTCGTTCCACGTCCGGTTGCGCCGGAACAGTTCCAGCAGCTCATCAACCGCCGCCTCGCGCTCCCCGGTGGCATAATAGGCCATGGCCAGGTCGAAGCGGGCCTGATGATCATCGGGGTTGACCGCCACCGCGCGGCGCAGCTCACTGGCTGGGCCGGCTTGGCCGGCCTGCTGGGCCAGGTCAAGGGCGGTGCGCACGGCGGTGATTTCGGCGTGCCCGGCCAGTTCGCTCGGCAAGCCATCGAGCAGGCGCTGGGCCTGTCCGGCCTGGTCCAGCTGCAACAGGCAACGCAATGTGCCGGCGACGGCGACGGCGTTCTGCTGATCCTGGGCCAGCACTTCCTGATAGATCTGCAAGGCGGTATTGGCATCGCCGGTGGCCAGCAGCTCCTTGGCTTCGGCCAGCACCTCCTCGAGGCCGGGCGCCGCGCCGGCAGAGCTGCCGCGCAGCCGCTGGATGAAGGCCTTGACCTGGCTTTCGGGCACGGCACCGACGAAGCCGTCGACCGGGCGGCCGTTGACGAAGGCATAGACGGCGGGAATGGACTGGACGCGCATCTGCATGGCCAGGTCCTGGTTCTTGTCCACGTTGACCTTCACCATGCGGACGGCGCCCTTGGTCTCCTTCACCAGCTTCTCCAGGAGCGGGCCCAGGGTCTTGCATGGGCCGCACCACGGTGCCCAGAAATCGACGACGACGGGAACCTTTGCCGAGGCTTCCAGCACGTCCTCGACGAAACTGGCGGTAGTGCTTTCCTTGACCCAGCCTTCCGCGCCGGCTTGGCCGGCCTTTGGTCCACCGTTGATCAGAATTTCCATTCGTCGCCCCTCGAGCTTCGAAACCGTCACATGTTGCCAATAGATGGACCGCCCGTGCGCCGCTGGCAAGTGCAAAGGCCGGTCATCCTCGCCGCCGGAACTCTCGCCACAGCAAGTCGCACCTTCAAAAATCGGGCTTGCAATGCCATCGCCTTTGCGTATTATCCGGGCCTCCGATGCCGCCGCAAGGGTGGATGATCGGATCGAGCGGGCGTAGCTCAGGGGTAGAGCACAACCTTGCCAAGGTTGGGGTCGAGGGTTCGAATCCCTTCGCCCGCTCCAAATTAATAGCAGAAAAGGCCGCGGAACTCCGCGGCTTTTTGCGTTTCTGGCCTGCGCTCAGCGTCGGGCAATGCCGCTTACCCGACGGCGGCTATTCCTCCAGGTAAGCAGAGGGTAAGCACCTCTGACCGTAAGAATGACGTTGCACTTGAGAGTGAGCGGTGCGGCCAGGGCCTGCGGCGTTGCCGAGGGGGCTTGCGCCACCCTCACAGGGCCCTGAGACTTTCTGCCTTGGAACCGGTCGAGTGACTTGCCTTCTGACCGGTCTAAGTCCATCTTTATGCATTGCTGTATAAGGATTTTTCGCGCTCACAGAACCGGCCATAGAACCGGCCATAGAACCGGTCATAGGAGCGGTCATAGGAGCGGTCATAGGAGCGGTCACGGAGCCGCCATGTCTAACGATGACTCGCCCATGTCACTGACATTGATGCCGTCCACCGAGAGGCTGGAGCGCGACATGTCGGCGCTGTTGCTCGTCGAGGCCGGGCAACTCTCGGGCAAGCTGTCCGACCCGATCCGCACCGCCATCGGTGACATGGTGCGCTCGATGAACTGCTACTACAGCAATCTCATCGAGGGTCACGATACCCTGCCGCGCGATATCGACCGCGCCTTGAAATCCGACTACTCGGCGGATCCCAAGAAGCGTGACCTGCAGCTGGAAGCCAAGGCCCATATCGAGGTCCAGACCATGATTGATCATGGCGAGATGGACAAGCTGGGCTTGGGCGAGGACTTCGTTTGCGCTATTCACCGAGAATTCTGCAGCCGCTTGCCGCCGGAACTACTCTACGTCGAGGATCCGGTTACCAAGGAAAAGTTGCCGATCATCCCCGGTGAGTATCGACAGCATGAAGTGACGGTCGGTCGCCACATTCCAGTGTCTCCGGGAGCCATTCCCGGATTCATGCAGCATTTTTCCAAGGGTTACGACCCGGTTCGCATCCGCTTCGAATCGGCAGTATTCGCCGCTGCTGCGGCGCACCATCGCCTTGTCTGGATCCATCCTTTTCTTGACGGGAATGGACGGGTCGCTCGGCTCTATTCTCATGCCTTCCTGCGCCGGGCCAGGGTTGGATGCGACATCTGGTCCGTGTCCCGGGGTCTGGCGCGGACGGTCAACAAATACCGGGACGCCTTGGCCCGCGCCGACTGGCCGCCCCAGGGGATGAGCGATGGGCGGGGAACGCTGTCGGAGTCGGGCCTGATCGAGTTTTGCAATTACTTCGTTCGGGTGTGTCTGGACCAGGTGCGATTCATGGGCACGTTGCTGGATCCAGGTCGATTGATGGAACGAATGCAGCTATTCGTCCAGGTCGAAGGCGTCAAAGGGACGCTCGACAAGCGTGTGCTGCCGGTGCTGACCCATGCCCTGACGGTCGGTGGCGTACAGAAAGCCGATGCGGCCGGATTGATGGGCGTCCAGGAACGCCAGGCCCGGCGGTTGCTTGAGCCGCTCATTCGGCGGGGATTCCTCTCTGACGGCGGAAGCAAATTTGCGCCCTGGCGGCTCTCATTTCCGATCAGCGAGAGCGACACTCTCTTCCCCCGCCTCTTCGCTCCAACCGAGGTGGCGGACGCCACACCCGCAGTGCCGCATGTCGAGGTATGGGGAAGTGCCCTTGACGCTGCTGACGCTGAAGATCGCCTTTCGCATGACGATGGACCATCACCATGATGGTTCTCTATGGGCAACTGTATCGCCAAGGTTGGGGTCGAGGGTTCGAATCCCTTCGCCCGCTCCAATTTGCGAATATAGAAAGCCGCTGAATTCCGCGGCTTTTCGCGTTTCTGGGCGGTTGTACAGAAGAGAAACCGTGCTTACCCGGCCCGCAGCGAATGCTTGGGTAAGCAATGGGTAAACGTAAGGCGTTGGGAACCCAAAGACTCGCGGAGACGCGATCTTCCAGCATGCGGCCAGGACATTTCTGGCCATCCTGATACCCCCCCAATTTCCGGCCTGCAGTTGGCAATCTTGGCGTCCGTCAAGGGGGAATAACTGCACAAAATCGCTAGTTTTGGGCCGGCGCGCCGCACCCGAAATTTCGATAGGCTTACAGCGACCATGGTTGCCAGCTGTGGGCGTCACGCGCTCGTCTTGTCTCTCTTCGCTGTTCCCGCTCCGGGTGTCGCTTGACACCGCCCTTCTGGGCTGGCAAGCCGGCTTTGCTGAGGGGTCTCCCCTTGGCGCGCGCAAGGGACCGGGTGTTCCGCCCTCGGCAGGCGGCGATAAGGTCGCAGCCATTGCCGGCGGGAATAACCGGCGGCGGAAGTGGTCAGAGCCCACACGAGGCATTCCGGTGTGAATCCACACCCAGGCCCAGTCGCGCCGCAGGCGGCCCGACACCAACGGCTCCAACTCTACTTTACCCGCAAATACGCACTCGCGGAGCTGTCACTTGTTCTTGTCGAGGTCCGCCTTTTCTCCTTTGCTTAGACTCGAGATGTCCTTGGCATCTCGCAAGACGTCGCTCATCTTGCCGATCGAGCCGCCTTCCACGCCGAGGTCCTTCATCAAGTTGTCGATCAGCGGGGCCTGAACGCGGTAGCGTAGAGCCGAATCGATGACTTCATCCGTGACATTGCGCTTTCCGCCGTGGTCGCCGGCGATGCCGTCGACATGCAGGATGCGAATGCCATCGATCTTCTCCATCGGCTTCACACTCTCGCGAACGATGCCTTCGAGCCGATCAAGCAGTTTGTCGCGTAGGCGCCCGGCCCGCGCGTCCTCGCTCAGCAGGTTCTCGGCTTCGTTCAATTGGCGGCGGCCTTGAGCGTCGACGTCGTAGCGGTCGGCGGCGGCCTGGGCGTCGATCTTGTCGGCCTGGGCCCGCGCCTCGGCCTGAATTCTCAGCATCTCCGCGTCGCGCTCGGCCGCGATAAGATCGGTGGTTCGACGGCGTTCGGCGATCGCCTTTTCGCGCGCTGTCGAGGTCTGCTCCTCCGCCTCGGCCGCCTTGGCGCGCGCCTCCTCGGTGAGGACGCGCTTTTCGGCGATGCTGCGTTCCTGCTGCAAGCGCGCCGACTCGATGCTCTCTTGAGCGCTGACCTGCGCTTCTTCGGATTCCCGATCGCGCAGCGCGCGCTCCCTGGCGAGTTCGGCCCGCTGGGCGGCGCGCCGAACCTCGACCTCGCGCTCCTGCTCGAGTCGGGCGTATTCGCTTTCGCGGTCGATCTCGAGTACGCGGCGTTGGGTTTCGAGATTTTGAGCGCGGATCTCGACGACGGTGCGCTGCTCGATTTCATTGCGCATGCGGCGCCGCGTCTCGATCGCCTCGGTCACGCGAGTCAGGCCTTCGGCGTCAAACGAATTCGACGGGTCGAAAAACTCGAGCCGCGCCTGATCGAGATCGACGACCGCCACGGTCTCCAGCTCCAGGCCCTGCCCATGCAGGGCCTCCGTGGCGAGTGCCCGAACTTTGCGCGAATACTCGTCGCGACGCTCGTGCATCTCGACTAGGGTCATTTGCGCCGCTACCGCGCGCAGGGCGCTGGCGAATCGGCCCTCAACGAGTTCGCGAAGCCCGGCCTGCTCCTGTGTCCGACGGCCGAACGACTGCGCGGCCGCCGACACCATTTCCGGAGTCGAGCCGATCCGAACGAAGAAGTCGGCCGCCACGTCGACGCGGATGCGGTCCGACGTGATCAGCGCATCCTCATTGCGCAATTTCACTTCGATCCGGACGATGCGCATGTCGACGGGCGTGACCTCATGCAGAACCGGGATGACAAACGCGCCGCCGTTGATCACGACCTTTTCGCCCGAGAACCCGGTGCGAACGAACGCCATATCCTTGGTGGCCCGGCGGTAAAGCCAGCGCAAGAGATAGACGAAAACCGCGACGCAAATCGCAACGACGACGAGGCCCAGGACGACCGAGCCGAAGATCTGTGCAGCCATGTCACCCTGCTCCCTTGGCGTTTAATTATGCGAATTCGACAGACTTGAACTTGCGCGTCTGCTCAGTCAGCGCCCGCTCGGTCGGCAGGCGCTCCATCGACGACGCGCCGTAGAAACCGTGGCAATATTTCGCGGTCTTGAGAATAAATTCCGCGTCCGCAGGCTCCGAGACCGGTCCCCCGTGGACAAGAATGATGGCGTCCTTGTTGACCGCGAGCGCCGCCTCCGCCCAGGCGTCGACCTTCGCAGGGCAGTCCTCGAGCTTGACCGCGACCCCGGCGCCGATCGCGCCCCCTGTCGTCAAGCCCATATGGCAGACGATGACGTCGGCCCCGGCTTCGGCCATTTTCCGTGCGTCGTCAGCCGAGAACACGTAGGGCGTGGTCAGAAGATCTTTGTGGCGCGCCGCGCGGATCAGCTCGACTTCCAGAGCGTAAGACATGCCCGTCGCCTCCAGATTGGCCCGGAAGACGCCGTCGATCAGCCCAACCGTAGGAAAGTTTTGAATGCCCGCAAAGCCGCGCGCCTTCACCTCGTCAAGGAAATGGTCAAAGATGCAGAATGGATCGGTGCCGTTTACGCCGGCAAGCACCGGGGTCTTCTTGACCACCGGAAGGATTTCGTTGGCCATTTCCAACACGACGTCGTTGGCGTTGCCAAACGCGAGAAGTCCGGACAGCGAGCCCCTTCCCGCCATCCGGTAGCGGCCAGAATTATATATCACAATCAAGTCGATGCCGCCGGCCTCTTCGCATTTTGCGGACAACCCCGTCCCGGCCCCGCCGCCAATGATCGGGATGCGCCGACGCTTCATGTCCTGGAATTTCTCCAGAAGGGCGGTTCTCGTAAATCCACACATTCATTGCCTCCTGATGCGTCTGGGCATGAGCGACTGGAATGTCTCGATCACGCGATTGGAAAAGACGCTGTCATTGATGTTGCCGTCGACCCGCTCGACACGGCGCGATGACGAAACTTTGACGGTTCGCTCGATGGCCTCGAACAGCGCCGCGTCGGCTTGCGGATCCCAGAACGGCTTGCCGGGCGTGTCGAGCAGCGAGACGCCGCCGGTCGGCAAGAGGACGCTCACCGGGCCGGTCATGGCGTTCAGGCGATTGCCGATCCATTCGCCGAACTGGCGGTTCTCATCCGGCGTGGTACGCATCAGCGTGACCATCGGGTTGTGGATCACGAGGTTGCGGTCTTTGAACTTGTCGGGAACCGTGTCGCGCGCCCCGAAGTTGACCATGTCGAGCGCGCCGACCGAGACGACGTAGGGGGACCGGCTGCGGATTCCCGCCCCGAAGCGGTCGTCGTCGCAGGCGAATACGCCGCCGACGATCATGTCTGCCACTTCGGTGGTGGTGAGATCGAGGAACCCGGCCAGAAGCCGTGAACCGCCGAGCGCCTCCATCGCGCGGCCGCCCGCGCCGGTGGCGTGGAACACCAGGCAGTCGTATTCCGACTCCAGGCCTTTGGTCACGGCCTGGACGCAAGGCGTCGTAACGCCGAACATCGTGACGCCGACGGCGGGGCGCGCCGTCCGTTGCCGTGTCGCGCGCTCTTCGCGGGTTGGCAGCTGAGCCACCATCCCCGCTGCGGCCGCTGCGGCGTTGGACAGTACCTGCTCGGTGATTGAATTGAGACCCTGTATGTCGGCGACCGAATGGAACATCATGATGTCGGCGCCGCCGACATAGCGGCTGACGTCGCCGGCCGCGACCGTCGACACCATGATCTTGGGTATGCCGACCGGCAGCGCGCGCATGCCCGCCGTGGCGAGGCTGGTGCCGCCCGAACCACCGGCGGAGATCACGCCGCCGATATCGTATTCGCGCGAGATCCACCGCGAGAATGCTTCCGCCATCGCCGTGACCGAGGCGCCGCGATCGCCGTTCATCACCGCCGACGCGCCGCGCGGATGCATTGCGGCGACGTGCGATGCCGGCACGTCGGCCCATACCGACTTTCCTGACGTCGAAAGATCGACAGTCTTCACCGTCATGCCCATCGCCTTCAGGCGACCGGCGAGAAAACCGAGTTCCTTGCCCTTGGTGTCGAAGGTTCCCACCACCAGGACGGTGCGGCCGATCCTGTCGAGGAATGGAACGTCGAAGACTTCTTGACTCCTCGGATCGGCGCTCGACGCTGCGGCCGGATTGGCGATCAGGGCCGATGTTGGCAGACTCCACCGGTTTGGCTGCGCAGTCGGCATGGGCGGCGGGGCGGGAAGCGCTTCCGCTTGCGACGCAGGCTTTTCGGGCGCGGGCTGCGACCACGCGCTCGTGTCGATGCCATCTTGCACTTCGACCTCCTCCCGTGCGATCCCGCTTCGGGGCTCCGTGTGTCGGCCGACGCCGAGCAGCCGCTGCTGCAGCTCGCGGTCGGAGGCGAGCGTCTTGGCGTCCATGATCCGGTTGATCCGGCCGTTGATCATGATCGCCACCTGTTCGCTGACCGAGGTGGCCACGCCGATGTTCTGCTCGATCAGCAAGATGCTGGACTCGCCGTTGCGGGCGAGGGTGTGAAGGATGTCCTCGACCTGGGTGACGATCGCCGGTGCGAGACCCTCGGTCGGTTCGTCCATCACCAACAGCGATGGATCGCCGAGCAGGGCCCGGCAAATCGCCAGCATCTGCTGCTCGCCGCCTGAGAGCTGGGAGCCGCCGTTGTTGCGGCGCTCCGCAAGTCGGGGAAACGTGTCGTAGACGCGCTGGACCGTCCAGCGCGCCTGCCGATTCGGTCGCGCGGCGAGCCTCAGGTGCTCGTCGACGGTGAGGCTCGGCCAGCACCGGCGGCCCTGCGGAACATAGGCGACGCCGCGCTTGTGAATCTCGTGCGGCTTGAGGCCGCTGATTTCACGTCCAAAGACGCGGATCGATCCCTTGGTCACGGGCAGCAAGCCTAGGATCGCATTGCACAGCGTCGTCTTTCCCATGCCATTGCGCCCGACAACCGACAGGACGCCGGCCTCAAGCGTGAGGAAAATGCCTTGCAAGGCATGGCTTTCGCCATAATGGACGTGCAGGTCGCGGACGTCCAGGGCGGGCGGCGCGCCGCCGTCAGGCATGGGCGCCCCCAAGGTAGATCTGCTGCACCTCGGGATCGCTTTCGATCTCTTCGGGCGCCCCCTCCTTAAAGACCGCCCCATTGTGCATCATCGAGACAAAGGACGCGACTCGCAGCGCAACGTCGAGATCATGCTCAATGATGATGTAGCCAATGTGCCGAGGCAGGGCGTTCAGAACGGCGACGAGATCCTCTCGCTCCGCCGGCGAAAGCCCGGCCGCCGGCTCGTCGAAGAGAATGAAACGCGGGGCGCCGGCGAGCGCCATGCCGATTTCGAGCTGCCTCTTCTGCCCGTGGCTGAGCAAGGCGACCTCGACATTCGCAACGTCGTCGAGACGAACGGCTTGAAGAATCGAGAACGCCTGCTCCATCACCGGCCCGCTCGGTCGTGGCCGCAGGAGGCTCAAGCGCCGGCGCGAGACCCCGCGGCACGCCAGGTAGACGTTGTCGACGACGGTCAGCCGGCTGAACAAAAGGGAAATCTGATAGGTTCGACGAAGACCGAGGCGGGTGCGTTCGTGGGCGGGTAGCGCGGTGATGTCCTCGCCGAAGAAGCGAATACGGCCGGCGGTCGCCATAAAGTCGCCGGTGACGACGTTGAATAGGGTCGTCTTGCCGGCGCCGTTCGACCCGAGGACTGCGCGCCGCTCGCCGACCGCGATCCTCAAGGTGACGTTGGAGAGCGCCGCGAGCGCGCCGAACCGACGCGAGACGCCTGACAGCTCAAGCGCAAATGCGCCGGCTTCAAGCATCTTCGGCAGAACTGCGCGCTCGCTCACGGGAAACGTCCCGTTACTTTCCGCAGGTCGGCTTGTCGCGACCGACCGGTCCCATGGCGATGAACTCCGCCTCCGGGAAGCCGAGGGTCTGGTTGGTCTGTGAGACCACCTTGACCAGCTTCTTGTAAAGCGTGCCGTCGCTCGCGACGGCGACCTCGGTGATGAACTCGTTGGCGATCGCATTGCGATTCTTGTCGAGCGAGATCTTGCCGGTCGGGGATTCGTAGCTGATCTTGCTGAGAGTCTCCCGCAGCTTTTTGCCGCCGTCGGAGAGATCCGCGCCGGTCCGCTGAAGGGCCATCAACAGCGGCTTGGCGTCAACATAGTAGGACAGCGCGAAAATCGAGGGCGATGGGAACGCGTCAGGCTGCTTCTTGTAGGCAGCGGCGAAGGTGTTCCACGCCGGCGAGTCGGTCAGCTCGGCGACCGGGCCGGAGGAGGGCGTGCCGATGAGAACCTCGCGGGCCTTGCCCTTCGACTGCAGCACGTTCTGATCGACGGTGATCGAGCCGCCGATGATCGGCGCTGAACCGCCGGCCTGCTGGTACTGGCTGAGGAAGTTTACCGCGTCCGAGCCGCCGAGGGCGACGTAGATCGCGTCGACATTGTCCGGAATGGCGGCGATGACCGACGAAAAGTCCTTGTTGCCAATCGGCACCCATGACTTGGAGGCGACCCTGCCGCCCGCCTTGCAGAACTCGGCGAGGAAGCCGAACACCTGCGTATAGGGAAACGAGTAGTCCTCGGCCACGATGGCGACGTTCTTGTAGCCTTTCACCTGATAGGCGTAAGTTCCGAGCCCTGCATTCCATTGAGCCCCGTCGGTGGAAAAGCGGAAGACGTTCGGCGCCGGGTTGCGCAGCGTGAAGTCCTGAGCCGCGGAAGCGCCGTTCACGAACGTGACGTCCGGCTGGGTCTTGGCGTAGTCCTTGACCGCGAGACCCTCATCGCCAGAAAGCGGCCCGATAATGAGCTTCACGCCCTTCTGCTCGACCAGCGTGCGTGCGGCGCGCACCGCGCTGTCCGGTGTCGCATCCGTCGCCTGCTCAATGAGCTCGATTTTCTTGCCGGCGACAGCGCCGCCGAATTCGTTGACCGCGACCCGCACACCGCGGATGCCTTCCTGGCCGAGAACAGTGAATGGCCCTTCGAGCGTCGCAATGACGCCGATCTTGAGCGTTTCGTCGGCCAATACCGGCCACGGCGCCGTCAGGCATGCGGCCATCGCCAGAGCGATAATTGAAGTTCGGTGCAGTGTCATAATCCTACCTCCCCTGAGAATCGGATCTGTTCAGCCCTTGTCGCTTTCACCCTGCTGATCGATCCGCATGATCGAAACGAGGCGCAAATTGCCGCCACAACCCAAGAATGCCGTCGTCCGAGATGTAGACGATAATAAGGAAAGTGAGGCCGATCAGCGTGTTGAAGCGCTCGGCGCCGACCAGATCCGAGGCGAAAGTCTGAAGCAGCACCACGACGAGCGCACCGACGAACGGCCCTATCGGATGCCGGAGCCCTCCGATGACCGCCATGACCAATATGTTGAGCGAAGCGGCGACGTCGATCGAGCTGGGAGAGATTCGACCGTGGAACCAGACCAGGAGAACGCCTGCGATTCCGGCGACGATGCCGGAGAGGAACCAGGCGAAAACCTTGTGAAGGATGACGCTGAAGCCGAGCGCGCGCATGCGTCGCTCGTTGTCGCGCATGCCCTGAACCGTAAGGCCGAACGTCGAGCGGCGTACGTAAAGCACGCCGGCATAAGATGCCGCCGCAGCGAATAGGCAGAGATAGTAGAAGGGGACGGGGGCGCGCCAGTCCTCGCCAAAGAACACCGGCGCAGGAATGCCGGCAAATCCGGAGTGGCCATTGAAGATGACGTAGTTCTGCTGGGCAAAGTAGAAGACCGCGGTAGCGATCGCCAACGTGATCATGATGGTGTAGATGCCGGAGGTGCGCGCTGAAATCCAGCCGATGAGAGCCGACGTCGCAGCGGCAGCGAGGATCGCCAGCGGGACGGTCACCGCCCACGGCCAGTCATAGCCCTGCACACCGGTGTCGTTGTGGCCGAGAATGGCCACAACATATCCGGCGATGCCAGCGACCGACAGTTGCGCCAAGCTGACCATTCCGCCGTAACCCGCGAGCGTCATCAGGGAGAGGGCGATCATGCCCTCGATCAGCGAAAGACCGCCGATCTGCGTGAGAAAGAAGTCGGAGGCGACAGCAGGATAGGCGAGAAGCGCCAATCCAAACAGCGCGTGGCCGGCGCCGACTTCGCTGCGGCCAACTGATCGGGCGGCGATGCGGTCTTTGCCCGCGAATTCACTCATCGCGCCTTCCCCATGATGCCGCGCGGCCGTACCGCCAGCGTGGCGACCATGATGAGGAAGGTCAGGACGACGCTATAGGTCGGAAAGTAGACGAGACCGATCTGTTCGGAGAGGCCGATCAACAGCGAGCCGATCACCGCGCCGGCGATCGAGCCCATCCCGCCGACGATCACCACGACCAGCGAGGCCAGGAGATAATGGATGTCTTCGCCCGGCGAGATGGCAAAGGCCGATCCGCCGATGACGCCGGCAAGCCCAGCCAGTCCCGCACCGAGTGCGAACACTCCGGCGAATACGATTTGGGCATTGACGCCAGACGCCTCCAACATCGCGCGATCGTCAACACCAGCGCGAATGGTCATGCCAATCCGTGTCCTCGCAAGCAGCAGCCAGAGCAGGCAGCCGATCGCGATGGCAATCGCCGCCACGATCAGACGATAGAACGGATAACGCAGGAACACCGCCGTTCCGCTCGATGTCACGCCGGTTGCGATCGGCAGCGTCACGGCACCGCTCAGTGCGTCGGGTGGTGTCACCTGGTAGGCGCCGCCGCCCCAAGTCGCGAGCATCAGGTCGGCGGCGACGATCGAGATCCCGATGGTGACCAGCGTTTGCCGGAGATCGTCGCCTTCGAGCCGGCGGAAGACGAGAATTTGCATCGCCAGGCCGACGACGGCGGTCGCCAGGGCGCCAGCCGCGACGCCCAACAGCCAGACGTCGGAACGCGTCGAGGCCTCGTAACCAACATAGGCGCCGAACAGGTAAAGCGAGCCGTGAGCGAGGTTGACGTTACGCATCAGGCCGAAGATCAGCGTGAAGCCGCTGGCGACGAGAAAATAGAGCCCTGACAGCGTCAGGCCGTTGAGCACGGCGCTGACGAATGTCTTTTTCGAGATCAAGGCGCCAGCGAGCCAGTCCGGCCACGCACCGAAAAACACCCAGAGCGCCATGGCAAGGACGGCGCAGGCGGCAAAGACGTCGCCTCTCATCGCGTTCAGGCGCGCCTCGCCGCCGCCGATCCGATTCATATCGGCGGGACCGCCCGTCAAGCTGCAAGTTCCTGCGCCGGGGCGACGCCGTAACAAGGGCCGCCGTCGCGCCGGGTCTGGCGGCGTCCGCCCGCCCGCAAATCGAATTTTGCGCCCGCCCTCATTCGTTCCCCCCCCCGCCGGACCGCAGCTCGAGGCGTGTTCGCGCCTCCCTAGGACCGACCGCCAAGTCGGCGGCCAGACGCATCATCGCATTGCGCCGATGATCGCAATCCGCGGGCTCGACCCGAGCAAACAGCCCACATTTTGTGCAGAATTGCATGCATGGGCAATCGCGCAATGTCACAGGTTGGGTAATGTTGGGTAAGATTGGATCTCTTTTCATCGAACGGAGCGTCAGATGGCGCACAGGACATCCAACTCGGGCGAGTTCTCTGGTCGCTGGGGCTTGTGGGCCGGCCGCAAACGAGGATCCGCGCTTCCGTTGGAGCTGGATGCGCTGCTTCCTAATCGCCGCTACAACGACGATCTGATCGCCGGACTGGAGACGCTCAAGTTGGGACCGCAGCTTCAAGCGGGCGCAATCGCGGCCGTCTTCGCCGCCGACCCATTTCTCAATGTGCGATTGCTGGCGGTGGCGCTCTCCCGCGCCGGGGTTCGGCGCGTCGGCAATTTTCCTTCGGTGGCGCAATACGGCGATGCGTTCGAACAGACGCTGGCCGAAGTTGAGCTTGGCGTCGACCGGGAGTTGTCGATACTCCGCCAATTCCGCGACCTTGGCTTTGTGACTTACCAGACCGTCGCCGGAAACGCAGCGGGCAGGCCCGACGAAGAAGGGCGCACGGGCTACTTGATCGGACTCTCTTTCGACGACTTGCGAAGCGCCGCAGGGCCCGCCGCGGCCGTCCGCTCGCGGCGTGCGTCGGTGATCGCCCGCGTCGGTGCGGGACGCGAGGTCCTGATCTGCCGACCTCCAGCTTTGGGCGACGAGCGGGCGACGATCATGACTTGGCCGCTTGATTGATGCCGAGTCGGACGATCTTGTTGTAGAGGGTCTTGCGCGAGACACCGAGGAATTGCGCCGTGCGCCCGCGATGGAACGAATGCCGCCACAGCGCATCGAGGATGATGTCGCGTTCGTTGCCGATCGGACGACGGTTGGAGCTGGGCTCCTGCTCCAGCGCAACGGCCACGTCGGATTCGCTTACGCGTCCGTCTTTGACTTCCGCTAGCAGATGGGCAGCGACGCTGCTGACTTCGGCAAGGTTTCCGACCCAGCCATGAAGTCGCAGGCGCCTTAGGGCAGCTGGTGAGAATTGCGGTCGCGGCGCCCGCTCGCGCAGTTCCTCGAACGCTTGCGTCAAGAGATCCTCGACGTCTTCGCCGCGGTCGCGTACCGACGGGACCGTGACCTCTACCCCGGCAAGTTGGCGGGCGAGGTTGTGATGAATGCGTGCCCGCGCCTGCAAATCCTCGAGTGAAGACTCGGCGATAAACATCAATCGCGCTTGGCCAATCTGCTGGCGCCGCGCCCCCGCCGGCCGGAATGCGCCCTGCTCGAGATAGAATGCGAGACGTCGCTGTACGCGGATCGGAATAAGCTCCAGTCCACGCAGGATGATCGTGAGGTCGTTGCGGCTGAGAAGGGCGCTTCGGGCGTCACCGCCTTCCTTGCCGAACAGGCGGGCGATAAGCTGGGCAGGCGTATATTCGTCGCAATGCAGCGTGGTGATATCATGTGCGCGTGCCGAGTGGAGGCGAACGATCGCCTCCGCCACCCTTTGGCGACCGCTGGCGGCTTCGCCCGTGACGATCACGGCGACTGCCGAGCGGGACAGGACGTCGACCCGTTCGAGAAGGGAGAGCAACGCTTTCGAGGTGCCGACGAGGCCCACCGCGCTGCCGCGCCGAAACAGGTCCTGCTCGCGCGTTCTGTCTTGCCTCAGCGAGCGTGCAGCATCTTTGAAAGTTAGGGTCTGATTGGTGATCGCGTCCTCGATCGCGAGACGGTCGAATGTGGAACCGCCGATGTAACCATCGGCTTGAGACACCGCCAGGATCTGCTTCAAGTCCTCGGCTGTCTTGATCGGGCCGCCCTCAAGCATCAGCAGCGTTTTTGGGTTGGCCAAGCGGATGACACGGCGGACTTCGACGCTGATCGCCGCAGCCTCCATCAGGTTGTGGGCGGCGGTGACACCGCCGACGCCGCCCGCATTCCATCCATAGTTGAAGCAGACGATTTCCACTCCCTCCGCGGCGGCGCGGCGCGCTTGCTCTCCTGTTGTGACATGGGCAATCGCCCCCAGACCTCGCGCTCGGGCGATCCTTAGCAGCCTCAGTTCGCGCGTAAAGCCGACGCCCGCCGTTTCGAGGGCGTCGGCGATCGAACTCGAATAGTGGCAGGCGGTCGGAAAATTGATGACGCCGCTGCCTCCGATCAAGGCGACCCGTTCGACGATCGCTTCGAGATCGTCGTCCACGTCCATAACCGACGCGCCAAAGAAGACCGGAATTTTTGCGAGCGGTGTGATCTCCGCCGCCATAACGTCGAAGACGAAGCTGTTGGCGGAGCGCACGGGCATCATGCAGGTAATCGAAGGGGCGCCCATCAGACGGAAACGGCCGGCATTCAGGACTTCCAGGAAATCAGCCCCGCCTCGGGTCGCCGCGCGCGCGAACGCTCCCCCGCCTATTGCTGCGCCAACTAAAAAATCGCCGTTCTTCTTCCGTCTTTGGAGCAGGTCGTGGATCATGATGGCGGCTCCACCGTTTGACCGGAATTCAATCAAAGAGTTTGCGTAAGCGATGGTTGATTTGCCAGAGACGCTGTAACAAGCGGCTGGGACTTTGCTCTTCCAGCGAAACCACCGCCTCTGGCGCTTCCACTCAGAGATTGGACTGAGGCGGCCAACCTCGGGCGATTTTACAACTTTACGCTGAAGTGGCTACTGCACTTCCGCCCGATTTCCACGAAGACCGGCTGTCCGTTCTCCACGCGGCGATCCGCCAGGCGCGGCTTGCCACCCTCGTCACCCTGGGTGCCGAAGGACCGGAGGCCAGCCACCTGCCGCTCCTCCTGGACGCCGAGGAAGGGCCCAAAGGCAGTCTTTACGGTCATCTGGCGCGGGCCAATCCGCAATGGCGGACAGCCGTCCGGACGGTCCAGGCCCTGGCCATCTTCACCGGTCCCGAGGCCTATGTCTCGCCCTCCTGGTATGCGACGAAGGCGACGACCGGCAACCGGGCGGATGTATGGCCAGAAAAGGCTTGCTTCAAGACCAGCCTATTGGGTCGGGCCGTACCCCGGGGCGTGGGGTGGCAGGGCGCGTGGGGCGATCGGCGCCGGCAACCCGGCGAGCGCTGGTGCCCGCTGCCACGATAGCGCACAAGCAGGATGGCTCCCGTTCGGAAGCGCAGCGTCGATTGACAATGCGGATGGGTCAAATCGCTCATCGCGCTTCTGGATGCCGGCCCGCCTTCTGCGGGATGACCAGAATCAACACGATGATGCAGACCGCCAGCACCGCCGATGCCGTGAACCGATCAAGTGCAAACCCGCCGTCGGCACGCGGCTTGTCGAGCAGGTCACCGACGGTGGCGCCGAGCGGCCGGGTCAGGATGAACGCGCTCCAGAACAGCACCGTGCGCGAAATGCCCGTGTAGAAGTAACAGGCGGCGATGATCGCCAAGGCCGCGGCGAAGGCGAGCGCGCCTCCTTCATACCCGAGTCCGCCGGTGTCGGCCAAAAAGTCCCCGAGGGCCGTGCCCAATGTCTGCGAAAACATGATCGTCGCCCAATAGAATCCTTCGGCCTTGGGCGAGGTCACCGTGTCGGTAGCGACGGACCCCTGCGCCCAGTACCAGAGGCCCAGCACCGACATCAGCAGCACGAACAGCAGCGACGAGCCGCCGATGTAGCCGATGCCGAGCGAACGGTCGGCAAAATCGGCCAACGTCGTCCCGGTCGTCGTGGTCGCCACGATTACGGCCCAGTAGAGGAAGGGGCGGAACCGTTTGGCGGACATCTGGGCGCCGACGGCGACGACCAGGATGGCGGTGAAAATGGCGGTGCCCGTCAGGTAGCCCAGGTTCATCGACATCGTCACCGCGTCGCCCCCGGTTTCACCCAGGGTAGTTGCCGCGATCTTGATGATCCAAAAGCCGAGGGTGACCGCGGGAACCTTGCTGAGGGCCCTGTCGTGGTGCCCGGTCATGTGCAATTCACCGTCGTGTGGGGTTTCCGCCCGCTCACCCCCGGCAAGCGGAAAATGATTTGAGGTGCAGTGTTGGGCGATGATATCGGCGGCGGCAGAGGGGCAGTGGTCAAGGCAACTCACTTCAGGCCGTTCATGGGTGTATCTGCGACGGCCGGGCCCGCCCGGTGTCGCCGCCGCTTTTGAAACCAGCCGGCCGTTGAAACCGGCGATAGGCTTCGCGGCCGAACGAATTGGGTGCAGGGTATACTGGTCCGGTAACATAGACCTGCACATGCGCCGCTACCAGTTTCAACAGGCCGACGTTTACTCCCAGAGCCCATGATGGGTAATCCCGTCGCAGTGGCGATGCAGACCATAGGGAATGCGGAGACATGCTCCTGGTGGCCCGCCCCAAACGCTTGGTTCCCAAGCGCCTGGATCAGGTGGCCCACCAACTGATTGAAATGTGGTGAAAATCTGACGGGCGGTGCGGGCCCCATCCGTCAGATTTTCAGCACTAAGGCTTACAAGAGCGACGTAAAGGCCGCCATCCACGAGACGGTGCTGGATCTGCACGACGCTGGACTCATCGACAAGCATTCCGCTGGTCCGGCGGCCAAGCGGTTGTCCATCGTCGCCGACAGGGGCCTGTCGACCATTGCCTAAAGCCCAGGACGGCGCAGCTGACACCATCAGGGCCCCGATGTCTGGCCCGCCGCCAATCTCCTCGTCAGCAGCACGGTGCCGACGCCTCGATGCGCGCCACCGTGAGGGCCGCAGTCAGTATTGTTTGCGCCGCGCCCAAAGCGGAGGTCGCTCCAGGCGGAAGCAACCGCGTTGCGCCCCTTGTAGGATGTTCCGGGGATCGGTGCCCATTCCAGATAGCGGACCTTCCCCGGTTTTGCCCGGCCGTCGTTGATGGGCCAACATATCCGGACAT
Source organism: Pseudomonadota bacterium (assembly GCA_021781575.1). Classification (GTDB taxonomy): domain Bacteria; phylum Pseudomonadota; class Alphaproteobacteria; order Rhodospirillales; family Magnetospirillaceae; genus DUZF01. The sequence continues at coordinate 183,233 of JAJXWP010000001.1, forward strand.
TCTGACGACCGTGACGGCGGCCGCTGCGGCGGCCGTTTCTCGTTCGGGCCGACGCTGTTACCATGGGACTGTGACCCAACCTGTCTCGACAGAGTCATTGCGGATCGAAGCCTTGGGGGAGCCCGAGACGGCTCTCGCCGGCCTTGCTTATGCCCGCTGCTTCGCCGAATGGGCGGAACACCCCGCCGACCATTTCGCTCTGGCCGCCCGCATTGGCGACGTCCCGGTCGGGCTCGTGCTGATCAGGCGGCCACCGGGTGCCGAGCAGGCGCAACTGCGTTCACTCGCGGTGCATTGGCTATGGCGTCGCCAGGGCATTGCTCAGCGATTGCTTCAGGATGCTGAGCGCACCGTCGCGGCAGCGGGTGTGGCGCGCCTGGAGAGCTTCCACACCAGCCGGACCAAGGAGCGCGAAGCCTTCGAAGGGGCCCTGCGCAAGGCCGGCTGGGCAGCGCCCACCGAGCACGAATGCCGCGTCGCCGGCTACGCCGGATCCGTGTTCGAGACCGTGCGCCGAAGCTGGCCAGCCTTCTTCGCCAGGATGGCGGCGGCGGGAGGCACGGTCGAACCATTTTCCAGCGTATCCGAGCAAGAACTGGCGGCGATCGATGGCCTGATCGCCGACGGAACCGTCGAAAAGATCTGGGATCCGAGGCCTTATCGAACGGTATGCCACCCCGACCTCGGCGTCGTGATCCGCTCCGCTGGAGTGCCGGTCGGCTGGCTCTTCGGCGAAGTGCTGACCGGCACCGACCAGGTCCATTACCACAATGGCTATGCTTTACCCGGCTACCAGCGCGCCGGTTGGCTGATCTACGGCCTGATCGAGGTGCTCGGACGTCAAGCCCAGGCATTGGGCCCCCAATCCCTGGCGATCTATGCGACGGCCGGGGGCAATCGGGCGATGCGCAGCTTCATCGAGCGACGCCTCTCGGCGGTGGCTCGGTGGGTCGAGGTCAGATACCGCTCGGAGCGAATGGTGGGCGTATGATCGTGGCTCGGCACCCGAGTGGGGAGGCAGTTTGCCAAGGTATTGGGATCGATCTCACACGGCCGGTGCGCCAAGCAGCGTCTTGAGCATGCGCTCGAAACGAACGCCGGCCAGGGAAACCTGATCGACGATGCCGGGGTCGAGTTCATCCTCCATAATCTCGTCCCGTGCCAGCGAATTGGTATCGCCGGGTTTCAGACGGTCGACCGTTCCCCGCAACCGGTCGGCCAGGAATATGGCCAGGGCTTTGTAGAAGCGGCCCGCAAAACCAGGCTCCGCGCGCAGGCGCTGGGCGACGTCCCGCTTGTCCAGAGCGAGGACGGTGCCGCCGCCCACGGCGGTGACGGTGGCCGCGGCCGGGGCGCTATCGACGAAAGACATCTCGCCGATCACTTCGCCGCTGCCCAGTTCGGCGACCACGCCAAGTCCGCTCACCGCAACCGTCACCACGCCTTCGAGCATAATAAACAGGTGCGAGACTTGCTCTCCTTCCCGCAGCAGGACCTGACCGTCGAGCGTCCTCTGTCGGCGGCCCGCCCGCGACATCCATTCGATGTCCTCGTCACTGAGTTGGCCGAAAATGTAGAGAACCTTGCGCATGGCTTCGCCCTTTCAAAGAAGTTGGCGACGGGCAAGCGTGGCGAAGAGACCCGGCTGCTTCATCAGCTCATCGAAACTGCCCATCTCGGCCAGGCGGCCGCGGTCGATCACGAAAATGTTGTCGACTTGGCGAATGGTGCTGAGACGGTGGGCGATGACGATCCGGGTCACGCTCATCTTCGCCAAAGACTCCATGACGATGCTCTGCGTCCGGTTGTCGAGGGCACTGGTAGCTTCATCGAGCAGCAGGATTCGTGGCCGATGGACGATAGCGCGGGCGATCATCAGGCGTTGCCGCTGCCCCCCCGACAAGGTGCCGGCGCCGTCCATCAAAACCGTATGCATTCCCATCGGCATCTCTTCGATGTCTTCGGCCAGCCCAGCCATTCTGGCCGCCTGCCAGGCATCGTCAAGGCCGAGAGGCCACATTCCGACAATATTGCGGAAGATCGACCCGGCAGTCACCGAGCCGTTCTGCAGTACCACCCCGATCTGCCGTCGCACGGCTGTCATGTCGAGCCGTTGGGTGCCTTTGCCATCGAAGAAGATTTCGCCGGAGAGCGGCTTCTCGAATCCAAGCAGCAGGCGCATCAAGGTGGACTTGCCGCCGCCAGAGGGACCGACCACGGCAACGAACTGGCCGGGCTCGATGGCCAGCGACAGGTCATTGAGCACGGGCGGCCCATCGCTGTCGTAGCGGAAGCTGACATGCTTCAATTCGATCGCACCTGTCAGGCTGCCTGGCAAATCAACCCCATCGGTGATCTCCGGCGCGGCCTCCAGGATCGGACGGGCGCGGTTGAAAAAGGGCACCACGGCCAGCACCTGGGTCAGGGCCGCGGCCATTCCCGTCAAGGCCGCCAGCAACTGGCCGAACGCCGCATTGAAGGCGAGGAAATCCCCGGTGGAAAGGATATCTGCAGGCGGGTCGCCTGGATCCGAAACCAGGGCCCGAAGAAGGTTTTGCTGCAGGTCGTGCTGCATCAGCAAGGACACCGCCAGAAAGACGGTGAGCGAGGCGAAAATGGGAAAGATCGACTGGAACACCGTCTGTCCGTTGGCGAACGCCTGGGCCTTGCGGAAGCGTCCTTTCTGCCGCGCGAAACGCATCGCCCACTGGGCCATGGCCCTGGGTTCAGCCGCCGCCACGCGCAACTTGGCGATGCCCAGCACCATCTGCAGGGCGAAGCCGTCCAATTCGCCCTGCTGGCGCACCCGCTCCCTTTCGTGACGGAGCTGGCCATAGGACAGGCCCGCCGTAACCGCCGCCGAGAGCAAAACCAAGCCCATGGCGACAAGGGCCAGACGGGCGTCGTAGTAAATCAGCATCGCCACGCTGACCAGCGAGAAGATCGCGCCCAACAAAGCGGTGATCGTCGTCCCGGCGACAATGTCACGAATTGCCTGCAATCCAAGTACGCGGTCGGTCAGATCCCCGGCGCTAAAGCTGCGGAAGAAGCCCACGGGCAGCGACAGCAACCGGACCATCAGCGCTGATTGCGCCGTCAAATCGGCCCGCCCCTCCAATCGCAGCACGGAAAGCTGCTTGACCAATTCGAACGACGCGCTGCCAAGGGCGACCGCCACCAGACCGGAGACAATGAAAGCAAGTTGCTCCCTCTCGGCATAGGGGATGACCAGGTCGAACAATAGGCCGGTCGCCAGTACCGAGAACAGCGCCAGGAGCGATGCGGCGAATCCGGTGGAAGCGATCCGCACAAGGTCCTTCTTCAAGCCGCCGAAGATCGCACCGAGCACGTCCATGCCAGACAGGGGGCGGCTGGGCAGGGGGAGATAGACCTGCACCGCCTGGGGCGCAATCCGGTGCCTTTCTTCCGGCGAGACAACGAATCCGCGGTCAACGCCGTGGGCCTGGTAACCGCCACCATCGGACGAGGGAAGCAGCGCCACCGCCGCTCCATCCTCGGAACGCCAGCCAACCAACGGAAAACTCTCGACCTGCCACCAGCCGTCACGCAGGATCACCGGGCGATTGCGAAGGCCGGCCGCAGCGAGGATCGCCTTCAGGCGGGACATTTCGTCGGCCGCCCCCTCCGCGCCGACGGCCTCGGGGCGCAGCGGCCGCAAGGCAACACCCAAAGCGTCGGCCACCTTGGCCACCGCCTCGATCAACGGGTCATCGGACGGCGGCCGGATCGCTCCGGCACCGTCTCGGATCAAGCGAGCCAGCCCGTCGATGGCGCCGTTGAGACGGTGGCGGGTCATCACGTCGGTACGCAAAATCTGGCCCGCCTCGTCCTCGCGCCGGCGATCAACCCTTGCCGCGATGCGTGCGACGATCAACCGGTGGAACAGGTCGAGTGACGGCCACAGGTCATCGCCGACGGGGGGAATGCCGGCGACATCCAACCGGCATTCTCCCTCGGCCTTCACCCAGGCATGGCCGAGGAGGGGCAAGGGTACCGTCCCGGAAACAATGGATTGGCCGTCCAGAAAAGTGACCGCGCCTTCCCTTACGGTGACCCACAACAGGCGCCGAGGGTCGGCATGCAGGCGGCCTTCACCCGCCAGAGCAATCGCACCGATTTCCGCCACCTGGTCGGGCCATGCCGTCTGGTTGCCGGTCGCTGCGTCCGTAAGCCGCAGCAGCCATTTGCCGATGCCGAACGGCAGACCAGATTCGTCGTCTGTGGCAGGGGAGCACTTCTCGCGCCTCCGGGCGGCGGTGAGCCGGCCGGACAGCGAAGGCACGGCCAGCAAGCCCAGGCAATCGGCGCCTGCCGATCGAGCAATCACCGGGACTCCGCAGAGGACCGCGCCGACCTCCGCTCGCAAAAGATGGTGACGCCGTCCAGAGGGCTGACCAGCGCCCAGTCGGACGAGGAAAATGTCGGCGTATCCAGCCTCTACCTGCCAAATCGTTTCGGGCTCATCGAGGATCGCCGGTTCCCTGCTGCCGGAGCTCTTCGGAAGTATGGCCGGGGCGAGTTCCATGACCGCGTCACTCCGTCATGATCAGTGAGGCGTATTCGCCGTCCCGCGCAATTAGTTGATCATGCGTGCCGCGTTCGATCACCCGGCCTCGGTGCAACACCACGATCTCGTCGCAATCGCGGATGGTACTTAGCCGGTGGGCGATGATGACACAGGTGCAACCAAGACGCCGGATATTGTCGTCGATCAGCTTTTCGGTTGCCGGGTCGAGCGCCGCCGTTGCCTCGTCGAGCACCAGGATCGACGGATTGACAGCCAGGGCACGGGCAATTTCCAGGCGCTGGCGCTGGCCACCGCTGAAGTTGATGCCGCCCTCTTCGACCCGCGCGTCCAGTTGCCCGGGGCGCAGCGCCACGTCGTCGAAAACGGCGGCATCGGCCAATGCACGGTTCAGGACAGCTTCCGGCACGGTGTCGTCCCAGAGCGTCAAGTTCTCTCGGACCGTGCCGGCGAACAGGAAAATGTCCTGATCCACATAGGTGATGGCCGCGGCGCGGGCAGCCGGATGAATGGATTCGGCCGAGCGGCCGTCGAACAGGATCTGACCCGACCACGGCCTCTGCAGACCGCAGATGAGGCGCCCCACGGTAGACTTGCCGCTTCCTGAGCCGCCGACCAGCGCCACCCGCTTGCCGGGGGTCAAGCGCAGCGACAATTTATCGATCAATGGCGGATCCAGCGGACTATAGCCGAACGATACCTCGACCAGTTCAACCTCGCCCTGCAGTTGCTCGACGCCCTCCACGATGGCGGGGCCGGTCAGCGCGGTCAGCGGTTCCGTTGCGTATTTTCGGGCGTCGTCCAGACGCAACAGGTCGGCCTTGACTTGCTTCCATGTGCCATCAAGCGCCACCAGTTTGGCGATGGGTTGGGTGAAGCTCGCCGCCAGGCTTTGGAAGGCAACCAGTGTGCCGATGCTGAGGTCACCCTCCATAACCCGCCAAGCCCCGATCCCCAGAATGGCCGCCGTGGTCAAACTTTCCAGAAGCACCGGCGACGCCCCCAGCACCGCCGCACTCCCGCCGAATCCCTGGCGAATGCTTAGCAGACGAGCCTGGACGCCGGCCCATCGCTCGAAACTGCTTGCTTCCAGTCCAGCCGCCTTAATGGTTTCGACATTACGGATCGCGCCGACGGTGACCCCGGCGAAATTGCCCGCTTCCACGGCGATGCGCCGACTGGCCAATTGGCGCTTCTCGGCCAGCAGGCCGACCACGATGAAGTTGCACAGGGCGATAAGGATGGCGGCCCCCCCCAGCCACCGGTCGTAGGCGCACATCACCAGTCCAAAGAAGCCTATCGTCGTGAGGTTCATGACGGTCGTCGCCAGGTCGCCCGACAGCATCCGCGCCACCCGGTCGTTGGCGGCAATACGATTGGCGATCTCACCCGGCTGGCGTTGTCCGAAGAAGGTCATCGGCAACTGCAGGATGTGCCACATGAACCCCCCGGCCATGGTCACCGCCAGCTTGACCTCGAGACGCAGCAGGATCGCCTGCTGCAGCCAATTCAACCCTCCGCGCAGCAATGCCGTCGCACCCATCCCCAGGAGCAACGGAATCAGCCAGTCATCCCCCAGCTTGTCGACCAAGACGTCGTCGACGAAGGAACGGCTGAACGCCGGTATGGCGATGCCGGGGAGCACCAGGGCGAGACTGACGATCATGGCGAAGGCAACGGCATCGCGGGAACCGGCCAGCCGCCGCGCCAGCAGATCGCGAATATTTTGAGGTTTGCCACCCTTTTCAAAGGCCTCGGTCGGCTCGAACGCCATCGCCACCCCGGTAAAGGCAGCCGACAGCTCGTCAAGGCTGACGGCGCGCGGCCCGTTGGCGGGGTCGTTGAGATAGACCTTGTCCCCTTCGATTCCTTCCAGAACCAGAAAATGGTTGAAGTTCCAGTGGATGATCAGTGGCCAACGCAGGGCCAGCAGCCCTTTCGGCTCCTTCTTGAAGCACTTCGCTGCCAAACCGAAACTGCGGGCGGCCTTAACGAGATTGCTGGCTTTGGTGCCATCCCGCGACACGCCGCAGGCCACACGCATTTCTTCGAGCGGCACCCATCGCCCGTAAAAGGCAAGGATCATCGCCAAGGAAGCGGCTCCGCACTCCACTGCTTCCATCTGCAGGACCGACGGAGTCTTCGCCCGGCGCTTGATTGGGCACTTATCCCGTTGCGGGACAGCCGCCTGCGACGCCGGTCCGCTCATAGATGGGTGGCCTTGCGCAATGCCGGGATCACCAGTTCTATTGGTCTCCTTTCCCGGGTTGTGACCTCGGCCTGCACGGGCGTGCCGCTGCTGAGGGTCACCGGCGGCCCTTCTCCCGACGACCAGCGATAGCCGCTCGGTGTTCCCGGCTGGGAGACCAGGTCGATGCGCACCGCGAAGGGCGGACCCTGCGACGAATACTGTTGCACCAACTTTTCGTTCTGCAATACGGCAAGCATAGCCTGATGCGTCGAGGGAAAGTCAGAGACCACGGCGACGCGCCCCACCAGTGTCCCGTATTCTTCCTTTTTGACCGTGGAGGGTTCGACCCGCACCTCCATCCCCGGCTTGACCTGCTTGCCGTCCTGCGGCGGAACGTACAACAGCACCTGCAAGCTGCCGCCGCCGCTTTGGATGCTGAGAATCGGCGTGCCGACGGTGACCCGAGCCCCGTCGGCCGCCTCCCACTCGATGACCCGTCCATCGCCCGGGGCGATGACGCGCGTATCTTCTCTCAATTGCAGGCGCAGCTCGGCGACCTTGCGTTCGGCCTCGGCGAGACGGTCCCGGAACGGCCCCAGTTGCCGCTCGATCGCGGTCCGCCATGACAGTTGGTCGCTCCGCACCCGCACCAGCGCGCTGTCCTGATCGGCGATCTCCTGGCGAGCCTTTGCCAATTCCTGCCGGATGTCGGCCACCTTCTGCCGGCTTATGTAGCCTTTGAGGGCAAGTTCCTCCTCCCCTTTGAGCATGTCTTCGAGATAGCGCACACGCGATCGGGCCGCCCCAAGGGACTGCCTGATGGCATCACGGCGGCTTTGGAAGTTGGCCTCCCTGGCCGTTGTTTCGCCCGCCAGGAGTTTCGTTTGTTCGGCCAAATCGGCCTGGCGTTCGCGGGTGACCGCACCCGCTTGCTCCAGCTGTTGTCGAAGGCTGACCTGAATGATCCTCGCCACCTCCTGTCCGGCCTTCACTTTGCTGTTGGGAGCGATATCGGAAATCAGAAGCTGGCCGCTGGCCGGTGCTACCGCATCGAGAACACGGCCACCTTGATGAATGAGGATGCCCGATCCGGAGACGCGTGTCGGCACCGATCCGAAGAGCCCCCAGGCCAGCGCAACAGTAAGCAGCAGACAAACCGCTGCCAGCGCAGCCCAACTGCGCGGCCCGGTAATAATTACCAGGCGATCCAGTTCCTCCGGCGAGGAAAGGCGATCCACCGCCTCTTCACGGAACACACGGATAAGTTGCTGATCCGCCACTCGCCTAAGCCCCCCGACGCCCCATGGAAGGATTGCGGCAGTTTTGCCTTGAAGGACAGACTGGTATCCTGGTGTCTCACATGGCGTTTCTTTCCGCTGCATTCAAGGATGCAAGACTTCCATGCGCATCAGTGGCCGCACGCCTACGCGACTTCAATTCCAGACCACTGAATGCGGGGTGGCGGCCTTGGCCATGATTCTTGCGCATTTCGGCTGTGACCTTCCTTTGGAGGAGGTCCGCCGCGCCACCGGCGTTTCGCGCGACAGCCTCAACGCCGCGGACATCGCCCGCGGCGCGCGCACCCTTGGCCTCACCTGCAAGGTGCTGCGCCGCGAACCGAAGGATCTGCCGGCCCTGGGCTTTCCCCTGATCGCCCATCTGGATTTCATCCACTTTGTGGTGATCGAAGGCATGACGGCCAGCCATGTCCGCCTCAACGATCCGGCCTGCGGGCGCTTTGACGTGCCAATCGAGAAATTTCACGAGGGCTTTACCGGCGTGGTCCTGAAATTGGCGCCTGGCGATGCCTTCCCGACATCGGCGGGGCAGGGTCCCGGCGCCTGGCGGCGGGTGCTCCCCCACCTGGCTTTGCCGCTGGCGGGGGCGGCGGTATGCGCCGGCCTCGGCGCGTTCGCCCTGGTCGCGATTTGCCTTAGCCTGGCGCGCCTGGCGACGGCGGACCCGGGCGACACGCTGCCCTGGCTGGCCACCGCGGTAATCTTGCGCGTCGCCGCTGCCGCCATTCAGCGGAGCCTGTGGTCAGCGGCGCAACAGCAACTGAGCCTCGGAAAGGCCGACGCCCTGACCCGCCACCTTCTCGGCTTGCCGCAGGCGTTCTTCGCTTATCGCATCCCCGACGCGCTGCATAAGACCGTCTACGCCGGCGACAAGGTGGCGGAATTGCTCTGCGCCGACCTTCTGCCGGCGCTGACCGGCCTGGCGGCGCTTCCCGTTCTTTTGGCCGCCGCATGGTGGTGGGACCGAGCGACGGCGATGGCCTTGGGTACAGTGACCGCCCTCTACGGCGCGCTCCTGCTCGGGCTGTTCACTTGGCGTCTGGGATGGCTGCACCGGTACCGGTTGGGCGCGGATAGCGAAATGTCGGGCCTCGCCGCCGATCTGGAGGCCATCGAATCGACCAAGATAGGGCTGCGCAGCGACGGTTTTGTCGTCCGCCATGTCGGCACCGACGCCACCGTTCGGTTCTTTCGCCAGGCCTATGGACTGGCCGAGGGGCTGGCCGCTATCGTACCCCGCCTGCTGGAGCTGACACTCATCGCGATCATCGTTGTCCGGGGCGGTGAACCTCCTTTCCTGCTGGGTCGGCTGGTGCTGGCCCTTGGGCTATGCCTGCCGTTGCGGGGCCTTCTCGCCGCCCAGGGCAAGCTCGACGAGTTGCGCCACACGCTGCCCCATATCGACGACGTGTTGCGCTGCGACGAGCCCCCCCTGGACGCTGCCGGCGCGCCGTCGACACCGCTTGCCCCCTTGGCCTTGCGTGCCGACAACCTCCGCTTCGGCTACCGGCCGCACAAGCCGCCGTTGATCGACGGCGTCGGTCTGGCCGTCGAGCGCGGTGAACAGCTGGGTTTGAGCGGGCCCTCGGGGGGCGGCAAATCGACATTGGCCGGCCTTCTGGCAGGGCTTCACCGGCCATGGTCGGGCAGTGTGGACGGCTTCGGCCGGATCATCCTGGTGGACAAGCGGCCGTTCGTCTTCGAAGGCACGCTGCGCGATAATCTGTGCCTGGGCGAGGCCTATGGCGAGGACGAATTGGCCGAGGTCATCCGGCAGTCCTGCCTGGATGACGTGGTTGCCGACCGGGATGGCGGCCTCGGCGCCCGCATGGAGCCGCGCGGGCGAAATTTCAGCGGCGGTCAATTGCAGCGGCTGGAAATCGCCCGTGCGCTGTTGCGCCAGCCGGATATCCTGATCCTCGACGAGGCCACCGACGCCCTGGACCCGGCCCTGGAACGGCGCCTTCGCGCCAATTTGCGCCAGCGCGGCTGCACCCTGATCATCGTCAGCCACCGCACCTCGACCCTGGCCGCCTGTGACCGGGTGGTGCGCATCGTCGATGGTCGTCTCGCCACCGACGATACCCCGCCGGCGTCGGTGCCGTCGCCGGCCGCGACCGTGTTCGCCGCGCCCATTCCTGACGAAGGCCCGGAGTGCGACGAATTGGACGACCGACTGACCCCGGCCCTGATCGAGGCCTTCCAGACTTTGGCCCGCCATCTTGGCGTGACCGCGGTGGCCTCGCCGGCCGACCTGTCCGGCGGGTTGCAGGCCTTGGCCCGCTGCAACGGGATCGTCCTCAGGACCGTGCGTCTTGTCGTTCCCGCCTGGTGGCGGCTCGATCCCGGCCCGCTACTGGCCTTCACCCGGGATGGCCGGCGGCCGGTGGCCATCCTTCCCGACGGCGGCGGCAGGTATAGGCTGATCGATCCAGGCGCCGGCAGCCGCAGCGTGCCGTTGACCGATGCGGCCATCGCCGGCTTGCGGGCGGAAGCCGTCAGTCTTATCCCGCCGGCCGATCGCCGTGCGACCTCCACCTGGGGTTTGCTGCGGTCGGGATTGGCGCGTTGCCGTCGCGACGCCGCGCGACTGGGCGGGACCAGCCTGGTGCTGGCGGGATTGGCAATGCTCCTGCCGATTGCCGCCTGGCAGCGCCCCGGCTTGGCCGCCGAGGATGTGTGGCGGCTGGCGGCAAGCCTGGCGCTGGCGGTGGCGGCCATCGGCCTCTTGGAGGCTGCTCGGGCGATCGCCGCCCTGCGCCTCGAGGGAGGATTGGAGGCCGCCTTTGTCGCCGGGCTGATCCAGAAGATGGCACGGGTCGACGTCGCGGCGCTCCGGCGGTTGACCCCCGAAGACATCGCCCGCGGCGTGGTCGGCGTGCCACGCCTGTTCCGCCGTCTCCGCGGGGCGCCACTTCGACAGGCGCTGAACGGCGCCACCGTCCTGGCCGGGATCGGCTTTCTCAGCGTCATCGACCCCGGCCACTGTGCGCTAGTGCTGGCTCTGACTTTGGTTGCCGTCGCAGTGCCGGCGCTGGCGGCGGGCGTTTCGCTCGACGCGGAACGCCGCTATTTCCGCGAGCGGTCGGTCGGCCGGCGTTTCCTGGCGGATGCCTTGCGAAGTTTCGTTCGCTTGCGCGGTCTTGGCGCGGCGGCTTGGGCGGTGAGCCATTGGCGAGACGTCTACCGGACGGAAAAAGGCCTTGAACGTCGGCTTCGCCGCCAGGACATCGTCGGAGCCGGTCTCGCCGAGGGCGTCCTGCTGGGAGGGCTGAGCGCCTTGGCGGTCCTGCCGCTGGCGGCCGGTTCGACAGCGGCCAGCGCCCTTCCGGCCATCGGCGTCGCCGCGTGGGAAACCCTGACCTCCGCCTCAGGATTGGCGGCCGCCATTGCCGCGATCATGCGCACCCTTCCCTTCGTCGAACATCTGTCGCGACTGATCGCCACGGCCTCGGAAGCGGACGGGCGCCCGCCCACCGCCCATACCGGCACTCTTGATGTGGAGTCGGTGGGTTTCCGCTACCCCGAGACCGCCAAACCGGTCCTGACCGACATCTCGCTGCGGATCGCGCCAGGGGAACTGGTCGTCGTCGCCGGCGCTTCGGGTAGCGGCAAATCGACGCTGCTGCGGCTGTTACTTGGCTTTGACCGGCCGAGCCATGGGGCGGTCCGGTACAATGGTATGCCGTTCGGGCAACTCGACCTGTCAGCCTGGCGCGATCGGGTTGGCGCCGTTCTGCAAGGCGACCGCATCGAAACCGCCGCGACCTTGCGCAGCCACGTCAGCGGTCTCGGCCGCTTCGGCGTCGAGGAGGTGTGGCGGGCCGTCGAGGACGCTGCGCTGGCTGCCGATGTGGCCGGCATGTCGATGGGGCTGCAGAGCATCGTTGATGAGTTCCGCCTGACCACCGGCCAGCAGCAGCGTCTGCTCATCGCCCGCCAACTCGTCCTGCGGCCGTCGCTGCTGATCCTCGACGAGGCCACCAACGCCGTGTCCGATGCCATGCAGGCGGAATTGTTCGCCACTTTCCGACGGCTCGGTCTCGCCTGTCTGGTGGCGACCCATCGCGAAAGCGCCATCGCCGCGGCGGATCGGGTCTATGTGCTGGATCAGGGCCGCCTGGCCTTTGCCGGCTGTCCTGCCGAATTCCTGAAGCGGGAAGACTGGCGCGCCGACTTAAAGGCCGAGGAAATCGTCAGGGAATGACCTGAGCCTGGCCCGCAACGGCGGTCGACCGTGGCTGTTGCGCCGGTTGCCTCCCGGCCAGCCCGCTATCGCCAAAGCAGGCCGGCGGCAATCAGGAAGACAACCGCCCCCCAGATCAACTCCCGCCGCCAGCCAACCCGGCGATCCGGACTGTCTAAGTCGATTGGACGGCGGTAAAGCCTTAAAGCGGCCGCCCGAAACGGATGACGCCTCGGGGCAACGGCATCATTGGATGGCTCTATCGTCATGGCGGACCGGGAGCGGCCCCGTAACCTGGAGCCGAGATTGGAATTCGGGGAACGCTGCCGCGATCACGCACCCCAAATGCCTCCAACCCAGGGTCGAATGGCCAAGGTTCCAGTTGCTCCAAAGCCAAAGGGCGACGACCACCCTACTGAAATGGGTGACGTGGCGGTGCCGCGAGATCGCCCGGAACGGGGCCTTGCCGGCTAGCTCATGCCCTGCATTCCGCCATTGCACTGGGTCGGGAGTCCGGCCGAGACCAATTCAAGCTCGAAGTCGGACAATTCGTCGTCGTTGGCGCCGAACAGGGCGACCAGGTCGGCCGCCTCGATATTGAAGCCGCGCTGCTTGCCGAGCGTCACCACAGCATCGACGTCCAACGATCCATCCTGCCTGACGCAGGAACGCACTTCGGTCTCCAGAGCCTGATTGCCATTGACCTGCTTGCGAAAGGCTTGCGCCGCGTCGATCGACATAATGCCCCTCCTTTGTCGTCGGCTGAATAAGGGCGATCGCAATCATCGAAAGGTTTAGTCTTTTTGTCAAGATTCTCATTTGCAATGTTCTAATTTGCATTCCCAATTATGCCACCATCATGCATCGCTGTGTTGATGGAGCTTGAAGGCTCCTAATGGGTCAACTCCCGCCGAAGCTGCGTTCGCAAGCGTCGTCCGCTTACGCATTTCCTCGTTGGACTGCGGCCATTCCCTCCACGGCCCGATCATGCCGACACATAGGCATGCACGGCCGTAGCCCAAGTTCTCCATTCATCGACCAAAGGGCGCAACGCTTGAAAAGGCGGATCGGCTGAGCGGGCATCCCTGGTCAGGTTTGGGGCGCCGCGCGGCGCTGACGCTCGACAGCAGGGAGGCGGGATCATGAGCACCGGCGACACCAGGGGTGCAGCCTGGACGATGACGGAACGATGTTGTTCACCAATGGAAGTCTTCCCCCTATCTTGAGAAGACTTCCGCAGCCCAGGTTACCATGCGCATCTATGTCGACTCCGACGCCTGCCCGGTCAAAGACGAGGTTATCCGAGTCGCCGGGCGCCACGGCCTTCCGGTCACCTTCATCGGCAACAGCTGGATGCGCGGCCTTGACGATTCGCTGGTCGAACAGGTGGTCGCCGCCGAAGGATTGAACGAAGCGGACGACCGCATCGTCGAACGCATCGGCGCCGGTGACATCGTGGTCACCGGCGATGTGCCGCTGGCCGCCCGCTGCCTGGAGAAGGGCGCCCGGGGCATCGACCATCGGGGCAAGGTGTTCGACCCGAACTCCATCGGCATGGCGGTGGCGATGCGCGACCTGATGACCCATCTGCGCGACACCGGCAGCGTCACCGGCGGTCCCGCCGCCTATGGCAAGCAGGACCGCTCGCGCTTCCTGGACGGCCTTGAGCGGCTGATCCGGACAATGATGCCGCGGTGAACGGCAAGCCGGCCACTCGGCCGGAGCGGCCTACGCCTTCGGTATCAACCGCCCGCCTTTTCCTCTGTCTTTCGATCTCGTTCCGGAGCGCCCGTCTTCCGGCTCTGGACGGCATCCGGCCGGATATGCGATCGTCGGCACCGATGGGTTCCACGCGGGCCAAGCCCGCCGGATCAAAAGGGAACACGGTAGGGACGACCCAGTCAGGGGCCCGATCCGTGGCTGCCCCCGCAACTGTGAGCGGTGAGTCCGCGTCCTCGAAAGCCACTGGGCAACCGGGAAGGCCGGATGCGACAAGACTGAGACCCGCGAGCCAGGAGACCTGCCCGTCGTTGTTTAATCGGCTGCGGAGGGCGGTCGGATCGATACGATCATCCTCCCGTTCCGCACGCCCATTTCTCCGCACGGTGGGTGCGCGGGAGGGAGTTGGGTCGAGCATGTTCGCAAGAATTTTCAATGATGGCTCCGGCAACCTGCGCGGCAAGGTGGCCGGTATCGGCGTGGTATTGGTCGCGCTCAACGTCCTGGCCTGGATCTGGGCGGCTGTCGCCTTCCGCCACCATCCGTTGCTGATGGGGACGGCGTTGCTGGCCTACAGTTTCGGTTTGCGCCACGCAGTTGATGCCGACCATATCGCCGCCATCGACAACGTAACCCGCAAGCTGATGCAGCAAGGCAAGCGCCCGGTGGCGATCGGGCTGTTCTTTTCCCTCGGCCATTCGACCGTGGTGGTGCTGCTGTCGGCGTTCGTCGCCATCACCACCTCGGCGCTGCAGGATCGCTTCGAAGACATGAAGGCCATCGGCGGCCTGATCGGCACCAGCGTCTCCGCTTTCTTCCTGTTCGCCATCGCCGCCGCCAACGCGGCAATCCTCGTCGGCACCTGGCGCAGCTTCCGGGCGGTCAGGAATGGCGAACGGCCGGGCACAGACGACCAGGATGCCCTGTTGCTCGGTGGCGGACTGATGGCCCGCCTTTTTCGACGACTGTTTCGCCTGATCGATCGCAGCTGGCAGATGTATGGATTGGGGTTGCTGTTCGGCCTCGGCTTCGAAACGGCTACCGAGGTTGGCCTGCTCGGGGTTTCGGCGACGGGGGCATCGAACGGCCTCTCTCCCTGGGCGATCATGGCCTTCCCCGCCTTGTTCTCGGCCGGCATGGCGCTGATCGACACCGCCGACGGCGTTCTGATGCTGGGGGCCTATGGCTGGGCCTTCGTCAAGCCGGTGCGGAAGCTCTACTACAACCTTACGATCACCTCGCTGTCGGTGCTGGTGGCCGTGGTGGTCGGCGGCGTCGAGACGCTCGGGCTGATCGGCAGCCAATTCAAGCTGCAGGGCTTGTTCTGGCAGTCGGTCGGCGCCATCAACGACCATTTCGGCCTGCTTGGCTACGGCATCATCGGACTCTTCGTCCTGGGCTGGGTGGCCTCGCTGGTGATTTATAGGATCAAGCGCTACGACGAAATCGAAGCGGCCATCTGACCATCGAGGAGGGGGGAGGTCGCCACTTTCCCCCGCGCTCTCGACGGTCGAACGGTCTCATCCCTCGCTCAAGGCGCGGAACTGGTGGCTGGCGACGACCAGCGTGGCGAGATCCAGCTTGCCGGTGGTCTTCAACTCACCCAGCAGCTGCTCGGCCCGCTCCACCGCGCCGCGGCGGTTGTCGATCCAGCTGGCCAGCGCCTCGTCCGCCGGCAAGTCTCCGGCCGCTGCGGCGACATTGCCGGTCAGCGCCGCCTGCCGGGCATAGAGGTCGTCGATGACGGCGTCGATCGCCAGCTTCTGCCAGTGGCTGCCGCCCGGCAGGTTCTCGGCCGCGGCGCGCAGCCAGCCCATGCCGAAGCGGGCGGCGATCAGGAAATAAAGCCGGCCGACGGTTTCCACCGGGCGGCCGACGCGGGCGGCGATGCAGCTGATGTCGTTGGCCGAGGCCAGGACGATCAGGCCGGCGACTCGCCGGGCCAGCTCATCCGGCACGCCGGCGGCACGGTATTCCTCGGCCCGCGCCGCCAGGGCGGCAACGGTATCGGCCGGCAGGACGCCGTCCGGTTGGCCGAGCAGCATGGCCGTTCCCGGCGCCAGCTCGGCGCGCAGCCGCCCGATGTCGAGCGGCCGCGCGGCGTGGGCCAGAACCCAGCCGACGCCCCGCTCGATCAGGCGGTTGGCCTCGATGTACATGGCGGTCTGCACCGCCGCCGGGACGCTGGTGTCCAGCGCCTCGATCTGCTGCCAGATGTCGCGCAGGCCGAAGCCGTCGCGGACGACCAGATAGGCCCGCGCCACCTCGGCCGGGGTGCTGCCGGTGCGTTCGGTCATGCGGGCGACGACGCTGCCGCCGATGCGGTTGACCATGCTGTTGGTCGCCGAGGTGGCGATGATCTCGCGGCGCAGCCGATGGCGGTCCATACGCAATCGCCACTCCGGCCCCTGCAGGGCGGTGGGGAAGTAGCGGATCAGATCGTCGAGCAGCAAGGGATCGTCGGGCAGGTCCGATTCGAGGATCGAGTCGTAGAGCCACAGCTTGCTGTAGGCCAAGAGGACGGCGATCTCCGGCCGGGTCAGGCCGATGCCGGCATGGGCCCGGCGGGCCAGTTCCTGGTCCGCGGGCAGAAATTCCACGTCGCGGTCGAGGCGATCGGCCTGTTCGAGCAGGCGCATGAAGCGCTGCTGCTCGTCCAGCACTTCGGGCGCCTGTGCCTCGAAGATCGAGATCGCCTGGCTCTGCAGGTAGTTGTCGCGCAGCACCAGGCCGGCCACGTCGTCGGTCATGGCGACCAGCAGTTCGTTCCTCTGCTTGGCCGTCAGGTCGCCTTCCGCCACCGCCGCGTCCACCAGGATCTTGATGTTGACCTCGTGGTCCGAGCAATCGACGCCGGCCGAATTGTCGATGGCGTCGGTGTTGAGCCGCACTCCGGCCAGCGCCGCCTCGATGCGGCCGCGCTGGGTCACCGCCAGGTTGGCGCCCTCGCCAACCACCTTGCAGCGCAACGCCCCACCGTCGATCCGCAAGGCGTCGTTGGCCCGATCGCCCACCTCGGCATTGGTCTCGGCGCCCGCCTTCACATAGGTGCCGATGCCGCCGAACCACAACAGGTCGACCGGCGCGGCCAGCAGGACGCGGATCAGCTCGGTCGGCGTCAGCCGTTCCGTTTCGAGTCCGAACAGATCGCGGACGCGGGCCGACAGGTGGATGGTCTTGGCGTCGCGGGGGAACACTCCGCCGCCTTCGGAAATCTTCGCCGGGTCGTAGTCGGCCCAGCTGGAGCGCGGCAGGTCGAACAGCCGCTGGCGTTCGGCGAACGAGATCCGCGGGTCCGGATCGGGGTCGAGGAAGATATGCCGGTGGTCGAAAGCGGCGAGCAGCCGGATGTGGGGAGAGCGCAGCATGCCGTTGCCGAACACGTCGCCCGACATGTCGCCGACGCCGACCACGGTGAAGTCTTCGCTTTGCACATGGCGGCCCATCTCGCGGAAATGGCGCTTGACCGATTCCCAGGCGCCGCGGGCGGTAATCGCCATCGTCTTGTGGTCATAGCCGCGACTGCCGCCCGAAGCGAAGGCATCGCCCAGCCAGAACCCGTACTCCGCCGCGACACCGTTGGCGATGTCGGAGAACGAAGCCGTGCCTTTGTCGGCGGCGACCACCAGATAGGGATCGTCGCCGTCGCGGCGCACCACCTGCGCCGGCGGCCGCACCTGGCCGCCGGCCAGGTTGTCGGTCAGGTCGAGAAGCCCGCGCATCAGCGTTCGATAACAGGAAATACCCTCTTCCAGCAGCGCCTCGCGGCCGCCTTCCTTCGGTGGCCGCTTGACGACGAAGCCGCCCTTCGAGCCGACCGGGACGATCACGGCGTTCTTCACCATCTGGGCCTTCATCAGGCCCAGGATCTCGGTACGGAAGTCTTCCGGCCGGTCGGACCAGCGGATGCCGCCGCGCGCCACCTTGCCGCCGCGCAAATGGATGCCTTCGGTACGCGGGCTGTAGACGAAGATCTCCACCATCGGCCGGGGCAGGGGCAAACCTTGGACGCGGCGGCTGTCCAGCTTCAGCGACAGGTACGGCTTGGGCCGCCCGTCGGCGCCGGTCTGGAAATAATTGGTCCTGAGCGTGCATTCCACCAGGTTGAGGAAGCGGCGGAGGATGCGGTCGTCGTCGGCGCTGGCCACGGCTTCCAGCGCTTGCTCGACGGCTGCCATCTGTTCGGGCCCGTCTCCCGGCGCATGGGGGTCGAAGCGCGTTTCGAACAGCTGCACCAGCAGGGCGGCGACCTTCGGGTTGGCGGTGGCGCTGCGTTCGACATAGCTTTGGCTGAACGTCGATCCGGCCTGGCGCAGGTATTTCGAATAGGCCCTGAGCAACATCACCTGTCGCCAGCTCAGCCCGGCGTTGACCACCAGCCGGTTAAAACCGTCGTCCTCGGCGTCACCTTGCCACAGGGCACGGAAGGCTTCCTCGAAGCGGTCGCGCAGCCGCTCGACATCGAGGGCCTCGCCGCCCAGGGCGGCCATGGTGAAATCGTGGATCCACACCGCCGGCTCGGCGTCGCGCCTCAGTTCATGGGGCAGCTCCGAGATCACGCGAAAGCCCATATGCTCGAAGAGCGGCAGCACGTCGGACAAGGCGACCGGCTGGCCGGTACGATAGATCTTGAACCGCAGCTCGTCCTCGGGCGCCTCGACCGGCCGGTAGAGATGCAGGCTCACCCCCCCGGTTGCCGCCTCGATCCGGTCGATGTCGAGCAAGGCGGCGCGCGGCGCCGTCACCTCGCGGAACGATAGTGGGAAGCTCTGCCCCCAGCGCCGGTACAACGCCAGGCCGCGGTCCTCGCCATGGGCTTCGACCAACGCCTCCTGCAGCCGGTCGCTCCACGAGCGAGCCGCCTCGGCCACCCGGCCTTCCAGCGCGCGCGCGTCGATCTCGGGCAAATTGGCGGGATCGGTCTTGACGATGAAGTGCACCCGCGCCAGCGGGCTGTCGCCGACCTGGGTGTACCAGGTGGTCATCCTGCCGGCGCAGGCTTCTTCCAGGATGTCCTGGATCTGCTGGCGCAGCCGGGTGTCGTAGCGGTCGCGGGGGACGAACACCAGCACCGAGACGAACCGCCTGAATTCATCGCGCCGCAGGAATACTGCCACTTTTTGCCGTTCCTGCAGGCGCAGCATGCCCATCGCGGTATCGAACAGGACGTCCTTTCCCATCTGGAAAAGCTCGTCGCGCGGGTAGTTCTCGAGAATGGCCTGCAGCGCCTTGCCGTCGTGGCTGGCCGGAGGCAGGCCGGCACGCTCCAGCACATGCCGCACCTTGCGGCGCAACAGCGGGATCATCAGCGGGCTCAAGGTATAGGCGGCGTGGGTGAACAGACCGATGATGCCGTACATGCCGATCGCCTTGCCCGAGGCGTCGAAGCGCTTGATGCCGACGATGTCGAGGGGAACGGCGCGATGGACGGTCGACACGCGGTCGGCCTTGGCCAGCATCAGCAGGTAAGGGCGCGACAGGAAGACCTGCACCTCGGGCGGCATGGCGCTCGCCAAGCGGCCATTGTCGAACAGCCGCATGCCGGCGCCCTGCATCAGGCCCAGACCGCTGCCCGGTTCGACGTCGATGCCGCCGGTCTCGTCGAAGCGGAAGCGGCAGGTGCCGAGCAAGGTGAAATGGTCGTCGTAGACCCAGCGGAGGAAATCCCGGGTCTCTTCCTGCTCGGCGGTATCGATGCCGGGCTGCGGCCGATCCAGCTCGGCGATCAACTCGGCCACCACGCCGCGCATCGGCGCCCAGGATTCGACGGCGGTCCGCACATCGGCCAACACCTCGGTCAATTCCTCGTTCAGCGCGCGGCAGTCGTCGCCCGCCGGCTGTCGATCGATTTCGATATGCATGAAGCTCTCGACGCGACCGGCCTCCCCCGGCTGATCCACGAGGTCAACCAGCTTACCCGTTTCGTCGCGCACCACCTGAAGAATGGGATGCAGGATCAGATGGATGGCGATGTCGTGGCGGTGCAGGACCGCCGTCACCGAGTCGACCAGGAACGGCATGTCGTCGTTGACGATCTCGATGACGCTGTGCGGGCAGTCCCAGCCGCCTTCGTCGGCGTGCGGCCGATAGATGCGCAGCTTCGGCTTTCCCGGCGGCCGATGGCGGGAGAAGGACAGGAGCGCCATGGCGGCGCCGTACAGCGCCTCCGGTTCACGGCGCAAGACGTCCTCCGGCGCGACATTGGCGTAATAGGCGCGCAGCAGCTGTTCGGCCGCCGGGCGGAGCCCCGGCTCAACTCGCTGATGGACCAACGCCACCGCTTTTTCGACGAAGCTGTCCTTCAGATGATCGATGCGTTGCGCCATGGCCGTTTCCGTTTCCCGCTGCAGGCTTGTCGATTTCCCCTTTTAGGCTAGGGGTTCGCGCCGAATTTACAAGGGGATCGCCTTGAACGGCTTAAGCCCCGTGCTCATGTGGAGAATAAATCCGGAGGATGGGCGATGGAGCAGGATGGCGCGACGCGGCGCGATTTCCTTTTCTATGCCACGACCGCTACCGGCGTCGTGGGAACCGGACTGGCCCTGTGGCCGTTCATCAGCTTCATGAATCCGGCTGCCGACACCCGGGCGCTGGCCAGCACCGAAATCGACCTGGCGCCGGTGGCGCTGGGCCAGCGGATCACCGTCAGCTGGCAGGGCAAGCCGGTGTTCATCGTACACCGGACCGCCGCACAGATTCACCAGGCCGAGGCCGACGACACCTCGCCTGGGCTGCTTGACCCCGAGCGCGACGAAGACCGCGTGCAAAAACCCGAATGGCTGATCGTCATCGGCATCTGCACCCATCTCGGCTGCATTCCGCAAGGCCAGGCGCCGGGCTCGAATCGCGGCCAATGGGGGGGCTGGTTCTGCCCCTGCCACGGCTCGCAGTACGATATTTCGGGGCGGGTTCGCCACGGGCCGGCACCGAAGAACCTGGTGGTGCCGAAATATGTCTTCCGCAGCAAGGACACGGTGAAGATCGGCTGAGCCGCTATTTCAGCACCATCGACTTGATCATCACGTCGTTGATTTTGGCGCCGCAGGACCGTTCCACGCTTTCCATGACGAATTTCTTGGCGACCTCGGGCCCCTCCTTGGCGTCTTCGAAGGCCTCCCAGCGAAATGACGCTAAATCGCTTTTCAGCGCCTGCATGATCGCTTTCTTCGACGAGCGAGCGATGGCCAGGTTGTCCTCGTCCTTGGGCAACAGCCACACTTCCAGGTCCAGGGCGCGGTAGCGCCGGTTTTCGTCCACCTCGACGGGAAGATGGATACGGGGCAAGGCCAGATAATTCGACGGCACCCTCGCTTCGATCTCGTTCTTCGGCAGAGGCGGACCGGTGTCCTGCCGCGGCTTGGCTTCGGCACCGCATGACAGCGCGGCCAGCAGAACTGCGGCGAACACCACGCTGTGTTTCATGTTTCCCTCGTGATCGCCTGATAGTCGCTAATCAATCGACTTGCCAGGATACGCCATTCCGATGCCTGTTGTCCGCTCCAAACGATAGGCCTATGATTATGACTTTGTTTACTTTTCCGGGGCGGGCAGGGGTCATGATGAAGTCTTGGTTTCCCGGCCAGGCCGCCGGTTGGCTGCTGCTGGTCCTGTTCGCCGGATGCCTGATGGCTATGCCCGCAGCCGCCCGCGACGTGCGCCTGGGCGGACAGACGACCGGGCCGAACCAGGTCCTGCCGCCCGATACGGTCAAGCTGCCCACCATCGATGCGGCCATCCGCCGTGACGATGGCGGCTGGCACCATGTGACGATCGACGCCTGGCTGGCCGCCGGCGATCCGGTGACGGCAAAGCGGCTGGAGGAATTGAAGACGGCCATAGCCGACAAGGTGAAGGAGGTCATCCCGGAGCAGCCGTTCGAGCAGTTGCGGTCGGCCCATGGCGGATCGACCTACGCCAAAAAGATCATCTCCCAGGCAACCGAGCAGTCGCTGGGCCATCCTTGGCAAGGCGACGTGCTGATCCGCGAACTGTTGGCTTACTAGCATGATGCGATTGCGTCGAATCATGCTCTGCAGCCCAAGCCGCTGATATCGCGGTGCAGACCATAGGGAATACGGAGACGGGCTGCTAGATCGGGCGGAAGGCGATCGCCGCCATATCGTCGCGCCGTGGTTCTTCACCGCGATAGTCTTCCAGGGTGCTGAGGATGCCTTCGATCTGCTCGGCCAAGGGCCGATCCCGGCAGTCGGCCAGCAGGCGAGCCAGCCGCCCGCGCCCGAACAGCCGGCGCGGTTGGCCGCCCATATGGTCCGCAATGCCGTCGGTGAACAAATAGAAGCCCATGCCCGGTTCGACCGCGATGGTATGATTTTCGAAGGGCGGGCGGGCCGGCAAGGTGCGATAGCCGAGGCTGGAGCGATTGCCCTTGATCGTCACGATTTGCCCGGCGGCGGAATAGAACAGCGGGATATTGGCGCCCGCATAGGTCACCGTTCGGGTATCGGGATCCCACAGGCAGACCGCCGCGTCCAGGCCGTCGTCGGAGATGCTGCCCGGCTGGTTCTGCCGCAGCCTGCAGCGCACCAGGGAATCAATTCCCTCGAGGATCGAGCCTGGATCGGCGGTTTCGCCTCCCGTCAGGAACTGTTCGAGCGCCGCTGCCACGACCATGGTCATGAATGCCCCCGGCACGCCGTGTCCGGTGCAATCGGCGATGAACACCAGAGACCGCCGCCCCAACGGTTGCAGCCAACAATAGTCACCGCCCACCAGTTGCAGCGGCTCCCAGTGCATGTGCAGCTCGGCCAAGCGGTCGGCCAGCGCCTTCGGATCCGGCAGCAAACCGTCCTGGATGCGCCGCGCATAGCCGATGCTTTCCAAGATCAGGCGGTTGGCCTGCTCCAACTGGGCCAGAAGCCGCTTGGCCTCGTCGCCGGAACGCAGGCCGTCGACCATGCGATTGAAGGCTTGCAGGGCGCGGCCCATTTCGTCGTCGCTGGTAAGATCGACCGTGGTCCAGACATTCCGCTCGACCCGTCCCATGGCCTCGAGCATGGCCTTGAGAGGCTTCAGGATCAGCCGGCGTGTCATGGTGTGGACGGTGCCGAACACCACCAGCAGCAGAACGACGATGGCGCCGAGGCCGATCACCGCGCTACGGCGGGCGGTATCCTTCAGTTCGGCCTTCGACATCACCAGCTGGAACCGGCCAAGGGCGGTGCCGCCCATGGGGTCGGGAACCGGCAGTGAGACCGCGATCGTTCCGCCCGCCGCCGTCGGCCGGTGGCCCCGCTCGTCCAAAAGGGCGCCCTGTTCGTCGTCCAGGCGGGCGTAGACGAAGGCCGGGTCGCTGGCCAGGGCGGCGATCTGCGCCCGGTAGACCGCATGATCGGTGGTCCACAGCGGCCGCTCGATAGCCTGGACGGTCAGCGACGCGAGCAGTCTGGTGCGCGTTTCCAGCGCCGTCAGCTTGGTGTGGTATTCCAGCCAACCGACGGCGGCCTGAGTGGCCATGACCGCCAGCACCATGACGGGGAAAGTGGCGGCAAACAATTTGACCGCCAGGCTGCGGCCGGCTCCGTCGCCGGCCGGAAGAGTCCGGGCGCCGATCGTCGCCGTTTCACTCGGGCCGGGCGGGTACATCGGCTGATCAGCCGGCAATACCCGAGGCTCGCCACAGCCTGCCCAAAGTTCCGTCGGCCTCCATCTCGGTCAGCAGCTGGTTCATTTCGGCGACGCCAACCGGCCCGCCACGGCGCATGAGGACCGACAGATCGTATTTCTGGTCGTAGCGCTCCGAGATCAGCAGCTTCGCCGCCGCATCCGGATGCCGCTTGAGATAGCGGAACAGATAGTGGTCGGTGACCATGGCGAGGTCGGCACGCCCTTTCAGAATCATGCCGATGCAGCCGGCGTTGTCGTTGACCAGCGTCATGTTGAATTTGCGGGTGAGAACCTCGGGATCGGAGCTGAAGCCGGCGAAGCCGAAATGGTAGCCGAGGATGCCGACGACCCGCCTGCCGGTGAAGTCGTCGAAATAAGACTGCGTCCGCCCCGGCATTGCCAGGGCGATGTAAAGATCGCCACCCTTCAGAATGACCTGGGAGGTTTCCACCGGCAGACCTTTCTGCCGCCATTCCCAGTCGGGATTTTCGAACAGGACCAGGTCGAACTTGTGATCTTCGAAATCCTTGTAGCGCCGGCGCGGCGAGGTGGGGACGAAGCGGAATTCGTAGCGGTCCTGGTGGCGGTTCATTTCGGCGATCAGATCGACGGCGAGGCCCGACGGCTTGCCGTCGTCGCCGAATTCGACATAAGGCTCGAACTGGTAGCCGCCGACATTGACGACCTCGCGCGCCCAGCAGGTTCCGCCCAGCATCAGCGCCGTAATCAATGCCAAGGCGCGAATTATCATCGTCCCGACTCCGCGAGCTTTTTCCCTCTGTGGCGAGACTATGCACCAGCCGGGGGCGCCGAAGGAAGTGCCGGCATGCGTCACGATTCGTCACCGAATGCGATGAAAAGCCGTTTGACCCGGTCGGCCCGATGTTATCCTCTGGCCGCATTCGCCATCGAGGGGACGTCATGGCGCGCATTGCCGTCGTGGATGATGAAGAAGAGCTTCGACGTGATCTGGTCGAATTTCTGTCCGGCTGCGGCCACCAGGTGAGGGGCTGCGCCGACGGCGCCGCCCTGGCCGGCGCGATGGCCGAACAGCCGTTCGACATCGTCATCCTCGACGTCAATCTGCCCGGTGAGGACGGGTTCACCATCGCGGGGCGGCTGCGCGAACGCACCGAGGTCGGGATCATCATGCTGAGCGCCCGGAGCTTGAGCGTCGACAAGGTGGTAGGCCTGGAAAAAGGGGCCGACGTCTATTGCGTCAAACCGGTCGACCTTAGGGAATTGGAGGCCCAGCTGCGTACGCTCGCCCGCCGGCTGAAGCTGTCGGCCGTGCCGCCGCCACCGCCGGCCGCCGCCCAGCCGCCACTGCCGCACTGGCGATACGACGATTTCGCCTGGACGCTGGCCGCTCCCGAAGGTGGCTTGCTCAAGCTGACCGGCATCGAGCGGGTGTTCGTCTCGTTACTGACCGCCCGTCCCGGCGAGCCCGTCCCGCGCAAGGATATCTTTCAGGCCTTGGGCAAGCGCGATTGGCATGGCGAGGACCGCTCCATCGATTCCATGGTACGCCGCTTGCGAACCAAAGCGCAGGCCGCTTTCGGCCGGCCGCTGCCGGTGGAGGCGGTGCATGGGGTCGGCTACGTATTCACTGCTCCCGTCGCCGACCGCCCATGACCGCGGAAAAGCGCAAGCTCAACCTTCGCCGCACAATCCGGGCCGAGCCCCCGCCCGCGGCGCAGGGCCCACCCTGGCCGGTGCTGGTGGTTGACGACGACCCCGACGTCCACCGGATGACCGAGGTGCTGCTGCGGGATTTCGTGTTCGACGGCCGGGGGTTCGAGACCGTTGGCGCGACCTCGGCGGCGGAAGCCATGGAGGCCCTGCGTCGGCGACCGGACGTTCCGGTGGCGCTGCTGGATGTGGTGATGGAGACCCCCGACGCCGGCCTCGGGCTGGTGCGCCACATCCGCCAGACGCTGGGCGACCGGCGCATGCGCATCATCCTGCGCACCGGTCAGCCGGGCGACGCGCCCGAGCGCGAGGTCATGCTCGCCTACGACATCAACGACTACAAGAGCAAGACCGAACTCACCGCTCAGCGGCTGTTCACCACCCTGGTTGCGGCACTCAGGGCATGGCGGGACATCGCCACCATCGACGGGCTGAATCGCCGGCTGGTGGAACTGAATGCCTCGCTGGAGACAAAGGTGCAGGAGCGCACCGCCGAACTGGCGGCGGCGCTGGAACGCGAGACCGAGGCCAAGCGCCAGCAGCGCCAGTTCCTGTCGATGGTCTCGCACGAATTCCGCACGCCGCTGGCGATCATCGATTCGGCCACCCAGATGCTTCTGCTGCGCGGCGCCGCGGCGGAGGACTCGGCGCGGCGCCGTCTGGAGTCCATCCGCGGCGGAGTGCAGCGCCTTTTGCGCCTGATCGAATCCTGCCTCGCCGACGAGCAACTGGAACGCGGCGCCCTGCAGCTCAACCGGAGCCGGTTCGATCTGGCCTGCGCCCTCGCCTCGGTGATCGCCGCTCAGCAGGCGGCCAGCGG
This sequence comes from Pseudomonadota bacterium, assembly GCA_021781575.1. Classification (GTDB taxonomy): domain Bacteria; phylum Pseudomonadota; class Alphaproteobacteria; order Rhodospirillales; family Magnetospirillaceae; genus DUZF01. Next base: position 209,309 of record JAJXWP010000001.1, read on the forward strand.
CGGCCGCGACTTCCGCGTCGACGCTCCGGCGTCGTTGCCGACCGTCGGCGACCCCGAGCTGTTGTCGCTGGCGTTGAACAACCTGGTCGGCAACGCGGTGAAATATTCACCCGAGGGAACGCCGGTGGACATTCACCTGCAGGCCGAGGGCAATGAGTTGCGCGTGATCGTCGCCGACGCCGGCATCGGTATTCCGGAAGACGATATCCCGCGGATTTTCGAGCGCTTCCACCGCGCCATGAACGCCCGTGGGATCGCCGGGACGGGCATTGGCTTGCATTTGGTGCGGCAAATCGTCGAGCTGCACGGGGGCACCGTCCGGGTGGATAGCGGCGTCGGCCGAGGCTCGCGCTTCGTCGTCAGGCTGCCTTGTGTTGAGACGCTGACGGATGGCCAGAACACCGGCGGTCAACGTCTCGCCGCGGTTCAATCGGTTGGAGGGCCGATTGATCTGGTGGTTGCTTCGCAAGCGGCAGGATCAGAGCATTAGTGGGGAGGGCACCAGCGGTGTTGGCTGAAGCTTATCGATCGTTCAAACAAATCCTGGACGAGAAGGGCATCGTCTTCTCCTTCAGCGGCTATCTGTCCGAGGGCATCCTCTATTCTCTGGGCGAGGCCCTGCGCCAGAAAATGGTTCTGGAGGAAGCCGATGTGAACACGGTCAAGAAGGTATTTTCCGTCTTCGTCGAGCAATCGCAAAACATCATCCGCTACTCCGCCGACAAACTGCGCGGCGAAGCGTCGGGCCATGCGGTCGAGCTGTCGTCGGGAATGCTGTCCATCGGCACCGAGGGAGGACGGTTTTTCATCGTCTGCGGCAACGAGGTCCGCGCTGCCGATGTGCCGAAGCTCAAGGCTCGCCTCGAGCAGTTGCAGGGCATGGATCCGGCGCGCCTCAAAGAGTTCTACCGTGAGAAGCTGCGCGAGGCGCCGGACCAGGAAAGCAAGGGGGCGACCATCGGCCTGATCGAAATCGCCCGCCGGGCCAGCAGTCCCCTGGAGTTCGGCTTCGATGCCATCAATGACGATAAATCCTTCTTCTGCCTGAAAGTGATGATCTGACCGGCCATGGAAAATCTGACAATAGCGTCCACCGAACGGTCCCCCGCGGTTGAATTTGATTTCGACAAGGGCCGTCTGTCCTTTCGGGGTGAATCCTATCCCGAGGATGCCTCGGCCTTCTTCGGCCCAATCTTTTCCGCCCTCGACGGCTTCCTGTCCTCCCGCCCGGCTCTCGCCGTGCAGTTCGAACTGGCCTATTTCAACAGCTCGAGCGCCAAGGCGTTCATGAACATCCTGCAGAAGCTGGAGCAGGCGGCGCAGTCCGGCATGACGGTGTGCGTCGACTGGCGCTTCGCCGAGGGCGACGACACAATGAAGGAATTCGGCGAAGACTTTGCCGAAGACCTCGAGCAGGTGACGTTCCGACTGGTCCCGCTGTGATGTGACACCATGGCGTTCAATCTTTTCGACGCCGAAGACAGGATTCTCCAGCAGGCCGAAGCGCTGCGGTCACAGTTGGCCGAGGCGCCCGACGATGTGCGAGCCGGCGTCGAAGCCCTGATCCAGGGCTTCCGGCGTAGCGTGCGGGAAGCACGCCGGCTGGTCAGGGTGTCGGACCGCCTGCATGACCAACTGGCCAGGGCCAACCACGAGTTGGCCCGGCGCAAGGCGGAAGCGGAGGAGGCGCTGGCCCGCCTGCAGGACACCCAGGAAAGCCTGTTTCAGGCGGAAAAGCTCGCCTCCCTCGGCGGCCTGGTGGCCGGCGTGTCGCATGAGATCAACACGCCGGTCGGCATCATCCTGTCTTGTGCCTCTCACCTGGCGGACGCCACCGTCCATCTGCGTTCCCTGTTCGAGGCCGACGACATCGGTGTCGAGGACTTCGAACGTTATCTGGGCACGGCCGCCGAAGCCAGCCGCTTGATCCTGTCCAACAGCGAGCGGGCGGCCAACCTGATCCGCAGCTTCAAGCAGGTGGCAGTCGACCGGACCAGCGCCGAGCGCCGCCGCTTCGACTTGCGAGCCACCCTCGACGAAACCCTGGTCAGCCTGGTGGTGCCGCTGCGCCAGGCTGGTCATGCCCTGGAGTTCGACTGCCCGCCCGGCATCATCGTCGACGGCTATCCGGGCGCCTTGTCACAAATCGTCACCAATCTGGTGATGAATGCCCTGACCCACGGCTACGACGCCGGCCAGACCGGTCGGCTGACCCTTGCCGCCCGGTTGATGGGCGACTTCCTGCGACTCGATTTCGCCGATGATGGCAAGGGCATTCCGGCCGGGCAGAGGACGAGAATTTTCGATCCGTTCTTCACCACCCGGCGCGGCCAGGGCGGAACCGGGCTGGGTTTGCACATCGTCTACAACCTGGTGACCGCCGCTCTGGACGGCACCATCACCGTCGACACCGAACCGGGCCAGGGAACCCGGTTCATCATCGTCTTTCCGACCGCTTCCTGAACGCGTCTTCGATCGGACATGTTTCATCACATCTCGACGCAAACCGCGGGTGGAGAGTCCTAGCGCAGTCCCCCATGCTGCTGAACTGTCAGCAGCAACCAACGATGACGCGGCGATGACCATTCCTGTCAACTTGCCCAATACCAAGTCCCAGCCGGCGATCGGCCTGGCCAACCGGCGGCGATTGCGTGGCCTGCGGCTGGGGTTCGGCCGAACGGAGGCGGTGGCGATGCTGGGATGGTTCCGCCAGGCGGGGGTGATCGTCCTGGTTTCGGCGGCGACGGTCCTGCCGGCCGGCGCCGCCGAAGCGGATTGCGATATCAGTGGCCTGCTGCGCGGCAAGGCGCCGGGCCAAGTCGCCATGACCGAGCTCTTGCGCAGCTGCCATCCCGGCGATCGAATCAGCGTGCCGACGGCGTTCATCGACGTTGTGTCGGCGGTTTGCGACTTCGCCAAGGGCGTGTCGGTCGACCAGGACGGCCGGGTTCGTTGTTCGATTCGCCCGCATGATGACAGTCAGCGGTTGAGGTCCCACGCCGGATAGATGTCAAGAAGAAGTACCTGGCCCCCTGTGGAATGAAAACGCGGTTGTCAGCGCCGAAAAAATGTTCACATGATGTATCCATGCCAACTCGTCTGCGCATGGTGGAAGTCACTCCGGGTGTCTGCTGGGTGGAGATTCCCGAGGCCGACCTCCGCATCCTGTGCGGCTGCCCGGCGGACAGCGTCAAGCATCTTATGCGCCGCGGCCTCATCGCACCCACCACGGTGAACGGGGTGGCCTGCGAAACCGGGCCCAATGCCATCCTGCTCTCCGAGGTCGCCGTTCAGAACGGCACGTTCTGCAACCTGGCCGAGTTTCCGGTCCTGCAAATGCTTTACCGGCAGGGGATGATCCTGCCTGGCCATCCCAACAATGTCGGACGCAAGCCGCTGCTGATCGGCCGCCGCGAAGTGGTGATGACGCAGATGCGCTACATCCATCGCGGCAATTACGGCCTGATTTCGCAAGAGGAATTGATCGCCGCCGGACTCGACGCCGAGCAGGCCGCCGAGATGATGCGGCTCAAATTGCGTTTCGCCTTCGGCCGCATCCAGGACCCACGCGAACTGCTGGACAGTGTCGTATTGGCGGACAATGGTGCGGCGGCTCAGCTGGCGCCGGGCGTTACGGTGCGACGGGCGGGCCTCAACCGGTTCGAATTCGTCTACCGGGGAGAGCGGGTGACTGTGGATTTGAACCTGCCGCCCTTCGAAGTCCATGAATGTCCATACCCCCTGGGAGCGTTCCAGTTCCGCCGCGAATACTTCGCCGTCGTCCATTCCGGTGAAGGCGACGGGTGGGACATCCGCCGGCCGACCATGGGGTCGATCATCGTCTACCAGGGCCGGATCTATCTGGTGGACGCCGGCCCGAACCTGGCCTACGCGCTGACCGCCTTGGGTATCGGGGTCAACGAGATCGAGGGTATTTTCCACACCCATTCCCACGACGACCATTTCGCCGGTCTGACCACGCTGATCCAGGCCGACCACCGCATCAAATACTTCGCCGCACCGCTGGTCCGATCGGCGGTGATGAAAAAGCTCTCGGCACTGCTTGGTCTCGACGAGAGCGACTTCTTCGAATATTTCGACGTGGTGGATCTCGAAGTCGAGAAATGGAACGATATAGACGGCCTCGAGGTGCGGCCAGTGATCTCGCCCCACCCGGTGGAGACCACCATATTCTTCTTCCGCACCCTGGCCGAGGGCGGCTCGCACACCTACGCTCATCTGGCCGACATCGTTGGCCTGCGCACCCTCGAAGGCATGGTGACCGCCGATCCGCATCAGCCGGGAGTCAGCCGCGCCTGGTTCGAGCGGGTGCGCGAATCGTACCTCGAGCCGGCCGACCTCAAGAAGGTCGACATCGGGGGCGGCCTGATCCACGGAGACGCGGCGGATTTCCGTCACGATCGCTCGGCCAAGATCGTGCTCGCCCATACCGCATCGAGGCTGTCCGACGAGCAGAAGGCGATTGGTTCAGGAACCTCGTTCGGCTCGGTGGACGTGCTGGTGCCCAGCCACCGCAACTTCGTCTGGCGGTCGGCGTTCTCGTTCCTCCAGTCCTATTTTCCCAGCGTACCCAGCAACTACATCCACGCCCTGATGAACGGCCCGATCCGGAGCTTCAATCCGGAAACCATCCTGCTGAAGGAAGGCCAGACCCACGACATGGTCTATCTGCTGCTGACCGGTGTCGTCGAAATGCTGACGGTCCAGGCCGCCTTTCCGCGGGTGCTGTCGGCTGGAGCCATCATCGGCGAGATCACCGGCCTGCTGGACAGCCCCGGGAAATCGACCTATCGCGCCGTCAGTTTCGTCCAGGCGCTCGAAATCCCGTGCGATCTGTACCTCGCCTTCGTCAGGCGCCACGACCTGTTGCCCGAGATATCTCGCCTGACGGAGCGACGGACGTTCCTGCGCAACACCTGGCTGTGCAGCGGCATCATGTCGAACAGCACGTTGAACGCCATCGGCAAGGCGATGAAGATACGGGAACTGCCGCCGGGAACCGAGGTCACCCCGCATCGCCACGCCATCGGCATGGTCAAGAGCGGGGCTCTGCAACGCCGCCTGGCCGGAACCGAGGTGGAAGCCCTCGGCCCCGGGGACTTCTTCGGCGAGGAGGTGGCGGTGTTTGGCACGCCGGCGCTGACCACACTGGTAACTACGGAACAAAGTGAAGTTTTGTTCATTCCGGCTGAAGTTCTACAGGCGATTCCAAATGTCCGCTGGAAATTATTCGAAAGTTTCGATCGCCGCACCCATCTAAGGATTGCCACTTCGCTAGCGGCAAGAGTATTGCTCGACTGGCACGAGGATTACAGAATTAACATAGCTATTCTTGACAGACAGCACCAGTCCTTGTTGGAATCGGCCAATGGGTTGGTGCAGGCCATTGCCGAGGGTGCCGAGGACGAGGTCATCGATCAGGCCCTGGACAGGCTTTTCCGCCTCAGCGAAGAGCATTTCGCCGAGGAGGAGCGGTTGCTGAACGGGTCGGGCTATGGCGCTGCCGACGCCCATAGCGCCAAGCACCGAGCCTTGTTGAAGCAGCTGCGGGAGATGGCCAAGGACTATCGGGCCGGCAGCATTCCCGATACCGAGTTGTTGGCCTTCCTGCACAAATGCGCGGTCAACCACGTCCTCGTCGAGGACCGCAAGATCGGAACCTTCCTGAACGGAAAAGGCATCTACTGATCCGCTCAGATCGTGGCGATCCTCCCCCTGTCGTCCATCAGCAGGGCGCTCTCGCCACCGCCGGCGCGCAGGATCGCCTGCGCCCGCGCCGACCCCGCAACGGCGATGGCGGTCGACAAGAGGTCGGCCCGAGTCGCCGTGGCGGCGCGCACGGTAACACTGGCCACCGACAAGGCCGGCCGCAGCCTCTCAGGATCGAGGATGTGACCGTCGTGCCCGCCCGGACGGAACGATGAGCCGTAGGCTTCGGAGGTAGCCAGGCCGCCATCGGCCAGCGACAGACGGCGGAGATCCCGCGTCCAGTCGTCGGGGTTGCGGACGGCTACCGACCAGGGCGAACCGTCGGGCAGGCCGGCCGGCGCCCGCAGCTCGCCCAGGTCTACCAGGACATGGGGGAAACCGTGCCGGACCAGCAGTTCGGCGACCCGGTCGGTGATGTATCCCTGTCCCATGCCGTTGAAGGTGAGCGCCATTCCCGACTGCGGAAGGCGAATACGGTCGGTGCTCACCTCCACCTGCCGCCAACCGATCAGCGGACGGACGCGGGCCAGCTCGGCCTCGCTCGGCGGCAGACCGGTGCGTGCCAGCACATCGGCATAAAGCGCCCATAGCGGTTGTACCGTCACGTCGAAGGCTCCGTCGGTCGCTTCGGCCATGGCGTTGGACTCTTCCAGGGCCCGCACCAGGTCGAGCGGTGGATCATCCAGCCGGCCGGCGCGGTTCAGCTGCGACAGCGCCGAATCGGGGTGGAACAGGTTGAAAATCCTCTCCAGCCGTTCCAGTTCGGCGACCGATTGGGCGATCGCCTCATTCGCTGCCGCCCGGTCGGTGTGGTAAAGGCGGATTTCCGAATTGGCGCCCAGCGCCCTTCCGGTCCACCGGACCATTTCCGGCAATGCCTCACTCCGGCGCCCCGAGCCGGTGGCGTAAGCCGCCAGGGGCAACAGCGCGGTGGCGGCGGCAGTCACCGTCAACAGGCGCCGCCGGCTGATCGGCAAATCATTCATGATGGGATTCCTCCTCGGAATGGACATGAGCGGGCGTGCCGTCCGGCTCGCCGGCGGCCAGCACGTTGCGGTCGACCTGCTTGAAGGTGAGGATCCGTCCCCCATGGCCGGCGACGAACCGTTCTGCCGCCGGGCGGTCGCCGAAGGGGACCAGTTCCGTGCCGCCCATGGCGGCGGTGCGGTTGCTGCCGACGACGAACAGGGCGCGATGAGCCTCGACCCAGGTGCCGGGCTCTGGATTGTCCCAATTCTTCGCCCGTCCCATGTCGTTGACATAGATCGCCGCCACCTCCGTGCCGAGGCCGTCGTCGACCAGCAGCCAAGTGAACATGTCGCGCACCGAGGAGAACCAGAACGGTTTGTCGGTGCCGCTGACGAACACCTGTCCCTTGGGCCCGTGATGTTCCACGAGGTTCATCCGGCAAATGGTGCCGACGGCGCCCGGGCCCGGCTCTTGCGGCGACGGCGCTGCCGCTTGGTGGTCGGGTTGGCAAGCGGCCAGGGCCAGGGCCAGGGCCGGAACGGCGGCCCAGTGGACCAGTCTCATAACTCGCGCCTCCGGAAGAGGATCAGGGCGGCGGCCAGCGGCACGATCATCCACGCGGCGAGGGCCGCCAGCAGGGTGCCGGAGGAAATCCGCATGTCGGCGGCCAGCCCGGCCATGCCCGAGAACAGCCGAACATTGTCGAAGCCGGTCAGGTTGGCCAGGCGGAAGACATCCGCCGGGTTGGCCAGCAGCAGCCAGGAAAACAGCTTGGGGTCGACCACCCCCTGGCCGGCCACCAGGAGCCCCAGCAAGACCAGGTCGAACACCACGACGAAGACCAGCCACAGGGCGACCGCCAGGCCGGCGGCGGTACCGCGTTCACGCACTGCGAGGCTGATCAGCGTGGCCAGGGCGACGAACGCCCCGCCGAGCATCACCGAAGTGACCAGCAGCAGGCCGAACGCCGCCCAGCTTTGCGGGTCGCTGCCCTGACCGAGGCCCACCGCCAGTCCCGCTCCGCCGTAACCGACCACCGTGGCGATGGCGAGGATGCAGCAATGGCCGAGAACCTTGCCGAGCAGCAGGTCGGTGCGGGTGATCGGATAGGTCAGCAGCAGCAGCATGGTGCCGCGTTCGATCTCGCCGACGATCGTGTCGTAGGACAGCAGCAGGGCGATCAGCGGCACCAGGAAGATGGTCAGGCTGGCCAGGCTGACCACGGTGACCGCCAGCGGCTTGACGCCCAGGCTACCGGTAGGCGCCGAGCCCAGCAGGGCCAGGGCGCAGGCCAGCATGGCGAGGACCAGCGTCGCCCCGACGATCCAGCGGTTGCGCAGGCCGTCGGCGACCTCCTTGCCGGCGATGACCAGGATCGGGCTCATGGCGACACCTCTGCGGATTGCCGGTGGTGGCCGAAATGGACGTAGAGGTCGTCGAGGCTGGGCAACTGCAGATCCAGGTCGGTGACCGCTCCGCCAAGACCGGCGAGATGGCGCAGGACCGTCATCTTGTCCTCCAGCGGGCAGACCAGTTCCACCGTGTTGTCGTTGACATGGGCGATGTCGAGGCCACCCAGCCGTTCGGCCACGCCCTGCGCCGCGCCGGGCGTCAACAGACGGATACGGATCGGCAAGGACGCCGCCTTGCGCAATTCCGGCAGCGAGCCCCAGGCCGCCAACCGACCCTGGCGCATGATCGCCACCAGTTCGGTGCGCGCCTCCAGCTCGGTCAGGATGTGCGAGGACAGCACCACCGTGGTGCCGCCTTGGCGCAATTCGCTGAGAATGGCGAAGAATTCCTGGCGCAGGACGGGATCGAGGCCGGTGGTCGGCTCGTCGAGCAGGAGGATGCGCGGGCTGCCGAGCAGCGCCTGGGCCAGGCCGAGGCGCTGACGCATTCCCTTGGAATAAGTCTTCACCCGCCGGTCGGCCGCCTGGGCCAGTCCGACCCGTTCCAGCAGGCTGTCGCAGGCGCCGAGATCTTCGCGCTTCAGGCGGGCGAGGAAGCGCAAGGTGGCCCGGCCGGTCATCTCATCGTGGAAGGCGACGTTCTCCGGCAGGAAGCCGAGTTTTCGGCGGAACGACAGGGCGGCACCGGCCGGCTCGCATCCCAGCACCTCGACCCGCCCCGCGGTCGGGCGGATCAGGCCCAACATGAGCTTCATCAGCGTCGTCTTGCCGGCCCCGTTATGGCCGAGCAGGGCGAGCAGCGCTCCTTCCGGCAAGGCGAAGCTCACGTCACAAAGCGCGGCCTGTCTGCCGTAGCGCTTGCTCAGTCCGTCGATGGCGATGGCATTCATGAACGGCCCTCGTCGGGTTGTGGAAGATCGGCGGGCAGGGGGGGAGGCGCCATCAGCGGATGACTGTCGATCACCCCTCCCGGCATCAAGGCGGGAAACTGGCTCTGGGCGACTTTCAGGGCTTCCATGACCGGGCTGGAGACCAACAGCTTGGCCAGCGGGTAGCGCCACAGCAGGCGGTCCATCACCGAATTGGGGCGGTAGGCGCTGGCGGCGATGCCGTTGCCCTTGAGGTCGAAGGCCGGATTGTCGCTCCAGTAATTGCCGCGACCGTCTTTGGACCATTCATAATAGACCGTACCGGTATATTTCACCTGGGTGCGGTTGTTGATGAAGGCGTTGCCGTAGACGGCGTTGTCCTCCGACCCGCCGGTGAAATGCAGGCCGACCGGGCAGTCCTCGATGCGGTTGTTGCGGATGACGTCCTTGGCCGATGTGTAGACGAACAGGCATTTTTCCTTGGTGCCGCGCAGCCAGTTATCGGCCACCACCGAATGGTAGGTGGTGTGCAGCATCAGCCCGTAGCGGTCATCATCGATGGAGAGGTTCCGTTCAACGTCGATGGCGTTGGAATACATCAGCGCATAGCCGAGCCGGTTGTGTTCCGACAGATTTCCCAGGATGCGCGTGTGGTTGGTGTACATGTAGTGGATGGCGAAGCGGACGCCCTCGATCCGGTTGCCCTCGAGCAGCAGCTTGTCGCTGACCTCGGAAAAGATGCCGTCGCGACCGCCGTGCAGGCGATTACCCTTGACCACCGTGTCGTGGACACCGGTGAGGAAGATGCCGTCGCCCAGCTCCGTCTCGTAGGCGTCGGTCCGGTTGTCGATGGTGTTGCCGGAAACCACCGCGTGCCTCGTGTGGCGCAGCACGACACCGAATTCGTTGCCTTCGAGGCGGTTGCCCTCGGCGACGAAACGGTCGGCTCCTTCCGCCACGTAGATGGCCGAGTCGAAATCCATCGGCCTGCGGCCCGAGCCGCGGATGATCAGGCCGCGCACCGTCACATCGGCAGCCTGCACCTTGATGACGCTGCCGGTGCCCGGGCCCACGACCTCGGCGCCCGGCTGGCCTTCGAGAGTGATCGGCTTGGCAAGGGTCACCGGGCCGTCATAACGGCCCGGCGCCAAAACCAGCCGGTCCCCGGGCGCCGCCTTGGCGACGGCCGCGGCAAGCGCGCCGGGGTTGGCTTCGACGGTGACGGTGGCCGCCTGGGCGGCACCCGCCACCGTCAACGCTGAAAGAAGAGCTGCGAGCCGCCAGGAGATTGCTCTTGTCATCCCAAGGATCGAGCGCAGGAAGGATCTGTTGGAACCCGCGAGTTCCTTCGCTGCGCTCAGGATGACAGTCGCCCGGCGGCTCATTGCCACAGCCTTACGCCTCGACCAGCATCCGGCCCTGCATCTCCATGTGGAGGGCATGGCAGAATTGGTGGCAGTAGTAGTAATAGACGCCGATGCGATCGGCCCGGAAGGTCACCGAGGCGGTCGCCTGCGGCGAGATCTCCATGGAAATGCCGTGGCCGGTCAGGTTGAAGCCGTGGGTCAGGTTGACCACGTCGTCGATGTTGGTGACGTAGACCGTCACCTCGTCGCCATGCTTCACCTTGAAGTCGGAGAGGCCGAACTTCGGCGCCTGGCTGGTCATGTAGACGCGGACCTTCCTGCCGTCGCGGATCACCTTGTTGTCGTTCAGCAGGTCGACCTTGTCCTTCTTGGCCTGCGCCACGGCGTCGGCGAACATCGGGTCGTCGCGCTTGTAGATGTCGATCGGATTGATCAGCTTGCGCGGGACGATGGTCGCGTCATGCGGTTCCTGGAAGGCCGATTCGTCCTTCACCAGAACCATCTCGTCGCCTGAAATGTCGATCAACTGATCGTTGTTCGGCTTCATCGGGCCGACGTTGATGAAGCGGTCCTTCGAGAACTTGTTGAGCGACACCAGCCATTTGCCGTCGGCATCCTTGGTCTCGGCCATGGTCGCGTTGTTGTGGCCGGGCTGATACTGGACGTCCAGCTTCTGCCGGATCGGCTTGACCGATTTGTCGCCCTTGTAGGCGCGGATCGCGTCCTCGATGTTCCATTTGCAGATCTGGCTGTCGAGGAACAGGGTGGTATAGGCGTTGCCGCGGCCGTCGAAGGTGGTGTGGAGCGGACCCAGGCCCACTTCCAGCTGGCCGACGATGCAATCGTCTTCCTTGATCTTGCCGGCGAACAGGTCATCGAGCTTTGCCCATTCGACGATGGTGACGGTCGGCGACAGCTTGCCGTTGGCGACGAAATACTTGCCGTCGGGGGTGGCGTTGCAGCCGTGCGGGCTGGTCGGCACCGGGATGTAGCGGGTGTAGTTGTGCTTGGCCTTCTTGCGGCCGTCGAGCACCGGCACGCCGTCGATCATGGTGGCCTTGCCGGCCTTTACCGCCGCCTCGATGGCCTTGAGGTTGAACACGACCGCCCAGTCGCGTTCCTTGTCGGTCATCTGCTCGAGGGTGACTCCCTCGGGAGAATTGTAGCAGGTGGCGGCGGCGTACTTGCCGTGATAATCGCAATCGGTGTTGTCCAGGTTGCCGTCCACCATGACCTGCCAGGCCACCTTCATGGTGTCGCCGTCCACCGCGGTGAAGACGCAGCGGTAGTCGTGGTAATTGTCGAGGATCTTGCCGTCGTTGGGGATCGGCACGCGGAACTCGCTGTTGCAGAACACGTAGCCGGTTCTCGGATAGCGCTGCAGGCGCAAACCATGGACACCCAGCGCGTGCGGAATCTGCACGACCTTGTCGACGCGCATGATGTCGAGGCGGACGCGGGCGACCCGGGCATTGGTCTTGTCGTTGACGAACAGATAGCGGCCGTCATAGGTGCCGTTCGTATAGGAGGGGCGAGCGTGGTGCGTGTCGCCGTTGTCGAACGTCAGCATCCCCTGCTTCTTCAAATATTCCCTGCTTTCCGGCAGCAGACCCTCGGTAAGGATCTTGAGGCTCTCGTTGGTGCGGCCCCAGCCGGTGGCGCCGCAGCGGTTGAACACCGGAATGCGGGTCAGCTCGCGCATGGACGGAATGCCGATGATGCGCAGCTCGCCGGTCTGGCCCCCCGACCAGAAACCGTAATAGTCGTCGAGCTGGCCGGGAGCCACCTCGGGGGCTTTGTGCGAGGGCGTCGCCGCCTCGCTGCGTCCCGCCCCGACCAGTGTGCCTACTCCTCCACCCAGCGTCGCGGCTCCGGCCAGCGTCGCCAGTTTCGCCGTCGTGCCGAACAGGTCGCGGCGTGACATGGCCTTTTTTTCGTTCTCCGAAGACATCCGTTGTTTCTCCTAGAGGTCGTTGGTAGTACGGACGGATTGCTGTTCCCCCCGGTGGCCGTCCGTCATTCGGCCAATTGAGTGGCAGAGGCCCGGGTATTGTCCCCGGGCGGCGCTGCCACCGCCGGTTTCTTGCCCTTGTTCTGCCGCCGCAGCACCAGCGGGGTGCAGGCATCGTGGTCGGAATAGACGACCTGGCAGTGCATGCAGTAGAGGCATTCGTTGGGATTGATCTGGCCGTTCGGGTGGATCGACTGGACCATGCACTCCCTGGCGCATTTCGAGCATTCGAAGCCGCACTGGCGCCGGCGCTTCAGCCACTCGAACAGGCGCCCGCGGCCCGGGATGGCCAGCGCCGCCCCCAGCGGGCAGATGTAGCGGCAATAGGCGCGCTCGATGAACAGGCCGGCCGCCAGCGCCGCCACGGCATAGAGAACAAAGGGCCAATGGCGGGCGAAATGCAGCAGCCAAACCGTCTTGAATGGCTCGATCTCGGCGAAGCGCTCGGCGGTTGCCACCGATTTCAGCGACAGGGCGAACAGGCCGAGGAAGAACACGTATTTGAACGCCCAAAGCCGCTCGTGCCAGGCGAATTTCAGGGTGATCTGGCGGATCCCCAGGTGCTTGGCGATGGCCGACAGGATCTCCTGAAGGGCGCCCATGGGGCACAGCCAGCCGCAATAGGCGCCGCGCCCCCAGAACAGAAGCGAGACCGCGGTGGCGCACCACAGGATGAAGATCAGCGGGTCGACCAGGAAGTAGTCCCAGCGGAACTGCGTCATCAGCGCGTGGCTGAAGGTCAGGACATTGACCACCGACAGCTGGGCTTCGGCATGCCCGCCGATCCATATCGCGGTATAGGCCAGGAAGCCAAGGCGCAGGCGGCGGAACAGCTTCGGCCGCTTCACCAGCCAGTCCTGGAAGAAGAAGATCAGCGTCAGCACGGCAAGCGATGCCGACAGCACGGCAATATCGAGGATTCGCTTCTGCCAGATGCCGATCCACAACGCCGGCCGATCGTCCTGATCCACCGGGTCTTGCGCGGTGGCCAGGGTGGCCGGTTTGGCGGCCGGCTGGATCAATGCGGGCGGCAGGGAATAGTCGACGGCAAAGCTGGTGAAGGCCTTTTGGCGGGCGCTGATCGGCCGCTGGGCCAAGAGTTCGAGCCGCCATGGCTTGGTCGGGTCGAATTCCACCCCCGCCGGAATGAGGAACAGGCCGATCTCGGCAAAGTTGGGCGCCCCCACCTCGAGGTCCCCCAGGCGGCGGTAGCCCTTGTCGGTGAAACGGACGGTGATGCCGTTCTGGATCAGCTGGATACGATCGAAGATGCCGCCCCGCACATAGCCCGAGCCGCGGAAGGAATAGGCGCCGTTGGCGGCGATGACGATGGCCGACTGGCCCGGCTGCAGTTCGTGGCGCAGAAAGTCGAAGCGCACATCGCCCAGCAGGTTGCGGCCGATGATTTCGGGCGAGACCAGGGCCACGTAGAGGTCGATGAAGCTGTCCTTGGGGTCGGTGGGGGCTTCATAACTCGGCGCTGTCGACACCCCCATTTTCTTGAACGCTTCGTCCACATCGCCGTTGGTCAGCGACAGGCGGCGGATCGATCCATCGCCCAGCAGGGAAGCCCAATCGCGGTGAGCGAAGGGCAGCTGGCGGAGGGTGGCCTTGGCGCTCTCCACCGCACTTTCCGGAGGGAAGCCGGCCAAGCCGCGCGAGCGGGCGACTCTGAGGGCCGTGCGCAGCAGGCCGTCATCGACCACCATGGACGTCACCGTGGCGCCGGCGATGATGTCGGAGACCGGACGTTTCGCCCCCGGCGCGGTCACTTCGAGGATGCGCTTGCCGACATAGCCGTCGACGAAGCCGAACAGCTTCATCCCCGGTATCCCGAGCAGCAGGATCGGTTCGTGGTGCTCGGTAACCTTGGCGCCGACGATGACGCCATCGGTGCTCAGGCCGACCAGCAACTTGATCGGCTTGCCCGAGTAGCCGATGTCGCTGGTCGGGAAGACATAGCCGACCAGCTTGTCATCCTTGTAGGCGGCCATGGCCGGCGGATTGCCTTCCAGCGGCCCGAACCGGTCGGCTCCGGGAAATACCTGGGCGGGTGAGACATCGGCTCGATAGGCGCCGTAACCGGCGGCTTGCGCCGGCCCTCCCATCGCTCCGAAGAGAAGACAAAGGACGATTGCCAGAAAACCGGCGATCGCATGACGATCACGAAAGACCACGCGCTTATCCTCCCCGTGGGTTCAGGGGGTCGGCGCCGGTGTTACAAGGGTGGCAGGTGTCTGGCCTTGACTGTTGTCAAGCGATGATGTGGCGCGATACCTTGTTCAACTATTAATAACATTACTCAGTCTTGGCGCTTTCCGGAGTGATGAACACATCTACTCTCAGCCCGACCGGCAAAGGCGGATGACCCTCCAGTTGGATCAGCGCTTCCAATACCTTGTCGTCCAATTTTTCGTCCGGCTGGTCGGTGTGTATCCGCTTGCGCCCCATCATCGTTCCGATGCGGACGACGCGGCCGGGAAAGCGGGTCTCGCCAAAGGCGTCGGCATGCACCCAGGCGCTCTCGCCCACCGCCAGGCGGGCGATGTCGGCCTCGTCCACTTCGGCCCGCACCCGCAATACCGCGGTGTCGCCGATGGACAGTATTGGCATGTCCTGCGCCTCCGAGATCATTTCGCCGATCCGCCGGTGCTTGCGCAGCACCACGCCGGCGATGGGGCTGCGGATTTCGGTCTTGGCCAGCATGGCCGCCGCCTCGTCGCGCTGGGCGCGGGCCAAGTCCAGCTCGGCCTCGGCCCTGGCCCGTTCGTCGTCGCGGGCCTTGGCCGCCACCACCGCCAGGTGCTGACGGGCTTCGGCCAGGCGGGCGGCGGCCACGTCGTAGTCGCGCCGCGCCCGTTCCAGATCCTGCGGCGACATCCAGCGGTCACGACCGAGCCGGGCACGGTCCAACTCGCGCTTGGTCTGCAGCAGGGCCGCCTCCTGCGCCCCGACCGCCGCTTCGGCTTCGCGCCGCTCCTCGGGGCGGGCGCCGTTCAGCAGGCGCAACAATTCCGCTTGGCGGATCCTGATCGTCGCCTCGGCTTCGGCCAGGCGGGCCCGCCAATCGGCATTTTCCAGACGCGCCACCAACTGGCCGGGGGCGACCCGATCGCCCTCGTCCACCAGTACTTCATCGAGCTTGCCGGTGATCGAAGCGCCCAGGCGGATTTCCTCAGACAGGGGTTCGACCTTGCCGGCGGCGGCGATCAGTTGATTGGGCAGCGGGCTGGGCAGCGGCGCCGGTGTCTGGCCGCCGCCTTTCGGCCCCAACGCCAGCACGGCGGCGACGGCCAGGGCCGCCGCCGCTGCGCCGGCCAGGACTTTTCCCCTCCTCATGACGCTCCCCCTTCCCTTGGCGCGATCCGCCCGTCGGCGATGGTGACGATGCGATCGGCCAATTCGGCGACGCGCGGATCGTGGGTCACCACCACCACCGAGCGGGCGTGGCTGTGCGCCAGGCGGCGCAACAGTTCCATGATGCCGCGCCCGGTACGCCAGTCCAGCGCAGCGGTGGGCTCATCGCCGAGAATGATTTCCGGATCACCGGCCAGCGCGCGGGCGATGGCTACCCGCTGCTTCTGGCCGCCGGACAGCTGGGCCGGCATGCTGTGCAGCTTGTCGGCCAGGTCGACCTGGGCCAGCAGGCGGGGCGCCTCCTCGCGCGCCCGGTCGGCCGGCCAGCCTTTCAGCCGGAGTGTCATGCGCAGCGTCTCGACCGCCGAAAGGGCGGGGAACAGGTTGTAGGACTGGAAGATGAAGCCGACATGGGCCAGCCGCAGCCGGGCCATGCCGGCCTGGTCGAGAGGGCTGGTCTCGCGGCCGAGCAGGCGGACGGAGCCCGCGGTCGGCCGCAGCAGGCAACCCATGATCATCAGCAGGGTGGTCTTGCCGCTGCCCGACGGGCCCATCAGCGCCAGCATCTCGCCGCGGCGGACGGCAAGGTCGACCCGCTCCAATGCCTGGACGGCCACCGCCCCGCTCCCGTACACCAGGGAGACACCCTCCACCACCAGCGCCGGCCGTCGGTCGTCCATCCTGCTACCTCTGGAACACCATGGCGGGATCGATGGTCATCGCCTTGCGGATCGACACCAGCGAGGCGCCGGCGCACATCAGGAAGGTGACGGCGAACAGCCCGACGGCCAAGCCCGGAGGAATGATGATGAGCGCCGTGCTGTACTGGCTGCCGCGGGCGATGGCCATGGCGATGACGATGCCGATGCCATGGCCGAGCAGCGCGGCGATGGTCGCCTGCCAGAGAATCACTCTTAAAATGAAGCCTTGCGGCGCGCCCATGGCGCGCAACGTGCCAAATTCGGTCAGATGATCGACGGTGGTGGCGTAAAGCACCTGGGCGACGATCACCATGCCCACCACCAGTCCCAGCGCCGCCGCCACCAGGATTGCCGTGCCGGCCCCGGTGGTGAACATCCAGTAGGTCTTGGTCAGGTCGGCGAACTCGTCGCGGGTCAGCAGGTCGACGCTGGGCAGGCGACGGTGCAGCGCCCGCTTGACCGCCATCGGATCGGTTCCCGGGGCCAGCCTGGCGATGACGTATTCGGCCTGGTTGTCGCGCAGATAGCCATAGTCGATGGCGTTGCGATAGGTGGCGAACACATAGGGAGACGTGGTGAAGGAACGGATGCCATGGGTGAACCCTACGACGCGGGCGCGATGCCCGTTGATTTCCACCCTGTCACCGATCTTGGAAATGCCCAGCTTGGCTTTGTTGATGTCGTCGACCATGACGGTATTGGCCTGGCGGAGATCGGCGGGATCGCCCTGCACGATATTCCACGGCCCGGCAATGCCGCTGTTGGGGTCGAAGCCGACGACCAGCACGCTTTCGTCACCGCCTTCCGGCTTGCGCCAAGCCGAGAAGAACACCAGAAGCGCTTCGGCGCGGGTCACACCCGGCGCCTCCATGACGATGTTGCGATGCCGTTCCAGTTGCGGCATGGCGATCTCGAAGTTGCGCAGGCCATGGACCGCCACCCACAGGTCGGCCCGGGTATGCTGGATGACGGCGGTGGTGGTGGCGGTAAAGCCGAAGAACAGGCCGATCTGCACGGCAGTCAGCACCACGGCGAAGACGATGCCGACCATGGTGATGACGAAGCGTGAGCGGTCATAGGCCAGGTTGCGCCAAGCCAACAGCACGGCTGGCCCGATCTCGGGCGGCCGGGCGGCCTCCGATGAAACCTCGATCGCTGCGGACATGGTTGACTTCAGTCCTTCCAACCGGACCGATTGTCCGTTGCCGCCAGATCAAGTCAACCCTGATAACAAACAAGGCCTAGGCATTTCGCCGGTGGAGCGGCTTCACCCGGGAGGCTTGGCCGCCAATGCGCGGATCGCCTCATCCACGCTGTGAAAGAAGCGTTCCTCTCCCAGCAGGTCGAGGAGGCCGAAACTGGCGAAGGCACCCTGGGCCCGCACTGACTCGAGGCGCGCGACGGCGAAGATCACGCCCGACGATTGGCAGTGGCGGATGACCTCCGCCAGGACCTGCGCCGCGGTGAAGTCGATGGCAATGATGCTGCTGGCTTCCAGCACCACCAATGCGGGCCGTTTCGGCCGATTGTCGATCAGTTCCAGCACGCCACGCTTGAAGATGTAGGCGTTGAGGAAGGATAGCGGGGCCTGAAATGCCACCACGACGACCGCCGGCAGCGTTTCGCCCCGTGATTTCGGACTGGGAGCCCACCAGATGGAGGTGCCGGGGACCTTCTCGAATTCGATGGGATCGGCCCGCGTCGTCGTCCACATGCCGTGCAGCAGCGAAAGCATGATGCCGATGCCGACCCCGGTCTCGATCGGCAGGGCGACGATCGACGCCAAGGTGATGATGATCAGCACGAATTCTTCGAAGCTGCGGCGGTACACCTCGACGATGCGGCCCAGCCGGAAAATCCTCAAGCCGATGAACATCAGCACGCCGGCCAGCGCCGCCTGCGGAACATGGGCCAGCAGGCGCGCCCCGAAAGCGAGCAGGGCCAGGACGAAGGCCGCCGCCAACAATCCGGCGATCTGCGACCGCCCTCCCGTTTCGGCGACGATGGCGGTGCGCGGGGGGCTGGCGTCGACCGGGAAGGTACCGACCAGGCCGGCCAGGATGCTGCCGGCGCCGACGCCGATGAAATCGCGGTCGACTGCCGGCGGCCGGTCAGGATCGGAGACGAAGGAGCGTGTCGTCGCGGCGGTCTGCAGCATGACGACGATGGACACCACCAAGGCCAGCGGCACCAAGCGGACGCATTGCGCGAACGTCACGATCGGCAGGACGAAATGCGGCAATCTGGCCGGAACGTCGCCCAGGACGGAGACGCCGCGCTCTTCCAGCCCGAACAGCAGGACGGCGGCGGTAGCGCCGACGAGGCCGATCAGAGCGCCGGGAATACGCGCGCTGATCCGCTCGGAGACCACGACCAATGCGAAGACGGACATGCCGAGGGCCGCGGTATAGAGATTGGCCTGGTCGAAATGCTCGACCACGGCGGCCATGCGTTGCGCAATATTGCCGTTGGGCGCCGGGATCCCAAGCAGGCCGGGAAGCTGGGACACGACGATGTGCACCGCGATCCCGGCAAGAAATCCGGTGGTGACCGGAATCGACAGGAGGTCGGCAATCCAACCCAGGCGAAGCCATCCGCTGGCGATCAGGGTGACGCCGACGATGAGCGCCAGTGCCGCCGCCAGCATCGCATGCTGCGGCGTCCCGGCTGCCGCGGCGATTGTCGCGGCGCCGGCGAAAATGGGGGTAATCGTCGAGTCGGCGCCGGACGACAGAAAGCGGTTGGAACCCAATGCGGCAAAGGCGACCGAACCGGCGACGAAGGCGAAAAACCCCAGTTCCGGTGGGAAACCGCCAAGGCGCGCCGTCGCCATCTGCTCGGGCAGGGCGATGGCCAAGAGGGTGAGCCCGGCCACCAAATCCCGCTTCAGGTCACCCGCCCGGTACCCCGACAGGGAGGCAAGCAACGGCCACCGCCGGCCGGCGGACGAGACTTTATGGGCGTGATCGTCTGCCGGCATCGACATCGCTGGCGCCATCCGTTCCGGCTGGAGAAGCGACCATTGTGCCTGGGTCTATCGGCGAAGAACAGGGTTCCCCCGCCGGCCCGTCTGGTCCGCCGGCCGGCCGAGCCGGGTGCTCAAACGTCAGTCGCCGAACGGCGAGGATAGCGGGTAGACTCCGGTCGACGAGCGCCAGAACGTCGCCCGCGGACCGGCCGGAGAGGTATCGCCCGGCATGCCGGCCGCGGCGGTGGAGGCGTAGTCAACGGGGCTTCGTCCGTAGTCCGCGCATGCCCCAAGAAGAACGAGCAACAGCATGGCAACGATTCGTCGGGACATGATCATCCTCCCGCGCCGGCGGTTGCGAGCGGCTTCGACGCGCCATGGGCGCGGCGCGACGATCCGGATCGATCCTTAATACTTAGGATGTTGCACATGTATTTCAAAGGGCAAGGAGGGCGGCCCGCTGAATCCGGTGCCGATCGTTTACGCCGGCCGTCGTCCCATGCGGCCGAGGCGGGCCAGCAGGTCGGCGACGACGATAGCGGCCAGGATGGTCGCCAGCCAGGGGTGGATGTTGGCCCACAGGGCCAGCAGCACCAGCAGGACGTCGGTGGCCAGGATCAGGCGCACCACCTGGGCATGACTGGCTCCGCCACTCAATGCCAGCTGATAGAAGTGCTGGCGGTGGGCCTGCCACAGCTTTTCTCCGCGCCGCGCCCGCCGGAGCAGGGTCACCGTGGCGTCGGCCAGGTAATAGGCGGGCAGGATCAGGGCCGCCGCCCAACGGCCCTCGGCGGCCGCTGACAGCAGCAGCCAGCCGAGCAGGTAGCCGAGCGGAACACTACCGGAGTCGCCCAGGAACAGCTTCGCCGGGTGCCAGTTCCATACCAGGAAGCCCAATCCGGCGGCCGCGGCGACTGCCGCCGCCGGCGCGCCCGCCGCCTGCCCGGTGGAGAGATCGACCAGCGTCAGCCCAAGGCCGACAGCGGCGGTCTCGACGCCGGTGATGCCATCGATGCCGTCCATGAAATTGTACAGGTTGACGAACCAGACCCAGCCCAGCACGGCGGCGGCACGGTCCAGCCAGAACGGAAGCAGGCCTTGGAACACCGACTGATCCGCCGGCAGCCCGGCAATGCCGAGGACGGCCGCCGCCATGTGCACCGCCAGGCGCAGATGGGCCGGCAGCGAGTGGCGGTCGTCGCGCCAGGACAGGATGAGGAGGGCGGCGGCGCCGGCCAATGCCGGCCAAACACCGGCTTGGCTTCGGCCGGCCAGAGCCAGGCCGGCCCAGCCCAGCAGCACGACGGGGGTGACCGCCAGACCGCCGCCGCGCGGTGTCGGCAGGCTGTGGCTGGATCGCTCGTTGGGATGGTCGAGGATCTGACGGCGGCGCAGCCAGGCGAGAACCAGCCGGGTGGCCGATACCGAGGCAATGAAGGCGAGAAGAAAGGCCAGACCGATGGTCATTGCGAAAGCGGTTTGATCTGCAGCTGGCCATGCCAGGGCAGATTGGCGCGGCAGCTGAACAGGATTACCGTCAGAGGTTGCTCGTCGCCGCTGGCCGTCCACCGGCGAAACGGCCGCAGTACAGCCGGTATTTCGCCGCTCACCCGGAAATCCCGCCCGGCGCGGATCACCGCCACCCCGCCCTCGTCGAGCACCGTCGGCCAGGGCGTAACCAGCCGCCGTTCGATCCGTTTCCGGCCAGTCCCCAGGATGATGTCCTCGATCGTCAGGTTGCTCTCGGCGAACCGCCAGCGGCGGGAGGCGCCGCGCGGGCCGCCCAGGCGGTCGAAGCCGTCGAACGCCAGTGACACGCCATCAAAGGCGCTGCGCAACTCGGGGGGCGGGCCGCCAACGGCTTGGCGGAAGGCATCCGAGTAGGTGGGGCGGTTCTCGGGATAAGGGTCGTGGCCATCCACCGTCAGGCCGTTATGCGCCGACGCCGAACGGTAGGCCGCGGCCAGGTTGGGCGACGGCGGCGAGCCGGGATCGATGAACAATGGTGCGCCGTCGTAATGAAGCGCGAAGCTGCCGACATCGTGGTGACCGTGGCCGGTGACCGACGGCCAGCCCTCGGGCGGGGCGTGCCATAGGCCGCTCCACGGCCCCATGTCGCTGCGCAGCCAGCCGTCCGCCCGCAGCAGTTCCAAATCATGCAGCCGCTCGCCATCGCGCAGGGACAGGAGGATGCGGCGATCCCCGGCTGACAGCGTCGCCAGCCAACCGTTATCCACCGGGCCTCCGGGAAGCAGCCCGGCGAGGAAGGCCGGAGGCGTGTCCGCCGGCACATTGCCGATCTCGGGCAGGCCGCCAGGCAGGGTCAAGGCGGCCAGGGCGGCCAGCAGGCGGCGTAGGATGGCCTCCAGCCGCGGCGCCTCGGGCCGGTGCCGCCGTCGGGCTGCGAGCCAGGCCTCGGCAAAGCCGTGGGTCAGCCGGAGGTGACAGGCGGTGGAATCCTCGCGCAGGACGCCGGAGGGGCCGAGCAGGCGGTCGCAATCCGCCAGGAGAACGGCCAGGGCGGTGGCGGCGGCCGGCTCATCTCCGTGGTCGAGCGCCTGGCAATAATCGGTGCGGACTTGCAGGAGCGTGGAGCTGTCTGGGGCCGGCGCTCCGTCGGCGGCGGTCCAGCGGCCGAACACGCGGTCCATCCGCCAGCGGCGAAGAACGGGGTCGCGCAACCTTCGGCTGAAGGTGGAGAGAAGGAACGGCATCATGTCACGCAGTGTATAGAAATTTCCCGATTCTGGCGTCAAGGTCTTCGCCGGCCGCAGGCGCGACTGGGAAATAACCGCGCCTTTTCGCGACAGGGCCCGACAGTCCCTCTGGCGGATTGGACTTCCGCCCGGGCCTGGGCTAACGTTCCGGCCGATGATCGATCCGCCCCGCCTCAATCGCGGCCATTTCGCCTTCCTGCACGATGTGGTGATGGCCGCCCTGTCGTTCCTGCTGTCGCTGTGGCTGCGCCTTGGCGACAATCTGCCGAGCATGTGGGACGGCGAGCGGCTGGCCTTGGCGACCGGCCTGTTCACTCTGGTTGCCGCCGCCGTTTTCCTGTCGCAGCGCATGTATCGCGGCATCTGGCGCTACGCCTCGACCCGCGATCTGATGACCATCGTCCGGGCGGTCACCGCCACCATCCTGGTCTTCCTGGCGCTGCAGTTCTTTTTTACCCGTCTCGCCGATCTGCCGCGTTCGGCCCTGGTGATCAACTGGTTCGCCCTCCTGGCGCTGTTGGGCGGCCCGCGATTCGTCTACCGCATGGTCAAGGATCGCCGGCTCGGGCTGTCGCCGGAAGGCGAGGGGGCACGGCGCATCCCGGTTCTGCTGGTCGGCGTCGGCGACGCCGCCGACTTGTTCCTGCGGGCCACCTTGCGTGGTGATGCGCAGTATCAGGCGGTCGGCATGCTGAGCACCGTTGCCGGCCGGGTCGGCCGTGGCATCCATGGCGTCGGCGTGCTGGGCACGGTGGACCAGCTGGAATCGGTCGTGGCCGGCCTGAAAGCGCGTGGCCAAGCTCCCGAGCGGCTGATCCTGACCGACGAATCCCTGTCCGGCGCGGTGGTGCGGAACCTGCTCGACAAGGCCGACGGCCTGGGCATGAGCCTGGCCCGCCTGCCCAAGCTGACAGACCTGAAGAACGGCATTGCCGACCGGGTGGAGGTCAAGCCGATCGCCGTCGAGGACCTTTTGGGCCGACCGCAGGCGGTGCTCGACCGTTCGGCCATGCGCTCGCTGATCGAGGGCCGCCGGGTGCTGGTGACCGGTGCCGGAGGCAGCATCGGCGGCGAACTGGTGCGGCAGATCGCCGATGCCGGCCCGGCCGCCCTGACGCTGGTGGAGAATTGCGAGTTTGCCCTCTACACCATCGACCTGGAAATGGCCGAGCGGCATCCCGGCCTGCCGCGCGCCGCCATCGTCGCCGATGTGCGCGACCGTCCGCGCATCGCCCAGGTGATGGCCGAGCGGAAGCCCGAGCTGGTGTTTCATGCGGCGGCGCTGAAGCATGTGCCGATGGTCGAGGCCAATCCGCTGGAAGGGGCGCTGACCAATGCCGTCGGCACGCGCATCCTTGCCGACACCTGCCGGGCCCACGGCGTGCGGCTGATGGTGCTGATTTCCACCGACAAGGCGGTCAACCCGACCAATGTGATGGGCGCGACCAAGCGGCTGGCCGAAGCCTATTGCCAAGCCGTCGATTTGGCGGACGGATGCCATGGCACGCGATTCGTCACCGTGCGCTTCGGCAATGTCCTCGGCTCCACCGGCTCGGTGGTGCCGCTGTTCCAGCGCCAATTGGCGGCGGGCGGGCCGATCACCGTCACCGACGCCGAGATGACGCGCTACTTCATGACCATCCGCGAGGCGGTCGAACTGGTGCTGCAGGCCTCGGCCTTCGGGTTCTCCAATCCGACCCGGTATCAGGGCCGGATCTTCGTCCTCGACATGGGCGAACCGGTGAAGATCCTGCATCTGGCCCGCCAGATGATTCGTCTGGCCGGCCTGCAGCCCGACCGCGACGTCAAGATCGAGATCACCGGGTTGCGGCCCGGCGAAAAACTGTTCGAAGAGATTTTCCACGGCGCGGAGGCGCCGGTGCCGACCGAGATGGACGGCGTTCTGCTGGCCCTGGTGCGGGCCGGTGATGCCGCCGCCGTGGCCGCCGCCTTCGACGAGCTGGAGGCGTCCTGCCGGCGCCTCGATCTGGACGGGGCAATGGCGATCATCCGCCGTCTGGTGCCGGAATACAGCGGCGCCGCCGGCATTCCGGCGGAAGCCTGATCGAATCGATAGGCGATCGCGTATGAACGCCAGCGGCTCTATGCGAAGCTAACGGTCGGTGCTGGCCGCCGCCTGGGCAATGGCCTTGCGCAGGCTGTCCAGCCCAAAGGGCTTCGACAAGCAGGCCTGCACCGTCCCGTCCTTGACCGCCTGGTCGAGGACCTGGCCGCGCGTATAACCGGTCATCAGGAGACGTAGCGCTCCGGACAGCTGTTTCGCCTGCCGCAGGAATTCGCTTCCTTCCATCTGCGGCATGCGCTGGTCGCTCAGGATCACCGCGACGCGGGGATTTTCGACCAGGAGAGTGAGCGCTTCCCTCCCCGATTGCGCTGTCACCACGGAATATTCGTCTTCCAGTACGTCCGACAGGCCTCTCAAAATAAGCGGCTCGTCGTCAACAACGAGCATCGTGGGTTTTGACGGCTGCGCCATTCCTCTCTCCAGAGGCGAAGCTTGCCCGAAATTGGCGGCCCCGCGGGCAAAAGCATCCTTTCACCGGGTTCAAAATGGGCAGCCCTTACACTTCTGCAAGATGGTCATTTGGGATTGCATTACCCAAGTCTTGGCTGATTGGCCGGGCTACGGGACCGGCGGGGCGCGGCGGACGTTCGCCTGACATCGTGGGCGGCTCCGGAGATGATCAATCGCGAAGGAGAGAGGCAGAATGGCCCCGGCAATCGATAGGCCAGGATTGCTCCATCAGCTTGACGAACAGGATATCGATCGTCGCAAGGCATTCGTCGGTTTCATGCCCGACGACCTGCGGCGCATCGCCAGGGTGCGGCCGGTGATTGAACCGGAGGCGGGAGAATTGGCGACCGCCTTCTTCGAATTCCTGCGTTCGGTGGACGACAGCGCGCCATTATTCCGCAAGCCCAACCTGCTGGCCGAAGGCAAGCGCCTCAAACAGGCTCACATCGTCTCGATGGTGCAAGGGCAATATGGGCTGTCCTATGCCCAGGAACGGCTCGAACTCGGCCTCCTCTACAGCCGGGGTGGCCTTGACGTACGATTGTTTCTCGGTGCCTACAATGAACTGATGCGCCTTATCGGCAACCTGATCATGCATCAGGGCGGGGGCGCCCCGGATGATGCGTTTCAGAACTTCACATCGTTGAAGAAACTGGCATTCTTCGATCTGGGTCTGATCATCGATGTCCTGATCGCTGAACGCGAGCGCCTCATCAGCGCGCAACAGGATGCCATCCGGGCCCTGTCCACTCCGGTCCTGCAGGTGCGCGACCGGATGCTGGTTCTGCCCATCATCGGCATCATCGACACGCAGCGCGCCAAGCAGCTGACCGAGAGCCTGCTGCTGGCGATCCGGGCCAATCGCGCCAAGGTGGCGGTGATGGACATCACCGGCGTTGCCGCGGTCGACTCGAAAGTGGCCAATCATCTGATTCAGACGGTGGCGGCAGCGCGGCTGATGGGCGCGCATATCATCGTCACCGGCCTGTCGGCGGACGTGGCGCAAGCCCTGGTTGCCCTCGGCGTCGATCTCGGCGCGCTCGACACGGTCGGCGATCTTCAAGGCGGGCTCGAAGAGGCCGAGCAGATGCTTGGCTATCGGGTCCTGCGCGGCGACGACGGGAAATAGGGGCTCGTCATGCCGGTACCGATCCTCAAACAAGGCGCTTTTCTGATCGCCTGCATCCAGCCGGGATTGAGCGACCACCAGCTGTTGATGTTGGAGGACCATCTGTCGGGCGAAGTCGAACGGTCTCGTGCCGAAGGCGTGATCATCGACGTCTCCGCCCTCGACGTCATGGATTCCTTCGCTACCCGTACGCTCCGCTCCATCAGCCAGACCACGCGACTGCGTGGCGCCCGGACCGTGGTCGTCGGCATTCAGCCCGACGTCGCCTTTGCGATGATCCAGTTGGGCCTCACCATGGACGATGTGTCGACGGCGTTGGACCTGGAGGAGGCGATTGCCACGCTCGCGGCCGGGCGGGCGAAGAGACATGGCCGTGGCTGAGGAAGACATCCACGTCCCCATCGACCGCGACGTGGACGTGGTCACCGCCCGCGAAAAGGGGCGCGAATTGGCTTCCCGTCTGGGGTTTTCACGTACCGATCTGACGTTGATCGCCACGGCCATTTCCGAGGTGGCGCGTAACATCGTCGTCTATGCGGGACACGGCGAGCTGGTCATCAGCCCGGCGCAGCAGGGAGAACGGTGCGGCATCGCGATCCTTGCCCGCGATCAGGGCCCGGGCATCCCCGATATCGGCAAGGCCATGCTGGATGGCTTCTCGACCGGCAAGAGCCTCGGCCTGGGGCTGCCGGGCGCGCGCCGCATGATGGACGAGTTCGAGATCAATTCCACCGTGGGTGCCGGCACCACGGTTGCTATGCGCAAATGGGTCCGATGATTATCGACTGGGGAGTCAGCGAACGGGCTTTTGCCGGAGCCGCCCATTCCGGCGATCAATACCTGGTGGAACCGTTTCCACAGGGAGTCCTGGTGGTTGTGGTGGATGGCCTGGGCCACGGACCCGAGGCCTTCGTCGCCGCCCACCGGGCGACCGAGGTTGCCGCGCAACATGCCGGCGAGCCGGTCGACGATATCCTGCGCCGTTGCCACGATGCCCTGAAGGGGACCCGAGGGGCGGTGATGAGTGTGGCCGCCCTCAGGAGCGACGAGGGGCGGATGGCCTGGCTCGGGGTGGGCAATGTGGAAGGGGCGCTGTTCCGCACCACGCCGGGCGGCATCCGTGCGGAACGGCAAGCATTGCTGCCGCGGCCTGGAGTCGTCGGCTATCGCATTTCGGCGCTGCACGTCGCCGTCCTTCCCATCGTTCCGGGCGACACCGTCATCTTCGCCACCGACGGCATCGCCAGCGCCTTCCTCGAAGACCCGCCGCTCCACCTGTCCCCCCAGCAGTTGGCGGACGATACGCTGGTCCGCTTCGGCAGGGCCACCGACGATGCGCTGGCCCTGGCACTGTGCTATCGAGGGGCAGCACCGTGAACGATATCGCCCGTCGACTGTCGGAGCGCTATGCCACGCTGCTGGCTGCCCATCTCGAGCATCCGGACGAGACGATGCTCGAGGAAGCGCACGAACTGGGCCGCAGCGCCATCGCCGCCGGCCTTGGTGTGCTCGACATGGTGATGATCCATCACAAAGCTCTCGGTCGGGCGGCCAGGAAGGATATGCCGGCGGATGATTCGGGCCGCCTCGATCGCGCCGCTCAGTTTTTTGGAGAAAGCCTGTCGGCATTCGAGATGATGTTGCGCGGCTATCGTGAAACGAACTCGCGCCTGCGGGCGATCAATGAGGAGCTGCAGCGGGCCCAGGTGCAACTGGTCCAATCAGCGAAGATGGCTTCGCTTGGCGAATTGGTGGCCGGCATTGCCCATGAAATAAACAATCCCCTCTATTTCACGATGATCAACCAGGACAGCGTGCAGAGATTGCTGGCCGAGATGGCCGGTGGCGCTGTCGATGAGCTGCCGCGCGGTAAGATTGAAAAGGCGCAAGTCCGGATCGCCTCGATGCAGACCGGGCTGGACCGAATCAGGGATATCGTCGCCAATCTGCGCACGTTTTCGCGCCTCGATGAGGGTGACTGGGCCGAGGTGAACATTAACGAAGGAATCGATTCGGTCCTGATGCTCCTTGAACACAAGTTCAAAGGAAGAATTTCTATCGACAAAAAATACGGCGCCGACGGCACTCTGTATTGTGCGCCGTCGATCGTCAATCAGGTGGTCATGAACCTGGTTTCCAACGCCATCGACGCCATTGAAGGCGACGGAACGATTTCCATCCGGACCGGCAAAGAGGATGGAATATTCTGCATCTCTGTCAGCGATACGGGCAGCGGCGTCGCCCCTGAGATCCTGGACCGCATCTTCGAGCCGTTCTTCACGACAAAGCCGGTCGGATCGGGAACCGGACTGGGTCTGGCCATTTCCTACAGCATCGTGCAAGCCAACCACGGAACCATCGAGGTTGAGAGCGGCCCCGACAAAGGTTCCACCTTCACGGTGCGGCTGCCGGTCGCCGCCCCACCGGCATGATCGGTGGTACCCCAGCGCCGCCCGGCGAGGGGTGGAAAAAACCTGAAGGAAGCCACTGCCCGTCGGTCGCGGATCGTGCTATAGAGCCGCCAAATTCTCCATCACCGCTTATTTCCGGGGGTTGCAACCATGGTCGAACCCGTCATCCGCCGCGCGCTCATCTCCGTTTCCGACAAGACCGGACTGGTCGATCTTGCCACCTTCCTGGCTGGCCGCGGGGTTGAACTGCTGTCTACCGGCGGATCGGCCAAGGCGCTGCGTGACGCCGGACTTCCGGTCAAGGAGGTATCGGACCACACGGGCTTCCCCGAGATGCTGGACGGCCGGGTGAAGACACTGCATCCCAAGGTACATGGCGGCATCCTGGCCATCCGCGGCAATGCGGCACATGAACAGGCGCTGCGCGACCACGACATCGCTCCCATCGACCTGGTGGTGGTCAATCTCTATCCGTTCGAAAACACGGTGGCCAAAGGCGCCGCTTTCGAAGAATGCATCGAGAACATCGACATCGGCGGCCCGTCGATGGTGCGCAGCGCGGCGAAGAACCACGACCATGTGGTGGTCGTCGTCGATCCCCAGGACTACCCGGCGGTGATGGAAGAGATGAACGCCAATGACGGGGCCACCACCAAGGCCTTGCGGCGCCGCCTGGCGGCCATCGCCTTCGCCCGCACCGGCGCCTACGACGCGGCAATTTCCGGCTGGTTCGCCGGCCAGTTGGGCGAAGCCTTTCCACGGCGCATCGCCGTCGGCGCCGAATTGAAGCAGATGCTGCGCTACGGTGAAAATCCCCACCAGCAGGCAGCGCTTTACACCTCGGGCAAGCCGCGGCCCGGCGTTGCCACCGCCCGGCAGTTGCAGGGCAAGGAATTGTCCTTCAACAATATCAACGATACCGATGCCGCCTATGAACTGGTGGCCGAGTTCGACCGGCCGGCGGTGGCCATCATCAAACACGCCAATCCCTGCGGCGTGGCCATCGGCAAGGATATGAAAGACGCCTACGGCAAGGCCCTGGCCTGCGACCCGGTCAGCGCCTTCGGTGGCATTGTCGCATTGAATCGCCCGCTCGACGGCCCGACGGCGGAAGAAATCGCCAAACTGTTCACCGAGGTGGTGATCGCCCCGGCCGCCGACGAAGCCGCCCGTTCGGTTTTCGCAACGAAAAAGAACTTGCGTTTGCTGGTTACCGACGGCCTGCCCGATCCGGCCCAACTGTCGATGACCCTACGCACCATCGCCGGCGGCTATCTGTTGCAGAGCCGCGATTTCGGCCGCGTCGAGGCGGGCGATCTCAAGGTGGTGACGAAGCGCGCGCCCAGCGAACAGGAATTGGCCGATCTGCTGTTCGCTTTCCGCGTCTGCAAGCATGTGAAGTCCAATGCCATCGTCTACGCCAAGCAGGGTGCCGTCGTCGGCATCGGCGCCGGCCAGATGAGCCGCGTCGATTCGTCGCGCATCGCCGCCTGGAAATCGCGGGAAGCGGCCGAGGCAGCTGGGCTCAAGGAACCCGGCACCATCGGCTCGGTGGTTGCTTCGGACGCCTTCTTTCCCTTTGCCGACGGCCTGCTCGCCGCCGCCGAAGCCGGTGCTACGGCGGTGATCCAGCCGGGCGGCTCGGTACGTGACGCCGAGGTGATCGCCGCCGCCGATGACAAGGGCCTGGCCATGGTGTTCACCGGGATGCGTCATTTCCGCCATTGAGGTTTGACGCAAGAACAACGCCCTCGGTGCTGGCCGGTGGTGCTTCGGAAGCCGTGTCCGCCGTGGCGGACGCGGCGCGGCCGTCCGGCGGTTGGGAGGCGGGCTTCGGCGCGGGTTGGAAGCTGGACGGGCCGGTTACCACATCGAAATCGAACATGAGCCTGGTCTCCTTGAACTCAAGGAGCCGCTCCGGTGGAAACTTGCGGCCTTTATTGAAATCCAGCGCAAAATACGCGAAAGCCGCCTCGGTAGGGGCGGCTCCGGTGTTGCTGTGATCCTGCAGAAACCCTACGCCGCCGGTGAATACCAGCGGTACCAAAATCGAGTGGCGCGTGGGTGCAGGTTCAACATGATGGAGCGGAGCATAGCGGCAGACGGCCGTCGAGGCAAGACCCGCATCAGTGCGATGTCGCTAGCTAGTGATATGTCCGGTCTTTGTAGCAAGTGATCTGACCGGTTTCAGAATCGCTCCAACCAAGGGGGCGGTGATGAGACGGCCAGAAGTGCTACAGGGGCTTCGCATGATGCGATTT